>CAZCLA010000012.1:0-73667 GCA_964499285.1 uncultured Melioribacteraceae bacterium
GGGGGGGTTTTTATTTCTTACATTGGTCACAGCGGAACAAGAATTTGGGATAATTCAATCACTGAACCATCTGACCTTGCAAATACTGTCAATCGTTATCCGCTTGTCACTGACTTTGGATGTTCGACTGGAAGATTCGCAGAACCAGATGTGGTTTCATTCTCTCAATTATTTACCCTCGATAACTCTGGACAGGCAGTTGGATACATAGGGAATTCCTCACTGGGATTTTTATCCTCTGCTACAACATTTCCTCAGATTTTTTACAAGAAGGTTTTAAGTGAAGGAAAACACAATGTGAGTGATGCTCTTAATTCGGCGAAAGTGGAGTTTCAATCAACTTATGGTACAAGTGCGGTAAATCAATTGTTTGCGTTAACTAATACATTGCTTGGCGACCCGATATTAACATTGCAAATTCCGACGAAGCCGAATTTATTTATTACTAATGAATCCTACGCACTCAATGATGATACGCCCAATGATTTGTCCGACAGTCTCACTGTAAAAATATTTTATAAAAATATTGGAACCGTTCAGAATCAAAGCTTCAGTCTTAATGTTAAACAGACATATCAAAGTGAAGTAATATTTGAACAGAATTTTAATAAGCAGTTACCGGTTTATTCGGACAGTTTGATGATAATTCTTCCCATAAAATCGATGCCCGGAACTCATACGGTAAATATCAAGTTGGATCAGTTTAATCAGATAAATGAGGTAAGCGAGGAGGATAATGATTTGGTGTTCTCATTTAATGTGGGGAGTTCAGATTTAAGGATTTTTATGCCCAACGTAAATACAAATGCACAGAACGTAAATATACAGATTGTAAATCCTTTGTATAACCCGACCGAAAACAACTTTATTTTAGAGATTTCGCAGGATGAAAATTTCAGTCAGTCCTCTATTATAAATCTAAATTTGAATGAATTTAATACTTCTTACCCGATCTCAACTTTACAGAATAATATGCGTTATTGGGTGCGAGCTTATTTTTCTGGAAACTCTGAGTCAGGAATTATTAAATCATTCTATAAAACTCCTGATATTGATCAAATTATTATAGATCAGAAATCATTTGATGATGGACTATATGAGAATACTTTATTTGATAATCAGAACAAGTTGCGAATTAAAGACAAATCTATTGACGTTGTTGTAAATTCAGCTGGTTTTAACGACGGTAATTATGGAATTATTGAAATAGATGGCACTAATTATGTCGGTTTCCCAAACACAAACGGACATCATGTTGTGGTATTTGATACACTGAGTTTGGAGTTTGTCGAGTATCAAAGATTTCCACTTCTTAATGATAATACGGGAGTGATTGCTCAAGCGTACATAGATTTTTTAAATAACTTGGGAACCGATAAATATATTGCAGTCGCAGTAGCCGACGAGGGAAGGGTTTCTAATGCTACATTAAAACAAATGTTCCGTGATCTTGGAAGCAAGTATATTGACAGCCTTCAATTCAGAAGTTCTTGGGCATTCTTAGGAAGAAAAAGCGATCCAAGTTTTGCAAAGGAAAGATATACTCTTTCTGGGCAGGGAAATGCGAGGTATGACACAACCTTCATTAGACTGCTTGAACAAGGAAAATATACTACTCCCGTATTTGGTCCTTCTGGTAGCTGGACAAGCCTTAATATGGTTTCAAACATTCCCGTAGGATCAGAAATACGAATTAAGCCGATTGGTATTAAGGAAAATGGGACTATTGATACATTAAACTATTTAAATTCATCAACGCAACCAATTGCGTTATCATCAATAAACAGCGGAACTTACCCTTTCCTTCAGTTTGCTTTTGAAATTGGAAAAGGTAATGCGATGCAGTCTCCAAAAGTTGAATCAATAGCATTGAATTATAAAACATCACCGGAATTGGGAATAAATTATCAAAGTGTAAGTCTATCGGCGGATTCGATCGATCAAGGTCAAAACGTTGATTTATCAATCAAGGTTCATAATATAGGTGAGTCAAGCGGATCAAATGTCCAAATGAATATCAAATTAATTACTCAGGATAGAAGTGAAAAAATTGTATATCAGACTTCGATCAACAGCATCCTGCCTACTCAATCAAAACTGATTCAATATTCGTACGAATCGAATTTTGAGGATGGTTACGGAGATATGATTTTTGAGATAAACATCGACCCCGAAAACTCAATAACTGAACTTTATAAGGATAATAATTCATTTAGAATACCATTTTATGTAATCAGAGATACGGTGACAAATATTAAATCTGCGGCAGTTGAGGTGGATTACAATGGTTATCAGATTGTGGATGGTGATTTTGTTTCCAGTACTCCCGAAATAAATGTTTTGTTGACTTATCAGAGCAAGTTCCCAGCTCAAGACACAAATGCTGTTAAATTCTACCTTGATTTGAATAGAATTTACTATACACAGTTGGAAATTGAGTATGATTCAGTAAATAGAGAGGTTAAATATCTTTTTGAACCCGTACTTCAACCGGGAACACATCAATTTAAAATAGAGGGAGAAAATTTACTAAGTGCTGAAAGCGGTAATTCAGGATATCAAAAAACTTTTATAGTATCTGATGAAACTAAATTGATAGATGTTTATAATTATCCAAATCCGTTTGCTAGCAGTACCAATTTCATGATGAGATTGACAAATATTCCGGATGAAATTCAAATTAATATTTACACTATTGCAGGTAGGTTAATTAAAAAAATTGTAAGACCAAGAAGTGAACTAAAAATAGATACTAATAAATTCGAATGGAACGGACGAGATGAAGATGGTAACTTGGTTGCAAACGGAATCTATTTATACAAAGTAATTTTGAAATCTGCTGATCAAAATGATTCTGTAACTAACAAATTAGCAATTGTGAGATAATGAAAAATTTCAAAATATTCTTTTTAATATTCTATCTTTTTTGTGTGTTGGTAATTATTGCTGATATATTACCCGTAACTCTCACTTATTTTATTGGAACCAAATATGGGAATTCTGTTCTGCTTGAATGGGAAACAGCAACTGAACAGGATAATCTTGGATTTAATTTACAAAGGAAAAATGTTGACGGTGTATGGCAGAATATAAAATTTGTTGAAGGTCATGGTAATTCAAATGTTCCACATCAATATTATTTTTTAGATACAACTGCAGCGATTGATGTGAACAATAATTTGATTTATTACAGATTAGAACAATTGGATATTGATGGTGGAGTAGATTATCCAGATTCAATTGAAGTAGACTTTCCGACAACTATTAACACAGAAATATTTCCTTCAGAATTTGAACTCCTCCAAAACTACCCAAACCCTTTCAATCCGTCGACCAAGATTAAGTTTTCAATCCCGGCAGGAAGTGGTTATTCTCAAAACACAAAAGTTAGTTTGCGGGTGTTTGATCTGCTTGGAAGTGAAGTTGCGGTTCTTCTTAATAAACAAATTCCCCCCGGCAGTTATGAAGTGGAATTTAATGCCGAGAATTTATCAAGCGGTATCTACTTTTACAAGTTGGACTTAAATAACTTTTCCCAAGCAAAAAAAATGATTCTGCTTAGATGAGATTTTTCAAAATATTTCTTGTGATTCTTTTTCTTTCTCAATTGTCTTCTTCGACATTAGGACAGTTTTATAATCCGGATAATCAAAATAATTTACTTTATGGCGGAATGGGTATTCTGTGGATTAACTCACAACCCTATTATTCGTTGCATCTTGCCCCGGAATTTAGTTACGGTAAAATCGGTGTGGGACTTGATCTTAATTTGGAATTTGGCGCTGATGGAAAGTTGAGGAATGAAAACTTTAATGATTTATCAAGTTACCTTCGGTTAATAAGATATTTCAGATACGGTCAGCTTAACGAGGATTTCTATTTGAGACTTGGTGCACTCGATTATTCTACTCTTGGCAATGGAAGTATCGTTTATCTTTACAACAACAGCCCGAGTTTTGACGCGAGGAAAATTGGATTAAATCTCAATCTTCGATTTGATAAATATGGTTTTGAAACCTTGTACGGAAGTTTCGGTGCTGGTAGTGTGTTGGGAATCAGAGGCTACGTAAATCCACTTAAATTCACTCAATTAGGTGATGTTCCTGTTATCGGAGATGTTGAAACTGGACTTTCAATTGTAACTGATTTGCACCAATATGCAGGAGTGATTTCAGGATCTATCAATGAGGAGAATGGCGAGTTTTTAAAAGAGCAGACTGTGGATAAGCCCGTGTTTATTGGGCTCGATATTACTTTCCCTGTAATCAGAAAAGAAATTGTTTCTCTAGATGTTTATTCTGATTTTGTTCAGATAGTCGGTAGTGGACACGGAATTGCCGCTGGATTTAAGTTTGGGATGAAAGGTCTCGGGCTATTAAATATTTACACAAAATTCGAACGAAGAATTAACGGTAAAAATTATATACCGTCGTATTTTAATGCCTTTTATGAATTAGAAAGATTTAATTTTGACAAAACTACAGGTGTGGTATCAAGTAAAATTCAAATGCTCGAATCAAATTTATATATCGGGAATGGCTGGTACGGTGAAATGAATTTTAATATAATAAATTCAATCAATATTCTTGGAAGTTATCAACGTCTCGATATAGATCCGGACTCCGGAATTCTGCAGCTTAGAACAAATATTGCTCCCGGAGTTCTTCCATTCGTATTTAATGCAGGCTATAATAAGACCAATATTAAAGATGAGAGCGACATATTTAAAATGGATGAACGTTCAATGATGTTTCTCGAGATAGGTTATAAACCTGCACCTTATCTTCTTGTTTCGCTCCTTTATAAATGGACTTTTACTCCCATAAGAGATTTTGACGAAAATATTATTGATTATCAAACTCAGAGAAGAGTTGAACCTAGAGTCTCGTTTATCTATCCGTTCGATCTCGGTGGTTAATGTTTGTTTTGAAAAAATTAAGTAAATCAGAAGTCTTTTCGAATAAATAGTTGTTGCCGTATTCTATCACTCTGTTTTTATCATAACTGTCCCAAGTAACAGAAATTCCAATTAAACCGCAGTTTCTAGCAACCACAATATCCGTTACGGCATCACCTACCATCATCACATTTTGGGGATGCAATGAAAATTTATCAAGAAATAATTTTGCCCCTTCGCAATCAGGTTTCGATCCTTTAAGTTCATCACCCGTAACGATCAAATCGAAGTAATCAAATATGCAGGTTTCTGTCAATGTTATTTCGCTCGATCTTCTCCCTTTACCGGTGTAAATTCCAAGATAAATATTATTCACTTGTAGAAATCTTAGTATGTCTTCAATACCTTCATGAAGCTCAGCAAGATTATTGTGATTTTCTTTGTAAAAGTTGAAGTAATCATCTTCAACCTCTTGGAAATTGTTTGGGAAAAGTTTTGATATAATCTCGGTTTCGGTAGGACCGAAATAAGTAATAATTTCTTGATCGGTTAGATTTTTTGCCAAGTATTTTTTGTTGATGTATCTAAACGATTCAAAAATTAATTGATTGGTTTTACATAGAGTTCCGTCAATATCAAAAATAACGCCTTCAATATTCAACAATATTATTCCTCGTCATACTGAATTTTGTAAATATCGCCGTCTGCTGTGGTGATTAAATAATTGTTCGGCTCATTTGATATTTGATTTATGGAAATGACCGGATCGTTTTGAGTTAAGAAAACTGTTTTGTAAAGATACTCGCTATTGATTCTATAAACTCTGCCGTTTGACGCCGGTACAAGGATTATATTATTCCCTTCAACCGCTGCGGCATCTGAACTATCCCATCCATAACGCATGTTAATCGATTTAATGATTTTACCGTTGGAGGAATTAAGTATGTGAAATTTATCTTCATAACTTTTTATGTATAGAGTCTTTCCATCGGCGGAAATAGAACTACCTCCCGAAGCTTCAATTTTCTCGTTCTTCCAGATTAATTTTCCAAGATTAGCATCAATTGAATAGATATTTCCGGCAGAAGATATATAGCTCAGAATAATTGATCCGACTAATAATGTCCCTGAACGATTAGTATTTGTTTTATCCAATGACCATTTCCATATTAACCAACCTTCATTTGCATCGATACAAAAAATTTCTCCGTTTTTGTTTGCAAAAAATACTTTATCGTTACTATAAACCGGCTTTCCGATTATCGTGGAACTTGATGAACTATTCTTCCAAATCTGCTCAAGTGTTTCAATGTCAAAACAATAAACCTCTCCCGATTCTGTTCCGGCAAGCACCACAGCGTTTGAATTAGTTGTTTTTGGAATCATCAGTCGCTTACTGCCGGAATAATTGTAAGTAATTAGATCGGTCGTTATCGCTTCATTGAAACCAATTGTTTGCAGCAAATCACCGTTAGATGAATTTAGTGTACTTAAATCTCCTTGAAGTGTTGCCGCAGCAAAAAAATTATCTGCATAAATGCCGGATGAAATTACATCACCAAAAAGATCGTTTTGCCAAATTTGTTTTCCATCAAAATCGAATGCATAAAGAAGTCCTAATTTGTCGATTAAGAAAATTCTGTTTTTGCTCAGCACCGGATTTGCAGCAAGAGAAAAATTGACACTTTTATTCCAAATCGTTTTAGCGTCAGTTTCTTCTGTCTCGACTATTTCTGTTGTTGGAAAGATGAATTCATCCGTAGAACTTGATCTTAGACTGAAAAAATCTTTGCCAGAATATGTTTGTAACACAGAATCATTCAGTGAAAACATATTTACTAAGTTTTTTTGTAAAGAGGCAATTTGAACGAAACCATTCTTTGATGATTTCGAACCTGATTCCGCGGCTATAATCAATTTTATTTCTTTTTCATAGAGTTCATCGAACAATAAATTTATGTTCGGGATCAGTTCCGAGTCACTGCCTAAAAACAGCATACAATGTTTTATGCTATCGGTTAAAAGGTCAGAAAACCAGTTCCTATCTTCAACAGATATGTGCTTAACTCCGCCTGTGTTATTCTGGGCTGTTTTTATTCCGCAAATTAGCAGACTATCGCGCTTAATTGAAAATCTTGTGTCACCAAAAACTTCAATAAAATGTAATTCAGAAAGGATGTCTGAATTTATGTCAGATTCGCTCGGCAGCAGAAAGACCGGAATTTTTAAATTTCGTATGAGAGTTCTTAGTTCTGTAAATTCTTTTTTGGATCCGTTCTCTGTCAAATTTCCCAAAATAATTACAAATTCAATCTCGTTTCTGCTCGAAATCTGTTGAAGAACATTTTTGAGGACATTTTGGTTTTGCTGCTTTCCAATTTGAGTCGAACTCAAAACCGCAAAATTGACTTTCTGTGCTTGTGCACATGTCGTTATTAGAAAAATGAGTAAAATGTATCTTAAAAATCGCTTCATAAATTGTAATATTTTCTTTGCAATCTAAGAAAAATGAGTTTCACTTGAAACGTAAGGATAATCGGAGAACGTCAAATCCTTTCTAAATTGATATTACCTCAACTCGTCCTTATATTAACTAGCTAAATTAAAATGAATATGGAAAAGATAAGAAACTTCTGCATAGTTGCGCATATTGACCACGGCAAATCCACAATTGCCGATGGTTTGCTGGAATTTACCGGCTCTATCACTGCAAGAGAGGCAAAATCTCAGTTGCTGGACAACATGGATCTCGAAAGGGAGCGTGGAATAACTATAAAATCCCATGCCATCCAGATGAAGTACAAAGATGAGAATAATGATATATATACTCTGAATCTCATCGATACTCCGGGCCACGTTGATTTTTCCTACGAAGTTAGCAGATCGTTAGCTGCTTGCGAAGGAGCGTTACTTGTTGTGGATGCTGCACAAGGTGTCGAAGCTCAGACAATAAGCAATCTATATCTCGCAATTGAAGCTGGATTAGAAATCATTCCTGTGATAAATAAAATTGATTTACCAAGCGCGATAGTTGATGTTGTGAAAGGTCAAATTGTTGATTTGATAGGTTGTGATGAGGATGATATAATTTTAGCAAGTGCAAAAACGAGAGTGGGGATTGATGAAATTCTCTCCGCTGTAGTAAAACGAGTGCCTCCTCCAAAAGGTGATGAGGAAAAACCGCTCCAAGCTCTGGTATTTGATTCTATTTTTGATTCCTATCGAGGCGCTATTGCTTACATCAGGGTTATGAACGGTGTTATTCGCGAAAAGGATGAGATAAAGTTTTTCGCAAACGGTAAGAAATTTTTAGCCGAAGAAATTGGAATCCTTCAGTTAACTAAAAAGAAGACAAAAGAATTAAAAGCCGGCGACGTGGGTTACTTGATTGCCGGCGTTAAAGACGTCCACGATACAAAAGTGGGCGACACCGTTACTCACACCAAAAATGGAGCGGAAAAACCTCTACCTGGTTATCGTGAAATAAAACCCATGGTTTTTAGTGGATTGTATCCGACTTCTTCTGATGATTTTGAGGACTTGAGAGATGCTCTTGAAAAGTTCAGATTGAACGATTCAGCACTTTTCTATGTGCCCGAAACATCCGCTGCACTTGGGTTCGGTTTCAGATGCGGGTTTTTAGGGATGCTTCATATGGAAATAGTTCAGGAAAGACTCGAACGCGAATATGATCAATCGATTGTGACAACTCTACCCAACGTTGAATACTATGTTTTCACCAAAAGTCAAAAAAAGATTGTAGTAGATAATCCAGCAGAAATGCCGCCGCTTGGAGAAATTGAATACATAGAAGAACCTTATATAAAGGCACAAATAGTTACACCGAGTGAATATGTCGGAAATATAATGAAACTTGCAATGGATAAGCGGGGTGTATATAAAAACACCACATATATCGATCCGACCAGAGCAGATCTCCAGTTTGAATTTCCTCTGTCAGAAATCATTTTTGATTTCTACGATAAGTTGAAATCGACCACTCGTGGTTACGCATCTTTCGATTACGAGTACATCGGTTACAGAGAATCTGATCTGCAGAAATTGGATATTTTACTCAATGGAGAACCGGTTGATGCTTTATCGATAATTGTTCACAAGGATAAAGCATATGATTGGGGAAGAAAAGTTTGTTCAAAACTGAAAGACTTGATTCCACGTCAGATGTTTGAAATTGCTGTTCAAGCTGCGATTGGAAATAAGGTTATTTCGCGCACGACAATCAAAGCCCTCCGTAAAAACGTTCTTGCAAAATGTTACGGCGGTGACATCACGCGTAAGCGAAAACTTCTTGAAAAACAGAAAGAAGGTAAGAAAAGAATGAAGCAGGTGGGTAATGTCGAGATCCCGCAAGAAGCATTTTTGGCTGTGCTCCAAATTGAAGATTAAGAGAAGGATTAAATGAAGAAAAAAGCTGTTAATAAATCTCCACTAAGACGTTTTTTAGATTTTCTCAAAAATTTATTGTTTGCCGCTGTTGCTGCACTTTTAATAAAAACATTTTTAATTGAAACTTCGCGAGTGCCGACGGGCTCAATGGAGAAAACTATTTTAATCGGTGATTTTCTATTTGTGAATAAATTTATTTATGGATCTTCTTCACCGAGAAACATTCCATTTACGAATATTGAACTACCATATTTTCAACTCCCTGCAATAAGAGAACCCGAAGCCGGTGATATTGTTGTTTTTGAATATCCGGGTGATAGGGATGAACTAAAACCTAAGGAAATTCTTAATTATGTAAAACGATGTATCGGAACTCCGGGGGATACAATCTCAATAGATAGAAAAGTTGTTCAAAGAAACGGTGTTGAAGCTTTAAGACCACCAATGATTCAGTATAACGCTAACTATTTCATACCGGAAGGTGTACCTCAGCAGGACATTTTTCCAAAAGGAACCGGTTGGAATAAAGATAACTATGGACCTTACATAATTCCCAAAATGGGGGATACAATAAAATTGAGTCCTTCAAATTTCGATTGGTGGAAGACTATAATCGATCGTGAACACGATAGACGCGTTGCTGAGTTAAAAAATGATGAAGTTTATATTGACGGTAAACCAGCAGATTTCTATGTAATTAAAAAAGATTACTATTTTATGATGGGGGATAACAGAGACGATAGTGCTGACAGCCGTTTTTGGGGTTTGGTCCCGAGAGATAAAATAGTAGGACAGGCCCTAATGATTTATTGGTCTTGGAATCCGAACATACCTTTTTCTGAGTTCTTCAAACTTTTGGGATCGATTAGATTCAACAGAATAGCAATGATTGTGGATTAATTTTGTCGTATTCTTTTCATTATCATTTCTTTATAATTGCGCTATTATGAGATGGATCAGATTCATATTCTTATTTTTATTTTTTCTTGAACTAAATTATGCTCAAGAAAAATATTTTATTTATTTCGTGGATAAAGGTCCATTCGAAGATCAGCTTCTAAAAACAACACCTGAAAACTTAGGAATATCGCTTGAAGCAATAAAGAGAAGGCAAAAAGTATCATCTTTACAGAATGATATTATCACACAAGCAGATCTTCCGTTATTTGAAGAATACATAAGTGGTATAGAAAATTTTGCAGTGAATATAATTCACAAAATAAAATGGATGAATGCAGTTTCTATCACTGTGGAAAATAAATCTATCCTTAATTCTATTGAAGAACTTTCCTTTGTTGAAAAAATTGAACCGGTACGAAAGTTAAGATTCATTAGTATCGATAATAAAAAAGAAAACGCACATAAATTCTTAAATATCTCTAGCAATGAAACTATTTACAATTACGGACCTTCACTTTTTCAATATCAAATTTCAGAAATTCCTCAGCTTCACAATGAAGGTATAAGCGGTGAAGGTGTAAGAATCGGATTGCTCGACAGCGGATTTAATTGGGAGGATCATCCTTCGTTAAGATTAAGGGACGTTATTGATGAATATGATTTTGTTTTCAACGATACGATAACAAGAAACCAAATCGGGGATCTAACGAATCAGGATTATCATGGTACTTCTGTTTTCAGTATAATCGGTGGTTTTGACGAAGGTAGCATTGTAGGTCCAGCATTTAACTCATCTTATTTATTGGCAAAAACTGAATTCCTCGGGACAGAAACTCATATCGAAGAAGATAACTTTGCGCGTGCGGTCGAATGGATGGAGAACCTTGGCGTTGATGTAATTTCAAGTTCTGTCGGTTATAATGAATTTGATTCCGGGGAGGGCGATTATACTTATGAGGATATGGATGGGAACTCAACAATTGTTACGAAAGCTTATAATTTTGCCTTCGAAAGAGGCATCGTAACTGTTACTTCCTCAGGTAACGAAGGACTTATGCCCTGGCGGTATATTATTGCTCCAGCAGATGCGTTTAACGTTATTGCCGCGGGGGGAATTGATACTTCTGCCGGATCTCGATATAGAAGCGGTTCCTACGGCCCCACATTTGACGGAAGAATAAAGCCTGATCTTACAGCAAAAGCTACAAGTGTTTACAACGCACGATCTTTTGATAGCGGTTACGGTTACGGAAGCGGTACTTCATTTGCGGCGCCAATTATCGCCGGAATCGCAGCGCAATTGATCTCACACTATCCTCATCTAAATAATATTCAAGTAAGAAGAATACTACTTGAATCCGGAGATCGTCCATTCAATCCGGATAATAGTTTTGGCTATGGCTTACTTTCGGCAGTCGATGCAGTTAATTTTCCGAATATAGAATTAACGGAAAGCGGCAGCAGGCTTTATAAATCCTTTGTTGGGAATTCAGTTTCTAATGTGAATCTTCATATTCGACATTTTGGCGAATCAGCGGAATATCTCATGAATATTGTTGAGAATAAGAAGTATTCCTTCGATTTACCTGGATATGACGAAGGTGATACACTTTATATTAATTTTTCTTTCCTCGATTCCTCAAATGTTACTCGATTCCTGCCCGAAAGCGATTCTTACAAATATATTTACGGTACGAAGAATTTATTTTATGCAATTTCACAAGCTCTGAATGAAGATGATACAAGGATCGGAAAAATAACTTCTTATCCGAATCCATTTAAGGATTTTACTAGAATAGAGTTTTTTTCGGACAAGACAGAAACTGCACGGATTGAAATTTTCGATATTCTTGGCAGAAAGGTAAAATCACTTTTTAATTCTGAACTTTCGTCCGGGAAAAATGCTTTCATTTGGAATGGATATAGTGATTTTGGATATACGGTATCCAGCGGAGTCTATATAATTGTTTTAACTACAACATCGGAAATTTATTCGAAGAAAATTATTTTGGTGAAATAGCATGGCAATCATTCTTGATAATACTCAACTTAACTACATTGAGCAATTCAATAAAATTGAAGACCCTCTGATTACTGAGATGAAGAGCTATGCGAGGGAAAGGAAAATTCCGATTCTCGAAGACATATCGGTTCAGCTAATAAAAACATTTATCAAAATTAAAAGACCCTGTCGAGTCCTTGAACTGGGAACAGCAATTGCATACACGACAATCCAGTTAGCGGAGGTTCTTCCGGATAATGCTTCAATCGATACAATTGAAAAAAGTAAAGATAACTTGAAAGTAGCAAAAAGTTTTATTGAACTCAGCGGTTTTCAAAATAAAATTAATTTAATCGAAGGTGATGCGAGAGAGGTTATTCCAAATCTGAAAAATAAATATGACTTAATTTTTCTTGATGCCGATAAGGAAGTTTATAAACAACTTTTTGATCTATCTATTGAACTTCTTAATGACGATGGAATTTACATTGCTGATAATCTTTTGTGGAAAGGATTTCCGGCTTCTCAAAAAATTCCCATAGATTATGAGGTTTCAACAAGACATATTCGGGAGTTTAATACATATTTTTTTAATAGTGATAAACTTCTTTCAACACTTTTTCCGGTTGGCGACGGACTTGGTGTCGGTGTAAAAAATAACCCCGGCTAAATTAACCGGGATAAAATTAATCTACCTGACGTCTTAATGTTTCTGAATACTTTTCAGCTACTTCTTGTACTGATCTGCTTGAAATAAGATTGTAGATTCTGTCACGCAAATCAGCCCATTCGTTATGAAGGGGACAAGGTGTCTCTTCGGAGCATTCCTTTAAACCGGTAACACATTTTAAGTTGATAACCGGCCCTTCAACGCGTTCTACAATTTCCAGAATTGAACTTTTCTTTGCTAACTCAGTTATCTTAAATCCTCCGCCCCTGCCCTTAAAAGAATCGACGTATCCGTACTTTGCCATTCTTTGAAGAATTTTTGCAAGATAGTGCGATGGAATATCTTCACTTTTGGCAATTTCAGAAGACATGATTAACTGGTCTTTTTTCTGTCTGGCTAAAAATAATATTGCTCTGATGGCATATTCGCCTGTCTTTGTGTAAATCATTCTTTAAATCCTCGCCTAAATGGATTAATCGATTACTTAAATAATTTATAGAGATTCAAATATCTTTTATAAAAGTAGCTAAAATGAGATTTTTTGTCAAGATTTCTTAATCAGAAAATAATACCTTATTGTTTTATATAGTAAAGCTATTTTTTAAGATAAATTAAGCCTTTCGCCTAAGCTAAGATTGCTTTATTTGTAAATAGGTGAGTTAATGGAATTGATGTCCGTTTTACCGTTTGTGAGATCAATGATTTTCTTTTTAAAGTCCTCAACAAATTGATTTTTCACCGAACAATAGATTAAAGGTTTTTCTAAATAATCTTGTCTTATTTCTATTGCATCGAATTCATTCATTAAATTATGAATTGTTTTTGAGTTCTCAAATTCATAGGTAATTTTTAACTGTTGATACAATTCTTTTTTTGAAATTAAAGCTTGTTTTAATGTTTCTACTCCGCACAGGTAATAAGTTTTTCCTAAAGGTCCCACTCCAAGCTTTGTTCCGCCATAGTAGCGAATAGAGACAACAAGCACATAACTAAGATCAAGGTGATTAATTGAATTCAATAATCTTATACCTGCTGTTCCGCTCGGTTCGCCGTCATCCGAATATTTTATATCATTTTCCAATATTTTATATGCATAACATATATGAGTTGCATCATAAAATTCTTTACGGAGATTTGTAAGTATATTTTCAACATTTTCTTTCGAATAAACTGGAAATGCCTTTCCTAAAAATCTCGATCCTTTTTCTTTTAATTCAATTTCGGGAGTATTTGTAATGGTCAGTATTTTTTCGTTCATATTAATCGATGTGAAAATTGCTTTTATAATCCACAATAAGTAAAATTCATGTTTTGATCAATTGAAAATTACATAAATGGATTACGAAAATAAAATTATCATAAAGGGTGCAAGAGAACACAATCTTAAAAATATTGACCTTGAAATTCCTCGCGATTCTCTTGTCGTTATTACCGGTTTAAGCGGATCGGGAAAATCTTCTCTGGCTTTCGATACTATTTATGCTGAAGGGCAAAGACGTTATATAGAATCGCTCTCGGCTTATGCAAGACAATTCTTGAACATGCTTGAAAAACCGGATGTCGATTTGATTGAGGGATTAAGTCCGGCAATTTCAATCGAACAGAAATCAACATCCGGAAATCCAAGATCTACCGTTGGGACTGTTACAGAAATTTATGATTATCTAAGGCTTCTCTATGCTCGGGTCGGGAATCCGCATTGTTATAATTGCGGAAGACCGGTTGAAAAACAATCCGCCGAACAAATCATTGATTCTATTCAAAATAATTACGTTGATAAAAAAATTACAATTCTAGCACCTGTGGTACGCGGAAGAAAAGGTCATTATAGAGAATTATTTGAGGATATTCAAAACGATGGATTTCTGCGGGTAAGAGTTGATGGTGAAATCAAAGAATTAGATAAGGGTTTCAAAGTCGATAGATATAAAATTCATAATATTGAGATCGTAATTGATAGATTGAAGATAAACGAATCATCCAGGTTTAGACTTAGCGGTTCTATTGAAGTAGCATTGAATTACGGCGATGGAATTGTAATTATTAATGATGGCCCGGATGATAACGTTTTTAGCCGCGATCTTGCTTGCAGTTATTGCGGAATCAGTCTCCAAGAACTTGCTCCCAATTCATTTTCTTTCAACTCACCATTCGGAGCATGCCCCGATTGTGACGGTTTGGGTGAAAGAAAAGAATTTGATATCGATCTCATAATTCCGGACAGGACAAAATCAATAAATATGGAAGGGATTGCTCCGCTTGGAAAACCAAGAAATATTTGGTTTTTTAATCAATTGGAGGGTGTTGCGGCAAAGTTTGGGTTCAACTTTGATACTCCAATTAATGAATTGACAAGCGAACAATTTGATGTTCTGATAAACGGGAGCAAGGAGAAGATCCCTTTCAGCTATACTTATGGAAAAGGGAAAGCAGTAACCTACTATCATAAATTTAACGGTGTGCAGAATTACCTTAAGCATTATTTTGATAACACTTCATCAAATAAAATTCGGGACTGGGCAGAATCCTTTATGAACACAAACACTTGCTCATCCTGCAATGGTGGAAGACTTAAGCCGGCTTCTCTTTCTGTAAAAATAGATGATAGAAATATATCCGAAATTACATCCTTGTCAATTGAAAGAGCATCGAAATTTTTTGAAAGGCTGAAATTAAACGAGAGAAATTCAGTAATTGCGAAACCAATCTTGAAAGAAATTACCGAGAGATTAAGGTTTTTACTCAATGTTGGATTGAACTATCTTACTTTGGATAGATCTGCTAGAACACTTTCCGGTGGTGAGGCTCAGAGAATAAGACTTGCAACACAGATCGGTTCACAGCTTGCAGGAGTTTTATATGTTCTTGATGAACCCAGCATTGGTTTGCATCAAACCGATAACATAAAATTAATAAACTCGCTGAAACAACTAAGAAATCTAGGCAATACAATAATTGTAGTTGAACATGATCGTGAAACAATAGAGAAATCTGATTTTATGATTGACCTTGGTCCAAGAGCCGGTATTCATGGCGGGAAAGTATGCATAACCGGTGAGACAAAAAAGCTGATAAAGAAAAACGGTAGTCCTGTATCTTTGACACTAGATTATCTTCATTCAATTAAAGAGATAAAAGTTCCTACAGTGAGGAGGGAAGGCAATGATAAATATTTAGAGATTATTGGCGCCGTTGGAAATAATTTAAGAAATATCACCGTAAAAATTCCTCTAGGGAAATTTGTTGTAATCACGGGAGTAAGTGGATCGGGAAAATCAACGCTGATTAATGAGACTTTAGTTAAAATTCTATATAAGAAAATTTACAACAGTAAGGTTGTTCCACTGAAATTTGAAGGCATTAATGGATTGGAACACATAGATAAAATAATTGAGATTGATCAATCGCCAATCGGAAGAACACCAAGATCAAATCCCGCGACCTATACAGGGCTTTTTACATTTATCAGAGAGTTATATTCTCAGCTTCCCGAATCAAAAATCCGAGGTTATCAGCCTGGAAGATTTAGCTTTAATGTGAAGGGAGGCAGATGTGAGGATTGTCAAGGAGACGGTTTAAAGAAAATAGAAATGAATTTTCTGCCGGATGTTTATGTCGAATGTGAAACTTGCAGAGGCAAAAGATATAATAAGGAAACTTTAGAAATACTTTATAAAACTAAATCCATTTCTGATGTGCTCGATATGACGGTCGAAGAAGCGTTTGAATTTTTCGGTGATCTCCCAAGAATAAAAAGAAAAATTAAATCACTAAATGATGTCGGTTTGGGATATATAAAACTTGGGCAGCAGGCTACAACACTTTCCGGTGGTGAGGCACAACGTGTTAAACTTGCGACAGAGTTAAGTAAAATTGGAACGGGTAAAACTTTATATGTGCTGGACGAACCGACGACCGGACTGCATTTTGAAGATGTAAATATTCTACTCGGCGTATTGAATAAGCTTGTTGATAAGGGAAATAGTGTAATAGTTGTTGAACACAACATGGATGTAATAAAGGTTGCAGACCATATTATCGATCTCGGTCCCGGCGGCGGAGAACACGGCGGAAAAATAATAGCGGAAGGACCCCCCGAAAAAGTTTCATCTATAAAGAAAAGCGAAACCGGAAAATTTCTATTAAAAGAATTAAAAAAAGTGGAGAAATGACTAAAATTATTTTTGCAACCGGAAATGAAGGAAAAGCAAAAGAGGTAAAACAACTTTTTGAGAGAACAAATTATGAAATTGTTTCATTAGTTGATCTCGGAGATAAAACTGAAATTGTTGAGGATGCCAGTACCTTTGAAGATAATGCTATAAAGAAAGCAAAAACTGTATATGAAGTTTACAAAATACCAGTTGTTGCTGATGATTCGGGTTTGGTTGTCGATCAGCTTGAAGGAAAGCCCGGTGTTCGAAGCGCGAGATATGCGGGTGAAAACTGTACTTATGAAGATAATAACAACAAACTTTTGAATGAGTTGAAAGATTTTTCCCAACCGCATAAGGCAAAATTTCATTGCACAGCCGTTTTCTATGATGGAGAAGAACTGGTAGTTACGGAGGGAAAATGCGAAGGAGAGATTATTAATAACAGCAGAGGAACTAAAGGTTTTGGATATGATCCAATATTCTTACCTATTGGATATGATAAAACATTAGCCGAACTTAATATTTCAGAAAAGAATAAATTAAGTCATAGAGCCGAAGCATTTAACAAGTTAAAGAAAAAATTAATTGAGAAATACTAATTCAATATTGCTCATTTTTATGATTGTAGTTTTCGGTTTTTGGAGCTGCAATAAAAAAGATGATCCGGTTTCACCAAAGATTCCGCCCGAAAATGTTTATCAGTATTTCCCATCATCTCCTAATCTTCATCTGCAGTACGATTTGTTCGAAATTAATGATGATACGACAAAGGTTGGTTTTAGGGAAGTCCATATCTTTAACGATACTCTGATTAACAACAGGAGTTATACAGAGTACAGAATATCGTATAATAATATTATTGAACAAAAATATTTTAGAAGAACCGAAAGAGGTTTATACTTTTTATTCGATTCGACTTACATAGATTATTTTAGTGATTATATTCCTCCATTAGGTGATTCTTTGGAGTTGGTTTACGATAGGGAGATGAATTATCTTTCTCTGCCTCCGCAGGATTCGCTTTCTTGGAACGTTTTTAAAACCAATATACTTTACAACGATTTGGTAGCGTTTACGGTTATTTCTTTGAAAGCAACTTTGATTGAAAAAAGCAATTTTATTTCGGACACACTTGGTTTGTACATTCCATCACTTAAATATAATTATAGATTAAGTGTTGTTATCCCTGATGAAGATTTAACACAGCCGCCGACTGAATATATTTTTAGTGCACAAGCTGAATATGGGATGGATGTTGGCTTGTTAAAATTTTCTGGTGATTCAATAATTATTGATTTTATGTTTGGAAGAAGATTGTCTGTGATTTATAGAAACAAAAAAATATTGCTAACACTTATCTCAACCTCCAATCTTTAACTATTTTTCCCCGATGACTACTTGCACCAATCCAAACGTTAATGAATACTTTTCGACAGATTTGAAATCAGCTTCTAGAAGTAATTTTTCCAAATTTATTTTTTGATCAAATTCGCCGACGGATTCGGGCAGGTAGGTGTAAGCTTGTTCATCTTTCGAGATTATTCTTCCGATGAAAGGCAATATTTTGTAAAAGTAGAACAGATACAAATTTTTAACGAATTTACTTTTGGGCAGTCTGAATTCAAGAATCGTAACTTTACCGTTTTCTGATAATACTCTGTTGAAGGATTTGAATCCTTCGAGAATATCGTAAAAATTTCTAACTCCGAAGGCAACAACTATATTCGTGAAAATCGAATTTTTATAAGGCAGATTTTCTGCAACACATTGTGTGATATTTCCTTTGCTCCAATCGGTTTTTTTAGTGAAGTGCTCAAGCATATTAATGGATAAATCCGCCCCAAAAATTTTTGTCACTCCGAATTTTCTAGCTTCAATTGAAAAATCGCCGGTTCCGCAAGCAACATCCAATAATATAGAATCGTTGTTAAGTTTCGTGAGTTTTAGTGCCTTTTTCCGCCAATAGATATCGATGCCGGCGCTTAAAAGATGATTCAGCAAATCATATCTTTTCGATATGGAATCGAAAATATTTTGCACCTTTATTTTTTTGTCATTATTTCCAATATTATTCATAGTGTTTTAAAAGATTAATGCGGTTCCCAATTGTTCAAAAAAGGAGATTATAGTGGACAAATATAAAAAAGCAATTCGAGAAAATGTTTGTGAAATTTGTGTCGATTCGAACGAGAAAGGTTTCTGTACGATGGACGGTGAAGAAGTTTGTGCCGTACAGTTGTATCTGCCAAAAATTGTTGAGATAGTTCACAATCTTGATACTGAAAACATGGAAGAATATTATAAATTAATGAAAGATCAAATATGCGCAAACTGTAATTCATTGGACGGTAAAGGAGCCTGCTATCTGAGAGATGATGTAAATTGTTCAATTGATCGTTATTATATGATAATTGTTGATACAATTAAAAAAGTTGATGCTGGACTAATCTAATAGTTTTCGTAATCAAATTCATTTTTACCTCCGGCTTTTTTCCAAGCATTGTAGATTTTATATCCTGTCCACATTGTGAAAATCATAAACAAAACACCAGCCACCACATCAATTAAATAATGATATCTCAAATAAACCGTTGAGAAAACAAGCAATATTCCGTTTGGAATCAGAAAATATCTTGACCTTGTTTTCAATTTATATGCGAGATACATTACAATCAAAGTCATCTGAGTATGCCCGCTGGGAAAGACGTCGCGCTGAACAAAAAATTCGGGATTGAGCATCCCTTTTTCCAATGACTCACCTGCATTAACCATATCTCTCAAAAAATTTGTAAGTAAAAGTCCCGGTAATTCTTGGTTTATGGTATGGAAATCATGAAGGTAAAATCTTGGTCCAATTGCCGGAACAAGAAAATATCCATAGAACGATAGAAAAAAACCATATACGATAGAAAAAGCTGCAAAGTAAAATGCTTCCTCGCGTTTGTTTACAAGTAGATCAACACCCAAAATCAACGGTAGAAGGAAAAATGTTCCGTACGAGATCTGAAGCAGTTCAGTCAATACAGGATGTGCGATATCATAAAGGACAACAGTTACATCGAATCCAAATAGGATTCTATCAATTTCGATTAACCAAAGATCGAGATCGACCTGTCTTATAGGTTTAATCATCACATAAAGTTCTTTAAATGTTAAGAACATTAGCGGAATCATATACCATTTGTTTATGAAATCCCAAATCCCGCCGTATTTGTCTTTAAAATGAGCGACGGTGATAATAAAAGTCATGCCCGCAACATTTGCCCCAACAAGAAGATACCACGTCTCAACTCTCGTATGATATAGGATATTCAATCCGGAAAGAAAGAGACCGAAGCAGATTGTAATAAAATCGACAGGGGACAGTATTTTTGTGAGTCGTTTAAGCTTGAGCATCAGTTGAAAAAGAAGAATATTATGAAGGATAGATAAATCAGCAAGCCTAAAATGTCATTTGTTGTGGTTACAAATGGTCCGGTCGCAATTGCGGGATCGACACCAAATTTTCTTAACAACAGAGGAATAAAAGCACCTACCATCGTTGCCACAATAATTATAGTCAAAAGCGCAAAAGAAATCACCATCGTAAATTTTATAGATTCGATCTGATCGAAAAGTATTGATGCAGCGGCATATAAGATTAATCCGCAGACTAAGCCGTTAATTAATGCAACCCCAAATTCTTTCATCAGTTTTTTTACACTTTCGCCAATCCAAATCTCGGTCGTGGTTAATCCTCTTACCATCACTATTGCAGCCTGTGTTCCCGAACTTCCACCCATTGCCATCACAACTGGAATAAAGAAAGTAGCTATTACCATTTCCGAAATTATATTTTCATAACCCGATAGAACAAGTGCCGCAATCAGTTCCATAACAAGAGCAATTACAAGCCAAGGTAATCGTATTCTTGAAATTCTAAAAATGGAGTCACTGAGTTCTTGATCTTCCGCGAGACCTGCAACTTTTTGAAGATCTTCGTCAGCTTCTTCCTGCATAACTTCCATCACATCATCGATTGTAATCCTTCCAAGCATGGTTCTTTGTTCGTCTAGCACTGGAATTGAAACGAGATCATACTTCTTCATCATCTGTGCAACCTCTTCCTGATCCATCTCAGGAGTAGCATAGATAATATCCTTTTTCATGATGTCCGACATTTTTGTGTCGGGTGAGTTTATGATTAATGATTTGAGCTGTACCAATCCTAAAAATTTATCATTCCTATCAAGGACATAGATATGATAAACATAATCAAACTCCTCAGCGTTTTTTTTCACTTCCTCAATTCCGTCTTGAACTGTTGTATCATCAAGGACATAGAGAAAATCGCTGCTCATTATACCGCCGGCACTGTCTTCCGGGTATTTGAGCAGAGCTTTTACATCTACAGAGTCTTCAGGATCAATCTTTTTAAGAACATCCTCGGCAACAGATTCCGGCAGCTCAGAAACAATATCCGTTGCATCGTCTGTATCAAGTTCTTCAACAATTGCTGCAATCTTGAGTGAATCAACTCGCTTAAGAATTTTTTCGCGATGATTTTCATCGACTTCTGTTATCACTTCACCTGCTGTTGGTGAGTCAAGCAGATTAAAAAGGAACAACGCATCATCTGTATTTAGATGGTTAATAATTTCAGCGATGTCAGCAGGGTGAAGATCGGCGAGTATAAGCAGAAGATTTTTAGAAGCCCGATTTTCGATTAATTCGGAAATATTATCCAACAATTCTTCGTCTATCTGGATAACATCTTTAACATTTTGAATTTTTTCATCGCTCATTAAATTGAATCCTTCAGAAGGAATTTTGCAAGTTTGAGAAAATCAGTTGGCGATAATTCTTCAGCTCGTTTAGAAATATCAACCGGGCAATTCTTAAAATTAGCATCTGCAAATATACTATTACTTAGCGAATTTTTTAATGTTTTTCTTCTTTTGTTGAATGCGGCTTTAACAACGGATATAACAAATTTATCTTCAACTTCCGGCAAAAAATCTTTTAAGGTAATATGGACTACAGCAGAATCAACTTTTGGCTTTGGTATAAAAACCGTCGGCGGAACTTTAAAACAGTATTTTACTTCACCAAAGTAGTTGAGCAGAACACTTAAAATTCCGTAATCTTTTGTACGTTGTTGTGCATGAAGTCTTTGCGCGACTTCATTTTGTATCATTAAGATAGAATCTTTAATTATTGTTCTGTTCTCGATCATTTTAAAAATTATAGGCGATGTAATATTATATGGGATATTACCGACTATTCTAAGCTTCCTATTGGCATAAAACTTACTAAAATCAGTTTTTAAGATATCTTCATTAATGATGTTCAATTCGGGGTAATTCTCTCTTAATTTCTCAATCACTCGTTCATCAATTTCAACTGCAGTATAATTGTTTACAATACGGCTGAGTTCATCCGTCAATGCACCCAAGCCCGGACCTATTTCAATTAAGTTATCATCGCTTAACGGATTTATTACATCGATAATTTTCCTAATTATATTTTTATCTTTTAGGTAATTCTGTCCAAGAGATTTTTTGGGTCTTATTATCATTGGGTTATCATTTCAAAAAGTTCCGGTTAATATAGCAAGCAATTTATTGTAAATAAAATATTCGATAATTATATTGGAAGAAAGATGTCGGGAAAAGTCTGATGAACAAAAAATTTGTAATAGCCGTGGACCTTGGTGGAACAAAAGTTTTAACGGCATTGATTACGAAGGATGGTAAGATAATTAATCGATTGAAAAATTCAGTAACTCCGTCAAAGAGTAAAATCGTTAAAACAATCAGCGCATCGATAACTCAATTGTTGATAGAAGCAAAATTAAAACCAAAAGATATTGCGGCAATTTCATTGGGTGTGCCGGGAACTGTAAATCCCGAGAAGGGGATTATTGCAGCAGCTCCCAATTTGAAAATGAGTAATTTTAACATCAGAAAAGAATTACAGAAAACACTTAGGATCCCGATCTTAATTGAAAATGATGTCAATCTTGCTGCGCTTGGAATTAAAAAATTTGAGTACAAGAATAAGTTAAAAAATGCTTTGGTCGTTTTCATCGGAACCGGCATAGGAGGAGCATTGATTTTAAACGGAACTTTGTATCGAGGATCAAGTTTTTATGCAGGTGAGATCGGACATATGATCGTTCATGTGGATGGTTCATTAGGAAACAATACCGGGAAAACGACGTTAGAGAAAGCTGCAAGCAGACCCCAAGTTGTAAAGCGAATTAAAGCTGACATAAAGAGTGGAAGTGATTCGATTTTGAAAGATTATGTGGAAAAGAAAAAGAAAATTAAAAGCAGCGCATTAGCAAAAGCTGTAAAGGAAAAAGACAAGGTCACTCTTAATCATCTTAGTGCCGCTTGTAGAACTATCGGCACTGCCCTCGGAAGTATAACTACACTGCTTAATATTGACACTATAATTCTCGGTGGAGGAGTTGTTGAAGCTATGCCTGATTATATGACAAAAAATATTAAAGGTGCCTTTGAAAAAGCAGTGCTGCCTGAACCGGGCAAAATAACTAAAATTATTGCAACAAAGTTAGGAGATGATGCTCCTCTTTATGGTGGACTTTCACTAGCAGAGAAATTTCTTAATTAGAATTTTCTTCAAAACTTTTTTCGATTTTCGAGAGCTCATCAGATTTTTCCGTCCATTCGGAAATTGCTTCCTCAAGTTTTGTTTTTGTATCCGCGTACTTTTGATTTGCTTCTTTTAACTTTTCGGGGTTCGTATAAATAGCTTCTCTTAGCAACTCGCTTTCTAGTTCTGCTTTTCTGGATTCCAAGTTTTCGATTTCAGTCTCTAGGAAATCAATTCGTTGTTTTAACTCTTTCGTTGCAGAAAATTTTTTCTGTCTGATTTCTGCTTCGATTCGTTTTTGTTCTTTCTTGTTCACTTTAATTTCAACCGGTTTGCTAATTTCAGAAACAGTATGAGTTTCCTCATATTTTTTTCGAAGATAGTAATCAATTCCGCCGTAATAATACTTGAATTGCATTGGTCTAATCTCAATCACTTTATCAATTATCGGTCGCAAAAAATCAACATCATGAGAAACAATTATTAATGAACCGGTATAATTAACAAGCGCATTTTGAAGGATCTCCTTCGATTGAATATCAAGATGGTTGGTTGGTTCATCAAGAACAATTAGATTTGCTTTAGTCAATAATATTCTTGCCAGTGCAACCCGGCTTTTCTCGCCGCCTGAAAGAATTGAAAGCTTTTTATAGACATCGTCTCCCGAAAACAAGAAGGATCCTAGAATCGAGCGAAGTTTTGATTCGGTGGAATCAGGTGACATTTGAGAAACACTTTCCAAGATATTTAAACTTGTATCCAAATTGTCGGCAACTTCTTGTGCATAATAAGCGACTCGAGTCGCATCTCCAATTACGATTCTTCCGCCTGTCTCGGATAATTCTCCGGCAATAATTCTTGCAAGCGTAGTTTTTCCGGCACCGTTTGGACCGACGAAAGCGATTTTTTCACCGCGTTCAATTTTAAAATCAATATTTTTCAGCACTTCTAAATTTCCGTATGACTTAGACAGATTTTCAAGTTCAACCGGATGAATTGTGCTTCTCGGGGGCTCCGGAAATCGAATTTTGATGTTCGATTCAAACTCCGTTGGTAATTCTATTTTTTCTAACTTTTCAAGTTGTTTAATCCTGCTTTGAACCTGCTTAGCTTTTGTGTTTTTATATCGGAATCGTTCTATAAATCTTTCTGTCGATTTTATCTTTAATTGTTGATTCCTGTATCGTGAAATTAATTGTTCATCTCTCTCCATTTTATAAATAAGGTAATCGTCGTACTTGCCTTTGTAGAAATTAACTTCATTGTTAAATATCTCTAGCGTTTTTGTCGTCACATTATTTACAAAATATTTATCATGCGAAACTAATAGAATAGCTCCTTTGAAACTTTGAAGAAATTCCAACAACCACTGCAGCGAATCAATATCGAGATGATTTGTGGGTTCGTCTAAAAGAATTAGATCGTTTTCGTTTGCAAGAATTTTTGAAAGCTCTACCCGCATTTGCCAGCCGCCGGAAAATTCATTACATGCTCGGGAAAGATCACTGATCTTAAATCCGAGACCGATCAGAATTTTTTCAATTTCACTGTCGATTTTGTAATAGTCCGACTTCTCTTTGATGTTGTTTATGTCCCCAAGTCTATGAATAAGTTTATCATGCAGCTCTGTGGAGAGTGAAGGTGAATTTAATTTGCTCTGAATTTCTGATTCCTCGCTATCAAGTTCAGTCACAAAACTTATACTTGATTTTACTTCCTCGAAGATGGATCGTTTGCTGTCCGCTATTAGTTCTTGGGGGAGATAACCAATTTTTATCTTCTTTTGTGATTGAACGATTCCACTTTCCGGTTCCAATAATCCGGCAATTATTTTTAACAGTGTTGATTTTCCCGAACCGTTGGAACCGACAAGTGCAATTTTATCGCCGGGATTAATCCTGACATTGACTTTTTCAAAAAGGTATTCACCGCTGAATTGAACGGATAGATTTAAAAGATCGATCATTATTTTACTTGTGAATTACGGCTACTTTGACCGCACCGACATTATTTGCTTCTTGATCATAGGCAACGATTAAGTAAATACCGCTTGAAACATAATTTCCACTTTCATCTTTACCGTTCCAATAAGCACGATTTCCTCCCGGTGAACCGGTACTTCCTGCGGTGATAGTTTTTATTAGTTTCCCATTGATACTTAATACTTTTAATTCTGAATTACTTACTAATCCATCAATCGTGATGATCGTACCTTTCCCGTCACCGACCACAAATGGATTTGGAAATACAAACATATTATCAAGTGATTCACTCGGTGAAATGGAAGCTGTTTTGATGCTTGTTAGTCCGAAATCTGTTCCGATATAAATAATTCCATTAACATCATCGGATACGATACTTTTTATATCATTGGTCGGGAGGGGACTATTTTCACTTGTGAAATGCTCTAAAATTAAAAATCCGTCGGGTGAAGTGACAAAAACACCATCCTTAGTTGCAATCCATTTTTGATTTATTGCATCAACTGCAATATCGGAAACCAACTGATTTCTAAACGCCGGCAAATCTGTTTTTGCCGAAGTTGCAGGGCTTCCCGGGTTCGAAAGAATATTGATTCCCGGTGTTTTCCCGATCCATAATTCGCCTCTTTTATCAAGTGCAAGAGCAGATATATCACCGCTCGTTAATCCGCTGTTTGATGTAATTCTACCTGCCGCATCGTCGTTAGTTGATTCGAACGTCCCATTTTCATTAAAGTAATAAATTCCTTTTCCCTTTATGGAAAACCATTTATTATCGTACTGATCAATTACGAATTGTTCTGCTAAATCGAAATTGGAAACGAAAGGATCGTCCATTTTATAGTGATGCCAATTTCCTTCGGTTGTCAATACAGATAGAACTTCTCGTTCCGCCGAATTGTAATTTAGTACCCAGATATTTCCTTTAGAATCGTTTAGGACACCGGATACGACAATAAAATCTTCGAAGCCTGGTATTCCGACCAACGGTGAAGTCTCAGCATTATAAATTTCAAAAACGTCGTTCTGATAAATACTGAATCCTCTTCCCCAAGTGCATAAATAAACCTTTCCATCACTTCCGGCAGATGTATTATGATAATCGTTAAACATTATTTCATTGACTGTATTTCTGTTATAGTTGAACCAATTTACACCATCGAATTTATAAACGCCCTTGCCGGCTCCATCTCTACCAGATGCCGACCATAAATTCCCTCTACTATCGACTGATAGACCGGTGAACAAGTTTGAAGCGGGGGAATTTGGAAATATAAAACTGAGTTCGCCGTTTTTGAAAATACCCGCACCGTTGTTCGTAGAAAAATAAAAACTTCCATCACCACCGTAAGTAAAATTATAGAATGAAAATTCACTGCTGCTGACTACGACAGAATTTTGATTATTATGAAAGAGTTTTAATTGTCTCGGGATTAAAACAAACAAGGAATCAGAAGTATAAGTAAAATCTAAAATATTTTCATTTATGTATAAAATCGGCACCCAGCTTGTATCTCTCAATGCAAGTAGACCCGAAGAACTAGCTGCAATCACTTCGTTATTATACAATCCAAATTTATATACTTGATTAGCATCAACATGATTGCCATAATCATAAACATTCCAAGATTCAGGTGCATTAAGATTTGTTGTTCCTAATTTTTGAACAGCAATTCCCTCCGATGTTACAACATAAATCAGATTATGCTTAAATGCTGATTGGACGGGAGATTCTGATGGAAACGAACCGAATTTGAGGAAAGTATCATCCAGCGATAGATCTATTCTATCAAAGATAGAAAGACCGAATGCTGTTGATACAAAAACAGTATCACCTGAAATGTAGATATCATTTATTGACTTGTTTGTTTTGTCGGAATTAGCAATTTGAAGCAGTTTTTGGATAGAAGAATTTTCTAAATCTAAAATATTGATACTTCCGTTTGTACTTCCCATCCAAATCGAATTTTCGTTGACAAGTGCCATCGAAGTTAATATCTGATTGCTTAATCCCTCGGATTGAGTAATTTGTGTGTAGGATTGTTGAGCAATAGAGTAACCAAAAAGTCCCCCTGAGGTAGCTGCCCAAAGAGTATTGTTATTAGCGTTAACTTTTCGTACATCACTCATGTTAGTATAATTTCGCCATAAATTTTCTGATTGACCAAATAACATGTTATTCGTTAAGAAAAAGAACAGTAAGGACCAACAAAATTTTTTCATATTATTCCTGCAAAATTTAAAAGTTTATCGGCAGTCATTTCTCATAAATAAAAATTAAGATAAAACAAAACAAGTCAGAAATTAATAAATTTTCTTTAATTCGGTGGGTTATGCACTGTCTCGCAGAAGCATTTTTCTCATTGCGATTAGTTTATTCGGAGTTATATAATACTTGCCCAAATTTTCATCATCACCTTTTTTGCCCCCGTGAAAATCCGAGCCACCGGATTCAAGCAGACAGTATTGACTTACGATGCCGCGATAAAATCTGACCTGATGATCTTTGTGCGAAGGATGAACGACTTCAATACCGTCAATGCCTGATTTAATCAGATATGTAAGAATTGACTCTTTCATATAGCCCGGATGAGCAATAAATGACAATCCGCCGGCATCGCCGATTAACTTTAATGCACTTCTTGGTGAGATATGAATTTTCTTTTCATAAGCTGGACCGTTATCAGCAATGTACTTATCAAAGGCTTCGTAGTAAGAATCAATAAGGCCTAATTCAAGCATCGCAAGCGCTATGTGAGGTCTTCCTATTGCAGAATTTTTTGCTTGATCAACCACATCGTCTAATGTTATATTAAGACCGAGGTTACGTAATTTTCTGACTATCCTTCTGGCTCTATGAAAACGTTCTTCTCTGAAAAAACGAAGATATTTAATCAACTCGTCATCATGAATATCGATAAAATAACCAAGAAGATGAACTTCCTTATCCTCGATATCCGTGCTTATTTCCAATCCCGGAATAACTTCAACCCCAAGATCTTTTCCATAAGCCATTGCATCTTCGAGTGCACTTATGCCATCGTGGTCTGTAATTGAGACTATCTCAAGTCCGGCTTCTTTCGTACGCTTAATAAGTTCGAAAGGAGATAAGGCTCCATCCGAATAATTAGTGTGCATATGTAAGTCGACTTTGCGATTCATCAGTGATACAATTCTTTAAACTTTTCGTAATCTAATATTCTTAATTTTGAGCCTTCCAATTCCACCAAACCTTTTTTTGCAAAGGAATGAAGTGTTCTCGAAATAGTTTCCCTTGAAGTTGCCGCCATATTCGCAAGATCCTGCTGAAGAGGAAGTTTTTCAATTTCAACAACTCCTTGCTTAATCTTACCGACATCATCCGCGATCTGGAGCAGTACCGTTGCAACCTTACCTTCGGCATCTTTTAAAGAAAGAGATTTGATTTTCATATCGGCGGCTCTCAACCTCTTAGTAAGTTCTTGAAGCAATGCAATCGAGATTTCAGGGTGATCTTTCAGTAAAACCAGAAACTCGCTGCGCTGAATCATAAATACTTCAGAATCTTCGGTAGCAATTACAGTTGCCGAACGTGTCATTCCGTCCAATAGAGCCATTTCACCGAAAAAGTCGGAGTCGGATAAAATCGTCAAAATCACCTCGCGCCCGTCACTGCTGGTTCTTGTAACTTTTACTTTTCCACTGATAATTACAAAAAGAGCTCCGCCTTGTTCATCCTCCATAAGGATAACACTGTCTTTCACAAACTTTTTTCGAGTTCCTATTTGTGAGATTTTTTCGATTGTTTCTTTTGGTAAGTCCGAAAAAATCGGTACGTATAGGAGAAAATCAGATAATGACTCCATACCTCTCCCGGTTTCTCTATAAGTGATTATAACAAAATCATTTATACGAAAATTTCTGCCCTAAATCAAGTTTATATATAAATATTATTTTATAATTACAGTATCTTAATGAAAATAAGCTAAATTGATAAATGACTGCTTTCTAGCTATATTTATAAATTAAATCTTGATATATTTTTAACGGAGGAGACATAATGGCAGTAAAAATTGGTATTAATGGTTTTGGAAGAATCGGAAGACTAGTCTTCAGACGTGCGCTAGCTTTAGGCGATGTTGATTTTGTTGGAATAAATGATCTTACCGATGCAAAAACTTTAGCTCATTTGCTGAAATATGATTCTGTTCATGGAAGATTTAACGGTGAAATTGAAGTCGATGGAAACGATTTAATTGTTAATGGTGATAGAATTAAAATCACAGCTGAAAAAGATCCTGCAGCTTTAAAATGGGGAGAATTAGGAACTCAAGTCGTTATTGAATCAACAGGTGTTTTCAGATCGAAAGAAGCTTGCATGAAACACATCGAAGCCGGTGCTAAAAAGGTAATTTTAACTGTTCCTTCAAAAGGAGAAGTTGATGCAACGGTTGTTCTTGGAGTTAATGATGATATTTTAACTGGCGATGAAAAAATAATCTCGAATGCGTCTTGTACAACTAACTGTCTGGCACCGATGGTTAAAGTTCTTCATGATAATTTCGGTGTTGAAAAAGGATTTATGACGACTGTTCATTCTTACACCAACGATCAGAGATTACTGGATCTTCCTCATAGTGATCTCAGAAGAGCGAGATCAGCCGCTGTTTCGATTATTCCAACCACTACTGGCGCGGCAAAAGCTGTCGGAAAAGTTATGCCGGAGTTGAAAGGAAAACTTGACGGATTTTCTCTCAGAGTTCCAACACCCGATGGATCAATCACAGATCTTGTAGCAGTTCTTAAAAAAGAAACTACAGTTGAAGAAGTAAATGCTGCAATGAAATCTGCCGCAGAAGGTGCATTAAAAGGAATAATGGAATACACAGAAGATCCAATTGTATCTACGGATATTATTGGTAATCCTCACTCCACTATTTTCGATAGCCTTTCTACAATGGTTAATGGAAATCTTGTTAAAGTTGTTGGATGGTACGATAATGAGTGGGGTTATTCCTGCAGAGTTGTTGATTTGATGAGAAAAATTGCTTAAGTAAAATTATGATATATTTTTAATTCAAAGGCGCAGTAAAATTTTTTACTGCGTCTTTTTTTTGATTTTGGAGGAACAATGAACAAGTTAACAATAGACGATTTGGAATTAAAAGACAAAAAAGTTCTCGTTCGTGTGGATTTTAATGTCCCTTTGGACGAAAATCAAAATATCACTGATGATATTAGGATCACAGCTGCACTGCCGACAATAAAAAAAATTATTAATGAAGGGGGAAAAACTATTTTAATGAGCCATTTGGGTCGACCAAAAGGGGACAGAAAAATGGAATTTTCTCTAAAGCCAGCAGCCGAACGTCTATCAGAACTACTTGGCAAAAAGGTTTATTTTGCTGATGATTGTATTGGGGAGGGAGTAAAAAAGCTGGTTTCAGACATAAAGCCGAGTGAAGTTCTTCTTCTCGAAAATTTAAGATTTCATAAAGAAGAAACTAATAACGACGAGAATTTTTCCAGACAACTTGCCGAAATCGCAGATGTATATGTTAACGATGCATTTGGCTCAGCACATCGCGCGCATGCTTCAACCGAGGGTGTTACAAAATTTATTGACAAATGTGCTGCCGGATATTTGATGCAAAAAGAACTTGAGTACCTTGGTAATGCTGTCTCAAATCCTAAAAGACCATTTACTGCAATATTGGGAGGTGCAAAAATATCAGGCAAAATAGATGTAATAGAAAATCTGCTGCCAAAGGTTGATAATCTTCTCATTGGCGGAGGGATGGCTTATACTTTTTTCAAAGCTCAAGGATATGAAATTGGTAAATCGCTTCTTGAGGAAGAAAAAATTGAACTCGCTGCTCAACTTTTAGAAAAAGTTAAAAATGGCAAGGTTAATTTCTTACTTCCGGTGGATGTAAAAGCTTCGGATGAATTTTCAAACGATTCTCCGGGGAATATATACAAGGTTGATTCAATACCGGCAGAAAAAATGGGACTTGATATTGGGGAGGAAACAATCAAAATTTTCTGTGATGTTATCAAATTGAGTAAAACGATAATTTGGAATGGTCCGATGGGCGTTTTTGAATTTAACAACTTTGCTCACGGAACAAATGCAATTGCAGCAGCTCTTGCTGAAGCTACGGAAAGAGGAGCTGTTACAATTATAGGTGGTGGAGATTCTGCTGCTGCAATTAAGAAAGCGGGACTTGAAGAAAAGGTTTCGCATGTATCAACTGGTGGCGGGGCTTCACTTGAATTTTTGGAGGGAAAGATTCTTCCCGGTGTTGCTGCTTTGACGAATATATAAACCTTTAGAAACAAAATTGCTGAAGAAGCAGTCTAACAAACCGGTTTAGATTGCTTCTTGCATTTATTCTGAAAACAATTAACTTAATTAATGAATTTGAGATTACAAGGTAATAGATGAGTTACGATTCAAGAGATTATTACAGGCCTACGGGATTTGGAGGGTTCAGTTTATTTCCCCCTGTAATTAAAAAGCTTTTAATCATAAATGCTGTAGTATTTTTTATTCAAATGATTTTTGATAATCTAACCTTCGGCGGAGTTCCCGGATGGTATGTATTGAATCGTTATTTTGCATTAAACCCATTGGCTGGAATTGACCAAGCCGGTCAGCCATTTAATTTTCAAGTTTGGCAGTTGATAACTTATCAGTTTATGCATGGTGGTTTTTCTCACATCTTTTTCAATCTTCTTATGCTTTGGATGTTCGGTATGGAATTAGAAAATATGTGGGGATCGAAGAAGTTCTTGTTATTCTATCTTATATCGGGGATCGGTGCCGGATTTCTGCATATCTTTTTGTCACCAGTTTTTGCCGGTGGGGCAGCTCCTACGATCGGCGCGTCAGGAGCAGTATACGGAATAATGCTTGCATTTGCATTTTTCTTTCCGGATCGGCCAATTTACCTGTATTTCCTTCTGCCAATTCGAGCAAAATATTTAATCGGATTTTTGATAATAATTGAATTCCTTTCCGTGGGAAGTCCAAGTATAGTGGCGCATTTGGCACATATTGGAGGCGCAATTACTGCATTAATTCTTATTTTACTCGACAGAAGATATCACTTTAATATTGATGGCTTGTGGAGGAGCATTAAACGCAAATACGATTCTCAATCTTCATCAAAAAATAATATTCGTAATTCAGGTGCATCATTCAGAAAACCACGAACCTTCGGTTCGAAAAAAGCAGATGTGGAAGAAGCTGAATTTTTTGACTTAAACAATCAGTCTCGAACAGATGATAATTATGTAACTCAGGAAGAAATAGATAGAATTTTGGACAAAATTAGTCAAAGCGGTTATCAAAACCTTACGGAACGTGAAAAGAAAATTTTATTTGAAGCAAGTAAGCGCAATTAGTTTCTGCGCATTACTTTTATCAATCTGTGTAATATCGTGTTCATCGGAAACTTACTACGATGAAAAAACTACTGCACGAATTTATGTCGATCTTCTCATTATAGAAGAATCAAATTTGTACGATGCTGATTCTGTATCAATAAAACAAGATGATTATTTTGGAAAGTACAATTTGGATAAATCCAAATATGAGCGTTCGTTTTCGAGTTATGAAACTGACGAAAAAAAATGGGAACTGCTTTTTAACGAGGCGGAAAGAATAATCGATTCGCTTAAAACCGCTTCAGATCAAGAACCTCAATCTTCTTCTTAACAATTCTTATTTCTGCATAAGAAATATCATTCGGCAGCAATGACTTTAACTCTTTAAGATTTGCCGTCCTATTCTTCTCGATGATATCGCTTACTTTTTCAATTATTTTTGGTTTTATGATGTTGTGAATATCTAGTTGGTTGTCGTATTCCAGCAATGATTCAATCTGAAGGGAAATTACGGCAGAAGGCAGTTTTGTAATTCTTGAAATATCCTGCAGCGAGTATTTTTTTTCAAGCATGGTTCTTAGGAAACTTAAATTTTCCGGTAATGCTTTTCGAATAATCTCCTTCGGATATTTTTTTTTGTATTCCGATATAATAAAGATTATATCCTCGCCAAATTTATTAAACATTTTTTGAGTGAATCCATTTATGCTCATCAATTCTGATTGCGTGTTCGGTTCACTTTCTGCAATCTTACGGAGAAGATCATCGGGACATATAAATTGAATCGGCTGACCGAATTTTCTTGAAGCTTCTTTTCGTACTTCTCTGAGTTGATTAAAAATTTCAAGCGTTCGATCAATCGCATCTATGTTTTTAAATTCATCTTTGGAATCATCTAAAATTATATCAATTCCTTTTTCATGCAATCCGTAAGTGGAGTTTATTTTTTTTATAATGTTTCTGCTTGTTAAGTAATCTAAAGAGTTTTTAATTTCATCTTTTGAGTAATGTTCACAGCTTCCGAATGAGGATAAATTTTGTCTAGTGAAATTTTTTGCATCACCGCGTAAAATTTTGTGAAGTATATGTTCTCTTACTGCAAAATCAGTTTCGCCCAGCAGAGATAAAATTTTGTTCTCTAAATATTCATTGCGTTCAAGAATTTTACTTTTATTTTCTCCTTTGCAGTTATCACATTTTTCGCATCTGTAAGTTGTGTCGTTTCCTTCAAAGTAGTCAAGTAAAAATTTGAATCGGCAAGATTTTGTGTAGCAGTAATCGAGCATCATTCGCAACTTACGTCTTGCGTTTTCTAAATTTAAAATTAATTCACTCTCATCTAATTTCAGATCAATGAACTTTCTTCTTTCCTGCTGCATCTGAATAAGACCTGATGAATCGATAATTCTGAACTCAAGTATTCCTTTTGAGTTCAACGAGTTTAGCTCGTTAATTACATCGGAAAAACTTAAATCGCATTTTGAAGACAATGATTTAGGGTCAATTGAGATTGAATTAACGAAAATTCCCGCGCCATAAATTTTGAGCAACTCAGTTGAAATCAGTCTGGTTTTTTTTGAGCGAGTTTGTTTTAAATAATTATGAAGATCATTGCTTGTTATTCTTATTCTACATTGATAAGATCTGCCGCCGATATTTGTAAATTTCAGCACCCCGAGTTCTTGAAGTTTTAGCAAAATCGAATTCAGTTTAGTTTCATTTATGTTTTTGCTTTCAAACAAAATTTTTAATCCGGAATCGATTGGTAAATACTGATTAGTTTTTGAACCTAGTGCAATTTGATTGTAATCGAATACCGTGTTATAAACAGTTTGAATCTCGCTTGGGGTTGGGTGAGTGCTGTTTATAAAAAATTCTTGAACACCATGGTCTTTTGGATCGAAGAGAAGAAATATTTCCGCATCTTTACCGTCTCTTCCTGCTCTTCCAATTTCTTGGTAATAACTTTCTAAACTTCCGGGAAAGTGATAGTGGATGATACTTCTAATATCTGACTTATCAATACCCATTCCGAATGCATTTGTTGCAACTATAATATCATTTTTACCGGAACTAAATTCATCTTGAATTATCTCTCGTATTTCATTCGATATGCCTGCATGGTAAACTCTGTTTTGAATCATTTTTTCATTAAGAAGTTCGCCTATTGATTCACAGCTTTTTCTAGTAGCCGAATAAATTATTGCAGGAAGATGACGTTTATTTTTCAGAATAGAAAGAAGCTCATTTTTTTTGTCACGAGTATGAATAACATTCAGATGTAGATTCTCTCTCTCGAAACCGGCGACGATAATTTTGGGCTTATCCAGTCCAAGCTGAAGAACGATATCTTTTCGTACATCCTTTGTCGCGGTTGCTGTAAAAGCTGCTATGTTTTTGAATTTAATTAAGTCAATAATTTTTCTGATGTTTCTATAACTCGGTCTAAAATTATGTCCCCACTGACTTATGCAATGAGCTTCGTCGATAAATAAGTAATCCGGGTTTAACTGTTTAATTCGTTGAAGAAAATAATCGTTCTCTAAACGTTCGGGAGCGATATAGAGCAATTTTATTTTATTTTTTTCGATATTATTTAAAACCTTTTCGCTTGCGGAATAGTCTAATGTACTGTTGATGAAAGCTGAGATCTTTTCTATTTGATTGATTGCATCGACTTGATCTTTCATCAAAGAAATCAAAGGAGAAATTATAATCGAAAAATTTTCGGATAATAGAGAAGGTATCTGGTAACAAATAGTTTTTCCTGCTCCAGTTGGAAGAACCGAAAGTAAGTTTTTACCTTTCAAAATGGTTTCGATTATCTCGAGTTGGTTTTCTCTAAAATGATCGAAACCAAAAAATTGTTTCAATATTTGTTCTGGATTTTTGCTCGACAATTTTTGTAATAACCTTATTAAAGTTTATTTTGAAATATAAGAATAATTACAGACTTGATTATTCGATTGATTACTCTTTAACAGGAATTTTGAATGAGCGTTATAAGTATTGACAATCTTACAAAGATATTCAATCCAAATTCTAAATCATCGAGAGTTGTGGCTTTGAATAATTTTTCTTTGTCTGTCGATGAAGCAACGATTTTTGGGTTATTAGGACCAAACGGTGCCGGTAAAACTACGTTGATAAAAATTTTATTAGGAATTGTATATCCAACTTCCGGTACTGCGGAAATTCTTAATAAAACAATTGATGATTATCTTGTTAGGAAGCATATAGGTTATTTACCGGAAAATCATAAATTCCCTCTCTATTTGACCGGTGAGGATGTTCTCAAATACTATGCTCAGCTTTCAGGTTGTTCTAAAGAAGGTTTGCAAAATAGAATCGACTCACTTCTTAAACTTGTTAAGATGTACAAGTGGAAAAGGACTAAAGTTAAGAGCTATTCCAAAGGGATGATGCAGCGTTTGGGATTGGCACATTCATTAATTGCAGATCCTAAAATAATTTTTCTGGATGAACCGACAGATGGAGTTGATCCGCTGGGACGAAAAGAAATAAGAGATATCTTGCTCGAGCTTAAAAGTGAAGGAAAGACAATTTTTCTGAACAGCCATCTTCTATCGGAAGTTGAACTGGTATGCGACAGAGTAGCAATTTTACACAAAGGAAGTTTGGTTAGGGAAGGGACGGTGTCTGATATTACAACACAGAAAGAAATTTATGAGATTAAGATTAATCAAAAATTAGATTCGGAAATGGTACGCAGATCAACAGAAGGATTTTCGTATTCACAAAAAGATGAATATACTCTTCATTTGAAAGTTGAGAGTCCTGAACAGAGGGATAAACTTCTTGATAAATTCAGACAAAACGGAATCTCAATTGAAGCGATGGTCCCGCTTAAAACTTCATTGGAAGATATGTTTATAAACTTAATTCATGAGACTGATAAAAGGCAAGATAATGAATGATATTCTTCGCAACATATATTTAATCACGATTTTGACATTACGTGAAACTTTTTCTCGCAAGATATTTATTGCCTTTTTTGCAATCTCCACACTGTCATTGATAACAATGGGATTAATTCTCGCATCAGTCGATGTTGAAAGTTTTATGGCTTTCTTTGGACAGAAATCTCAAAACGATGAAATAATACTTAGCGAAATATTACGCGGGCTTAAACTTATTATCGTTAGTCCGCTTTTCGGATTCGGCTTATTCCTTTCAATTTTTAGTGTTTCAAGCTTAGTGCCAAATATGCTTGAGAAAGGAAATATCGATCTTCTCCTCTCAAAACCGGTTGCGCGATATCAAATTATAATTGGAAAATTTTTTGGCGGTACACTAGTAGTTTTTCTGAATATTGCATATTTAGTAATAGGAATGTGGCTGCTTTTTGGAATTAAGTTTGGTGTTTGGGAAACAGCTTTTCTATACTCAATTCCGATGATAACATTCACTTTTGCAGTTCTTTATTCGCTTATAATCATTGTCGGTATTATGACGAAAAGTTCAATTTTGGCAATGATGCTTTCATATATTATTTTTATTATTATTTCTCCGTTGCTTGCTTTCCGTGAAAATTTTTACCCGCTCATAAATAACAAGGCAGCAGAAATAGTACTTGACGTTTTATATTATATCATTCCAAAAACTTCAGAACTCGGCACCCAAATGAATGATTTGACAATCTCTGGAGGGATTGATGATTTCCAACCAATTCTAACCTCACTCGTCTTTATGATTCTCATTTTATATTCATCAATTATTATTTTTAATAAAAAAGATTACTGAAATAGGGCTTTTTTTAGCTATTTTAATAATTCTATTGGCATCAATGTTGATGAAAATTAATAATTATTAAATAATAATGAGAAAAGTATGCCCGAAGAAAAATTAAAACTGGAAGATCTTTTAGGCGAAAAAGCTAGAGAAGCTGAACAGGAAAGAATAGAATATGTTGCGATTATTGGAGCCGGAGTGATGGGACAGGGAATAGCTCAAACTGTTTCTGCAGCGGGTTTGGACGTTTTGATAGTCGAGAAAAATGAAGAAACATTAGAAGCTGCCAAAGCACAATTAACCGAATCAATGAAAAGAGATATTTCACGATGGAGTTTGACCGAAAGTGAGATGAAAGCAGTTTTAAGTCGAATCACATGGACATTGGACCTCAACGAAATGTCGGATTGCGATATGATAATTGAGGCTGTCGAGGAAAATTTTCAGTTGAAAAGAATGCTTTTCAAAAAGATGGATGAGGTTGCAAAACCCGAGACAATATGCGTATCAAATACATCTACACTTAGTCTTACGAAAATTGCCGAGATTACGAATAGAAGTGATCGGATCATAGGTATGCATTTTCTTCATCCGGTTCCAAAAATTCCATTGGTAGAATTGATTAGAGGACTTGAGACCTCGGATAAAACAGTTAAGATTACAAAGATGTTCGCTGCAAAAATTGGCAAAACTGCTGTTGAGGTCTATGAATATCCAGGTTTCGTAACAACAAGAGCGATCGTTCCCTTATTGAACGAAGCAATGCATATTCTTCTTGAGGGAGTTGCGAAGGCAAAGGATATTGATACTGCTATGAAGCTGGGTTATAATTTTCAGACGGGTCCGCTCGAAATGGCGGATACAATGGGATTAGACGAAGTGCTTGCTTGGATGGAACAACTTTGGTCAACTTTGGGCGAACCACGTTACCGTCCTTGTCCAATACTAAGAAAATTAGTGCGCGAAAGAAAACTTGGTAAAAAAACCGGTGAAGGGTTCTTTAAGTACGATGCCGAAGGAAAAATAATAAACTAACGATAAGAGATATTTATGAAAATTTTAGTTCTAAATTGTGGTAGTTCTTCTATAAAATATCAATTTATTGATACAGAATTTGCTGCCCCGCAAGCGAAAGGTCAAGTTGAACGAATTGGGATGATGAGCGCTGTATTGACACATCAACCTGCTGGAAAAGAAAAAATTAGAATAGTTGGAGAAATTTTAGACCATAAAATTGCAATCGAATATGTGATTGCAGTCTTACTCTCTCCTAATCATGGCGTAATAAAAGATAAAAACGAAATTGATGCTGTAGGCCATAGAGTCGTGCACGGTGGTGAAACTTTTTCAGGCTCGGTTCTAATAACAGAAAGTGTTATGCGTGCATTAAAAGAAAATATTGAGTTAGCCCCGCTTCACAATCCTCCTAACATTAAAGGTATAGAAGCAGTTACTATTCAACTCCCCAATACACCTCAATGCGGTGTTTTCGATACGGCATTTCATGCTAAGATGCCTCCTCATGCATATCTTTACGGTATTCCGCGCGAGTTATACAAAAGATATAAAATTAGACGTTACGGTTTTCACGGCACCTCACACAGATATGTATCTCAACGTGCAGCCGAACTCATGGGAAAGGATATTAGGGAATTAAAAATTATTACTGCCCATCTTGGAAACGGTGCAAGTATTGCAGCAATAAACGGTGGTGTTTCGATTGATACATCAATGGGATTCACACCGCTCGAAGGGTTGCTTATGGGAACAAGATGCGGGGATTTGGATCCTTCGGTTATTCTCTATATTATGGGAAAGGAAGGACTTTCAATCGGTGAAGCAAATACACTGATGAACAAACATAGTGGTTTGATCGGTGTAAGTGGTGAGAGCAGTGATATGAGGGAGATTGAAGAAGCAAAAGCTGCAAACGATAAAAAAGCTTCCGAAGCATTCAATCTTTTTACTTACAGGATTAAAAAATATATTGGCGCTTATTCTGCGGCTATGGGCGGCATTGATGCCTTGGTTTTTACGGGCGGAATAGGCGAGAACTCAACTTTGGTCAGAAATGATGTCTGTGCAAATATGGACTATCTCGGGATTAAACTTGATGAACATAAAAATGAATCTCCAAAAGGTGAAGCAGATATATCAAAAAATGATTCGAAGGTGAGGGTATTTAGAATTCCGACTAATGAAGAGTTGGTTATTGCACTGGATACCGAAGAGATAGTTTCAAAACATTTGAAAAATCTGAATTAGATTGTACTCAAAAATGTTATGATTAATCCCGTTCACTTTTGAACGGGATTTTTAATTTTAAATAACCAATCAAAAAGGGATAAACGAATGAATCTTAATTTGAAGGGAAAGCGAGCACTGATAACAGCAGCAAGCAAAGGGATAGGTTATGCTGCTGCGGATATGTTAATGGAGGAAGGTGCGGAAATCGCAATTCTTTCCAGCAATAATAATAATATAGAAGCAGCCGCAACTAAATTAAGACAGAAACACAATCGTGAAGTTTTTTCGGCAGTGTGTGATTTAAATTCATTGAAATCCATCACTTTAACTTATGATGAAATTAATAATGAATTTGGGGGATTTGATATACTTGTAAATAATTGCGGGGGACCAGTCCCGGGCAGTTTTGAAACACTTTCGGATGAAGATTGGGATAAAGCTTATATTCAAGTGTTACGCAGCACTGTTAAATTCACTCAATTGTTAATGCCCAATATGAAAACCCAAAAGTGGGGTCGAATTATTAATATTACTTCCCTTTCCGTTAAACAGCCTGTGGAGAATTTGATGTTATCAAACACTTTCAGAACTGGCATCATCGGTTTTGCAAAATCACTTTCTAACGAAGTCGGTAAGTATAATATTACTGTTAATAATATTGCTCCCGGTTATACATTGACATCGCGACTAATGGAATTGGCAGAAATCCGAGCAAGGGGAAAAGGGATTACAACTGAAGAGGAAATTAAAATGATGGGCGATTCAGTTCCATTAAAAAGAGTTGGTGGAGCATATGAAATTGCTGCTCTAATAGCATTTCTTGCTTCGGAGCATAGCGGATATATTACAGGAAGCACAATTGCCGTTGATGGCGGCGCAATAAAATCAACTTTGTAAAAAATAATTTAAAAAATTGATAAATATGTTTAAAGATATTGAGATAACTTGTTTTCCTAAAGATGTTTATAATGAATCATTTCATATTGATTCTGCTGCTAATATTCTTAAAATTCCTCGGAACAGAATAACCGGCATAAAAATTATAAAACGATCGATTGATGCCCGGCAGAAACCAATTTATAGATTGAGAGCAAGAGTGTTTATCGATCATACGGAGCAAGATAAACCTTTTGAGAGAATAACTTACAAAGTTCGAAAAGATCAAAAAGCAGCAATAATTGGTTTTGGTCCGGCTGGTATGTTTGCCGCTCTTAAGTTGTTGGAAGCCGGAATTAAGCCCATAGTATTTGAGAGAGGAAAGGATGTTCAATCAAGAAGAAGGGATATCCGGTATTTGATGAGGGAGCATCTAGTCAATCCCGAATCAAATTACTGTTTTGGCGAGGGAGGTGCGGGAGCATATTCGGATGGAAAGCTTTACACTAGATCGCTTAAAAGAGGTAGTGTCGAAGAAATTTTGAATGTGCTTGTGGAGCACGGTGCATCTGAGGATATTTTAATAGATGCTCATCCTCATATAGGTTCAAATAAACTGCCAAAAGTAGTTAAAAATATACGTCAAACCATACTTGATGGAGAAGGTGAAATTTATTTCGACTCTAAGTTGACGGATATTGTTATCGATAATTCCAAAATAGTTGGTATTGTTATAAACAATGAAGAAGAATTTTTATTTGATAATGTGATTCTTTCTATTGGTCACTCCGCTCGGGATGTTTATCAACTTCTTCATCGTAAGAAAATTCTACTTGAGCAAAAGGAATTTGCGATGGGTGTTAGAATAGAACATCCGCAGCAAATTATTGACGAAATTCAATATAAGCAGAAAATCCGTGAGTTAAATCTTCCTGCAGCAAGCTACAATCTTTCTTGTCAAATTGATCAAAGAGGGGTTTATTCATTTTGTATGTGTCCGGGTGGAATAATCGTTCCAGCATCAACCTCTAAGGAGGAACTTGTTCTAAACGGTATGTCAGTTTCTAGGAGGGATTCAAAATTTGCCAATTCTGGATTTGTCGTAAGCGTTGTGAAAGATGATCTTCTACCTTTTGAAGAGCATGGCATTTTTGCCGGTTTAGAATATCAAAAGTACTTTGAAAATCTTTGCTTTGTTGCTGGTGGATCAAATCAGACCTCCCCGGCACAAAGGATGACAGATTTTGTAAACAATAAACTCTCGGATTCGCTTCCCGAATCTTCATACATTCCCGGGATTGTTTCCGCCCCGCTTCATGAAATAATTCCAGAAGGGCTGAGAGAAAGAATGAAAAAAGCCCTTATATTTTTTGGTAAAAAGAAGCGCGGTTACTATACGGAGGAAGCACAAATATTGGCTCCCGAATCAAGAACAAGTTCGCCAATAAGAATTCCGCGAAGTCATACCTCATTTGAGCATATCCAAATATCCGGATTATTTCCATGCGGAGAAGGTGCTGGCTATGCGGGGGGAATCGTATCAGCAGCAATTGATGGTCAAAATTGTGCGAAGGCAGTTATTAATAAATTGAAGGAATAAAGTTTATTCCGTGGATTTTACTTCATATCCGATACGATTAATTATAACTTTTGCCGAAGCGGCATCCTCTGCAGATTCAAATGAAATGCGAAATGTGCCCCCGGTTCCTTCGCGGATTTTAAGAAGTTCGATATCCTTTATGTTTATATTTTTTTCGAACAACGCGCTTGAGATTTTACTTATTACGCCAGGTTCATCCGTCACAAATACAAATAGATCAAATAACTGAGTTAAAAATCCTTTGGTGTTCTTCGGAATTTCGTCACGAAACTTTCTTGCAGTTTCAAATTTATGTTTCATTTCCATTGTATTCATTGATTCGATCGCAACTTTCATACTCTTCAGTTCTGTTTGAAGTCGATCAATTTCAAACAATATTTTTTCTTTGTTTGAATCTATGATATCTTCCCAAACCGAAAAATCGGAAGATGCAATTCGTGTCATATCCCGAAAACCACCCGCAGCAAAATCCAATGCTTTCTCGTTTTCTTTACTTACGGTGTTTATGAGAGTTACCGACAAAATCTGGGGAAGATGACTAACCTTACTAACAATTGAATCGTGTGTGTCAGCATCTATAATAGTAATTCTCGCACCTAAAGCCTCTATTAACTTGACGAAGTCAATCTTGTTCGGAAGATTATCTATTTCATCAGTCAGGATGTAAACTGAGTTTTCAAATAGTAGAGGATCCGAATTTGAATAACCGCCAGATTCTTTCCCGGTCATTGGGTGTCCGCCAACATAGCAGCCTTCACTTTTAAGCGAAACCCATTTTTTCTTTAATATTGATTTTACACCACAGACATCCGTTATTATAGATGATCTTTTTACCAACGGGGCTAGATCTTCCATAATTTTAATTGCGGAGTTCAAAGGAGTGCATATAAATATAAAATCACTTTTGTCGATTTCATTTAATCCAATTGCACTGTCAATGCTGCCTTCATTTAAGGCTGCTTGGGAAATCTCAGAATTGTCTATTCCCGAAATTTCAATTTTGAGTGAGGATTTCTTCAATGCTTTTGCGATTGAACCACCTATTAACCCTAACCCAATAATAGTTACTTTTTTGATCATAGATCTCTGCCGATAGCTTTAGCAATCAGCTTAAGTTCTCCAATCAAATCCAAATATTGATTTGGAAGAAGGGCTTGCGGTCCGTCCGAAAGCGCATTCTCCGGGTCGTCGTGAATCTCGATCATAAGCCCATCGGCACCGGCGGCAATAGCAGCTCGCGCCATTGGAGGAACTTGTTTACGAAGACCTGTTGCATGAGAAGGGTCTGCGATTACGGGAAGATGACTTTTTTCGTGAACAACAGGAATTGCCGAAAGATCAAAAGTGTTTCGAGTGTATGTTTCAAAAGTTCTAATCCCTCGTTCACATAGGAATACATTTTTATTATTGCTTGAAAGCAAATATTCTGCTGACATAAGCCATTCTTCTATTGTCGCCGATAACCCGCGTTTGAGAAGCACTGGAATATTCGATTGCCCAAGTTCCTTCAGCAACGAAAAGTTCTGCATGTTTCGTGCACCAACCTGAAGAATGTCGGCATATTTGCTTATCAAATCGATTTGACCTATTTGAAGAACTTCAGTTATTACTATAAGTCCGAATTCGTCGGCAGCCTTTCTTATAAGTTTTAATCCTTCTTCCCCTAAACCTTGAAAAGAATATGGAGAAGAGCGGGGCTTAAAAGCACCACCGCGCAGAATTTTTGCGCCGGATCTACTGACAATTTCGGCTAATCGAAAAATCTGTTCTTCGCTTTCGATTGAGCAAGGGCCGGCAATAAGCACAATATTGTTTCCGCCTATTTTGCATCCCTTAATGTCTATGATAGAATCTTCTTTTTTGAAATTTCGACTTGCAAGTTTAAATGGATCGGTAATTCGGTAAACGTCGGCAACACCTTCAAGAATTTTCACTTTTCTAATATCGAAATCCGGCTGAACACCAATTGCGCCTATTATAGTGCGCATTTCACCAACTGATACGTGAGTTTTAAAGCCGTAATCTTCCAAATGTTTAAGAATATCTTTTATTTGTACTTCACTTGCGTCTTTTTGAACAACTACAACCACAACATCTCCGTTAATTAATCATGAAAATTTTTCTCACCGGCTAAAATAGCTAAATCCAGGTAATCTTCCTTGGTTGGAATGGCACACGAATATGCGGAACTGTAAGCGCAGTAAGGATTGAAAGCCAAATTAAAATCGATTGTATAAATATTATCCGGGTGATCTATATATTCGAAATCAAGATATCTTCCCACACCGTAGGTCTCATTATTTGTGGTTCTATCGGTAAACCAGATTCCGTAGTAATATGCATCGTTTGATGCTTTTGTCTTATAGACATTTAGATTGTGTAAAGTGTCTTTGTACGCAAATTGTAAATATCCGTATCTTATTGTTTCCCGAGGTTCACCCTGTGTTCCGTAAATAGTTATTGTGTCGGGGTTTTCGTATTTGGTAAGTTTACTTTTAAATACGAATTCTGGTTTCACTTCAAAATAATTCAAGGGATGGAATTCTACTTTTTCTTTAAAATTAAAAGGGGAGTTTGAAGCAAACTGCATCAAAGAATCTTTATGTTCGCGGTAAGTTTCTATTTCTTCAATATATTTTTCCTCTTCAGGTGTATATTCCGAAGCGCAGGAAGTTATGAAAAATGCAATTGATATCGTTAGAATTATTTTGCTAAATTGTTTCATCATTATCCTTTTCATTTTTATTTAATTTCTTCTTTAGTTCGCTAAGTTTGTTAAGAGCATCAAGAGGTGTAAGGTTATCAATGGGGATATCCGAAATTTCTTTACGAAGTTCGTCATCTTTATATTCAAATAGACTGATTTGAAAATCTCCATCGGCTGAGAATTTTTTCTTCTTTAATTTCTTTACTTCACTCGGTGTAAGCTCTTTGTCTTCGAGATTGAATAAAATTTCTTTGGCTCTTTTTGTTACAAACTCTGGTAATCCAGCCATCTGAGCTACTTGTATGCCGTAACTGTGATCGGCCCCTCCGGCGGAAACACGATGCAGGAAAATTACTCTGTCGTTAATTTCACGTACCTCAACCTTGAAGTTTTTTATTCGCGGAAAGATATCTGCCATTTCATTCAATTCATGGTAGTGAGTTGCAAACAATGTTTTTGCCCGCGTCTTTGGATTTTCGTGTAGATATTCTGTTATTGCCCAAGCTATCGAAATTCCGTCAAAAGTGCTTGTGCCTCTGCCGACTTCATCAAGCAGAATTAAACTTCGTTTCGTCGCGTTGTTCAAAATGTTAGCAGCTTCCTGCATTTCAACAAGAAAAGTAGATTCACCTCCTATAATATTATCGCTTGCACCAACGCGGGTGAAGATGTTGTCAACAATTCCGATTACTGCAGAATCAGCCGGAACGAAAGATCCAATCTGTGCCAAAAGTACAATCAATCCAACTTGACGAAGATAAACTGATTTACCTGCCATATTTGGTCCGGTAATCAAAATTATCTGATTGTCGGAATTTGAGAGAAGTGTATTGTTTGGAGTAAATTTTTCGCCGGGTGGTAAAATTCTTTCAACAACCGGATGACGACCGTTTTTTATCTCGATTATTTCATCGTCATTTATTTTTGGACACGTATAGTTATAATCATCAGCAGCCTCTGCAAGTGAAGTATAACAGTCTAGCATAGCAATTAGTTTTGCGTTTTCTTGAATTTCGGCCGTGGATTCGGCAACTTGTGTTCTGACTCTATCGAAAAGACTTGACTCTAAATCTGCAATTGTTTCTTCTGCATTTAGAATTTTATCCTCATAAGTTTTTAGTTCGGGTGTAATATACCTTTCGCTGTTTACAAGTGTCTGTTTTCTAATATAGTCATCCGGGACTTTATTTTTGTGAGTATTGCTAATTTCGATATAATAGCCGAACACTTTATTATAATTTACTTTAAGTGAGGGGATACCGGTTCTTTCTCTCTCCGTTCGCTGCAAATTTGCAATCCAGCCTTTTGCATTTGTAGATATGTCGCGAAGTTCATCCAATTCCGGGTTAAAGCCGCTGCGGATTATTCCTCCTTCGTTAAAACTGACAGGCGGATTTTCGACGATAGCTTCGTCAATGATTGTTACAACATTTTCCAGATCGTTAAACTTTTCGTTTATTGCAGTTAAAGTTTCTGATTGAGATTGGTCCAAAAGTTGTCTTATCAGAGGAATTTTTTTAAGCGAGGATTTTATAGCAACCATTTCTCGCGGATTTGCTCTCGCATTGCACACTTTTGAAATCAGTCTTTCGAGATCTCCGATTTCTTTTAATTCCTCATTTATATTTTTTCTTAACTTTTTATTGTTAAAAAAATCTTTAATGCACTCTTGTCTCTTCAGTATTTGTTTTACATTTCTTAATGGTGCGGTTATCCATTTCTTAAGCATTCTTCCGCCCATAGCAGTTTCTGTTTTATCAAGAATTGAGATCAATGAGCCTTCGCGCACTCCATCCTGCATCGTGAAAATAATTTCAAGGTTTCTTTTTGTGGAAGGATCAAGTTGAAGAAAATCTTCACTGTTGTATCTCGAAATTTTGTTTATCTGCTTTAACCCGGATTTCTGTGTTTCTTTTACATAATTGAGAATTGTTCCCGCTGCGGATATCCCCAGCCTCATTTTTTCAATTCCGTATCCTTTTAATGATTTAGTTTGAAAGTGGTTAAGCAGCAGACTGTTAGCAAATTCGAAATCGTAAAGCCAATCATCAATTTTTGTAACTCTAAGAGGTGAACTGAATTTTTCTATTTTAGATTCTATAATTTCTTTTTGACCTTTTGAGATAATTAGCTCCGAAGGTGCAAGAGAGGAAAGAAGCGACCAAATTTTAGATTGTATAGTATCCAAACAAAAGAATTCACCTGTCGAGATGTCGCAGAACGCTAGTCCGGCATTTTCGTTCTCAATTAATATCGACATAAGATAATTATTTTGTTTATGATCTAGCAGTTTGTCATTAAGCGATACTCCGGGAGTCACAACTTCAACTACATCCCTCTTTACTATTCCTTTTGCAAATCTTGGATTTTCTGTCTGCTCACAGACAGCAACTCTGAAACCTGCTTTAACAAGTTTAGGCAAATAAGTATCTATCGCGTGATGTGGAAATCCAGCAAGTGGAACATTTTCTGCTTTACCGTTAGCACGTTTAGTTAAAGTAATTCCAAGAACTTTTGAGGCAGTTTTTGCATCCTCGTCAAAAGTTTCGAAAAAGTCGCCGACTCGAAAAAGCAAAATCGTATCCGGATATTTTGCCTTTACGTCGTAATATTGTTTCATTAACGGTGTTTGTGTCATAGAATCATTAAATTACAAACAAAAAATATACCTTAATAGGTATCTAATTTCAATTCAAGTGAGAACAGTCGAATACTTAGTACTTTAAGGAAACATAAGGAAATTAGACATTAAGCCGATGACAACTAAAAAATATTTGTTTAATAAGCTAAAAAGTTTATTTTACTTAAAATTTCTAAACAATATATAAATTAAAACATGAGGTAAGAATGGATAATATTATAACACAGCTTGAGTATTATGCAAGTCAATATGGTATGAATCTGATATTTGCGATATTAATTCTTGTCGTAGGACTTTGGCTGGCAAAGGTTTTAACAAAGTCTTTATTGAAAACTCTCGACAAAAGAAATGTCGATCCCACTCTTTCGAAATTTGTAACCGCTCTAACAAGAATTGCATTGATAACCTTTGTTATTTTAGCTGCAATAAACAGAGTTGGAATACAAACTACGTCCTTTGTTGCAGTATTAGGTGCAGCGGCATTTGCAGTTGGCTTCGCTCTGCAGGGTTCTCTTTCAAATTTTGCATCGGGTGTTATGCTGATTATCTTCAGACCGATCAAGGTCGGTGATTTTATTGAAGGTGCAGGACAGTCGGGAACAGTTGAAGAGGTCGGAATTTTTGTGACGGTTTTAAACACTCCTGATAACAAAGTTATTTATATACCAAACTCCAAATTGATGGGAGATTCAATAATCAACTACTCAGTAAAAGATAAAAGAAGGGTTGATATGGTATTTGGTATAAGTTACAGTGATGACATTGATAAAGCTAAAAAAGTTATTAACCAAATTATTTCTAACGATCCGAGGATATTAAAAGATCCTGCTCCACAAATTGTTGTATCTGCTCTTGCAGACAGCAGTGTTAATTTTAATGTAAGACCTTGGGTAAATTCCTCTGATTATTGGGGAGTTTATTTTGACGTAACAGAGGCTATCAAAAAATCATTCGACGATCATGAACTATCAATTCCGTTTCCGCAGAGAGACGTTTACATTCATCAATCATAATATTAAGAGGATAGCATGAAAAAAATAATTCTTTTTCTTGTGTTGTCTTCCGTAGCGGTTGCTGCTCAGGACCAAGTTCCGGCAGATACTTCCTATTGGAAAACATCAGGTGTTGTAGGTTTTAATATAAGCCAAGTTGCATTAAGTAATTGGGCGCAAGGTGGTGAGAACTCACTTGCATATAATCTTGTTGGAAATGGTACCGCGAAGTATGACGGGCCTTATTGGTTGTTCGATAATTCGCTCAAGATTTCCTATGGACGAACAAAATTAGGTGATGATGACTTTAAGAATACCGACAACGAAATTTTTATGGATAATCTCCTTTCAAAAAAAATCGATTGGATTTTTGATCCCTACATAAGCAATACTGCAAGGACGGTAATTGCAAGCGGCTATTCTTATGAAGCTGATACGAGTTTTCAAATTTCAAAGTTTTTTGATCCTGGTTATCTTAATCAAGGTGTCGGTTTAATTTATGATAAAAATGAGTTCTTCAATGTAAGGTTGGGATTCGGTTTTAAAGAAACTTTTACAAGTGATTATAATTCTTATTCCGATGATCCCGAAACTGCGGAAGTAGAAAAATTTAAGTTCGAAACCGGTGTTGAGTTCGTCGCGAAAGCTCAGTATCCGCTGACAGAAATAATTAATCTTAAAAGTGAATTGTTCCTCTTCAGCACCTTTTCTGATATTGACATTTGGGATGTGAGATGGGATACAACAATAATGGCAAAACTAACCGATCTGATTAATGTTAACTTAAACGTGCTCTTAATTTACGATAAGGACGAAACTGTAAAAACCCAGTTGAAAGAAGCTCTTCAGTTGGGAATTTCATACGATCTATTCTAAAACTTAGGCTCCCATCTCGGGAGCCCTTCCTATCTTAACTCCGCAAATAAGTCTTAAAATAGCTATATTAAAAAATCAAATTCGAATATGATATGTTAGGCGATTAATGAGAACAGAATTCATTGCTTCTGAATTAAACTACCCGAAATATGAACTTCATATCGCGAGAGAAGTCAGGAAAAAATATAATTTTGATGACGACTTTTTCTCCATCACCGGCAGAGTAATCTTTGCGAATTTTGCAGCGGTAAGAAAATTTGTTCATCTTGTGAATACACACAGAAGTGATGATCAAAAATTAAATTCGGGCGAAATTAATTCCCTCGGTCTATTAGAAGAAATTTATCACTTTGTTTTGCGAGAGTACGAACAGAAACAGAATCCAGGTGTTTTTAAGCGGGCATTAAAAAAGCTTTACAATCACTTTGGCGAAGAAAAAACGCAGGATATTTTATACGAATTTGTTTCTGTTTTTCCCCCGACGGATGTTTATAAAGGCAGGTTGTCAACTCTCGAATATCTGCAAAATTACTCAGGTGAAAAATCAAATTACGAAGTGACTCTGGAGGAGTTACTACTTTTTTATCTTTCAAATTTCAATCCGGCTGCAGAAAAAGTGAAAGAACTGATTGATGATTCTTATCTCACAAAAAAAGAAGAATATATTCAGTTAATAACCGAAACTGAAAAATTTTTTCAAAATGAAGAATCGATAGGTAAAAGCGGAAAAGATGTTTTTTCATTTCTCAAAACGCCGATTTTAATGAATCCAAAAGATCTTTATGCCCAACTGGGTTACGTCAAAGATCATTGGGGAATAATGTTAAGTCCAGATTATATGAATAAAATTTTATCCGGGTTCGATTTTGCAAAAGAAACCTATTTGACCGAAGAATCTTTCGGTGGAAAACCGCCTACTCCAGTGCCTGCTTACAAAGGTAAGATTGCTTTTTCGGATCATTTTATTTTGGGAAAATCTGCATTTAATTATGCCGAAGATATTAATGAAGTTTACGATGAACCTGAAAGATTTACCGCTGATATTGATTGGATGCCGAGTGTCGTTCTGCTTGCGAAAAATACGTATGTATGGCTTGATCAGCTTTCAAAAAAATACGAAAGATCAATTACACGACTCGATCAAATACCTGATGAAGAACTTGATCTGCTTTCCAGTTGGGGATTTACCGGACTTTGGCTAATCGGCATTTGGGAAAGAAGCCGGGCTTCAAAGCGGATTAAGCATATAATGGGAAACATCGATGCAGTGGCTTCAGCATATTCGCTTTATGATTATGAAATTGCACACGATTTAGGCGGCGAAGAAGCTTACCAGAATCTTAATCATCGTGCAAAACAGCGCGGGATTAGATTAGCGAGTGATATGGTACCTAATCATACCGGAATTTATTCAAGATGGGTGATCGAAAAACCGGATTATTTTATCCAGTCTGATTTCCCGCCATTTCCTAATTACAGCTTTACGGGAGAAAATTTATCCGAACATTCGGAATTCGATATTAGGATTGAAGACGGTTATTACCGAAGATCGGATGCAGCGGTTGTTTTTCGTTACATTGATAATCGAACGGGTAAAGTCAGGTATATCTATCATGGTAATGATGGTACAAATATGCCCTGGAATGATACGGCTCAATTGGATATGCTAAAGAAGGAAGTGCGCGAGGCCGTTATTCAAAAGATAATGGATGTCGCACGAAGATTTTCCATAATTCGATTTGATGCGGCAATGACGTTGACTAAAAGACATTATTCAAGATTGTGGTATCCGCAGCCTGGCAAAGGCGGGGACATTCCTTCCCGTGCCGATTATGCTCTTACAAAAAAACAATTTGATGAATTCTTTCCCGAAGAGTTTTGGAGAGAGGTAGTTGACAGAATTAATCACGAGATGCCCGAAACATTGCTACTTGCAGAAGCTTTCTGGCTTATGGAAGGATATTTTGTACGGTCGCTCGGTATGCATCGAGTTTACAACAGTGCTTTCATGCATATGATGATGAACGAAGAAAACGAAAAATATCGTGACCTTATAACTAACACTCTTGAATTCGAACCTGAGATTCTTAAAAGATATGTAAACTTTATGAGTAATCCGGACGAAGAAACTGCAATAAATCAGTTCGGTGCTGATGATAAATATTTTGGTGTTGCTTCATTAATGGTAACTTTACCCGGACTTCCTATGTTTGCCCATGGACAGGTCGAAGGCTATAATGAAAAATACGGAATGGAATATAAACGTGCTTATTATAATGAGCAGCCGAATCATTGGTTAATCGAAAAACATGAAAAATTAATTTTTCCGCTAATTAAGAAACGTTTCTTGTTCAGTCAGGTTGAAAATTTTTACTTCTACGATTTTTTGGATCATTTCGGGAATATAAACGAAAATGTCTTCGCCTATTCAAATTTTGCAAGAGGGGAAAGAGCGTTGATATTTTTCAACAACCGGTATGAGAAAGCTAAAGGCAGAATAAAATTTTCGACTCCCAAATTGGATTCCAAGAATAAAAACCGCACATATAATTTATCACTTTCTGAGGCTCTTAACCTAAAAAGTGAATGGAATCATTTTTATATCTACACTGAACACTTTTCGGGACTCGAATTTTTAGTTGAAGGTTCTTCAATCAGCAGCAATGGATTTTATACTGAGTTAAACGGATTTCAAACTATGGTGTTCCTCGATTTTCGTGAAGTATATGATACATCAGGCAAGTATAGAAATTTATACAATAGACTAAACGGAAGTGGTGTTCCTTCCATCGAAAGAACTTTGCTTGAGATCGAATTTGAACAAATCCACCAATCGTTTGAGGAAATTTTAACTTCATCAGGTGTTAAAGAAATGATGCAGTGTTTAATGAATTCAAATTATGCGAATGACTGCACCAAACAATTTTTGAAGAGGTTCGAATCTTTCTTAAATGTTATTGAAAAAGAATTAAAGGTTGAAGCCAGTGTTGAAACCGGATCTAACTTTATCTCGGAAAGATTATTAAAGACTGCTGGGTTTAACTTTTTGTTGAATTCCGGGACTATTAAACCCAAAACCGAAGAGCAAATAAATATAATTCGAAGACTAAAGTTATCCGAGACTTCAAATTATAGAACTAACTTCTTGATCTATTTTGTTCATCTTCTTTTAAATGCGTTGGAAAAATCACTTCTTGATGGTGGAAAAATAAATAAGAATAATTTTATCGAAGAATTACTGCTTGAAATACCGGTTAAGAAAATCCTTCAAAGACTTGGAAGAGATTCCGACCTTTATTTTGAGATTGCACTTCTTAACGTACTGATGAGGTTTGAAAATCTCATTGAAGATTCTCGGGAGAAACAACTTTCGTCAGAAAAAGCGAAGTCTAATTTTGAGACAAAAAATTTAATAGCAGCTTTGTTGGAAGACGATTATGTAAGAGCTGTTCTCGATGTGAATTATTATGATGAGGTTTGGTATTTCAGCAAAGAAAAATTTGAGGACTTAATAGAATGGCTGCTGACTATTCATTTGACCACAGTGCTTGAAGTGACAATCCATCACGATGATGAAGAAAATTTAGTAAGCGATGAAGAAGTTGAGCAAAGTAAGGTTGAAAAAAAAGAAGAGAATTTGAAAGATAATATCAGTGAACTGAATCTGAAGATTGAAAACCTTTCAACGGTAAAGTCTATGTTAAAAGATTACGAAGAACTTTTAAGGTTGAGTGTAAAATCAAAATATAATCTTGAAATGCTGTTAGAGATGATTAAGAAATCAACTTCCGAAAGCGGAAAAGAAACAGTCTGAACAAATTTGTTTCAATACTGATTTTTACTAGATCTGAATAATAGATTTTAGGATAGGCACATATATATAACGGTTTCCATCTCGGATTGAATTTATTTTTGAAATTAAACAAACCTTTGTAATTATAATTTATACTCAAAATCCTTCCAAGCAGATGAATAAATTTTTCTTTCAGTATCAATGGCTGATTAACAATTAGCGGAACCTCTCCAAGACTAAAAATTTCAACACCTTCATCAATAAGTTTTTTGCTGACACCGTCAATTACTGCTTCCATTACACCAACCGGGGCACCCTTTCTTTTGATTAGAAGTTCAGTGTGATATTTCGTTTTCGAATTTCTCGAAATCGTAACTCCTCCGAGAAATTTTTTTAATTCATCCTCAAGTACAAACACTCTTATATTCTCGTTTAATTTAGTCTGAAAAAGGTGCCTTAGTTTTGGTCCTGAAGAATGACGAGAATTATTTAATAGTTCAAAAAACTTTGTTGTAGTATCTTCATTCACCTGATATTCAACGACTTTTCCTTTCTTTAAACCTCTTTTGATAAGTTCTTTTAGAGATTTCTTTCTATTACTATAATTCTTAAGATCAATTTCGGCTTCAAGTCCTGAATGAAGCGACTCAAATCCTTTTCTACGCATTAGTTCTTTCTGACTTTCATTCAATCCTCTAATCAACAGATCTTTATTTGTTAACTTATTCAGATTATCGATGAAGGTTTCATTATTCTCAATGTGAAGCGAGGCAGAATATATCCAAGATCGTTTGTTAGATAATTTAAAATGTGAGATTGAATCTGCCTTATGCTGAATCCAATTCCAGCTTAAAGGTAGATTAAGTTCTTCTTTCATTTTACTAATAGGAACTAGAGTCGAGTTTAACTTTGCCTCTGAAAATCCAATAGATACTTATCGTGTAAGCCAGCACAAAAGGAATACCGATAATTGCAATAATCAGCATATTCATCAAAGTCTGTTGAGAAGATGAAGCATTATATAAAGTTAAACTGTACTGCGGATCAATTGAAGATTTTACAATATTCGGGAAAATACCCGCGGCAAAGATAAACAAAAGCAGAAATATACTTGCGGCAGAAGAAAAGAACGCTCTGAAATGTCTTCCGTGATGAATTTCTCTGGGGATATTAGCGATTGCAAGCATATTCAATACCGCAACAAAAAAGAGAAAAGGAAAATCTATAAAGTGTTGAACCATATCGGGAAAGTATATAAGAGTTGCCATAGTTGTGGTAACATAGCAAATCGCAAAAAAGATTATTGAATTATTTATCCAACCGCTTGTTTGCTTCTGGAGTTCACCCTCAGTTTTCATAGTTGCATATATTGCTCCGTGCATAAGAAATAGTGCGACTGTCGTAATTCCTACTAAAACAGTGTAAGGTGTGATCAATCCCAAAAAGGAAACATACATTTCCTTATCTTCACCAATTGGAACTCCGGCTACTATGTTTCCCAATGCAACTCCCATCAAAAATGCAATTAAAATACTTGCTATGCTGAAAGCCCAATCCCAGTTTCTTCTCCAAACTCTTCCAGGCTGTTTGCTTCTGAACTCAATTGCAACGGCTCGAAATATTAAACCGAATAGAAGCAGCATAAACGCGGTGTAAAAACCCGAGAAAACAGTCGCATAGACTTCCGGGAAAGCTGCAAATAAAGCACCTCCGCCGGTTACTAGCCAAACCTCGTTTCCGTCCCAAACCGGTCCGATGGAGTTTAATAAAAGTCTTCTGTCGTTGTCATTTTTTGTTAATAAATAAAGTGACCCAACGCCGAGATCGAAACCGTCAAGTATTGCATAACCGGCAAGTAGAACACCGATCAATATGAACCAAATAGTATTTAGATCAAATGTGAATTCCATTATTTTTCCGTTGAACCGCTGTGAGCTAATTTTTGAGGTCCTGCTTGAATTTTATCGTTGAGCAAATAGATAAATAAAATAAACAGCAACAGATATATTACCGAAAACAATATTAGCGAAAACAATATTTGATTTGCATCCACTGCTTTGGACAACGCATCGGAGGTTCGAAGCAGACCGTAAACAATCCAAGGTTGTCTTCCAACCTCTGCGGTAATCCAGCCAAGTTGATTCGCAATTTGGGGACCGAGTACAGAAAAAATCAATATTATTAAATACCATTTTTTATCGAATAACTTTTTCTTCCACCAGAGGTATATTCCTAAAAATGAAATCAAAATTAACCCGAAACCAATTCCGACCATAATGTGATATGATTGGAATACAATATTAACGGGAGGTCTGTCCTCTTCCGGAAATTCGTTTAAGCCTGTCACTTCAGCATCAGAATCGCCGTAAATTAAATAACTGAGCATACCCGGGATCTGCACACCGAAATTCACTTCCTGATTCTTCTCATTTACCCATCCAAAAAGATAAAGAGGTGCTGACTGAGATGTGTTGAAGTGTGCTTCCATTGCGGCTAGTTTTGCCGGCTGAGTATTACTAACAGTAACTGCACTTTGATGACCAGTTGTCAATTGAAGCAGCGAGGCTAATGCGGCAACAATTAGCGAAATTTTAATTCCAGCTTTCGCTATTTCCAACTCACGGTTTTTTAAAATATAGTAGGCACTGACACTTAAAACGAAAAATGCTCCGGTCAAAAAACAAGCCGAAAGTGTATGAGAGAGTCGATCAATCGTTGAGGGATTTAAGACCATTTCCCAAAAACTTGTAACTTCTGCGCGAGCTTGCATTCCTTCACCAACTATATGATAACCTGCAGGAGTCTGCTGCCAACTGTTTGCTACTATAATCCACACGGCACTCATCATAGAACCAAGTGCAACCATTATCGTGGAAAAGAAATGCATTTTTGGACCAACCTTGTTCCAACCAAAAACAAGTATTGCTAAAAAACCAGATTCCAAGAAGAATGCGAAAATTCCTTCCGCTGCCAAAGCACTTCCGAAAATGTCACCCACATATCTTGAATATGTTGCCCAATTGGTTCCAAACTCAAATTCCATCACAATTCCCGTTGCGACTCCCATTCCGAATATCAAAGCGAAAATTTTTACCCAGAATCTTGTCATTGTTTGGAAGTATTCTTTCTTCGTCTTTAAATACATTCCTTCCATAATAACTAAAAGTAAACCGAGACCGATGCTTAAAGGGGGAAACAAATAATGAAATGCGATTGTAAATGCGAATTGAAGTCTTGCTAAAATTTCAGTATCCATAATCAAAATTATTTGTTACTCTAAAATAATAATTGTTTGATTAGTCTCAAAAATGAAATATTCTATAAAAAATGTTAATTTACTTTTTTTCATTGGGCAAAATGATAAAAGCAATAATTTTTTTAGTATTTCTGACGCAATCTATTCTCTTAGCTCAAAGCAGCAGACAATGGCTTATAATACAAGACCTTGAGGATAAGATCGTTTATTTGGATGTTTCAAGTATCCAACTGCTTAACAAAAATCTTACGCTTCGCAGTATGATAAAATACCGCCAGCCGGTTGAACTAAATCCCTTTAATAAAAAAGTAAGTTCGGTTAAATCCAATCTATTGTTTAACACAGCAAATGAAAGTTATTCTACAATCGGAATACTTTATTATGATGATAAAGGAAGAATAATTGGTGAAACAAGCGGTGCAAATGTGATTGGAAACGAAATAGTTGCTAACGATATTAAATCAAACGAAACAATAAAAATTATATATGCTAAAGCCGTAGAATATTTAAACACTGGTTCAATTACGGCTGAAAGAAGTGAATTCCTTCCCAAACGAAATGTGCAGCCGGAAAAAATCGATACTCTCGAGGTGAAGAATAATAATACATTCGATACTAAGAATGATTTTGAAACACTGATAAATCAGAAGCCATCAGAGCCTAAAAAAGAAAATGAACAAGAAGCAGATAATATTGTTGTGACGGAGACAAATGACACATTGAAATTTATTGTTGGCAAACAGTTGAAATCGGTTCTTGCAGAAGATGTTGAAAAAGTTCGAGCAAAGAAGGATAGTATCAAAAAAGAACAGGAAAAAATAACGGAATTACCTGTTCTAACAGTCAAAGAAAATTTGCCCGAAAAATCTACCGAGACAAAAAAAATTGCAAGCGTCTATGATCGAAGCAGTGACAGAAACTATAGAGGAAATATCTGGACGGATGGAAATTTATATACTATTCAAGTATCTTCATGGAGAAACAAAGAAAAAGCCGAAAGTGAGGTAACAAGATTAAAATCAGCCGGACATGATGCATACCTCATGGATGTTTATATTTCCGGAAAAAATCAGAATTGGTATCGCGTTAGAGTGGGATATTTCAATTCATTCGATGAAGCCAAAAATTACGAAAACCGAATTCGATAAATACCCGCCTATCTTATTAAATATTGGAAATCTTATATTTTGGTTGCAACTTAGTTCATATTCGTTTAATTTATTTCTCCACTTTTTATCAACATAAAATAATTTTATTTATTAAAGGAGAGGGGTTAGTCATGTTAAAACAAACAACATTTGCTTTGTTTCTACTATTGGCTTCATTCTGTTCAATATTTGCTCAAGAAGGTCAAGAGATGACCGAAGAACAGAAAGTTTGGATGGAATATATGACACCGAGCTGGGGACATGAGATGTTGTCTCATGGTGTTGGTGAATATACATTTGCTGCAAAATTTTGGATGATGCCTGATGCAGAACCAGTACTTTCAGAAGGTATGGCAAAAGGTGAAATGATATTAGGCGGTAGATATTTGCAGATGCATCATAGCGGAGAAATGTGGGGAATGCCATTCGAGGGTATTAGCCTTGAAGGCTTTGATAATGCAAAGAAAGAATTCTTTACAACATGGGTTGACAATATGGGAACCGGAATAATGACTGCTACCGGAACCTATGACGAGGCTAATAAATCAATTACTTATACAGGTACTTATTGCGATCCGATGGATGAGGGGAAGGATAAGCCCTTCAAACAGATAATCCATTTTCAAGATGATAACACAATGCTTCTCGAAATGTTCATGGAAGTTCAAGGAACCGAATTTAAAAATATGGAAATTGTATTTACAAAAAAATAATTTGAAGTAAACATTCACTCTATCAAAACCCGGATTTTACTACCGGGTTTTTTATTTCTTTTTTGAATAATAACCTATTGTTATTAAATAATTTATCCTTGCTTCTCAGAATACGTACTTAAAAATAAATTTTGAATTTTATCTTAAATTCATTTACTTGCCACTTCTAATTTTGCAAAACATAGACGGTATTATTATTTATGATTAAAAATTTGGTTATAGTTGAGTCACCTGCGAAAGCTAAAACAATAGAAAAATTTTTAGGTGAGGAATTTGTCGTAAAATCAAGCTACGGTCACGTTCGCGATCTTGAAAAGAAAAACAACGGTGTCGAAATAGAAAATAATTTTAAACCACTTTACAAAGTACCAGCAGATAAAAAGAACGTGGTTAAAGACTTGAAAAAATTTGCTGAGGATGCGGAAATTGTTTGGCTTGCTTCTGACGAGGACCGAGAGGGAGAAGCAATTGCTTGGCACTTGAAAGAAGTTTTAAAACTGAAAGATGTTAAAATAAAAAGAATAATTTTTCACGAGATCACAAAGAATGCAATTCTTAATGCAATTAAAAATCCCAGAAGCATCGATTATAATCTAGTCGAAGCGCAGCAAGCAAGGAGAATTCTTGATAGACTCGTAGGTTTTAAATTATCACCGGTTTTGTGGAGAAAAGTCAAACCATCTTTAAGTGCAGGTAGAGTCCAATCGGTTGCTGTAAGACTTATTGTAGAAAGAGAACGCGAAATTGATGAGTTTAAACCTGAATCGAAGTATAGAGTCGTTGCCGAATTTATTGGCAGCAATTCGAATGGAAAGAAAAATATTTTTAAAGCTGAATTAAATAAAAGATTTGATTCGCAAAAAGAAGCCGAAGACTTCTTACAAAGCTGTATTGATGCAGATTTTATTATAGATTCACTTGAAATGAAACCCGTAAGGAAATCTCCGGCGGCACCTTTCACCACTTCAACACTGCAGCAGGAAGCATCTCGCAAATTAAGATTTTCCGTTGCTAGAACGATGAGAGTTGCTCAAAGCTTATACGAAGCCGGACACATCACATACATGAGAACGGATTCAGTGAATTTATCGGACTTTGCTCTTAACGCTGCAAAGGATGAAATCATAAATCGAAACGGAAAAGAATATTCGCAGACAAGGCAGTATAAAACTAAATCGTCTTCAGCTCAGGAAGCTCACGAAGCAATAAGACCAAGTTATTTTGAAAAAGATACAATAGACGGATCTCCGGACGAACAAGCTCTGTACGAGCTTATTTGGAAGCGTGCAATTGCTTCACAGATGAGTGACGCCGAAATTGAAAGAACGACTGTAAAAATAGTTCTTTCAAATAGAGATGAATATTTTACTGCTAAAGGTGAAGTTATAAAATTTGACGGATTCTTGAATGTCTATCTTGAATCTACCGATGAAGAAAATGGAGACGGCGAATCCGATGGAATTCTGCCTCCGCTTAATAAAGGTGAAAAATTAAATTATCAAAAAATAAATGCAGTCGAACGATTCAGCCGACCTGCACCGCGATACACAGAAGCAAGTCTTGTTAAGAAATTGGAAGAACTTGGGATCGGTCGTCCTTCAACTTATGCTCCCACAATCAGCACAATACAGAAACGCGGATATGTAGTTAAAGAAGAAAGACCCGGTGTTGAGCGAGAATACGGTTCACTATCTCTGTCGCCCGATGGTAAAATAATTTCGGAAAGATTAAAAGAGATAACCGGTGCCGAAAAAGGAAAACTTTATCCCTCCGATATTGCGATGCTCGTAAATGATTTCCTATTGGAAAATTTCCCTAAAATTCTTGATTATAAATTTACAGCATACGTGGAGAAAGAACTTGATGATATTGCGGAAGGAAAACTCGATTGGCATGCTATGTTAGATGAATTTTATCATCCGTTTAACGATCAGGTTGAACACACGCTCGAAACGAGCGAAAGGGTATCGGGTGAAAGAATTTTAGGAATTGACCCAAAAACTAAAAAGCAAGTATCGGTTAGAATGGCTCGCTTCGGTCCTGTCGCACAATTGACCGATCTCGATGATCCGGAAGCAAAACCCGATTATGCGGGATTAAGGACGGGACAAAAACTTGAGCAGATCACTCTTGAAGAAGCACTGGAACTCTTCAAACTTCCGCGGACCGTGGGTGATTATAACGGTGAAGAAGTTGTTGCCGCTATCGGTAGATTCGGTCCTTATCTAAGATACAATGGAAAGTTTTATTCATTGGGAAACGATTATGATCCGCACACTATTCAAATTGATGATGCGATTCAAGTGATTGAAGAAAAGATGAAGAAAGATGCGGAAAAGATTATTAAAGTTTTCGAAGAGGATGAAAATTACCAGATCCAAAACGGAAGGTGGGGAGCCTTTCTGAAAGCGGGCAAAAAAAATATTCCTATCCCGAAAGATAGAGAACCATCGAGTTTAACATTTGAAGAATGTTTGGAGTTTGAAAAAAATTACGTTCCCGGAAGGAAAAGAAAGTCGAAAAAATCCTAGTAGCCGCAAGAAGGCAGATTAAGAAATATCAACTTCTCTGAGTGTTTCTACATCATCGAAGGTAATTGTCGTTAATTGTTCGGTAGTATGCTTTGAATCTATGTTGCTTATTCGTTCTTCTTGATTTCCGATGATTTTATGCAGAATATTTCTCGCAGTTCTGGCATTTCCGAAAGACTTATCCCGTTTATCATATAACTCAGAAAAGAGTTCAAGCAGCAATTGAAGCGCCCCCTCATCTAAGTGATAACCGTTTGCTTCACCCATATCAGCAGTTATCTGTAATAGTTGTCTCGGGTTATAATCCTCGAAGGTAAAAATATTCGTGAAGCGTGATTTTAATCCTGGATTCGACTCAATAAAATTCATCATTTCGTTCGTGTAACCGGCAACAATTACTATAAACTTACCTGCATTGTCTTCCATCTTCTTTAACAGTGTATCGATCGCTTCCTGTCCAAAATCACCGCTGCCTCGTGCAAGCGTATAAGCTTCGTCAATGAATAGTGTGCCTCCGATTGCCGATTCAATTACATGTTCGGTTTTTGCTGCTGTCTGACCTTGATATCCAGCAACAAGTGCCGAACGATCTACTTCAACGAGATGACCTTTCTCAAGAATCCCTAGTTCTTTATATATCTGACTTAATAATCTTGCAACAGTTGTTTTACCCGTTCCGGGATTTCCGACAAACACTGCATGAAGATTTTTATTGATTATAGATAGCCCGCGTTCCTTTCTTAATCGGGAAACTTTTATGCTGCTTATTAATTTCGACACACTATGTTTAACGCTGTCAAGTCCGGTAAGGTTATTAAGCTCATCGATAAGTTCCTTTAACTTTTCGGGATCTCCTTTAATCTCATATTTCTTCTTTGTAATTCCCCGGGAAAGTTCGGCAATATCTTCTTCAAGCAAATTATCTGGCACATCGGGTACAGATTTACTCTGAGCGTCAGCAATTCTAATCATCATTTTATGAAGTGCCTGATCTACAATGTTTCTAACGACACGCGCGTTGCCGAATTTATTATCTCTGGTTCTGTAAATTTCGTTGTAATACATATGAAGCTTTTTCTTCGCATCAACTTCGATCTCTATTGATCTTTTTTTAAGCTCGTTTAATGTGATTTTCATCAATTCGTCAGGAGTATAATCTTCGAAGAAAAGAGATTTTGTAAATCGTGATTTTATACCGGGATTGCTGTTGACAAATACTTTCATCTCATCCGTATAACCTGCTGCGACGACTATAAATTTTCCTTTGTCATCTTCCATACGTTTTAGAAGTGTATCGATGGCTTCCTTGCCAAAATCATTTTCGGACCCAGTTTTTGCTAGTGCATAAGCTTCATCAATAAATAATGTGCCGCCGATAGATTCGTCTATCACTGATGCAGTTTTTTGTGCGGTTTCCCCAACGTGAGATCCAACAAGTTTCTGTCTATCGACTTCAACAAGGTGACCTTTTGGAAGAATACCTAGTGCGGCAAATATGTTGCTAAATATTCTTGCAACCGTTGTTTTACCTGTACCCGGATTTCCAAGGAACAAAATATGTGAACACAGTTTTGAACGTTGATCGTTCTTTTGACTGCTGTAGTACTTAGCAAGTTTAACTAAATCACGGATATTCTCTTTAACATTCTCCAGTCCCGTCAAACTATTGAGTTCATCCATTAGTTGGTTCAATTTTTCTTCATCTATTGGAATGTAAACCTCTTTTTTATCGGGGAGAAGAATTACCTCATTTACATCGGAGGATGTCATTGTTGACATCACTTCTTTAGTTCTTTCCTCGTCGGGAAGCGACAATATTCTTCTGCTTAGCGCTAATTTCAAATCATTGAAAAATGCTTTTGCAATTCTTGCATTTCCGAAAGACTCATCACGTTTACGATAAAGTTCAGTAAAATGTTTTTTAATTTCTTTCTCGGTTTCGGTGTCAACTTTATAATCGTCTTTTCCCAAATCGACAAGAAATATTTTAAATAATTCTTCCGGAGTATAATCTTCAAAATTCAATGTTTGAGTGAACCGTGATTTCAAGCCGGGATTCGAGTTGAGGAAATCATTCATCGGTTTTGGATAGCCTGCAGCTATAACAACAAATTCACCTTTTTGATCTTCCATCCGTTTTAGAAGAATATCGATAGCTTCTTGACCAAAATCTTGTCCCGATCCGCCTTTCTTTACAAGTGTATATGCTTCATCTATAAATAAAATTCCGCCTTTCGCGTTTTCAATTACTTTTTCAGTTTTCTGAGCAGTTTCACCTATATACTGTCCGACAAGTGCAGAGCGATCTACTTCCACAACATGTCCTTTCTCAAGTACTCCCATTTCCCTAAAGATATCACCAAGCAATCGTGCGATTGTGGTTTTTCCAGTACCGGGATTTCCTAGAAAAAGAGCGTTTACAGTCAACGAATCCTGCGACCTTAATCCTTTTTTCTTCCTTTCTTTCATGAAATCAATGTAATCGATCATATTTCGGATTGTGCGTTTAACGTTATTCAATCCAATGAATTTATCTAGCTCATCCAAATATTCATCAAGTGATTTTCCCGAACTTATAAGTTCCCTCGTAGGTGATGCCGGTTTTTCAGGTTTATGGAGATAGGTTGGTTTTATTTTTTCTTCTGAGAATTCAACATTTTCATCACCAATCCAGAACCATACATCACAGATTCTGAAATTGTTAAGGTAAATTTCACATTTCCATTGACCGTTATGCCAGCTACCCGGTTTATCGGCGCCGTAGGATTGAGTGAATATGACCGAATCCCATTCTTCTTTTACCATCAATTCAAACTTGTTCAAAGACATCTTAACTTTGTCATGATACCAAATTGCTTTACAGTCAAAAATATTTGTTTCAATTCTGAAGAAAGGGTTGTTAAAAATAACTTCTATGCCGATATGTCGGGCTTTCTTTTTATCGAATTCCAAATAATACTTTCGTTTACCCGTTTCTTTTTCCTCAAGAATATCATAAGGTTTACAAGAGAAAACCTCCGCGGTATCGTTCGGATAGTATTTAAACCCAAATCGCTTAGCGGCACCTGAGTCCTCAAAAGTTTTTAAAGATGAATCATCTTTATTTTTCTCTGCCTGGGGCTGATCATTTTTCTGAGATTCTTCGTGCGAATCTGTTTTACTGATTCCTTCAACCAACTCTTTTAAGTTTTTATAAACACCGATAAATGTCGGATCTGACTCTTTGTCCTTTTTTATTTCTTCGGCAAGTTTAAGAGCCTGTGAATATTGGAACAATTTTATCATTGCTTGAATTTTTAGGAAAGATGCATCGTTAAACGATTTATCAAGTTTTTTTTCGGATAAAATATGTTCGGCTATTTGAAGCGCAAACCAGCCATGATTATAGTTTAGTGATTCTTTGCCGAGATTTAAATATTCCAGCACATTTTTAGGTTTAATTTTGGTCTTATTCGATTTTAGCTCGGATAAAATAAAAATGTACTCGGATAATTTCTGCCAAACTTCATTTTTTGTACTGTCCAAATTCATTGCTTGGGTGAGTGATCTCTCTGCTTTATCGAATTCCTTCAAACCGGCAAACGCAACAGCTCTGTTGTAAAAGGTAAAAGCTAATAGTTCGTTTTGTTTAACCAAGGATGACGATAAATCTTTTATTGCACCCTCATAGATGCCGAGTCTTCTTATGATAAACGCTCTATAAGTTTTTGCAATAGAAGAGAGGGGATCGACTTCAACCGCGTAATCTGCTAGTTCCAAAGCTTTGTTTGGATTACCGGATTCCAACAGTGCCCAAGCATAAAATATTGCGGCTTCACCGCTGGAGGGATAAAGGTTGAATGCTTTTTCGGCGGATTGAAGTGCACTTGAAAATTTTTTCTTTTTCAGTAATTCAAGTGTTTGATTAATGTACTTGCTGTAATTTTCGGGCGACATTTTTAAAAATTATTTTTTCTAAAGTTTATTATCGGAAACTTGTCTTGAATTATAAAGAAAATTAAAATTTTTCGTCATATTTTGTCCAAAGAAAATCACCTAACTCCCAAGCTTTTTTATGTACGAGATCTCCGTATTTCAATGAGTAGTCAGTAAGTATCATTATTGCTTTTTGACGCTGATTTTTATTAAAAAGATCTAATACTTTGGTTTCAATATTATTCTGATTTGCGAATAGTTCTTTCTGAATCGGTTTCCATACATTTTCAAGATCATATCTCATTTCACCCCAGCGATGAGCTGCAATCGTGCTTAAACGGTTAAAACCCCACCAGGCGGAGTTACGCGTATAACCTAAAATTCTTCCCGGCACTTTGTATGACTCTGGAACATCGGTGATGCTGCAGTACAAAGGAATATAAACCGATGTCGCAGCATTATCCCAAGCAAACCATACTACGCCGCCTACCTCATCGGGAAGCCAATCTCTTGATTGAGTTATTGTTGCGTACATTGTGTACCACCGTGCGATAGTTCTTTCACCGAGCCATCCCCACCCGCCGTTGATCCGGAGCATCTTATTCATATCATAAGGCATAAACGGATTTGCCATAGGTGAAATTTTTGTGTTTCCTTCCTCGTCAACTACAGTTAGATTTTTACGCATATCAAAATCAGTTCCTTCGTAATAGTCTTGAAAAATACTAACCATTTTTTCGAGGGTAACTTTTTCATCGGGTTTAACCGAAAATGGATATATCTCGGAATTAGGGTTTAAATTACTGGAAGGAGATAAGAGGCTTAGTGCTCGCCATTCTCTTCTTCGGGATGCCAACGAATTTCTTCCGCCGGGATCGTAAGCGTAACAGAAAATGAAGTCGCCTTCCTCGGGATTCCACCATCCGTTTTCCTTTGCCAAATCAAAAACATTATCCGAAGCTCTAAAATAATCGGGATTACTTAAATCCAATTTTTGGATTCTGCTTGCGTTTGCATTGACCGAAACTTCATCATCAGGAACTCTTTGCGCTGCCCATACTGCACCGAGATTATCTTTACCTGGACCGAAGATTTCGAGCATCCAAACTTCTTTTGTATCTGCAACAGTTAAACATTCACCGTAATCATTCCAACCATATTCGGAAAGTACAACTCTCGTTAATTCAATTGCTTCTCTTGCAGTTTTGCATCTCTGCATCATAAGGTGAACAAGTTGGTAACAATCAATAAGTCCCTTATCGGATTTTAGTTCACTTCTTCCGCCCATTGTCGATTCGCCGACGGCAAGTTGATGCTCATTCATACATGGATAACCAGTATTAAAGTAACCAAAAGTATGCTCAGCCTGCGGAATTTCACCAATCGGCTGGAACGTATAAGCAGGCATTGCAGCAGTGTCGTTTAAAGTTCTCACTCTAACAGTCATCATTGAACCTTTTTCGTGATCCGCCGATGGAATTTTATCCATCCATGCTTTATCACGGTGACTGTCATCCGTGTGCGAACACATTACCGATCCGTCGAATGTAGCTTGTTTTCCAACCAGGATAGTAGTGCATCCTTCGGGACGATCGTTTTTCCAGTCGAAATTTTCATCGGGTAGTTCCTGTGCAAAAAAAGTAGTGAAACAGAAAGAGAATAGCAAAGTGATTAGTAAACGCATGAAGTAGTCCTTTCTATAAATTAAGTGATTGAAAATAAGCAGTAAAAGAACAAATTGAAAGTATTGTGCTGTTAGTTATGAAGTAATAGAGTTATTTGGTTATTGAGTTAATTATATTTTAATAACATATGGAAAATAATATTCGTTATTGTAAGGATATTTTAAAAATCATTGACTCTTTTTTTATAAATCGGTAGATTAGGAAAGACATATAAGTATAAATCATTTAATTTATTAGCGATAACATGAATATAAAACATAGTAGCAAAAAGACACAACTAAATATTTTGAAATTACTCTCAACTTTTTGACATCAAGAAACTATCGTTAAATTGAATAAAATATAAATGAGTTAAAAAGAGGAAAAAAAATAATTACTAATTATTCTGGCAGCAATAAATGATTTACTACAAAATTATAGTCTTTGCATTATTGTTGTATTCTCAACATTACTGCCAAATCATTTGGGAGAAAATTACGCCGGATGAAATTATCAGTGTAGAAGCTATTGCCACAAACAGCGATGGACACATTTTTGCTGGAACCTCATTAAATGGAATTTATAAATCGACTGATTTTGGAAATACTTGGACACACCACCAATTAGAAGATTTTCAAGTTGCAATTCTTACACTAGAAGTTACTCCTAACGGCACATTGATTTGCGGGAGCAACGGGAGAGGCGTCTATCGTTCGACAGATAATGGTGAAAATTGGTCTGGTACACCTCAAGTTGGAAGTGATATTCATTCAATCAATATAAATTCATCCGGAGATATTTTTGTAGCTAATGTTGATGGAAGTGGTGGAATTTACCGGTCTGTTGATGATGGAGAAAATTGGACATGGCTAAATCTCGATTCACTTGGTTATTATCCTCATACTATTGCTATCAATTCGCTCGATCATCTATTTGTTGCTTCAAGTGGAGCATCAGTTGAATATGACGGAATGTCAAAATCTACTGATAATGGTGACAGTTGGGCAAGAACTAATTTGAGGAATAATCAAATTACAGACATTGCAGTAAATTCAAGTGATGAATTATTTGCCGTGACCTCAAATGGTGATTTATTTACTTCTTATGATGATGCTATAAGCTGGGATTCTACAAAAATTGCGGAATCTGTGATATACGTGATAAAAGCTGCATCTAATGATCACTTGTTTTTTGGATCGTTAAGTGAAGGAATATTCCGATCAATAGATAATGGTAACAATTGGGATCAGATGAATTCGGGTTTAGCACAATTGCAGATTTGGACAATTCATTTCTTCGGTGGATATGTTTACTTAGGCTGTAGTGATGGTCTGTATAGAAGCAAGGAGAAGATTATTAGTTCAGTTAATTCATCTGTAAATATTAATGAATTCAAATTAGCACAAAACTATCCCAATCCATTTAATCCTAACACTACAATAAGATTTGACGTTCCCGAAAAAAGTTATATTGAATTAAAAGTGTTTGATATACTTGGGAATGAAGTAAAAACAATCGTAAGTGGCGATTATCGATCCGGGTCTCACGAAGTTAAATTTGATGCTACAGGGTTAAGCAGCGGAATTTATTTGTATCAGCTAAAAACACCGAAGAATTATATTTCTAAAAAGATGATTATAATTAAATAAGTTACATTCCTAAATATAATAAACTAAATAATTTTATCTGATACTTGAAGAATTAAGGATTCGAGTGTTTGCTGCAATTGAAGAGGATTATTTATAAGAAGAGACATCCCATTTTTAAGCGAGATGTCTCTTAACATACCGTCAAAACAATTTATTATTTATTTCTCTTCCATAAACGGATACGTCCAATTTGTGGGCGGGACAAAAGTTTCTTTCATTGTTCTAACCGACATCCATCTTAGTAAGTTCATCGCACTTCCTGCTTTGTCGTTTGTGCCCGATGCTCTTCCACCGCCGAATGGCTGTTGTCCAACAACTGCTGCAGTTGGTTTATCATTGATGTAGAAGTTTCCGGCGGCGTTTCTAAGTCTATTTGCCATCTTAACCAAAACAGCTCTGTCTTGAGCCCAAATTGCACCGGTCAGCGCATACATAGATGTTGTATCGCAAAGTTCGAGAGCCTCGTCAAATTTATCATCTTCGTAAACATATATTGTCAATACGGGACCGAATATTTCCTCTTCCATACTCTTAAACTTTGGATTGGTAGTTACAATTGTTGTAGGTTCAATGAAGTACCCTTTCGAGTCGTTATAATTCCCACCGGTAATAATTTCGGCATCGTCAGAATTTTTTGCATAATCGATGTATTCGGTTATACTGTCGAATGCTGCTTTATCAATTACTGCCGACATAAAATTCGTAAAGTCTTCAGGATCACCCATTTTTATTTTACTAACTTCAGCAACATATTTTGTTTTAAACTCATCCCAACGTGATTTTGGAACGTACATTCTTGAAGCAGCAGAACATTTTTGTCCTTGATATTCGAATGCACCTCTGATTGCAGCAGTTACGAGTGCATCAACATCAGCCGAATTATGCGCAAAGATGAAATCTTTTCCGCCTGTCTCGCCGACGATTCGGGGATAATATTTCATCTTGCTTATATTATCGCCAATTGTCTTCCACATATTTTGAAAGACTGCAGTCGAACCTGTAAAGTGTATTCCAGCGAGATCAGAACTTGCCATAACCGGATTTCCGACTTGCCCGCCTGAACCTGGCACAAAATTAATTACACCTTTCGGCAGACCAGCTTCTTCTAAAAGTTTCATCAAGAAATATGCGGAGTAAACTGCACTCGAAGCAGGCTTCCAAAGTGAAACGTTTCCTACAATTGCCGGAGCAGTAGGTAGGTTTCCCGCTATGGAAGTGAAGTTAAACGGTGTGACTGCAAAAATAAATCCTTCCAATGCGCGGTATTCAACGCGGTTCCACATTCCTTCAGGAGAGTATGGTTGATCAGCCATAAGTTCACTCATATAGTATGTGTTGAATCTCCAGAAATCGATTAACTCACATGCCGAATCGATTTCCGCCTGATGCGCAACTTTCGATTGACCCAGCATGGTCGCGGCATTAATTTTAGCTCTCCAAGGTCCGGCTAATAATTCTGCTGCTTTTAGGAATATTGATGCTCTGTGTTCCCACGGCATTTCTGCCCATTCTTTCCTTGCCTCAAGAGCTGCTTCTATTGCTTGATTTACTTGCTTGCTGCTTGCTTTATGATATTTACCTAATAGTTTTGAATGATTGTGAGGAACTCTAATCTCGGCTAAATCACCGGTCTTAATCTCTTCGCCGCCAATGATAAGCGGAATCTCAATTTCTTGGGATTGTAATTCTTTTAGCGCTTTCTTTAATGCTTCTCTTTCGGAACTTCCGGGTTTGTATGTAAAAACCGGTTCGTTAATTGGATCGGGTACTTTAAAATATGCGTTTGACATCAACTACTCCTTCATTTTTATATTTGATCGGATTCTGACAATTAATTCATATTCAAATTTACTGAAAATTTTTAACAGGACGAAAGTGTGCGATTAGGAATGAATCCGATTAGAGTTCACAATAATTTTTTTTTTAGTACTTTAGAAATATTCTCCTTACTTGTTTTGTCTGGAAAAGAATTTAACCTTGCTAGAACTCTATACTCACTCCTATCGAAGGTAGAATTCCGATTGACGACACAATATCTGATTTCATTTCTTTGTAATCCCAATTGATCGTCGAAGGATTACTTCTGTTGTAAATATTCTGAACGTCTATATACGCTATTAATGTCCAACGTTCAAAATTCCATCTTCTGTCAATTCGTAGATCAAGACTGTGACTATCCGGATAGCGCATAGTGTTATAATTTTCTATTGACTGTGTTCCGTCGCTGTTATAAGGTGTGTAAGGGCTGCCGGTAGCAAATCTAAATTTAAATGATGCTTCCCATCTTTCGTTGAAAATATATCCGCCGCTTAAATTTACTATCCATCTCTGATCGTAGGAACCGTTTCGATATATACCGTCCAAACCTTTGAATTTACTTTCCGAATAGGTGAGACTGAAAAGGGCATAGTGAGGAACATCAGATGAACGTTTCTGAGCCGAAAATTCAATTCCTTTAGCGTCACCCACTCCTTTGCTTATTAGAGGATCCAAACCGAATGAATCGAAGTTGGTGGGAGAGCCGCCGTAGCCCGCTCCAGTATTGGCAAGAACTAAATAATCTCTAAGTGTACTTGCAGGATAGTTCGAATAATCCTTGTAGAAAGCTTCCAGTTTAAATCTTATATCGCTTCGGAGAATATGTTCGATTCCCGCAATGTATTGAATCACTTTAACCGCTTTTAACTTTGTGTTTGATTCAAATGTATTGAGCCAAATGTAGGAAGGGAACTGATGATAAAATCCGGAACTTAAGTTCAAACTGAATGAAGCCGTGAGAGGGAGAGAGAATGATATTCTGGGACTGGCGTAAATTTTATTCTCGATTGCATTGAAATAATCTCCGCGAACTCCTACACTTACATTAAGCCTGTCAAATAACAGCGTGCTGAACTGAGTGAACGCACTTAACTTGTAATAATTTTTTCTTGTGTTCAATGAATTTAGCAGAAGCGAATCTCCGAATGTTGTTACATAATTCGATAGAAACAGATCCGATTCGAAATCAATATGTTTTGCGCTGAACCCCAGAGTAAACTCGGATTCTTTGTAAAGCTTAAAAATTGAATTGAACTTCAGTTCGTGTTCTGCTTCTTTTGAATTGTTCAGGAAAAGTGGCTGAAGTAAAGTGTCATTTTGAAAGCTTTCGTATTTGATATAGTTGCGGCTTAGACTCAATGTATAAAATCCTTTATCAAACAGATGTCTGTAGGAGACTCCTGTTACATACTGATTTTGATTCGATCCTAATATTTGAGCGTTATCGAAAATATCTTCCTCATTTTCATTGTTGAATTTAACTCTATCAAGTGCCCCAACAAATAAATAAGAAATTCTGTTTTTGTTATCAATTTTGTAATCGTATTTAAGGAGGGCATCATAATACTCTGGAACGAAATTAAATCCCGCCGCATTAAAAATAAAATCGAGATAACTACGCCTGATCGAAAAAAGAAAACTGCTTTCTTCGGTTACTGGACCTTCAAGGTTCAACCCAAATTGAGTTGCCGAGATCGTACCTTTTCCCCCGAATCTATCTTTTCTTCCTTCTCGAAGTTTTATAGCTAACACAGAAGAAAGTTTATCACCGTAAATTGTCGAAAAACCTCCTGTCGAAAATGTTGTATTGCTGACGAAATCGAGGTTAATATAACTTAGCGCACCGCCGGTCGCACCTTGTGTTCCGAAGTGATTTATATTCGGGACAACAAACTCGTCAACTAAGTACAAATTTTCGGAAGGAGCACCTCCTCTTACAACCAAATCATTTCTTCCTGCAACAGCTTGTGCAACCCCGGGAAGCACAGAGAGCGCTCTTACTACGTCCTCAAAACCTCCGGGTGATCTTCTGATTTCCTCATAACTGAGGGCGGTTATATTTCCTAGTTCTGTGGGGCTTTTCTCGAAATAATCTGTGGTCACAGTGACGCCTTCTAATTCAATTGCTGATTCTTGAAGTTCAAAGTTAATTACTGCGGGTCTCGCTGAATTAACGACTATATCAGTTCTAATCTGCTGCTTGTATCCAATGAATGATGCTTGCACTCTGTACAATCCCACCGGTATATTAGAAATGGTAAATTCACCATCGATGTCTGATGCAGCACCAAACTCGGTATCAAGTGCTATGATATTAACTCCCGGTAACGGTTCTTTGGTAAGTACATCGACTACCTTCCCGCGAATAGTTCCAGTCTGTGCTTGAAGTTGTAAAGCAAAAAAGAATATTAAACTCGTAAATCTCAAAAATTTCATTTTATCACTTTTGGAATTTTTTAATTATTCAAAATTAACAAAGAAATGTTCGGTTGTCTAAATCTTATGAGAGAAGAGCTGTTTTTTGTCTAACATCCATTATCAACAAATGAGTGAAAGTATAATTCAGTTATAAATATTATAAAAGCAATTTTGTATTTAAATGATAATCTGTATCATTTAAATCCATGTCCCTTCTTAAACACATTCTAAATAACATCCAATTAGGAACTTTCTGTGGCACATCTTTTGACTCGAACTCATCGACTTAAATATTGACTAATAAAAAGAGGTAAAGATGAAAACCAGATTTACTCTGTTTTTCATCGTCGCACTTTTATATATATCGCAAGCGACGATGTTTGCACAAAGTACTTTGTATGTATCACCCACGGGAGGGAACATTGCACCATACACCAGTTGGGCTGATGCAGCAACCGACATTCAAACTGCTGTTAATCAAGCAAGTGATGGGGATTTAATTCTTGTTGATGACGGTACGTATGTTTTGTCATCAAATGTTTCCATAACAAAAGGAATTACCGTAAAAAGTGTGAACGGTTATTCGGCATCAATTGTTGACGGGAACAATGCTACTAGATGTTTTTATATCAATCACGCCGATGCTGTGCTTGATGGTTTTACAATTCAAAATGGTTATAACCCCGGAAGTTTCGGGGGTAATGTTAACATCGTTAGCGGAGGTACGGTTCAGAATTGTTTTATTACCGGTGGACAAGCACGCGACGGCGGCGGTGTTGCCATTGATAACACAGGATTAGTTTATAACTGCACAATTACTGATAACTTAGCATTTGATAATGGATCAAGCGGTTATGGCGGAGGTGTAAGACTGCTTAATGGAGGCATAGTCCGCGGTAGTTTGGTTTATGGTAATACTTCACAAGTTTATGGCGGCGGCATTAATATTTGGAATGCCGGAACAGTCGAAAACTGCACCATAGTTGATAATACTGCCCCTCAAGGTGCGGGAATTCGCGCAAGAAATAATTCTACAATTGTTAATTCAATTATCTATTTCAATAATGGAGATAATTGGCAAACAA
>CAZCLA010000012.1:73767-80599 GCA_964499285.1 uncultured Melioribacteraceae bacterium
GAATATTTAGCAGGTCCTTCAATTATCTCGGATGATTTTTATCCCGAAACTACACTGCAAAGTTTTTGGACTTTCTATGATCCCGTTGGTGATGTAACATTAAATATGAACGGAACAAATGCTAATATTGAGATTCCGGGTGGAACAGATCACGATCTTTATTTAAGTCCCGGAAATAATGCTCCGCGTATTCTTCAAGCAGCTCCTGATGAAGATTTTCAAATTGAAGTGAAATTTGAATCCGTTCCGTCTTCAACTTATCAATTACAAGGATTGATTGTTCAGGAAGATAACGATACATTCATTAGATTCGGTCATTATTACGGAAATGGGCTCAAATTTTTTGTCGCGGTTATAGACGGCTCTAATATTATTCAAACTCCGGCTGTTGCAACTATTTCAACCTCTCCGCCTTACTTAAGAGTTACCCGTACAGGTGATGATTGGTTGTTCGAATATTCAAGCGACGGAAGTACTTGGAATACAGCATCGTCATTTACACAGGCATTTACAGTAAACCAAGTTGGTTTTTACGGCGGAAATGCGGGCAGCAACCCGCCTTATATTGCAAGTGCGGATTACTTTATGAGCAGCGATGATCCGATTACCGATACAGATACACAGATTACAGATCCGCCGATTATTGCGGTTTGGTATGGTGATACACAAACATTCGGTAATCTCGGAAACCCGCAGCAATGGGTAAATATTTTGGGAAGAGTTTCCGATGATAACGGAGTTGCAAGTTTATCATATTCATTAAATGGAGCTCCTAACGTTCCGCTTGCAATCGGTCCCAATACAACTCGTTTAGTTGGCAACGGAGATTTTGTAACTGAAATAGATTATGCCGACTTAAATAACGGATCTAATACAGTTGAGTTCACCGCAACCGATGCACTTGGCGGAGTGGCAACAAAAACAGTTACACTTAATTATAATGCAGGCAATGTCTGGCCTCTTCCTTATACTGCTGATTGGTCAACTATTACAACTTTAGAAGATGTAAATAATATTGCAAATATAGTTGACGGTCTATGGGAGTTAACTCCAAACGGAATTCGAACTACTGAATCGGGTTACGATAGATTATTTGTAATGGGGGATGAAACCTGGACAACTAACTATGAAGTGACGGCAGAAATGACAATTCACTCGGCTTCAAGCGGAAGCGGAGTTGGTTTTGCGATTGGCTGGCAAGGTCATACAGGTACAGCATCTCCACGGACAGAATGGCCACTTGAGGCAATCGGCTGGGTAAGAAACTTAAACACTCTTGAAATATTAACATTCACAAGTGGAACTCCTGCTTCTACGGGATTTACGATTTCTCCAAATACAAAATATTTATTGAAAGCAAAATCGGAAGATATTGGCGGAGGGAATAGCAGGTTCTCTGTTAAAATTTGGGAGGACGGAACAACCGAACCCGCATCGTATATGATTACTGCGGATATTGCAGATAGAGACGGTTCAGTGCTATTTATCACCCATAGAGCAGATGTTACTTGGGGAACAATTCAGATAGATCCGATTACAGGAAATCAACCACCGCAATTTACAAGCACTCCGGTCACAATTGTTCAGCCCGGACAACCTTACGCTTATAACATCACAACTTCAGATCCCAATACATCAGATGTGTTAACGATAACTGCATCAACATTACCAAGCTGGTTATCATTTAATGATAACGGTGACGGGACTGCAGATTTAACCGGAACTCCGACTAATGCAAATTTGGGTGCAAATCCGGTTGAGTTAGTTGTTGATGATGGAAATGGCGGAAGCTATACACAAAGCTTTTCGATTATTGTTACAAGCGGTTCGGGTACTTTACCGATTTCGGATCAATTCTGTGGACCAAATATAGAATCATATTGGACGATTTATGATCCTTATGATGCAGGTGCGGGAACTCAAACAGGCGAATCAACATTCGGAATTAATAACGGTGTGTTCGAAATTTCTATTCCGGGCAACGAGGGTTCACACGACCTTTCTCAAAATTTAGCACCGAGAGTTTTACAAACAGTTCCCGATGATGATTTCGGTGTTGAAGTTAAATTCAATTCTGTTCCTTCGGCTCAATATCAAATGCAGGGAATAATTGTTCAAGGAACAGGTTATAGATTAAGATTTGAAACTTATTACGGAACACAAACATATTTTTACGCTTGGGGTTACGGAGCGGCTTTCGGTTCGGCAATCAATACTCCTATTGGAGGACCGATACCGGCTTATCTGCGTGTAACACGAACTGGTGATGATTTCGCATTTGATTATTCTTATGACGGTTCTGTTTGGACTAACATTGTTACAAGAACAATTCCTGTTACGGTTGCTCAAGTGGGATTCTACGGCGCGAACCATACTCCTAATCCGGCGTTTACCGTTCAAGCCGAGTACTTCAGAAACACTAACGATCCTATTCCGAACTGTAAAGTTGTTGAAGTTACATCACCTAATGGTGGAGAGGTATGGTCGGGTGGAAATATGGAAGTTATCGAGTGGACAAGCAACGAAATAGATGAGATAGATATAGAGTTTTCAGCTGATAACGGATTGACATGGAATACTGTCGCTAATTCTGTGCCGGCTGTGGATGGCAGTTTTAATTTTTCAGTCCCAAACATCAATTCAACTGACTGTTTGATTAGAATCATAGATTCTGATGATTCCAATGTTTTTGATGTAAGTGATAATGTATTTTCAATTGTTACAATTGCGGGCGATCCGACTATCAGGATAGGATCAGCCATAAGTTATGGCGGAGCAACAATCACAATTCCGATCGAGGTGGATTTAGCAAACGAAATTGAAATTGAGAACTTGCTTCAAGGAAAAATTCATTATGATCCGGCTAAACTATCATTTATTTATGGTGATTATGGAACCGGCACACTCTTGAACTCGTTTGGATGGACTGGAGTTTTTTATTCTGTCTTTCCCGGATCGGTTGAGATAATTTTATCCGGGCAGAATGAGATTAATCAAAACGGTGTTCTGTTCTATCTAACATTCTCCATTAAGGATCTAAATGCAGGTTCAACTGATATAACGAGCGCGGCAGGTGAGTGGGCAATCAATGTTCTTAGCAAACCGTTTGTGGTTGAGAACGGCAGTGTTACATACAGCAGTGCACCTGCGGTTTCCGGTGAGCGAGGGGATGCAACTCTTAACTTTGTTGTTGACTATAACGATGCCTTGTCGATACTTTATCATATTATCGGGCTATGGCCTTTGTCAGGCCAGGCATTTATCAATGCAGATGTTAACTATGATTTGACTGTTAACATCGATGATTACCTATCACTTGTATTTTATATCTTCCTTCACGATTGGGATTTTATTTCGCCGATAATAACTACTGGAACTTCAATTCAGTATTCCGAAACGTCAGGCAGCAGCGGTGTATTCGAAATTCCTATCAACTTAAGGAATTCAGTTAATGCATATAGCTCAGAAGTAAACTTTAACTATGATGCAAATATTTTTGAATTCCAAGGTTATACTTCATCGCTTAATAATGGTAATTCGGTTGTGAAAGCTTTCAAGGAAAGTGAAGGTAAAGTTACTTTCATTTCGGCATCATCTGAAAAACTTATTGGAAACATTAATCTTGGATCGGTTCTTCTCAAGCAAAAAGAAGGAACTCAATTTGATGAATCGTTGATTTCGACAATTTATAAACTGAACAACGGAGTTGAAACCGAAGGAAGCACAATTAAGATCAGCGGCGGGACTGTAACCTCTGCTGAGGATGAAATTCTACCAAAGGATTATGCTCTGTATCAAAATTTCCCGAATCCTTTTAATCCTTCAACTAATATTAAATATGAGATCCCGAAAAGCAGTTATGTAAAGCTGATAATCTATAATATTCTTGGAAGCCAGGTTCAAATATTGGTGAACGAAAATCAATCCGCCGGTGTTTATGATATTATTTTTGATGCTTCTAATCTTCCATCAGGAATATATTTTTACAAACTGGATGCAGGAGAAACAGTTATAACTAAAAAAATGGTACTGATAAAATAGTATCTTTCAATCAGTAGTTAATGTTGAAAATTTTCTGCAAATCTCCCTTTAGTTAATCTCCGGGATCGCAAGGTCTCGGAGATTTAAATTGTCTCACCTCTTTCATATTTCATTTCTTTTTAAGATATATGCAATCTTATTATTTTACATTTTCATTCTCTCATAATTATTAAAATTTTCTTATGTCTTAAACAGGAACGAAAAAGTGATTTTTAAAAAAATATATTCAATTGTAAAAGTTTATTTTCTACTCTTCTTCCTTCTCATTTCATCTACATCTGCCCAAAGTTGGATAAAGATTGATGAAGTCGGAACCACAGATGTGTACGCTCTTTCGGAGCTTACAGGGTACATCTTCGCAATCACTAAATTTAATCTGTTTTACAGCAGTGATGACGGAAGTAATTGGCATCAGTCAGCTTCTAAACCGAATGCGGAATCGGGATATCAATCAATTTACTCGTACGAAAACACATTGTATATTGGGACATTTTCCGACGGAATATTTAGAAGTACGGATGCGGGGTTAACATGGGATGATTTTAACACGGGTCTCAGTAACAGTGCTAAAAATATAATTTCAATTACCGGAGTTGATAACTTTCTTTTTATAGGAACAGATGAGAGCGGAGTTTATAGAATTAACCTGAATGGCGGAACCTGGGAATCATTTAATAACGGTTTGTTTACTTACGGGATTAATGTACTCGATTCAGTCGGCGATCTGCTTTTGACTGAAGCCGGTATGTACAGCTATATCCGTAGATTAGATGAAAATAGTTGGAGAAGTATTTTTCTTGATGACGGTGAACTTCAGCGTAGTATTCATAGTTTTATCAATGCCGGTGATTATATCCTCGCCGGAACAGATAACGGCGTGTACCGAGGAGCAGTTGATGCAGCAAATTGGGAAAGGAAAGACATTGCTGCGCTTCCTTCGAGGGATGTAGCGTGCTTTGCATTGAACGGAGATAAATTGTTCGCTGCAATTGATTTTGGAAATGAGCATTGGATTTTTGAAAGCAGTAACTTTGGAGAAACGTGGGATTTCAAATGGCACGAGTTCAGCTGGTTGTATGATATGATTGTGTACGATGAAAAGCTTTGGGCTGCGAGATTGGACGGACTTTGGTTCTATGATCTTTCGGGTTCAACCGGAGTGGGCGATCCATCAACTAATATTCCGTTAGATTTTTTGCTCAGCCAAAACTATCCTAATCCATTTAATCCAATCACGACGATTAAATTTACAGTACCAAGCGTAGTTAATGAAAAATTTTTGTCCACTACAACAAAATTAGTTGTTTATGACGTCCTCGGACAAGAAGTTACCATTCTTATTAATGAAGAACTGCACCCGGGAGAATATGAAGTTAAATTTGACGGCAGCAATCTTCCAAGCGGAACTTACTTTTATAGGATTGAGGTTGGGCAAGAATATTCAGCTATTAATAAAATGCTATTACTAAAATAAGTTTAATAAAATGAACTATAGAAAAATTAATAAAGATGCTTGGAACCGTAGAACGGAAATCCATTATCATTCGGAATTTTATGACATCAAACAGTTTATTGAAGGCGAAAGCTCGTTAAACGGAATCGAACTCAATCTTCTTGGAGATATTAAAGATAAAAAAATTCTGCATCTGCAATGCCACTTTGGGCAGGATACAATTTCACTTAATCGACTCGGAGCAGTTGCGACCGGGATAGACTTTTCTGATATCGCCATCGAAAAAGCAAAAATGCTTGCTTCTAAAATAAAATCGGATGCATCTTTTATTTGCTGTGATGTCTATGATTTAAAAAAACATTTGAATGAAAAATTTGATATTGTTTTCAGCAGCTATGGTGTAATCGGCTGGCTGCCCGATCTTGATAAATGGGCGGAAATAATATCACATTTTCTAAAACCCGGAGGTGAGTTTATATTAGTTGAATTTCACCCGGTAGTTTGGATGTTCGATGACAGTTTCGAATATATAAAGTACAACTATTTCAAAGATGAGCCGATAATTGAAACAGTCTCCGGAACTTATGCTGATAAATCTGCGAACATAGAATTTAAGTCGGTGAACTGGAATCATAGTCTAAGTGAGATTATAAATAGTTTAATCAATCATGGGATGGTTTTAAAATCATTTGATGAATATGATTATTCACCTTATAATTGTTTTGAAAATACAGTTAAAATCGATGACCGAAAATACCGTATAAAAAATCTTGGTGATAAAATACCGATGGTTTTTTCGCTAAGAGCACAAAAAGAATAAAGAAATAAATGTATCACTTAATCAGAATGAACACCAAAAATGATTAAAAAACTCAAGTCAAAAAGAGTATTTCTCAGACCAATAGAATATTCGGATTCCGAAAAAATTTTAGAAATACGTTCGGATAGTTCTGTAAACAAATTTATTGACAGAGCAGCAATGAAAAATATTGATGAGTCAATTGAGTTCATTAGAAAGTTAAAGAGCGGAAATGAAAGCGGTGTATCATTTTACTGGGTGATCTCAAAAAATGATGTTAATTCCGCAATCGGGACTATTTGTCTTTGGAATTTTAATGAGGATAGAACGACAGCAGAAATCGGTTTCGAACTTCTCCCGGCTTTCCAAGGTTATGGTTACGTAAGTGAAAGTATAGACTTAGTTCTCGACTTTGCGTTTAATAATCTTATGATAAAAAAAATCACTGCGTGGGCTCATCATAAAAATATTAATTCATTAAAGGTTCTTCGGAATAAAGGATTTCATTTTGATGGAGATAGAACAGTAGCTGGATCAAC
>CAZCLA010000013.1:0-9259 GCA_964499285.1 uncultured Melioribacteraceae bacterium
AAAAACAAAAACTAATAGAAACATTCGAAAATCCTAACAAGGAAAGAGATTACATAATAGAACACACCGCGCCGGAGTTTACATCGCTTTGTCCTAAAACCGGTCAACCCGATTTTGCGACAATAATCTTGGAATATATTCCTGATGAACTCTGCATCGAGTTAAAATCGTATAAATTTTATTTGCAGTCATTCCGCAACGACGGAATTTACTTTGAAGCTGTAACAAATAGAATACTCGATGATTTGGTTGATGTTTGCAAACCGAGATATATGAGAGTGATTGCCGAGTTTAACACACGCGGAGGAATTTCATCGGTAATTGAAGTTGAATATGAAAATGAAGATTATTTGCAAGATTGATTTTAACAAAACAATTTAATGTCAAATAAATCAAAAATATCACTGATGCTTAAAACAAAAGTTATGCGTCAATCAATCGAATGTCCGCATAATTTTCAACAGAATCCTTATCTCTGTTACGACAGAATCCATACGATATTGATTTATCAGCACCTCGCTATGATATCCCCTAAGTAATCAAAAATTATAGATAGATATTTACAAACAAAATTTAATTATGGAGAAAATCATGGCAAAAAAGAATCTTAAGAAAAGTTGGGCGGAACCATTTAAAATAAAAGTGGTTGAGCCGATTAAAGTTACAACACGCGAACACAGAGAAAAAGCCGCGAAAGAAGCCGGCTATAATACTTTTTTATTAAAATCGGAAGATGTTTATATCGATCTGCTAACTGACAGCGGAACAAATGCAATGAGTGATTATCAATGGGCAGGTATGATGCTTGGCGACGAGGCTTATGCCGGCAGTAAAAACTTCTACTATCTTTGGGATAATGTAAAGAAATATTATGGTATGCCTTATTTCGTTCCAACACACCAAGGCAGAGCTGCAGAACATATGATTTCGAAAATTTTAATCAAAAAAGGAGATTATGTTCCTGGCAATATGTATTTCACAACAACACGACTCCACCAAGAACTTGCCGGAGCTACCTTTGTTGATGTAATTATAGACGAAGCACATAACCCAAATGACGAACATCCATTTAAAGGAAACATAGATCTTAAAAAACTTGATAAGCTTGTTAAGAAAGTTGGCGCTGATAAAATTGCTTATGTTTCAATGGCGGGTCCTGTAAATATGGCGGGCGGTCAACCTTTCTCAATGGATAATCTCGTAAAAGTTTATGAGTACACAAAAAAACATAAAATCAAACTGTGGTTCGATGCAACTCGTGCATGTGAAAATGCTTTCTTCATTAAAGAAAGGGAGAAAGGATATAAGGATAAAACAATTCCGCAGATCTTAAAAGAAATGTGCAAATATTTCGATGGTTTGTGGGTAAGTGCCAAGAAGGACTTAATGGTAAATATCGGCGGTTTTCTTGCAACACGAAATAAAAAAGTTTATGAAGAAGCCCGCAATATGGTTGTAGTTTATGAGGGACTTCATACTTACGGCGGACTTGCGGGAAGAGATATGGAAGCAATGGCTAGAGGTATCGAAGAGATGGTGGAATACGAAAATATTAGGATGAGAATTAAGCAGGTTGAATATGCAGGTGAACAGCTTGCAAAATATAAAATCCCGATGGTCAAACCTTTCGGTGGTCATGCAATATTCCTCGATGCAAAAAGAATACTCAATCACTTGCCGCAGGATGAATTCCCGAGTCAGACTTTAGCAGCAGAAATATTTATCGATTCCGGGGTTAGAGGAATGGAAAGAGGAATAGTATCTTCTGGCAGAGATCCTGTTACCGGAGATCACAGAAGACCAAAGCTTGAACTTGTGCGTTTGACTTTCCCCCGCAGAGTTTATACTCAATCGCATATAGACGTTATGGTTGAATCCGTCGCAAGCGTATATGAAGACAGAAAATCAGTAAAGGGATTAAAGTTCGTATATGAACCCAAATATTTGAGATTTTTCCAAGGTCGTTTTGAAAAACTAAAATAGTAATTATTTAATATGACGGGGTTCAAATTGAACCCCGTATTTATATGCCGGATTATTTACAAATAAAACAAGAATTTGCCGCCGCAAAAGAAGAGATTTTTAAGAATAAGAAACTTCTTGAAAATGCATACGAATTCTGCGTACAATTCAGTCTTCTTGTTGAGGAATATTTAATCCGCATCGCAAATGATTTTGATTTGAACTGCGCGCTTGTTTCTTCGGGAAGCTTTAGTCGCAGAGAATTGTCTCCTCACTCAGATATAGACGTTCTTTTTATTTTCGACAAATTTAATGGAGGCGAAGAATCAATTCAAAAATGTATTACCGCTCTTTGGGATTGCGGCATTGAAGTCTCTCACACAGTCCGTGAATTCAGCGATATCCAAAAATTTTTGGAAACCGATCTTCATGCGTTCACTCAATTTTTTGAAACACGATTTATTATCGGCAACGAAAAAAGTTACAATGATTGGAACAGTAAGTTATTATCGTTGCTGAATAAGGAGATTGTTAAAAAACTTGTGCTTGCCTTTTTTGAGGATGTTAAATCTCGATATGAAAGATACGGCGATTCACCAAAAGTGCTAGAACCTAATATAAAATATTCCGCCGGCGGACTTCGTGATTTACAGATGGTTCAATGGATGTACTCACTTAAAAATAATGTTATTATTACCGATCAAAGTGAAAGGACTCAAACTGAAATTTTTATTGACATACTGAGAGAAAAAAAATTAATTAGTCCCATTGAAATTAACAGAATTTATAGAAGCTATGAACTTCTGCTGAAAACAAGAAACTTACTTCACCTCATCTGCAGCAAAAAGAACGACCGTCTCGAATTTCACAATCAAGAACAACTTGCAAAACATCTCGATCAGTTTTCGAATAACTGGGAAGCATTTATGAAGCAGTATTTTGAAGCTGCAACAAAAATTCACCGCTTCTCAAAAACCATTTTGAAAAGGTATCACGAACAGCTTGTTCAACAGATCTCCGACAGACTCGCAATCGAACTTGACGACGAGTTTATGCTTAAAGGAAATTTAATTAGCAGAACCGTTGAAAGTGAATTGACTCTTTCAAGTATTCTTCGTGCGTTTTATTATAGGTGTCTGCACGATGCAAGATTTGACGAACAGCTGAGAAGTTCCGTAATCGAAAAGGTAGCTTATCTTGATGAGGACAGTGAGGACAATCAAGCATCGTCTGTATTTTTCCGTGAAATTTTAAAGATTCATTCCGGAGTCGGTAAAACATTGACTTCTATGAATGAGATGGGTGTGCTTCAGTTGTTCCTTCCTGAGTTTAAGGATTTGATAGGATTCTTTCAGCCGGGTGTTTATCATTGCTATACTGCTGATGAACACACACTTATCGCACTAAGTAAACTTGAAAATCTGCCAGAGGATGGAAGAAGAATCAGCAAGCTTTTTCACAGTTTGAAGGACAGAGATATAATTTATCTCGCAGTTCTATTTCATGATATAGCAAAACCAATTTCGGTTTCCGGACATGAGATCATCGGCGCTGAAATTGCAAGTTCTATAATGGAACGTTTGGGTTATGAAGCCGAAGAAATTGGGACAGTAAAGCATCTTGTCCGTCACCATCTAACAATGGAACAAGTTGCTTTCAGAAGAAACCTAAACGATCCGGCAACCCTAAACAAGTTTGCATCGCTCTTTCCGTCAATACATACACTGGATATGCTCTATCTCCTTACGTACGCCGATCTTTCAGCAGTAAGCCCGGTAGTTTGGACTGAATGGAAAAGCGATCTTTTATATGAACTGTACCAAAAGACGAGGACAATGCTTGAAGAAAGATTATCCGGTGAAGAATTACTGGTTGCCTCAAAGGAGGAAATTCTTGCCAGGAAAAAGAACGAATATAGTTCAAACGTACAGAAACATATTGAATCAATTGACGACATAGGTTATCTGAACATTTATTCTCAAGAGGAAATAAACGAACATGTAAGACAAATCGAAAACGGAGAACATATTTCAGTCTTCTTTAAAGAGAACGGAGGTTATACAAACGTTACAGTAATTACAAAAGATTCAAGATCTCTTCTGTCAAAATTATGCGGCGCACTTTCTATTAACGACCTTAATATTCATGATGCGAATATCTTTACAAGAAATGACGGAATCGTAATCGATAGTTTTAATGTAACGGATTACCGCACTCAGAAAAAAGTTGATGAAAACCGATACGAAAAAATTATAACTGATTTAACCCTAGCCGTCGAGAACGAATTAGCAATCGGAACAGCATTTAAGAAAATAGAATCTAAATGGCGGAGGTTCGAAAACAAGTTGTTCAACATTGCATCAAAAATTAAAATTGAATTTGAACGTCACGAAAAATATACAATCATTGATGTTTATGCGCCAGACAAACTTGGATTGCTCTATCAAGTGACAAAACGAATGAACGAACTTGGTCTCGCTATCTTCTTTGCAAAGATTGCAACAAAAGGCGATGACGTGGTGGATGCTTTTTATGTATTAAACAATAAGGGAAATAAAATACCGCAGAACGATTATGAATTAATTAAAATGGAATTAAAGGAAGCAATTGAAGAACTCATTTAAGGAAACATATTGAATTTCATGAATCGATCAAACCCTATCGGAATTTTTGATTCCGGAATCGGCGGACTTACTGTAGTAAAAAGAATTTCCGCAAACTTACCGAACGAAAACATTATTTATTTTGGAGATACTGCACGGGTTCCATACGGATCAAAATCAAATTCGACAGTTATTGAATATTCAATACAAGACGCAAATTTTCTGATCAGAAAGAATGTTAAACTGATTGTAGTTGCCTGCAATACAGCTTCATCTGCGGCGCTTAATGCACTCCGAGAACATTTTGAAATTCCAATAATTGGAATGATTGAACCGGGGGCAAAGATAGCTCTTGAAACAACAAAGAATGAAAAAATTGGAGTGATTGGAACGAACGCAACAATAAACAATAAAGCTTACTCAAACGAATTGTTAAAAATCGATCCCAAAGCAAAAATTGTTGAGAAAGCATGTCCGCTTTTTGTTCCTCTTGCCGAGGAAGGATGGCTTGATCATAAAGCAACCTATGCCGCAGCAGAAGAATACTTGGCAGAATTGAAATCAGAAAAAGTTGATACGCTAATTCTTGGATGTACTCATTACCCTATATTATCAAAAGTTATACAGGATGTGATGGGACACGATGTTAAACTTATCGATTCCGGAACAGCTGCATCAAAAATAGTTGAAGACTATCTTAACGGAAGAAATCTTAGAAATCCTTCAAACAACATCGGGATTAACGAATATTACGTAAGCGATCTTCCAATCAAGTTTAAAGAGGTTGCCGAAAGATTTCTCGGCAGAAAAGTTTCAAACGTACACAAGGTCGATCTTGAAGAAATTACGGGGAATTAATGTTTTTTGTTGAACAGATAATAGCTGATCCCGCAAATTGTTTTTGAATCGTAAATCTCTCCCGAAATAATTTTTTGCTTTGCCTCTTCGAGAGTGAATTCATATACCTCCATACCATATTCTCCTTCTTCACGTTTGTGGTTTCCGGCTTTCAAGTTTTCAGCAAGATAGATGTGAAGAATTTCAGAGCAGAAACCGGGGGTGGTTGCAATTGCCCCAAGTTTTGAAAAATTATTTGATGTGTATCCTGTTTCTTCTTCTAATTCGCGCTCGGCACAATTTTGGGGATCTTCATCGGTCTCGAGTTTGCCGGCTGGAAGTTCAAGCATATATTTTTCAAAAGGATAGCGGAACTGTTTTACAAAAACAATTTTTCCATCTTCAGTTAGCGGAACAACTACAGCTCCGCCGTTGTGAACTACTACCTCTCTTATTCCAGTGTTGCCCGAGTTGTATATTATATCATCAACTTTTATATCGAATACTTTCCCTTCAAAAATTATACTGCTGTTAAGAATTTTATAATTCATAAATTTCCTTTCCGAAAAATATTGTTTCAATCCAAATATTAATTATCGTAATAGGGAATTAGTTCGTGTCCCAGATATTTCAAAACCGCAGTAATTACTCCAAGATCATCGAGATAGCCGATTAGCGGAGAGATATCGGGAATCATATCAATCGGTGTTATGAAATATAATAATGCACCTACCACTATTGATTTTCTATACCATTGAACTCTGCTGTCGGACAAATAATTAAAAAGTGCAAGCACATCTTTAACAAAGGAAATTTTCTTTCCTGTCCTCTCAACTTTTTCCCAAAGTCTTTCCTCAACTTCCTGCTTGCCAGCATTTACTTTTTCTTCGGAATCAAAATCAATTTCGTAATCTTCTAGCCCGGGCGAATTATATTTTTCTTCCATCATTAATTCCTCTTGTAATTGTTGAACCAATCATATACAGTGTTCCACCACAATTTTGCGTTTTGCGGTTTAAGTACAAAATGATTTTCGTTAGGGAAATATAAAAATTTGCTTTCAACATTCATCTTTTGAAGTGCTGTAAAAAATTGAAAGGCTTGTGTTTCCGGAACTCTGAAGTCCTTACCTCCTTGAATTACAAGAACCGGTGTTTTAAAGTTAGAAACATAAGTTGACGGTGAAAAATGTTTATAATGTTCGGGATTTTCCCACGGTGCTCCGCCGAATTCCCATTCGGGAAACCATACTTCTTCTGTTGAACCGTACATGCTTGTCAGATCGTAAACCCCGTCGTGACAAACTAATGCTTTGAATCTGTCGGTGTGTCCGGCAATCCAAGCTATCATATATCCGCCGTAAGATGCACCCGCCGCAAAAGTGTTTTGTTTATCAATAAAATTAAAATTTTCAATTGCGAGATCATAAGCATTCATCAAATCTGTGTATACTTTTCCGCCCCAATCTTGAGTTATTTCATCGGTAAATTTTTGTCCGTAACCGGTACTGCCTCTTGGATTAGGTGCAACTACAACATAACCTTGCGATGCAAACATTTGCTGGTTCCAGCGGTAATGAAAATCATCAGTCCAATGTCCTTGAGGACCACCATGAATTAAGAAAATCATAGGATATTTTTTAGCGGGATCAAAAAAAGGCGGTTTAATAAGTAAGGATTGTACCTTTGTTCCTTCGGCACCAATTGACCAAAATGTTTCAGGCTCGTTGAATTCCATTTGAGAAAGCAGTTCCGAATTTACACGGCTCAATTGAGTTAAATTTGTCCCGTCCGTGCTCACCGAAAATATTTCATTCGGTTGTGTAGTTCTCTGTTGAAGGAAAAATAGTTTATTGCCGTCCGGTGAAAGTACTAGGGAGGAATTAACCCTCTCTTTTACTATTAATTTGTTAACTCCGGATTCGATGTCAAAATTATAAATTGAATTATAAATTTCGTTTGCTGCAGTGTAATAAATTGATTTTGAATTTTTCGACCAAACAATTTGTCCGAAACTTATATCGAGATCTTTCGTTAACACCTTTGTTTCTTTTGTGTTTCTATCGTAAAGAACAAGTCTTTGTTTATCTGCTTCAAAACCGGCACGTTCCATAGAAGTATAAGCTATGTATTTCCCATCCGGTGAATAGACCGGTTGTGTGTCACTTCCCAAACTCAAAGATATTTTCTTGAATGGAGTCGCGGCAACTTTATCAGCTTCTTCGAGATTGAGAATAAAAATATCGTTGTTTGTCGAGGTAGCAAGAAAATTGTCGTTATTCATTACGAAAGCAATTTCTCTGCCGTCCGGGCTGAACGAATAATCATTTTCGCTGCCCAGTGTAAATGTCGGTACATCAAACTTGGAATATAGTGTAAGGTCAGTGTAATTGTTATTTTCAAGATTGTAAAAGAAGAGGTGACTTCTTTTATCTCCGCGCCAGCTGTCCCAATGGCGATAAAGAAGTTCAGTAAAGATCATTGCATCAACTTTATCCGATTCTGCTTCTTTGTCTTTCTGTTTGTTGCATTGCTGATCGGAGCAATCGGGGTAAACTTCAGAAGTGAAAAGAAATCCGTAGCCGGAATTATCTAAGACAACTCCCGAAACACCGGTGTAAATATCCGTAACTTGTGAGTGATTAGTTCCGTCAAGATTACACTTCCAGATCTGTCCGCCTTTTGAATAGAAGAGGAGTTTTCCGTCCCGCGAAAAATTTGGAGAAGTAACTGAAACTTCTTCATCAATCAGAATTTTTTCGTTTGATCCGTCAGAGTTCATCGTCCAAATATCTGTCTGACCGGAATTATTTTTCATATCGTAAGAAGTAACTGTAAATGCCAGCAATTTTCCGTCCGGTGAAACTTGGAGATTGCCGATTCTTTTCATCGACCAAAGATCGTCGACAGTTATTGCACGTTTCGATTGTGCGTTCAACTGAGTTAAAAAAATAATAATCAAAAATAAAATTAACTTTGAAATGTTCATCTCGTCCTCTTACTTGATCATAGATAATTTTAAAAATAGCAGAAGAAGGTTTGAAAGGCAATTTATTTAAAAGGAAGAAATAATCAACTGAATCGAAAGGCATTGAAAATTTAATTTATTTTGCCGTGGGTATAGACTAACTAATCGGAGTTCTTCTTTTCGATGTTATAACGCCGCATTTTTTTGAATAGATTTGTTCTGTCTATTCCAAGTGTTTCCGCGGTTTCGATTATTTTCCAATCATTTTTTTCAAGTGCTTTTAGAATATATTCTTTCTCAAAGTTTGATCTTGCCGTGCGGAGATCACGGATTTCGGTGTAATAGTTGATGTGATTTATTTTCCTTTCGAGGATGTGAATTATCTGCTCTGCAGTTATTTCTTTTCCGCTTGTGAAAATCACTAATTTCTCCACGGCATTTTTTAATTCGCGCACATTTCCTTGCCATAATTGATTTATCAAAATTGATTCAGCTTGACGCGAGATCGTCATCATCCTTTTATTGTAACTTTCACAAAAATTTTTAAGAAAATGGTAAGTTAACGGAATAATATCTTCCTTCCGTTCTCTAAGCGGAGGTATGTGAATATTGACTACATTAATCCTGTGATAAAGATCTTTTCTAAAAGTTCCTTTTGCAACTAGATCCTCTATAACTTTGTTTGTTGCAGTTATTATTCTGACATCTATTTTTTTTGAACTATTGCTTCCGATCATTTCAACTTCGCCCTCTTCGAGAACTCGTAAAATTTTTGATTGGAGCCGCAAATCCATATCACCAATTTCGTCCAAAAAAAGTGTGCCTCCGTCAGCTGCTTCGAATTTTCCGATCTTATCTTCTAATGCATTTGTGAAAGATCCTTTTTTGTG
>CAZCLA010000013.1:9359-11421 GCA_964499285.1 uncultured Melioribacteraceae bacterium
CTTCGAATTTTCCGATCTTATCTTCTAATGCATTTGTGAAAGATCCTTTTTTGTGCCCGAATAGCTCACTCTCCAAAAGTTCGCCTGGAATTGCCGCACAGTTTAATTTTATATAGTTGCTCGTTTGTCTTTTGCTGTTATGATGCAACGACCATGCGACAAGTTCTTTGCCGACCCCGGTTTCTCCTGTTATGAGAACTTTTGCGTTTGTCGGGGCAATTTTTTCTATCCTACTCAAGATTGCTCTTGTTTCATTACTTTCGCCAATTATTCTGTTGTTTTCTAAAAGTTCACTGTAAAATGCTGCTTTCTGCTGCATAAGTTCTCTTTTCTTAACAGCATTGTTTAGTGTAACAATTAATCTTTCGGCATCTATCGGCTTTTCGAGAAAATCGTAAGCTCCGGTTTTTATGAAATCTACTGCAATTTCAATATTGCTTTGACCGGAAATAATTATTACAGGAGTAAGTGGAGATTTCATTTTAATTATCTTGAAAATTTCAATTCCGTTAAGACCGGGCATTTTGACATCAAGCAATACAGAGCTAAATTCTTCGTTTTGGATCGAATCGAGAACCATTCTGGGATTTGAAATAGTTTTTGCAGAAAATCCGCTAAGTTCAAGTATTTTTTTTACTGACTTTAGGTAGTTCTCGTCGTCATCTATTACTAAAACTCTTTCAATCATATTTCTGTTGAATATTGTGTGGAATTTTTATAGAAAAAGTCGTGCCAAAGTTTGTTTTTGATGTAACCTCTATAATTCCGTTATGATCTTGAACTATTTTTCTGGCAATGGTTAAGCCCATTCCCGTTCCCTCTTTCTTTTTCGTAAAATATGGCTCGAATATTTTTGATAATTCTTCTTCGGGAATTCCCTTTCCGTTATCGCTTATCAGGAATTCTACATATTTTTCGTTAGGTTCGGATATTTGATCAACGAGATCGACAGTAATGTTAATTATTCCATTTGGACCAACTGCATCAATTGCATTTTCAATCAGTAAATGAAAGAGCTGCACCAGTTGGTTGGAATCTGCCCATATTGTTTTTGCATCCTCACTTATTTCGGTGTTGAATTTCATGTCGCCGGTGAAAAATATCTGGAAATTTTCCGCAGAATCTTGGATTAACTTTTCAGTATTTATCCACTGAAAAGAAGGCTTAGAAAGGCTGCTGAATTTTAAAAAACTTTTTGTAAGATTAGTAATATGTTTGATCTCGGAGTGAATCATCTCGATATCATCGTTTATTAATTCTTTATCTAATTCCTGCCGTGAGTTAATTCGTGTTTTCAATGCAGTTAAATTCAATTGAATTGTCGAAAGCGGAGTTTTAATATCGTGCGCTACTTTTTGCGATATACTTGCCCAAAGCGAATTCCGCTCGTTGTGTATTTCTTCGGTAAGGTTCTTAATCTTGATTATGAAAGAATGCGGAATTTTAAACAATGTAAAAAGCGGAAGCACGTTAACTCTGCCGATAAATTTATAATCACCTTTTGTAAATGAAACTTCCCTCGAAGTTTCATTTTCTGTTTTAAAGGCTTCCTTAATACATTCGATTAAATCATAGTTACCATTCAAAATGTCAAAAATATTTTCGTTTTTGTGTATGTGTGAATTAGGCGGAAGGTTATTAACAATACTTTTGTTGTAAGACTTGATTGTGCCTTTATAGTCTGAAATAATAAGCCCTAAGTTTGTGTCATCATAAGAGTAGTAATAAGCCCCGGAAATTCTTGCTGCTCCGCTGAATCCTTTGTGTAATAGAAGAAGAATTAGATAAAATAAAATAGATGTAAGTAAAAAAGCCGAAACACGGTATTGCGCAAGAAGATTTTTGTGGACTGAAAACAACATGAGATTCTTATCCGTTAGAATCAATAATTCAGAATTACTGTTTTTCACATTTTTTATTAACTCAATATCCCGAATAGTGTTTCCCGGTTCATAAGAGAACAATATTTCCAAATCATCCGAAAGTACAAAAACGTTTTTTTGATTTCTAACGATTAGTTCTTTGCCATCCGATTCAAGAATGTCATCAAAGAACGCAAAGA
>CAZCLA010000013.1:11521-43771 GCA_964499285.1 uncultured Melioribacteraceae bacterium
CTAACGATTAGTTCTTTGCCATCCGATTCAAGAATGTCATCAAAGAACGCAAAGAAGTAATCCTTTTTATCAAGACTTATTGTATTCAATCTGTTGAAATCGATATCATATTTATGAACTGCCCCGGTAGTTGTGGTAATGTAAAAAAAGTCATCGAACGGGTTTGAGCTTTTTAAGAAATTTTTAATCCCTTCATTCTTTTCGAACTCTTTTTTATTTACGATATTGAAGTCAAGATCCATCAACGCAAAAAATTCTTTTGGTTCTTGATTTTTCCTGTTGGAAAATACAAACAGAATTAAATCGCGGTTGTTGTGTTTTACAATTTCAAATTCAATCCCGTTTAAGAACTCACCAATTTCTAATGGTTGGTTTACAAATTCAAAATCCCAGTTCAATTTTATGAGCCAATTGGAATTATCGTGAATGCCGATTTTATCTCTTGTGTTTCCCGAAGAACCGGCACTCAGAATAATCTCGTTAATACCGTCGTCATTTGTATCAATAAAAACAAAGTTTGATACAGGTGCAGTTGTCTCAAGTTTGTTGAGAAGTTCGCCTGTTTGGATATCAAATTTATACAAACCGCGCGGGTGAATCGAATGACCGGTAATCGGACTTAAGTACAACACATTTTTTTTAAGCGATTCATCAAATAGAATTTTAATTACTACTTTTTTTAGGTCCCAGTAACTAGTTACTACCGATGTCGGTTTTTTAATAATAGGTAATTCCTTTTTAAGAACTCTTGAGTTTTTCAGATCGACTAAAGAGAAAAAAAGCAGGGAATCATTCTTTGTAAAGAGAACCAGCTCGTCGAAATTATCGCCGTTTAAATCATAATTAAAAATGGAAGAGAAAAGAAAAGGATTGCTGAAGTTGAACTGTTCTTTTAGCTTTTCATTTTCATCATATTGGTGAAAGAAATAATTATCAGCATCTAAAGCCTTTCCAAAAACAAACCTCTCGTCTATCCCATTCCGGTTTAAATCCAGGTAGGTAGAAAAAGTATACTGATCGGCAAGGATTGAATTTATGAGTTTCGGCTCGTACTTATTTGTAGAAGAGAGAAACAGAAGGATTGTTAAAAAAGATAAAAGAACTGCTGCAGAGGCAAGAGTAAAATTTAACTTAACATATCTTTTTCTTATGGAATTAATCATCCCGTTGAAATTAGTTGAACGCAGAAACTAAAATATCTCAATCGTGTTTCATGCAAAATACGAAAGAAAACCAAAAGATATGTTGAATATTTGAAACATGAATTTGAAGAAATGTTGCAAAAGTGAAATAATAAACACGAAAAAATCTCAGAAATGTTCTGGAACGAAAACTGCTGTTAATTGATAATATTAACTAACATACAATTTGTTTCATCACATATAATTTGCATTGACGCAAAACTAATCTTTCCCAGCTTTCCCGAGGCTGTGAAAAAGAGGACAGCGATTTCCTTCGCTGTCCTCACTCTCCTGATAATAGAATAATTGTTCCTTTCCTTAGAAAGTAATTCATCTCAGATTTACAAAAGTCATAAATAATTTTTATTGTATTATAAAAATGATTGATTTGATTTATCGCTTATAATTGATGAAATTGTCACTTAGTAAATCATTTGCTATTATATACTATGGAAAGAACAAGCTCGATTCAAGCAGTCAAAAAAGGAATATTACTTTCCCTTGGAATAATTCTAACCGGGATCGGAATAATTGGAATTTTTCTGCCGATACTTCCAACAACAATTTTTCTAATACTTGCCTCAATTTGTTTTATGAAAAGCTCAAAGCGGATGAACGATTGGCTAGTGAACCACAAATACCTAGGTCAGTACATAAAAACTTATCGTGATAATACCGGTATGACGGTTAAATCAAAAATTACTTCTATTGTTATGTTGTGGATATCCATAAGTATTTCAGGATTATATTTCACCGAAAGTACACCCGTTCGTATTCTTCTGCTTTTAATTGCTGTCGGGGTTTCGATTCATTTAATTACTATAAAAACGGCAAAGTCAGTTAGTGTAAACAAATCAAAAAAATTAAAGGAGGACTTTAATGAGTAAGGAAAAAAAGAAACTTACTACTGCTCACGGCAGTCCAGTTGGGGACAGCCAAAATTCATTAACTGCGGGCAAACGCGGTCCGCTTCTTCTTCAGGATTATCAACTCCTAGAAGAAATGGCAACTTTTAACCGAGAAAGAGTTCCGGAAAGAGTTGTTCATGCAAAAGGTTCCGGAGCATTCGGAACTTTTAAGGTTACCAATGACATAACAAAGTATACAAAAGCAAGCGTCTTTTCCAAAATCGGAAAGGAAACAGAAGTACTCGCTCGTTTTTCTACTGTTGCGGGGGAACGAGGAGCAGCCGACGCGGAAAGGGATGTTAGAGGTTTTGCAGTAAAATTTTACACGGATGAAGGTAACTGGGATATGGTTGGCAATAACACTCCAGTATTTTTTGTGAGGGATCCATATAAGTTTGACGACTTTATTCACACTCAGAAAAGAGATCCTAGAACAAATATGCGTTCAAATACTGCTATGTGGGATTTTTGGTCGTTAAGTCCCGAAAGCTTACACCAAGTAACAATCTTAATGAGTGATAGAGGACTTCCCCAAGGATTCCGGAATGTTAACGGTTACAGCAGTCATACTTACAGCTTTATAAACAATAACAACGAAAGATTTTATATGAAGCTTCACTTCAAAACTCAGCAGGGAATTAAAACTTGGACTAACGAAGAAGCTGAAAAAATTGTAGGCAAAGACAGGGAAAGCTCGCAGCGTGATCTTTATGAAGCAATAGAAAAAGGTGACTATCCTAAGTGGAAAGTTTACGCACAAGTTATGCCCGAAGCCGAAGCAGAAACATACAAAATCAATCCGTTTGATTTAACTAAAGTTTGGCCCCATGCGGATTATCCGCTTCACGAAATAGGTGTGATGGAATTAAATAGAAATCCCGAAAACTATTTTGCAGAAATTGAGCAGGCAACATTCGAACCTTCCAACATTGTCCCGGGAATCGGGTTCTCACCGGATAGAATGCTTCAAGCAAGAATTATGTCCTATGCTGATGCACACCGTTACAGAGTAGGTGTAAATTATACCCAGGTTCCAGTAAACAAACCGAAATGCCCGTTCCATACATACGGAAGAGACGGTCAAATGAGAGTAGACGGAAACTACGGTGGTCAAGTAAACTATGAACCAAATTCAATGGGCGGACCGACTGCAGACGCAAAATACAAAGAACCGCCGTTGAAACTTTTTGGGGATGCCGATAGATACAACCACCGAGAAGATGATGAAGATTATTATTCCCAACCGGGTGCTTTGTTTAGTCTTATGAACGATAATCAAAAACAGCAATTGTTCAATAACATTAAAGCTGCGATGGAAGGCGTTCCGGAAAGAATTGTTGCAAGACAGTTGGCACACTTTTATCAAGCAGATGCTGCATACGGTGAAGGCGTTGCAAAAGTTCTTGGTATCGATGCAAACAAGATGAAAGAACTTGCAAAACTTTCCTTGCAAGAACTAGCTGATGCAACAACGGAAGAAAATTATAAGTAATCAAATCTCCTCATAATTAAGTCCCGGAGTAATGCAGCTCCGGGATTTTTTAATATTCACCCCGAATCAAAGCAGATCTAAACAATATTGAATAATAGTGTGTAGTAAATTGAATATTGTAAATTTGATTAAATTATTTTATCTTCATATTGATTCTAAATGAACGCTTGTCGTTTTGGTAAAAATCCGGGAGAGAAGATTTTTACTAAAGCATGGAGGCGCAATGAAACTTTATTATGTTTTAGCGATAGCATTACTTTTAAATTTTTTTGTTTATCCTCAAGAAAGAAAAATAATCAAACCCTCTCAGCAAACTGACACTTACAAAGAACTAGCCCCCGGTAAGCAGGAAATAATTTATATAGATAACAAATACACCCGGGAAGTATCAAAAAACAAACTGTCAGCCTTAAATGATTTTACTGATGCTAATGTCCTTTTGAGCTGGCTGAATGGAATCCTCGTAGATCCTTACGTGAATTTTGGGTTCTGGGGCGGGGACAGAATACTACAATGGTATCAAGCTCCTGCAGATATGATAATACGCCGAGTCGGAATAAAATTAACAGAAGTAGGGAGAGAAGGAATTCCGTTAAGTCTTAAACTAGTAAGAATGAATTGGACCTCTGATGAAATTCAAAATACGTGGAACCATCATCTTGGCTGGTACGAAGCTGATGGTGCGCTCAACAATATAACTGCATATCTTGATGATCCTGATAGAACCGGGGACTGGGTGGATGTCGAAGGAAATGCTCCCACATCACCTTTTGGAAACGATCTATGGAGTATCGAAGGGAATGGGAAGCAGTTTGAGGCAAGGGTAAATAATGCTGGAGAAGATTATCAGTGGTTTGAGATGGATGAGTTGTTTGATCCAGTTGTTTCGCGGGGTGAGATTATTGGAATATCACTTATGCATTTGGGTTCTTATGAATACGAGGATGTGGTTAGGATTGCAGCTGCTGGAGGAATAGGAATTACAGGTTTTAAGTTTTATGCAGAAGAAGATTTTTCCCCTCTGCCTCTGGGATGGAATTCAAAGTTATATACTTTTGATCTTGCACTGTTCGTTACAATAACTGGAGATTTAGAGCCTGCTATCACAGAAGTCACAAATCTTCAAACAATCTTTAGTGGTGAAGATAGATTAGTTGAAGCAAATATTTCAGATGCGAACCCAAGCGGCGGTGAAAGCGGTGTCCAGTCGGCAACGCTTATGTATAGCATTAATGAAAGTGCATATCAATCTGTTGAAATGGTAAATGATTTTAATGATAATTATTATGCTTATATACCCGGACAGTCAATGGGAACCAAGGTTGAATATTATATAGAAGCTGTCGATGTTAATGGTAATATGACAAGGACACCGGTTACTTATTCTTATGAAATATTTAAGCCCGCAAATTGTATTCTCCTGATCGCCAATGGATGGGATGATTCAGGTTATCCGGTAGAATATTATTTCGGATTTGATAGATATGGAGTGTATATCGAGTACGATATCTGGACTTACGGTGAAATCACATCTGAATTGCTGGCTCACTACGATTTTATTTACGAAATACCCAACTTAGAAAGTACATATTATCATAAGGATAAAATTAGAGAATGGCTTGCGGGATGCCCGGGAAGATTCTATTTCCTAGCTGGTATGGATTGGCTGGGAAAAGAAAATGGGTTTGTTGATCGTGATTATCAACCCGGAGATTTTGAATATGATATTTTGGGTATTACTCATAGCTACAATGATGTTACTTATGATGGTGGAGACGGTCCGTCTTTTCCTTCCAAAGTTTTTCCGATAGAAAATTCATTGCTCGGCGGAGAATTGTTCGCAAACTTAGAGCCGGGTATTCAGCTTCAAGTAGATCCAGTTTATGAGATAGGAGTTGTCAATTGGATTGATGCAGTAGAAGTAGTGGAAAGCCCTAATGTCGAAGTCCAAATTATGGTTGAAACAAAAGGAATAAATCAAATTCCAGACGTTCAACTGAAACCGGCAGGAGTTTTGAACTTAATCGGAAACGACAATGCAGTTTTGTTCCTTACGTTCGATCCGATAACACTAAACAGCGATCCGGACGGTGATCATGGTGATAACTATGTTTGGCATGGTATGCGCTCGTACAGTTTTGTTTACTCAATGGGTTCAATGTTCGATGCTTGGGATGATGGCTGCTTTTATCTCAATTGCCTCTGTTCATCGACAGTCGGAATTGATGAGGAGGAAAGCGGAATTATTCATGATTTTCGACTCTATCAAAATTATCCAAATCCATTCAATCCCAGCACAACAATAAAATTTACAATACCACGCGTAGAGGAAGCAAAACTTGCGTCCACAAAAACAAAATTAATTGTATATGACATTCTCGGTCGGGAAGTTGCAACACTTGTAAATGAATATTTACCACCCGGTAAGTATGAAGTAAAATATAGTGCGGAAGGATTATCTTCTGGAATTTATTTATATGTTTTATCAGCCGGAGATTATAGAGAAAGTAAAAAAATGATATTGCTCAGATAAGAGTGATTTATCGAGTAAGTTTTTTTACACCAATTATCTGGATAAGTTTTTAAGGATTATCTTACTACCCACCGTTAACATCTTACCTTGCTAAACCAGCCTTTATTTGATAATTTTGGGCTTGTTTTTAAATAAAATAAGTGCAGAATAATTTATGAAATATCCTCACAGTGAAGTCGAAGCAAAGTGGCAGAAATTTTGGCAACAGAATGAAATATTTAATACCAATTTAACAGATACAGAAAAAAAACTTTACTGTCTGGTAATGTTTATTTATCCCTCAGGTTCCAAACTGCATTGCGGACACTGGTATAATTACGGTCCAACCGATTCCTGGGCAAGATTCAAAAAACTTCAGGGTTACAACGTCTTTGAACCGATGGGTTATGATGCTTTCGGACTTCCTGCTGAGAATTATGCGATCAAAACGGGTGTTCATCCGCAGGATTCTACTTTTGAAAATATCAAAGACATCCGCAGTCAATTAAAGGCAATGGGTTGTATGTATGATTGGAATGCCGAATTGATGACCTGTGTTCCGGAATATTATAAATGGAATCAGTGGCTCTTTCTGCAATTATATAAAAAGGGACTTGCTTACAGAAAAAACGCTCCCGTTAATTGGTGTCCTTCATGTCAAACAGTACTTGCAAATGAGCAGGTCGACAATGACGGTAATTGTGAAAGGTGCGGCACTGCGGTAGAACAGAAAAATTTAACTCAGTGGTTCTTCAAAATCACTGAATATGCCGAAGAGCTTCTTGATGGAATTGAAAAAATTGATTGGCCGGAAAAAACAAAATCAATGCAGCGGAATTGGATAGGAAAAAGTATAGGCGCTGAAATTAATTTTAACATCGATGGATTCGATGAAGCAATAAAAGTGTTTACCACAAGACCAGATACAATTTTCGGCGCAACATATATGGTTATCTCTCCGGAACATCCTCTTGTTGAGAAGATTACAACCGATGAATATCGAACTGCAGTTAATATATATCGCGATGAAGTAAAAAATAAAACCGAAATTGACCGAACTTCAACCGCAAAGGAAAAAACCGGTGAGTTTACCGGAGCCTATGCACTAAATCCGGCAACAAAAAAAATGATTCCCATATGGATCGCAGATTATGTTTTAATGACTTACGGAACAGGTGCAATAATGGCTGTACCGGGCCAAGACGAACGCGACTGGGAATTTGCAGAAAAATTCGATCTCCCTATAGTTAGAACGGTTCAACCACCGGATGATTTCGAGGGGAAAGCATATGTCGGTGATGGTGAGGCTATTAACAGTGATTTTTTAAACGGATTAAACATCTCCGAAGCGAAAGCAAAAATAATAGACTGGCTGGAGGAAAATAATATCGGCGAAAGCAAAGTAAATTACAGACTTCGTGACTGGCTGATATCAAGGCAGCGCTATTGGGGGACTCCAATTCCTGTCGTGTATTGTGAAAAATGCGGAGAAGTTCCGGTTCCCGAAGATCAACTTCCGGTTGAGTTACCTTATGATGTTGATTTTAAACCGGACGGCGGATCACCCCTAGCGCGTAACGAAAACTTCGTTAATACATCCTGCCCGAAATGCGGTGCTGCTGCTAAGCGTGATGTTGACACAATGGATACTTTCGTTGATTCTTCTTGGTATTATTTGAGGTATCTTAATCCAAAATTTGATAAAGCGATTTTTGATAATGAGCTTGCTGAAAAATGGACTCCGGTCGATATGTACGTCGGCGGTGCCGAACATGCTACGATGCACCTACTTTATGCGAGATTTATTCATAAATTTTTGCGCGACATAAATCTTGTAAATTCAAATGAACCGTTTAATAAACTTATCCATCAAGGAACTATTACTAATCAAGGCGCAAAGATGTCGAAATCCAGAGGCAATGTCGTAAATCCGGATAAGTTTATTGAAGATTACGGAAGCGACGTGTTCAGAATGTATCTGATGTTTATGGGTCCATATGAACTTGGCGGCGATTGGAGTGATCAAGGTATTGTCGGCGTCGACCGCTTCGTTCAACGAAGTTATGCTCTTTTTAAAAATTATGAGACCATAAAAAGTAAAACCAAAATTGTTGAAAAGTTTGCGTTAAATAAACTTACCGATATCGAAATCTCGATTTACAAAAAGGTAAATATTTCGCTTGATAAATTTAACAGGGAAGTTGAAAACTTCAGGTTTAACACTGCCGTTGCGGTCCTGATGGAATTGCTGAATGAGTTGAGTAAAAATTTGAATGAAGCAACCGACGATCTTAAGCTTTATTCTCTTGAACGATTTTCTTTTATGATAGCATCACTTGCACCTCATTTAGGTGAAGAATGCTGGTCGATTATCGGAAATAATGATTCGATCTATAAATCGGAATTTAAATTTGATGTCGATCCAGATGCTTTAGTTATGGATAACGTGACAATTGGTATTCAAGTCAACGGTAAAATGCGCGGAACAATTGAAGTGCCATTAGATTCAGAAGAATCTTTTGTGAAACAAGCTGCTTGGGAAGAGGAAAAAGTAAAAAACCACACAAGCGGGAAAACCGTTGTTAAGGAAATTTACGTGAAAAATAAAATTTATAACATTGTTGTAAAATAATAATTCAATAAATTAAATCGGCTTAAGTGACTTTATGCCGCATCAAACGAGAGATTTTTATGCTGGATATTAAATTTATAAGAGAAAACTCCGAAGTTGTTAAGCAAGGTGTTTTAAACAAAAACGAAAAAGATACGGTTGATGAAATATTAGATCTCGATAAGAAACGAAGATCGCTTCTTCAGCAGACCGAAGAACTTAAGTCTCAAAAGAACAAAGTTTCAGCGGAAGTCGGACAACTTAAAAAAGCCGGACAAAATGCTGATCATATCTTTGAGGAGATGAGAAAAGTTGCCGATCAGATAAAAGAAATCGACGATGAGCTTCGAACAATTAATGATAAATTAAACTCACTTTTGATGTGGGTACCAAATCTTCCGCATAATTCCGTTCCCGTTGGGAGGACCGCTGCGGATAATGTTGAAGTGAGGAAATGGCTGCCTGAGGATTTTAAGCTTGAAGATAATGAAAAAAAACTCGACCACATACAACTTGGAAAGAAGCTAAACATTCTTGATTTTGAAAGAGGAGCAAAAATTAGCGGTTCGGGTTTCCCGGTTTATGTAGGTAAAGGAGCAACTCTGGAACGTGCATTGATCAATTTTATGCTCGATTATCATCTCCAGAATCATGGATATAAGGAAATTCTTCCACCTTTTCTTGTTAATAAAGAATCAATGACCGGAACAGGTCAGCTTCCCAAAATGGCTGATGATATGTACACCTGCGAAAAAGATGAACTTTATCCGATTCCCACAGCAGAGGTTCCAATTACAAATATGCACCGTGATGAAATGCTTGCCGAAAAAGATCTTTCCATAAAGTATGTGGGTTATTCCGCTTGTTTTCGAAGAGAAGCCGGTTCTTACGGAAAAGAATCGAAGGGATTTTTGCGTGTACATCAATTTAATAAAGTTGAGATGGTGAAAATTGTTCATCCCGAAAATTCGTACGATGAATTGGAGGGCTTGGTATCGGATGCCGAAGATATTCTGAAAGCTTTACAAATCCCTTATAGAATCCTGATGTTGTGCAGCGGGGATTTAAGCTTTGCTGCAGCAAAATGTTATGATATAGAAACTTGGTCGCCTGCAGAAAACAAATGGCTGGAAGCATCTTCTTGCAGCAACTTTGAAGATTTTCAAGCAAGAAGAGCAAATATAAGGTTCAAACCAAGTGACGGCGGAAAACCAATGTTCGCACATACTCTTAATGGTTCAGGTTTGGCAACAAGCAGGTTGATGATTTCAATTCTTGAAAATTATCAAACACCTGAAGGAAAAATTATTGTTCCTCCTGTACTCCAAAAATATACCGGTTTCAATATAATTGACTAATTTTAAAAGTTCGACGTTCAGAAAAATAACTTCCTATTAAAGGACTGATTATCTTATATTTCTTTCTTTATGAAAAGTCTTCTTACGCTAAAAAAATATTTTGCCCGTCATAAAAGAAAATTACTGTGGGGCGTTCTGTTCATTCTACTTTCGAACGTAACACAGGTTTACGTACCGATTTTTCTTAAAGATGGAATTGACGGACTTCAGTCGAATATAAGCCATTCGGAAATTCTGAAATATGCTCTCTTAATTGTTGGTGCGGCATTGTTAAGCGGCTTTTTCAGATTCTTGATTCGTCAGACAATAATCGTTGTTTCGCGCGAAATTGAATATGATCTCCGCCAGGACTTTTGGTCTCATCTTCAAAATCTTTCGCTTCGTTATTATCAAAACACTTCCACCGGCGATTTGATGGCACATGCAACAAACGACATTAGCGCTGTAAGAATGTTCGTTGGTCCCGCAGTTATGTATTCGATAGATACAAGCACAAAGATGTTAATGATTATCGCAATTATTGTTACATTTGATTGGCAGCTTACTATCGCAGCACTGCTTCCTTTGCCATTTTTATCTTATATGGTTTATAAACTCTCCAAAAAGATTCATATAAAGTTTGAAAAAATTCAAGAGAAGTTTTCTGAGCTTACTACTAAAGCGCAAGAATCGTTTTCCGGAATTAGAGTAATAAAATCATATTTGCGCGAAGAAAGTGAGATTAAATTATTCGAAAAACTAAGCAAAGATTATCTCGATAAAACAATGGACAAAGTTAAGGTTCAAGCTTGGTTTGCTCCTTTACTTTTTATGATTACAGGTCTTTCTATAATTATTGCTATTTGGTTCGGTGGAATGAAAGTAATTGAACAATCGCTAACTCTCGGTGAACTTTCAGCATTTATTGTTTATCTCGGTCTTTTAATTTGGCCTGTAATAGCGTTTGGATGGGTGCTTAATATTATTCAGCAATCATCTGCAAGTATGAAAAGGCTGAACGTTATTATGTCCGTTAACACAGAAATTTCAGATTCGGAAGTAACCGATCATTCAATAAATGAAATTGAAGGAGAGGTTGAATTTAAAAATGTTACTTTCAGATATGGCCAAAACCTGCCTGTTGTTTTAGATAAAATTAATGTAAGAATAAATAAAGGCGAGACAGTTGCATTTATCGGTAAAACAGGAGTGGGCAAAACAACATTGTTGAATCTTATACCAAGGCTTTATGATGTTACCGACGGCGAAATTTTGATCGATGGGAAAAATGTAAAAACCATTCCGGTGGATGTAATCAGATCTTCAGTTGGACTTGTCCCTCAAGAGACATTTCTTTTCTCTGATACTTTGGAGAACAACATTCTTTACGGTGTGAAGGAAAAAGATGAATCTATATTAGAGAGAGTCGCGGACATCTCAGAAATTAAAAAAGATGTCGATGATTTCCCCAAAAAGTATCAAACAATTTTGGGCGAAAGAGGTTTAACTCTTTCCGGTGGACAGAAGCAAAGAGCGTGTCTTGCAAGAGCGCTTGCCGTTAATCCGAAAATTTTAATACTCGATGATTCTTTCTCGGCGGTTGATACACACACAGAGGAAGAGATTTTAAAAAAGCTCAAAAAATTTATGGAAAATAGAACTAGTATTATTGTAAGTCATAGAATTTCCACAGTTAAGGACTCGGATAATATATTTGTTATTGATGACGGTAGAATTGTTGAGGAAGGCAGACACGAAGAACTAATTGAATTGAACGGAATATATGCTGATATTCATCAAAGACAATTGCTTGAAGAGGAGTTAAAGCAGATTTAATATGCGAAAATCGATTGGTGCAAAGCCCGGAGACGATGAGGTTTTAGGAAAAGCATACGATTCAAAATTAATGAAGCGGCTTTTGACTTATGTAAAACCTTACAAAGGATATGTAATTCTCGGTATTCTGCTCAACACCCTTGTGGCTGGTTTAGGACCTCTGCGCCCATATTTAACTAAGGTTGCAATAGACGATTATATAGCTTTAAAAGATTACGATGGTCTTTTGTACGTTGTCGCCTTATTGATGGGATCATTGATCTTTCAGGCGATTATTCAGTACTTTTTAATGTATTATACACAGCTTATGGGTCAGAAAATAATTTATGATCTTCGAATGCAGATCTTTAAGCATGTTCAAAAATTAGCCTTAAGATACTTTGATAAAACTCCTATCGGAAGAATAGTTACAAGAAACACTAATGATGTAGAAGCTCTTAATGAACTGTTTTCATCCGGAATCGTTATGGTATTCAGTGATATTTTTACAATTATCTGGATTTTTATTTTTATGTTTTCGATGAGCTGGGAACTATCTCTTGTTACACTCTCGGTTCTTCCCGTGCTTATGTATGCTACCTTCTTGTTCAGAAAAAAAGTGCGTGATGCTTATAGAAGAGTACGTTATCATCTTGCAAGACTAAACTCCTATATGCAGGAACATATAACGGGTATGACAATTGTTCAAATATTCTCAAATGAAAAGCGTGAAATAAAAAACTTTTCCAACATTAATGAGGATCATAAAAAAGCAAACATAGATTCAATATTTTATTATGCAGTATTTTATCCGATTGTGGAAATTTTAAGTTCTATAGCAATTGGTTTGATAATTTGGTACGGCGGTGGTAATGTAATTCAAGGAACATTAACAATAGGCGTGCTTTTTGCTTTTATTCAATATACCGAGATGTTCTTCAGACCTATTCGAGATCTTTCGGAAAAGTACAATGTGATGCAGACAGCAATGGCATCATCGGAAAGAATATTCAAACTTCTCGATAACAATACGATCATAAGCAATCCCGAGAATCCAAAACAGTTAAAGGATTCAAAGGGCGAAATTGAATTTAAAAATGTATGGTTTGCTTACAACGAGGATGAATTTGTACTTCGCGATGTTTCATTCAATATTAAACCAGGAGAAACTGTTGCAATAGTAGGGGCTACCGGAGCAGGGAAGACAAGTATTATAAATATCCTCAACAGATTTTATGATATACAAAAAGGATCGATTACTATTGACGGAATAGATATACGCGATCTGAGGATAGAAGATTTGAGAAAGCAGATTTCGATCGTTCTACAGGATGTTGTTCTCTTCAGCGGTACAATAAAGTCAAATATTAATCTACATAATAATGAGATTACGGAAGAAATGATAAGAAATGCCGCAAAAACGGTTGGGGCAAATAATTTTATAGAAAAATTACCGAACGGTTATGACGAAGAAGTTAAAGAAAAAGGAGCGACATTGTCTGTCGGACAAAAACAGCTAATATCTTTTTCAAGAGCTTTGGCTTATGATCCCCAAATTTTAATTTTAGATGAAGCGACTTCAAGTGTAGATACTGAGACGGAAATGCTGATTCAGCAAGCGACCGAAAAATTACTTGTTGGTAGAACTTCGATTGTTATTGCACATAGACTTTCGACAATTCAAAATGCTGATAAAATTTTAGTGATGCATAAAGGACAACTTCGTGAGATGGGAACTCATCATGAACTTCTTGCAAATAGAGGAATATATTATAAACTTTATCAATTACAGTATAAGGATCAAGAAATTAAAGCATCCTAAACACGGAGGATTTTAAATGAAACCAACTCGTTTTATGACCTTAAACAGGCATATTCTCGAAGGAGAAAGAATGCATCCGGAAGCTACCGGAGAGCTTTCGGCACTTTTATCTCAACTGAGTATGGCAGCCAAAGTAATATCCCTTGAAGTAAACAAAGCCGGATTAGTGGATATTTTAGGATTTACCGGAGACAGCAACGTTCATGGTGAGCAAGTAAAAAAACTTGATATGTTTGCCCACGAAATTTTAATTAGAGCCATGGATCATGGCGGACATTTCTGTGTTATGGCATCGGAAGAAGAAGAAGATATAATTCGTATTCCTCAAAAACATAAGATAGGAAAGTATGTCCTTCTGTTTGATCCTCTCGACGGTTCATCGAACATCGATGCAAACGTTAGCATCGGAACGATTTTCTCTATCCTCAAAAGAGTGACTCCGGATGGACAACCCGGTACACTTGAGGATTGTCTGCAGGAAGGTTATAAACAAGTAGCAGCAGGTTATGTACTTTACGGCTCCAGCACAATGTTAGTGTATACAACTGGGCATGGTGTTTATGGCTTTACTCTTGATCCTGCATTTGGTGAATTCTTACTTTCACACGACAATATTCAAATTCCTGAAAACGGAAGAATTTATAGTATTAACGAAGGAAATTATCTTTATTGGCACAACGGATTAAAGAAGTATATTAAATATCTTCAATCTAACACTTATGATGATAAGCCCTATCAAGCTCGTTACATAGGTTCAATGGTTGCTGATGTTCATCGCACATTGCTTTATGGCGGAATATTTATGTATCCTGCAGATAAAAGAAATCCGAACGGAAAACTACGTTTGATGTATGAATGCAATCCAATGTCATTTTTAATTGAATCAGCAGGCGGACGGGCAATCAACGGTAAGCAGCGAATTCTTGAAATCGTGCCAAAAGATCTGCATCAGAGAACACCAATTTATCTTGGCAGCAAGAAGTGTGTCGATTTGATAGAAAGTTATTTGAAGGAAGATGAAGAAAGTACCGGCGGAAATTAGTTTTCCGCCTTTTTTAATTCTTCTAAATCTGTATTTATCTTTTGAGCAAGATCCTTAACGCTGATTCCTTCCAATGACAATTTGGCGCCCTTTACGCAGATTTCCGGCGGATCACCTTCTCCGGTCATATACTTAAACAACGTGTAACCCAATCTGTATCTATCGTTCATAATCGGAATATTGTCGCTGTATTTTTCAACTATAGCATAAACTTTTGATTCCAATGAATTTTCCGGGGCTTTGTTTACTCCCGGCGGCGGAAGTGTCGTCATAAAATCCTCTAATTTTTTCTCAAAGATAATTAAGAATGCAACTACTCTCAATAATGGACTCACAAATATATTTTATATTTTTGCTTTGCTGAAATTAAGCTTAGGAAAAATTGAAAAAAATATTAATCATCAGACTAAGTTCTCTAGGAGATGTTATTCTTGCAACCCCGGTAATTGCTGCTTTGAAAAAGCGACGACCGGAAACGAAGATCGATTTTCTTGTCAATGGAAATTTTCGAGATACAATATTGTATAACCCTAATCTTAATTCAGTTATAGAATATTCAAAGGAAGAATCTTTTAAAAAATACCAGCAAATAATTCGCGAAAACAATTATGATGAAATAATCGATCTCCAAAATAATCACCGAAGCAGAAAAATCAGCAAGGGTTTTAATGGTACTGTGCGAAGACTTCGTAAACCAACTTTCAAAAAATTTCTGCTCGTTTGGTACAAAATAAACCGGTTAACTCCAATTAAAAAAATTCCCGAAAGATATGCCGAAACAGCAGATGTAAAATTACTTAACGAGAAAGTCCAAATTCATTTTAAGGAAAATTTTAACTCAGAAAGTTCTAAAAATCATATTATTGGTTTCTGCCCCGGTTCAAAACATTTTACAAAAACTTGGCCTCGGGAATATTTTGTTGAACTTGGAAAAATTCTGAACAACCAAGATTTTTCAATTTATCTTTTCGGAGGAAAGGAGGATAGAGAAATTTGCAGATATTTATCGGACAATATTAATAATGCAGAGGATCATTCTAACGACGATGACCTTCTCGGACTTGCAGAGAAGATGAAAAAGTGTTCTCTGATTATTTGCAACGATTCGGGATTGATGCATACTGCTTCAGCGTTGGATATTCCGCTTATAGCAATTTTCGGTTCCACTGTAAGGGAGTTTGGTTTTGAGCCATACAACTGTCGTAATTTAATATTAGAGAATAATTCTTTATCTTGCAGACCATGCAGCCACATCGGGAGGGAGAAATGTCCGAAATCGCATTTCAAATGTATGCGGGAAATTACACCGGAATTTGTGGCTGAAAAGTTCAAATCATTTTATAATCAATTATGATTAAATTCTGGAAAATCCTGTATAATGCCATTGTTATTCCGGCATTGGTACTATTCTTCAGAACTTTTTCTGTCTTTAACAAAAAGATTGAAAGAGGAATAAAGGATAGAAAAAAACTATTTGAGAATCTAATAATATCACTTGCCGATATTGACAAATCTAAAAAGACTATTTGGTTTCATTCTTCTTCGATGGGGGAATTTGAGCAGGCAAAACCAATAATCAAAAAATTAAAACTTGAGACCGATGTAAATGTTGCAATCACTTTTTTTTCTCCTTCCGGTTACAGAAATTCGCTGAAATATCCTTATGCAGATATAATAAATTACATACCCCTCGACACTCCAAGGTTAGCAAAACGTTTTTTGTCGTTGCTGAATCCGAAACTTGCAGTTTTTATGCGATATGATATTTGGCCTAATTTTATGTGGGAACTCTACCGGCGAAATATCCCTTCCTTACTTGTAGATGCAACCATGAATAAAAACTCGAAGCGTAAACTTCCCGGGCTAAAGAATTTTCATAAATGCTTGTTTGGAAAAATGACAAAGATTTTAACTGTTTCGGAAGAAGATAAAATTCAATTTAAGGATTTCGGACTTCAAGATAAAAATATTGAATCGGTTGGCGATACAAGGTTTGATAGAGTATTTCAAAAAAGTATTCAAGCAAAAGAAAGAAAACTTTTTGATGAATCGTTACTGGCAGGTAAAAAAATTTTTGTGTTCGGCAGTTCGTGGGAAGCAGACGAAGAAGTTGTGTTTCCTGCATTTACTAAACTGGCGGAAAAAGACCAATCCGTTATTATGATTGTTGCACCTCACGAACCTACTGAGCTGCATCTTGAGAAACTTGAACATTATTTTGCAAAGACATTCAGTACAATTCGGTTCTCGAGTATAAGAAATTATAAAGGCGAACGAATTATTATTGTTGATTCAATCGGCATTCTTCTTACTCTTTATTATTATGCACAGGTCGCATTCGTAGGAGGGAGTTTTAAACAGGGAATTCATAATGTGCTTGAACCGTCGGTTTACGGAATTCCAGTAATGTTTGGACCAAAATATTCAAATAGTCAAGAAGCAGCAGCATTGGTAAAACTTGGCGGTGCAGTATCCGTAAAGGATAAAAGAGGTGCCTATAAATATTTGAGAACTTTCTTCTCGAACGAAGAGAAAAGAAAAACCGCTGGTAGAGTCGCGTATAATTTTGTTAACAGCAATATCGGAGCTACGGATAAAATCTTGAAGCATATTTATAGGTATATTTGAACCCATATTTTTAAAAAATAGCAGTAAACTTTTATAACAACGAATAATATAAATGGAGATAAAATGAAAGTACAAAAACAAATTGTTGAGGAACTGAATAAGATCGGGATAAGGAATTTTATCGAGGTTTATTACAATTTGAGTACACCTGCACTTTATGAAAGAGCTATTGCTAGAAGAGAAGGAACCATTGCTCATTTAGGACCGCTGGTTTGCAGAACCGGTCAGCACACCGGCAGAAGCCCAAAGGATAAGTTCATTGTAGAAGAAGATATGAGTTCAAAACATATCTGGTGGGGGACTGTAAATGCATCCATTGCTGAGGATAAGTGGGATAGAATTTTTTCGAAGATGCAGGCATATATTCAGAATAAAGATATTTATGTGCTCGATTGTTATGCGGGAGCAGACCCTGAATTCCGCCTTCCTATTCGAATAATAACGGAAACCGCTTGGCACAATTTGTTTTCAAGAAACATGTTTGTCCTTGCAAAAACGAACGAGGAACTTTTAAATCACCACCCCGAATTTACGGTTGTAAATATGCCCTCGCTTCAAGCAGATCCCGAAATTGATGGAACAAACTCACCAGTGTTTGTGATCGTCAATTTTAAGAAGAAAATGATTTTGATTGGCGGAACAAGTTATGCCGGCGAAATAAAAAAATCTATTTTTACTATCATGAACTATATTCTTCCACTCAAGAATGTTCTATCGATGCATTGTTCCGCTAATGTTGGTGAGGAAGGAGATGTTGCAATTTTATTCGGTCTCTCGGGAACCGGTAAAACAACACTCTCAGCAGATCCTTCAAGAAAGTTGATTGGGGATGACGAGCACGGTTGGAGTGATAAGGGTGTGTTCAACTTTGAGGGCGGATGTTACGCAAAAGTTATTCGTCTTTCAAAAGAAGCTGAACCGGATATTTATGAATGTACAAGAAAATTCGGAACCATTCTTGAAAATGTGGGAATGGATTTTCAATCACGAACACTTGACTTAAACGATGATTCTCTTACGGAAAATACACGCGCGGCTTATCCGTTAACACACATCGAAAACATTGAATCGAGCGGAATGGCTGGGCATCCGAAAAATATTATTATGCTAACAGCCGATGCTTTCGGAGTGCTGCCCCCGATCGCAAAACTTTCTCCCGAACAGGCAATGTATCATTTCCTTTCCGGTTATACTGCAAAAGTTGCCGGTACCGAAAAAGGAGTTACTGAACCGAAGGCAACATTCAGCACATGTTTTGGTGCACCGTTCATGGCTCTTCATCCTTCGGTTTATGCAAAACTTTTAGGCGAAAAAATCAATAAACATGGATCAAAATGCTGGCTTATTAATACCGGCTGGAGTGGCGGACCCTACGGTGTTGGAGAAAGAATGAAAATTAAATATACTCGTTCAATGCTTAACGCTGCATTAAACGGCGACTTAGATGGAGTGAAAACTTTTACCGATCCTTATTTTGGATTGGAAGTTCCGAAGGAAGTTCCAAATGTTCCAATGGAAGTTCTTGATCCAAAATCCACATGGGCGGATAAGGATAAATATGACACAGCTGCTAAAAAGCTGGCAAATATGTTTCATAATAACTTCAAAGACTTCGAAGAATATGTCACTGAGGAAATCAAGAATGCCGGACCAAATCGTTTCTAAGAATTTTTGATTAGCGGCTAATTGGCTGTCTTATAGGAAAATTTTCAATTTATTTTCTGGTTACTATAAGACAGCTTCTGTTAAATATTTTTTTCTTTAATGAGACACTTTTCCAAAATGAAACCTTCTTTAACCCATTTTTGTTGAAAAATCGAACTTTTTCGAGTCTTAAAGTGGTACAGAAATTGTTTCCTTTATCTAATTAATATTGGTGTTTTTTTTCTATTATGAGCGCAAAAAGCAATATATCACAAACTATAAATTTTATTGACGAGGCATTATTAAACTCTGCTCCGGTTGGTATAATTATTACCGATTCGGATTGGAATATTCGTTGGATGAATGATAACATTTCGGAATTCGGTCTTATTTCTTTTGATGAAACGGAAAATTTAATCGGGGGAACGTTCAAAAATATTCCGTTTATTGATGAGGCTAAAAAAGAAAAAATTGTTCAAAGCATTTCTTCTGGTCACTTTATTGAAGAAAAACTAAGCATTAATAACTCACCTCTCGGTGATGAATTACTTCTTCTGCTCAAAGCTGCTCCGGTCGAAAGAGAGAATAAATTTGACGGCGCAGTTTTTATTTTGGAGGACATAAAATTATCATCCGCACTTAAAGAAAAAGCCTCCCAAAGTTCAGAAAATTTAACCAAACTGCTTGAACTGATATCCGACTACTATTTAATCGCACAAAAAGATGGAAATATTGTCGCGCACAAAAAGGAGGCTTCAGAAGATCATCAAAAAATATTTGGAAATTTCGAAACAAATATTAAAGTATTAAACCAATTAATAAAATCAGATACAATTCAGCAGCTCTTTTATCGTTCGGTAAAAAATAATTCCAAAGAGTACACAACTCTCAGCATAACCTTTCAAAAGAACGATTACTTTTTTTACTTATCGATTCTTCCCATAGAAAGTGAAACCGGAGTTGTTGAAAATGTGCTTTTACTCTTTGACGATATATCAAGCGAGGTTAACGATAAGATTCGTTTGGAAAACGAACTTAGCGAGCTAAGACGATATCAAAAAATAACCCGTAGCATTCTTGATGCAGTCATCAATGTAAATATTCATGGTAATATAATTTTCTGGAATGAAGCTGCGCAGAAGCTTTTCGGATATTCAAAAAGTGAAGTGTTCGAAAGACATATCGAAAATATTATTCCGGAATTCACAGGTGATAATTTTGATCGAATTGTTAACGAGATTGAAAACACAGGCAGTTGGGAAAGCGAGATAAAATTTTTCTCTGATAAAAGAGAAGAATATTTAAGAATTAAAATGGGTTTTGTAGTAAACGGCAACGGCAAAACCATTGTTATTCTGTGTTCAAATATAACAGAGCGCGCAAAGAACGAAGCAGCTTTAAGGAGATCGGAAGAAAGATTTAGATCAATTGTGCTAAACACCCTTGAGTACATTTGTAACCTTAATCTAGACGGAAATATTACATATGTGAACCCCCATTTCGTCAAAGTGTTCGGTTACAACGAAGAAGAATTTCTAAAACTGAATATTAAAGATCTTATTGAACCGGCATACTTGGCGCAGAATGATTTTGATATTGTATTGAGTGATGGTAAAAAAATAGTTTCGCAAGAAATTCCGCTAATAACAAAAAACGGTAATAAGGTTTATGTCCTTGCTAACTTTACTTCGGTTGTCGACTTAAACGGAACAGTGCTTTATCACAATGCAATTTTTACTGATATCACGGAGAAAAAACATGCTGAAAAAGATCTTCTACTAATTCGATCAATATTCGATGCATCTCAGGATGGTGTTGCCGTCACTTATGATAGAAAAATAATTCTTGCAAACACACGAACTGCCGAAATTTTCGGATATAAATCAGTCTCCGATATTTATGGTAAAAATATTTTGAATTTCATTAAAGATGAAGATAAAAAAGAGTTTACGGAATTTGTAAACAGCTTATCGGATGAGGTAAAGGAAACTCCAAGAATAGAGGTCAGAGCTTTCAGCAAGGACGGAACCGAAATTATAATTGAGAATTCTATTTCAAAATATGAATTTGAAGGGGATTGGTATTATGTTTCGGTAATAAGGGATATTTCAGCCCAAAAGCAGACACAGCGCGAGCTAAAGCAATCTGAAGAAAGACTTCGCAGCATAACCGAGAATATTGATGAATTTATGTGGACTGCGGAAAAAATTGAAGATTCGTTGAAGCAAGTATTTTACACGGCTGCGGTTGAAAAAATTACAGGTTATACAAGTGAGGAGTTCGTTGAGAATAACCATCTGTGGCATAGAATAATCCACCCAAATGATATTCAACATGTAATCAGACAGATGAAAAGATTCTATCGCGATCCAGCCTCAAACTCCACTGAAATTGAATATAGAATTCAAAACCGAGACGGAAATATTATCTGGATCAAAAACAGAATTAATCTGATAAGAAACACCGATGGATTAATAGAGAAAATTTATGGTTCTGTTCGAGATATTTCTTTAAGCAAACGTGCTGAGGAAAAACTTCAGGAATCGGCAGATAATTTAAAAGCATTGAACGAAACGAAAGACAGATTCATTTCCATAATTTCACACGATTTGCGAACGCCGTTTAGTTCGATACTGGGTTTTACCGATATTCTATTGAGTGATCCTAAAATGGAAGAATCAAAAAGAATGGAGTATATTAATTTTATTCAAGAATCATCTCGTAATATGCTTTCTCTAGTTAATTCTCTGCTCGATTGGACGAGGCTGCAGACTGGTAGAATTCATTTTGAACCCGAAAGAATTAATGCGACATATGTTGTCTCGAAAGTTGTGCAGATGTTGTCCGGAGCCTCTCTGCGGAAAAGCATAAACTTAAGTTCACTTCTCGATAAAGATATTTATGTGCATGCAGACGAAAATTTGCTTATGCAGGTTCTAAGTAACTTGATTTCGAATGCGATTAAGTTTACGCAGACTAATGGTATAATCGAAATATCCGCCGAACCGATTGTTGATAAAAGACAAATTAAATTCTGCGTTCGTGATAATGGAAAAGGAATAGACGAACAGGACTTGGAAAAACTTTTCAGGGTTGACACAAAGTTTTCAACTCCTGGTACAATGGGTGAAACGGGAACCGGTCTTGGATTATCTTTATGTAAAGAAATTGTTGAAAAACACGGTGGAGAAATTTGGGCTGAAAGTCAAATAAATGAAGGTAGTGCGTTCTATTTTACTATACCGTTTTCTTCCACACAAATTCTGCTTGTGGATGATCATAAAGCGGATAGATTGCTGTATAATAAATTGCTGAAGAGTGTTGTTCCTAACTATACGATTGTTGAAGCTGAAAACGGTGAAGAAGCTTTTAAAATTATTAAACAAAGCAGTCCTGCTCTAGTAATTACCGATCACAATATGCCGGTGATGAGCGGACTTGACCTCGTTAAGAAAGTTTCATATTCAGATTTAAAATACGTTCCTCCCATCATGGTTTTAAGCGGCGATATTAATCCCGAAATCAGCGAATCATACCGTGAAATGGGAGTCGAATTTGTTTTCACTAAGCCTGTTGACTTAAACAAGTTTAAGTTTGCAGTCGATAAATCCTTAAGAAGCAGCGTTGTTCAGTAACTTTAATTTAGTTTTAATACAACTCCGCTGGATGACGGCAAAGTAATTTCCTTTACTACATTTCCTAAAATTTCGATTCCGGCTTTTTTGTGATTTACAAGTACGTTCCACTTTCCTTCGGGTAGATTGAAGGCTTCCTCGGTATCGGGATTTGCGTTAAACAGAACCAGAAATGTATCCCCGTTATATGTTAATCTATACCCAAGTGCGAATTCACTTTTTACATCTTCGAAAAATACAATATTATCATAATCAGCTCTTCTAAAAGCGTCAAACGTACTACGAAGTTGAATTAATCCCCTATAATAATCGAGCAGTTCATGGTTTAAATCAGCATGGTTATAATTTATGTAGTTTGTCTCGTTGTCTTTGTTATAACTGTTGTGATCTATCATTCCTTTGTGTTCGTCTTGGATTTCAATATCGAGCGGAACGACTTTCGAGCGTGCAAATTCCTGTCCGGAATGAATCATTGTAATCCCTTGAGAGGTAAATAAAAACAATGCGCCAAGTTTGTTTAAACGCAGCTGTTCTTCGTTAAGCAATATGTTTTTATCGACATCTGTGATAATTGAATCGTGTTTAACGGAATTAGTTCCGATACGTATGAAATCTCCGAGCGTGTAGCCGTCATGCGATTCAAGATAATTAACCGAATGTTCTTTACGGTGGAACAAACCATGTTGGTCTCTAACTAAAGTTCCGTTAACATAACTTTTTATTCTCTGCTGCGAGTTGTTTCCGTACCAGTTACCGAATATCCAACCGAGTCCGTCTATCGGGTTTTCTCCCTTAATTCCGTTTCTGATTTGATCATTCCACGCGCCCCAGTCTCTTAATGAAAATCCTTCGGGATCGTAACCGCCGCCCCAAGGTTCGCAGACAAACACAACGTTCGGATTTATTTTTCTTGCTTCGTGAATAATTTCTTCGATTGTTTCCCAATCTATTAATTTACCGAGATCAAAGCGGAATCCGTCAATGTGATATTCTTTCATCCAATATAGAACGGATTCAACAATCATACGCCGCATCATAGGTGATTCAGTTTTTAGATCGTTGCCGCAATAACTTTCAGCTATGAAATTTCCATTTTCATCCAAGCGGAAATAATATTCTTTATCAATTTGTTTTAAGTTCCCGATTTCATATTCCGATAGATGATTGTAAACTACATCCATCACAACGCCAATGCCTTCCTTGTGAAAAGTTTTTACCATATCTTTAAACTCATTTACCTGACTGCCGTCCGTACCCATCCATTCATCTCGTTTGAAGTTTTTCCAGTTTTCGGAATAATAAGCTGCAGGAGCAAAAAAGTTTGAAGTCATATATCCCCAATGATTCCTCTCATAAGGATTCCATGAATTAAATTTTCCCGAAAGTGAATCTTCAAAAGGAATTTCCATCGTACCGAATTCCATTGCAGGCAGAAGTTCTATGGTGTTTACGCCAAGACTTTTGATGTATGGAAGTCCTCCTTTAATATTTTTTTCGGTAAGTCCTTTGTATTGCCCGGGATTTTTTGCTCCAGAACTTTTATGAGCTGTGATATCTCTTACGTGCATTTCATAAATAATTAAATCCTTCCAATCCCGTTGAATCCATTCATCATCATCCCAATTATATTCTTCGTTGTAAACAATTGATTTTCTAGGATTCATATATGTATTATATGTTGCAACTGCTTTTGCGTAAGGATCAATACAAAGCGGAAGTGAATCGAGTTCATCATTATCGTTGTGAAATACTTTGTAGCCGTAGTATTTATTTGAGAGATTATCTTCAATTGTGTGCTCCCAGGTTCCGTCTTTATCGACCTTCATTTCAAATGCGTTTCCGGAATCGTCATTATAATCATCAAAAGTTATTAAAAAGACTTTGAGTGCATTAGGAGCAAACAACCTGAATGTAGTAACATTGTTATTTACAATTGCTCCGAGCGGCTTAGCGGAATATTTATTGTAATTCCTATTTATAATTTTTGTCTGTTTCTCTTTAATTGTAGTTGTTTGATCAATTGATGTTGATTGGAACACAGAAACCCCGCTGAAAATTATAAAGGATAAGATTGAAATGAGCATAAACAAGAATGAATTTTTCCACGTTTTCATATTGCTTTATATAATTATTGATGATGGAAAAGTTAGTTAAAAAAAATTATTCAGCCAATTATGATAAGCGACATTAATGAGTATCCTCAAGGATCTAAGTTTTGTTAGATGGTTGGACCGGTTTCTCTTTAATCGAGAATTAGGTGTATAACAATTCAAAAAATAATTCATTCTTTAATGATGAAGCGGTAGAGTATATAGTACTTACAAAATGACATCGCTTCATTTCGCGGAGTGAGATTAAGAGTTGGGTTTCTATATAATTATTCTTTAATTAACATTTACCTCAACAAAATCATCTTTTTTGTCTGGCTGTAACCTCCGGCTTCGAGACGGTAGTAGTAAACTCCCGAAGATAAACCTTCCGCATTGAACTCAACTTCGTAATTGCCCGGAGTCAAGTGTTTGTTTACGAGTGTTGCAACCTCTCTGCCGAGGATGTCATATACAACTAATTTTATTTTAGAGGACGCAAATTTTGCGTCCACTACTTTTGGAATTGTGATTTTTATTTTTGTTGTTGGGTTGAACGGGTTTGGGTAGTTTTGGTACAACTTAATCTTATATGGAGAATAAATATCATTAACCCCCGTAAATGAGTTCATATCTTTCATTATTTTGTTTTCCGGATCGAACATAAGTGAGACCGGGACGGAATTTAAAATAAATTCAAACTCTTGAATTTGTTCATCGTTGAAAATTTTAATTAACGTATCACCCGCCGAAGTATTTATTTTTATATCGATCGGCATTTTAAAGAAGTCTGGATTCGTATTGTTGGATTGCATAACAGTAAGATTAATAACCCAATTGCCTGCGACATAATTAGTATTCCAATCAACAGTGTAATGGGGATAGTTTTCGCCGTAAATCCATTCCTCAAAAAAGTAATCAAGATCTACTCCGCTGACTAGTTCCGCTATTTCTTGAAAATCTTCTGTAGTTGCAACGTTATATGAAAAACGAGGGTCGTTTAAGTATGTTCTAAGTATTGTAAAAAAATTATCGTTTCCGACAATTCCGCGAAGCATATGAAGAACGATTGCTGCTTTATCGTAACTTCGCCTGCTGTCAAAAATTTGTGAAACCGAAGAAATATCCTGAACATATATCGTCCCTTCGGCTCTTTTCGCGCTGCTCATTACACCAGATATCCAAACGTCGTATTCATCCTTTCCAACAAAATTTTCATAAACAAGACTTTCGGAATAAGTAGCAAATCCTTCGTTAAGCCAAATGTGATGCCAATCTGCACAAGTTACTTGATCTCCAAACCATTGGTGTGCAAGTTCGTGCGCGATAATATCAGAATTAAAACTTCCCATCGATGAAATGGTCTGATGCTCCATACCGCCTGGCCAACCAAACTCTGCGTGTCCATATTTTTCGTTTTGAAACGGATAATCACCATACAGATCAATAAACAGATCCATTATAGGAACTGTTTTATCAAGTTGACTTATTCGCGATGGAGTAAGATTTTCGGGAAAATTATAATGATCAATATTCATCAAACTTCCTTCAGGAAGCTCGTACTCGTGTGAATAAAGTTCATAATTTGTCATTGCAAAAGAGATTAAATACTGGGCAATCGGATAAGAGTTTTTCCATTTATGTCTAAAAAGACTGCTGCTTATTTTGTCTTTACCAATAAACTTTCCGTTTGAAACGACGGTATAAAAAACATCACAAGTAATCCAAACATCAGAAGAATCAACTTTGTCTGCCGGAGTATCCTTACAAGGGAACCAATCACTTGCCCCGTAAGGTTCGCTTAAAGACCAAATAACCGGAAGTCCATTGTGAGAACTGAACACGAACGAACCAAACCCAGAGCCGCTTTGTGGATTTCCCTTATAATAAAAATCGACTGAGATTTTTTCACCTGAATTTAGCGAGGGTTTTAGCTGCACTAAAACTTTTTCATTTGAATGACTGAATGAAAGTTTTACATTATCACTTTTTACCGAATCAACGTGCATATGATCAGCAAGATCGAAATAAAATTCCTGCAAGTTATCGAATTGACTTGTTATCACTGTTGAAAGTCTGCCTTCAAGATATTTCGGATCGTAGGTTATTGTCACATCGATTTTATAATAATTTACATCGATGTTGGAATCTCCGGGATAATTTATACCATCAGCATCAAACAATTTTTGAAAATTTATTTGTTTAGCCGCGGCACATTCGTGAATGTTTTGACTGAGTAGATTTGATGAAAAAAGCAGGCTGAGTGCTAATAATGTTATAATATATTTCATAGCAATTGAAGTTTTATTTATAACATTTAATATAAAAATATTGCCGCAAAGATCAGTGCACAATTTTTTGCATTAACGGAAATGATTAAAAAATCAAAAAACCTAATTCAATATGTACTAATAGCTTGCAGCATTATTTAGGAATTATTAGAACAAATGAAGCAGAAAGCCCATAAGAATTCCAGCGGCAACAGCGGATCCGATAACTCCTGAAACGTTAGGTGCCATGGCATGCATCAGCAGGTAATTATTAGGATCATCTTTTAATCCGAGATGATGAACAACTCTTGCGCTGTCCGGTACTGCAGAAACGCCTGCAGCTCCTATCATAGGATTTAATTTGTTGCCTTCTTTCAGGAACAAGTTCATTACTTTTGCAAATATCACTCCACCTGCGGTTGCAATCATAAATGAAACAGCACCGAGAACAAAAATTAAAATTGATTCTGAAGTTAAAAAAGTAGTTGCTTGAGTGGATGCACCGACTGTCAATCCAAGAAGAATAGTAACAATATCGATCAACGCTTTACTTGCAGTATCTGCCAAACGTTTTGTTACGCCTGATTCTTTAAGCAAGTTCCCAAAGAATAACATTCCTAACAAGGGAAGTGCGCCAGGGGAGATGAAGGTAGTTAATAGTAAACCAACTATTGGGAAAACTATTTTTTCAATTTTTGAAACCGAACGCGGGGGTTTCATTCTAATTTTTCTTTCATCTTTTGAAGTAAGAAGTTTAATTATTGGCGGCTGAATGACAGGCACGAGAGCCATGTAAGAATAAGCAGCAATTGCAATCGGACCAATAAGTTCGGGTGCAAGTTTTGAAGAAAGAAAAATAGCAGTAGGACCATCAGCACCACCGATAATACCGATTGCAGCGGCTGCATTTTGTGAGAAACCCAATGCGAGTGCGGTTATAAATGTTAAGAATATTCCAATCTGTGCCGCGGCGCCAAGCAACATAAGTTTAGGATTTGAGAGTAATGCCGAAAAATCAGTCATAGCACCAATTCCGAGAAAAATTAACGGCGGATAAATTCCTTTTAATACTCCAAAGTAAAGATAATTAAGTACGCTTCCATCCTCATAAATTCCAAGTTGGAGTCCGATATTTTCAATAAACGGAATATTGCCAACAAGAATTCCAAATCCGATGGGAACAAGAAGAAGCGGCTCATATTCTTTAGCAATTGCGAGGTATATGAAAATAATACCTACTACAATCATTATAAGGTGAGGAATTGTAACGTTTGCAAATCCCGTAAAATCAATAAACTGTTGAAGTCCTTCCATTAATCGCTCCCTATTTCAACGAGAACATCACCTTCAAGAACAGCATCTCCGGGATTTACTTTCACTGCAGTTATTTTCCCTTCCTTATCGGCTTTAATGCTGTTTTCCATTTTCATTGCTTCCATTATGAGAAGCGTATCACCTGTTTTAACTACATCACCCACTTTTGCTTTCAACTCCAAAATAGTTCCCGGCAGCGGAGCTTTAATTTGACCGGCGCCTTTCTTCTCTGTCGGTCGGCTTGTTTTTGCTCTGTCGGATTCAGAAGACGGAATTGCGGTTTGTCGTACCAGCTTGGGCGTTTTAGTAGTTTTTACTTCACTTTGAATTTCAACCTCGTATGAAGCGCCGTTAACCTCAATTTCAGCAATATTGTCTTCGATGTTCATTAAGTTAACATCGTAAGTATTTCCTCTAATCTTAAACTTAAATTTCTTCATTCTTCTGCCGTTAATTGTTTTTTGGGTATTGTCTTAATCCGTAGAGTTTTGAACTCCATGGCGAATATGGTTTTTGAACTCTTTTAATTGTCAGCACCGTGTTCTCAAAGTCATGAACTTCAACAAAGTGAAGATAAAGTGCCATACCTATTGCAGCGTTTATTTCTTCAGTAACATCAAGATCCTCATAATCAGCAGCCCGGTGACCGCTTGCCTTTAATTTTTTACGTTGATTAAGCGTTAAAACATCCTTCAATCTTGAAATGAAAATTGAGAGTCCAAGTAATGAAACGAATACAATGACGTATCCAACAACCGAGATTAGTATTCCGTCCCCGGCAATTATGTTATTAATATCAAAATTTTCAAACATTTACTTTTCCTTATAATGGAAGATTTGAATGTTTCTTGGGCGGATTAATATCTTTCTTTGTTGAAAGCATTTGCAGCGCCCTAATAACTCTAAACCTTGTATTTCGCGGTTCAATAACATCGTCAATATAACCATATTTTGCCGCAACGTATGGATTAGCGAATTTACGTTTATACTCAAGTTCTTTATCATTTATAAATTTGACTCTTTCCGCATCGTCCTCGATCTCCTTCAACTCTTTAGCGTGAAGAACTTCAATTGCACCTTTGGGACCCATTACCGCAATTTCGGCACCCGGCCAAGCATAGTTTATATCCCCGCGCAAGTGTTTGGAACTCATCACGTCGTAAGCACCGCCGTATGCTTTTCTAAGTATTATAGTAATTTTCGGAACAGTTGCTTCGCCGTAGGCATAGAGAAGCTTTGCTCCATTTAAAATAATTCCGCCGTACTCTTGTGCGGTACCGGGAAGAAATCCGGGAACATCAACTAAAGTAACAACAGGTATGTTAAATGCATCGCAGAAGCGAACAAATCTTGCTGCTTTTCGCGAAGCATTTATATCAAGAACTCCAGCCAGATAACTCGGCTGATTAGCAACTATTCCCACAGGAATTCCGTTAAACTTTGCAAATCCGGTGATGATATTCGGAGCATAGTTACGCTGAACTTCCAGAAACTCGGAATAATCAACAACTGCATGAATAACATCTTTAACATCGTAGGGTTTGTTTGGATTTTCGGGAATAATTTCATTCAGCGAATCCTCAAGTCTGTCAATCGGATCATCACAAACGGTAGTAACAGGATCTTCCATGTTGTTTTGAGGAATATAGCACATAAGTTTTCGGATTAGAAGAATTCCTTCCTGCTCATCTTCTGCAACAAAGTGAGTCACGCCGGATTTTGATGCATGAATTGATGCTCCGCCGAGTTCTTCTTCGGTTACGACTTCACCTGTAACAGTTTTAACAACTTTAGGTCCTGTAACAAACATATAGCTTGTTCCTTTAGTCATAATTGTAAAGTCGGTTAATGCCGGCGAATAAACAGCACCTCCCGCACAAGGACCGAAGATTGCCGAAATCTGTGGAACAACCCCCGAAGCCATAATATTACGTTGAAATATATCCGCATAACCTCCAAGACTTTTAACACCTTCTTGAATTCTCGCTCCGCCGCTGTCGTTAATTCCGATAATAGGTGCGCCGACTTTCATTGCTTTATCCATAACCTTACATATTTTCTGTGCGTACATTTCCGATAGCGAACCTCCGAAAACCGTAAAATCCTGGCTGAAGACATAAACTAATCGTCCGTCTATTGTTCCGTAGCCGGTAACGACACCGTCGGAAAGATATGATTGTTTGTCGAGTCCGAAATCGACCGTTCGGTGTGAGACGAACATATCAAATTCTTCGAAACTTCCGTCATCCAACAGCATATCGATTCTTTCACGTGCGGTATATTTTCCTTTTTTATGCTGGGATTCAATTCTCTTTTCTCCTCCGCCTAAACGTGCTTTGGCACGCATCTCCATCAATTCTTTAATTTTGTCTTCGATTGGCATTTTTTCTCCTTAGGGTATTAGCATTGGTTAATACTACTTTCCAGGCTCGCAAAACTCAGTAAGCACTCCGCCAGTTGATTTAGGATGAAGGAATGCAATGTTCATTCCTTCAGCACCTTTGCGTGGTTCTTTATCAATAAGTCTGATTCCTTTTTCCTCAGCTTTATCAAGCATAGCTTCAATACCGTTTACGGCAAATGCTATGTGGTGAATTCCTTCGCCTTTCTTTTCGATGAATTTTCCTATCGGACCTTCGGGATCTGTCGATTCGAGAAGTTCAATCTTTGTCTGTCCAACTTTGAAAAAAGCAGTTTTGACTTTTTGATCGGTAACTTCTTCAACCGCATAACACTTAAGTCCAAGCACTTCCTCGTAATATTTTTTCGATTCTTCGATATTTTTAACTGCTATACCGATATGTTCTATGTGCGTTAAATCCATCTTGCATCCTTATGTAATGAATTAACAATTCCTTCAATTTGCGTGCCTTGCACAAAGTTATGAATATTATAAAAAAAACTTTGTTTGTGAGTAATAGTAAGCATAAAATCTAATATTTTATCCCAAACATGAAAAAGATGTTACTCAATTCTCAAATAATAGAAAGAAAATGATAAATATTAGGACAATTCGTACGAAAATTTGTAAGTTACAAAGCCTTGACAAACAGAATGAATATCGATAAATTTGTTGTTCAATTTTATTCCACAGTAGCTCAATGGCAGAGCATTCGGCTGTTAACCGAAGGGTTGTAGGTTCGAGTCCTACCTGTGGAGCTGAAAAAATCCCGAATTGTAATCGGGATTTTTTATTTTAAATCTCCATTAAAGTGTGTTCAAAATTGGTTCTTTCAAATTCCATCTTGATTGCTGTATTATTAATTCTTTCGAGCTATATAAAATCCATAACCATAATGGTTGCTAAATTTTTTATATAAATCGATTTCAGCTTTATAGTCTTCAACTACTTTGTTCGCGAGTTCTGAATTCTTGTTTCTTATTAAAAATTCTTCGAATTTTTCTTCTAGCGGTTTATAATAATTATTAAGCCAACTTTGTTGACTTATATTGAAATATCCTTCCAATGTTAAATCATTTTCTTCAAGAACCTTGATTTTTGCAGAAGCTGTGTCAATCTCGGGATATTCTTGCATCCAAAATTTATTTATCTCAATTGGTCTTGAAGTGGTTAACCAGGTCATTTCACTAACGGCTAAATAACCACCCGATTTTAAGTATTCTTTCCAAATCTTAACTCCATTTTCAAAACCAATGTTATAAATTGCGCCTTCTGACCAGATAATGTCCAATTCTTGACTCTTAAATGGCAAATCGTCCATCGATTTTGCAAGCGTTATAATTTTATCTGTTAAACCTAATTTTTTTGATTTTTTGTTTAGTTCTTCCAAAAATTCAGAGAACAAGTCAACCGCTGTTATTTGTCCATTTAATTGCTGTGCTAGAGTAATCGTTTGTCCTCCCGAACCACAACCAATATCGGCTATTTTTAATATTCTATCCTTTGGCGGGCTAATAAAGTCAAGGGCTTTTAAAGTTTCTCTTTCACTAC
>CAZCLA010000013.1:43871-75159 GCA_964499285.1 uncultured Melioribacteraceae bacterium
CTATCCTTTGGCGGGCTAATAAAGTCAAGGGCTTTTAAAGTTTCTCTTTCACTACTCGGACCTTGTCTTTCTGTGTTTTTCTGGAGATCAATTATTAATTCTAATTCTGTCATTTGTTGTTTCCATCATGATTAATGTGGCAAATAGATTACAGTTCTAACTGTAAAACATAAGCACCAAATTCCAAAAATTACAACATATAATAGGGGCGGATAGAAAAATCAATCCTAAGTTTTTGTAATGATCTGTCCAATATAGTTTTTACAAAACTCGTTCTTTGCAAATTTGGAAAGATTTAACTAAAACGCATTTATCAATATTGGCAAGATTGTTCTATTAAAAATCATAATTCCTTTTTCCCGTTAAAGATTTTTAAAATCGCTATGTGAGATATTCAGAGTCAATTCCTACAAGCAATTTTACATATGAAGCCAGCTTTTAATTGGGGATTCGCTTATCCAGCGATCTCTTTTAACTCATCCATTGTGAATAATGGAATTAGTTTAAGATCAACCGCTTCAAGGTTTTCGAATGCTTTTGGGTTGCGGACAATTACACACATTACAGTATCTACTTTTCCTCCCAGTCTCCGAAGTTCTGTAATACTCTCGATTATCTGACCACCGGTAGTTACAACATCTTCGATCACAGTTAAATTTTTTCCGTAGAAATCAATTCCTTCAGCAATTTTTCTTGTACCGTATTCTTTGGCTTTTTTTCTTACAAAAATTGCAGGAATTTTGGTATGCATTGATAAACTTGTTGCGATCGGAATTCCGCCCATCTCAAGTCCGGCAAGTATTTCAGTCCCATCTGGTATTAAATTCATCAAATGATTTGAAATTTCGTTCAAGAGCGAAGGCACAGATTCGAATAAGTATTTATCGAAGTACTCGTTCGATATTTGTCCGGATCTTAGAAGAAATTCGCCCGTAATGTGAGCAGTGTTATAGATTTCTTTACCCAATTCTTCTTTTGTCATATTACCTCAAATTTTTATGGAACGGGATCATAACCGCTTCCTCCCCATGGGTGGCATCGTGAAATCCTTTTAATCGATAACCATAATCCTTTAAATATCCCGTATTTTTTTAGTGCCTCGATGCTGTAATGTGAGCAAGTGGGAGAATAACGACAGCTTGATGGGAACAACGGTGAAATTAGTATTTGATACGCCCTAATTAGAAAGATGAAGGGATAACCGAGCAGAACCAGTAGTCTTTTAATAGTTGATTTTGTTTTCATTACACAAATATCATAAGAAACTTAAAAAGATGCTCATATACTTTTCAGCGAAAATACTCCAGATTTTCTGAGTGGGTGCTTTTAATATTTGATAAATTTTCTTTATCTTCAAATCTAATAAGAAAGTCAGCAAATCAATTAAAACCGGAGGGTTAACTAAATGAAGTTAGTAAGGCTACTTTTTATACTTTCCTTAATCGGCGGAATAAGTTTCGGGCAGGTTTATCAAGGACCCGCAGCAGGTTCCGTAGCAAGTGGAACAACCGTCAGTACTGGGACAAAAATGAACGATCTTGGTGGAGTTCATTTTAAAACTCATCCACCAAAAAATATATTTACAAATATGCTTCTACCAACACCGGAAGATGTTCTTCCACCTACAGGACCTGAAGGGTCGAATTATCACGTTGATCCTTTGTTGGCTGAAGGCGAGAATTTACTCGCTCCAATGGATGATTTTTACCTTACAAATGATTGGCAGGGAATCCCGGATCAGGGGGCTTTTATTCCACCGGATCCATATTTAGCAGTTGGACCTAATCATATTGTTACCATTGTTAACTCGAGATTTAGAATTCACGATAAAACGGGCGCGGTTCAACACACAAGAGAAGCTGATAACTGGTTCGGTGTTTCTGGTTCGTTCGACCCGAAAATTATTTATGATCATCATGACAACCGCTGGGTGATGGTTTGGCTGCTCTGGCCAACCGCACCAACCGCAAAGTTTTTAATATCGGTTTCGGATGATGCTGATCCTAATGGTACATGGTACAATTGGATAGTACCTTCCAACACTAATGGTAACACTGTTACTTCAAACGCTGCAGATTATCAAGGTGTTGGTTATGATACGGATTATCTTTATATAACCTCTAACCAATTTACGGACGGAGGTTCATTCCAATACTGTAAACTTAGGATAATTCCCAAAACTGATCTATACGCAAATAACGCAGGTCCCCTAAATTGGAACGACCTTTGGGATATAAAACATCCCAGCGGGAATAATGTGTTTGGTGTAAGACCAGCCAGAGTTTACGGCACACCCAGCCAATATTATTTACTCGCACGTTCAGAGTTTTTGACCGGTACTTACTTCACACTATTTAAGGTGAATCCATCCGGCTCTCCTTCTATGACTGCAGTAAATGTTCCGGTTACATCATACAGCTCAGGCGGAGACGCGCAACAGCTTGGTTCTGGGCAGACGATTGACGGCGGCGGAGATGGAATAAGAAATGAACCAGTTTACATGAACGGTTTGCTGCACATGGTTCATTCAGTAAATAACGGAGGTGCATCAGCCGTTAGATATTGTGCAATTAATGTTGCCTCAAATACCGCGACTTCTGATATAGCAATGGGTGCTCAAAATTATTATCACACATATCCTGCTCTTGCAGTTAATAACTCGGGTAACGTCGTTATTACTTATTCAAGATCATCAACAACTGAATATATGGGTGCCTTCTATACAACAAAGCCTGCTTCTTCAACAACATTGACAGGAAGCAAAATGTTAAAAGCCGGCAACGGTTCATACTAAAAGACCTTCGGCGGTACGAGAAACAGATGGGGTGATTATAACGGTGCTTGGCTTGATCCAAGCAATGATAACAAGATTTGGCTTTTGACAGAATATGTTGCCTCGACAAATATTTGGGGTTCTTGGGTTGGTGAATTGACTTACGATACACCAACCACATATGTGCATGTAAATTCACCTAACGGTGGCGAGTTATTCACCATTGGCAGTAGTGAAAATATTACATGGACTTCTTCCGGAATAGCAAATGTTAAAATCGAGTTTTCAACTAATAACGGATTAAACTGGTCTACAGTTACAGCAAGCGTTGCGGCAGGGTCAGGATCTTACAACTGGACCGTTCCAGCCGCTGCTTCTAACAACTGTTTGATAAGAATTAGTGATGTTGCGAAAGATGCGACTACAGATCAAAGCGATGGCGTTTTTACAGTAAGTTCCGGTGGTCTGGATTGGTCGGAAGTAACTTCAGGAACTAGTGGCGATATTTGGGGTATCGATTGGGTTGATGCAAATGTTGTTTGGATTTGTGCAAGCAATGGGGATGTGAAAAAATCAACCGACGGAGGAAGCACTTGGTCTGCTGCTGGTAATGCCGGTGAAGGAGCTTACTCGATTGCCGCAATAAGTTCTACTGTTGCAGTCGTTTCTTTAGGACCAAGCTCCGGCAACGGAAAAATAATGAGAACTACAAACGGTGGTTCATCGTGGACACAGGTATACACAGCGACCGGTGCATGGTTTAACTTTGTTGATAATTTTGACAGCAACAATCTCTGGGCTCAAAGTGATCCAATTGGTGGAACATTCCATATTGTAAAGTCAACCAACGGAGGTGCAACTTGGTCTCTTGCGCCAAATCCTCCGACACAGCCAACTTCAACAGTTTTTGGTGCAAACGGTTCGTTTTATCGAGTCGGCAACACTTGCTGGTTTGGAACCGGAGGAAGCGCTGCAACGAGTGCAAATAGAGTTTATAAATCCTCTAACGGAGCAGATGGGCCCTGGACCTTCGGTACTACATCCGATGAATACGTAGGAACCGTGGCATTCAGCAGTGAAAGCGGAAACGGTTTAGCAGGTTTTTGGTCAAGTTCTGCAACAAATAAAGTTAATAAAACAGCGAACGGCGGTACTAGCTGGACGAGTCAAGCCGCTTCAATCGGTGACGTATTTGGCCTCGATTATGTTAGAGGAACGAGTTATGCCTGGGCAGGCACTTCAACCGGTATTTGGCAAACTTCTAACAATGGCAGCTCATGGACAGAAGATCAAATTCCACCGACCGTAAACTCCGATATTTATGTTGTTAGATTTTTTAATGACTCAGATGTGGGGCTTGCCGGTGGAGCAGGCGGAGTGCTTCTTAAATCACTTTTGGGTAGCGTTGTTCCGGTTGAGTTTACCGCATTTACTGCTTCTGTAAATGAGCAGAATATTTCACTTAACTGGTCGACAGCAACCGAAACAAACAACAGGGGATTTGAAGTAGAAAGAAAAACTTCGCGCGATTGGGAAACCCTATCCTTTATTCCCGGCAGAGGAACCACAAGTCAAACTTCGACATACAGTTTTTACGATGATCTTGCTGAAGAATATTATCGTGGAACGGTTAGTTATAGATTAAAACAATTGGATTACGACGGAAGTTTTGCTTATTCGGATGTGGTAAATATAGAAGTCGATTTCTCTCCTAAGAATTATACACTTGAACAGAATTATCCAAACCCATTCAATCCGACCACTACAATTGTTTATCAACTTTCGGCTGACGGCATGGTTAAATTAAAAGTGTTTGATGTCCTCGGTAAAGAGGTTGCAAGTCTCGTTAACGAACATCAAACAGCAGGTAAATATTCGTTTGAATTTGACGCAAGTAATTTGTCAAGCGGCGTTTATTTCTACAGACTTGAATCAAACGGATTTTCTGCAATGAAAAAATTGATTCTTTTAAAATAGTAAGTGTGTCAATTTTGAATAAATCGGAGCCGCAAAAAATTTGCGGCTCTTTTTTTGTCTTTTTACAAAAGTCTGAATTGATTAAGTAGATTGGTGAGTGCCAACGGATCGATGAGGGAGTGATCGCATTTTATACCTTGCACAACGTCATTCAGACCAGGAGAAAGTAAAAAGACTAAAACTTCGTCATACTCGTTGTTTATTGATGAGTAAATATCTGCATCAAAAAGATTTGAAAATTGATAAGTATTTATCATTATAACTGCTGCTGATTTTACCCGTGTCCCGATTTCGTTTACAGCTGCACCAAAAGAAAGGTTTTCGTCTTCGACGATTATTTGTTCAAATCGATAATTCAATAACTTCAAAAGACGTTTAACTTTTTCCATTTTATCTTCTGCCGGAAGATTGAAAAACTTTTTAGTAAGATCCGAAATTATGCCTTTGGTTTCAGTAATCATCTCTGTCCTCCGCAGCATTGTTTCACTTTTTGATTTTTGATTTCTTGTAGCGATGTTTTTATTGAACAAATCTATCCATTCATCCTCTTCGATTAATTCATTAAAGGATTGTGCCGGCAAGTTTTCAAAGATACTTTTGTTCAAAAGTCCTTTCTTCCGCAATAAATCTTCAATATCTTTTTCAATTGTATCCTTTGAATAATAAGAATAGACTGTTCTGAATGTCATATCCGAATTTGAAGCCGGCAGAAAATTGTTTTCGTTCTGCCAGAAAACAGCAGGGTTCCACCATTTATCGAAGTGAATTAGATATGGAACCTCGGGAAAATCAATTTGCTTCAACTGTCGTTTTAAACTACAAATTAATACCGTGTTGTTGTTATTCTGAGTAAATTTTTTCAAAGATTGAATTATAAGATTTGCAGACATTCCTGAAGTTATTTTCTCATATTTGAGTCCGCTGTTTTCTAAACTCTGTTCAATTACATCTAAACCCTGTTTTTCGTATTGTGTCAACACAATGCATTGTTCACGGTTTTTAGAAAATTTATTTAACTGTTTGACGAGCAGATCAAGTTTGTTGCTTCTTCTTGAACTTGTAACGCAGTTTGAAATTTGCATTAATCGATGAATTGCAGAGAATACATTTGCTTCGAATCGATAAGGATTTCCATTCTTTTGTAATTCAATCAAACTTTCAAAGGATTCATTTAAAGTTTGATCATATTCTAGCTCCTGCTGTGAATCAAGATCGATCCAATAGTTTATATACTTAGTTTTTGTTTTTTGCTTTTGAGTTTTATGTGTTTCTTTGCGCGTACGACTGAGATAATTTGTTTTCGATTTACACCTTAAAATATCTTTCGCAAAAATTGTATAAATCTCTTGCTTGCAAAATTCAGGCTTAATTCCGGAAAGCAGCCAAATAAATTTTGGCGTTAAAAATTCATGTATTTGCTTGAAATCAAGTTCCTTTTGCAACAGTTGCTCACAATTATCGAAGACGACAAGATCAAACTTCTTAAATAATTCTTTTTCGATGATTCCAGTATTAACGTCCTCAAATAAATCATTATAAGAGGAGATACTTAGTTGTTCATTTCCTTGCCATAGCTTTGATCGCTCTTCAAGATTACCCGTAATTACATTGACCGGAAGTTCCGGCAAGTCATCAAAAATTTGATTTAGCCAGCCGGAGGAAGTATTCTTCGATCGAGAATTTTCATGGAAGCCAAATTCTTCTTTATCTGTCACAATTAGCATGTTTTTCAATCGATTATTTTCAATTACTTTCCTTAAAGATCTAATCGTTTGAATATATTTCCCCAATCCAAATTCATCATTTAAGAATGCAAATTTGTTGCTGCTGAGAAATTCAATTCCCTCTTTCTGATAATCGAGAAGCAATGTGTTTGAAACTTCTCTGAAAGACAAAGTGAGATAAGGGGAAAGAATGCTGTCAAATATTGAGAAGTCATTCTTTCTTGAGCCGAAATCATCTATAATTCCGGAGTTATAGTTGAGGTAGAAAATTTCAACCGTTGGCTTATCTGCATCAAACTTGAAGGAAGAAATACTTACCGCACGGATTTCTAAATCGGGATTGATAATTTTTATCTCTCTCCCGAGATGAATTTTTTTTAAGAAATATGTTTTTGAATGATAGTCCGAAGGTTTGAGCAGATTTATTTTTATTACAACAGCAGCAGTAGATATTTTCCAGTTCCAGAGAGCTGAAGTAAAAAACATCATATCATCGGAATATTTGAACTCATCTAGAAGTTTGAAATTATGAATTTCTGGAAGCACCGAAAATGTATGATTGATAATTTCAGTAAAACTAAGTTCATATTCATATTTGAAGGTTTCTTCCGAAGAATTTTTAGAACTTTTGTGCTTAAGTAAATCTTGTGAAACATCTATATATTTGTTCGCAAAATCAATTGCGATGATTGGACTGATGAAGATATCAAAATTGTATTTTTCAGTTACTTTCGTCTCGTCTTTGAAAGTAATCTCGAGTATCTCTGGAAAATATATTTTTTCCGAAATCAATACAGTAGAATCTGTAACATTGAATAAGAAAGCACTCAGCTTTTCTATGTGAGGTTCCGAAAAATTATTACGCTGAATCTTCTTTGATTTTGTAGTTCCGAAACCAAAGAAGATTCTATTAGATTTTGAAATTTCGATAAAGCTTCCTTCAAAAGTCTTTGTTTCTTTAGAAGCCTTGATTGAAAATTTGTATTCATTAACGAACGAATCAATTAATTCAAGAATGATATCAGCAGTATCATAATGCTTATAATACAGAGCCGGAACTTTTTCTTCGATTAGATTAGGCTGTTTTATCCAACGTGTCCATGGAAATATTTCCGGCGGAACGACAGGTGCTGTGCGGCTTGCAACATTTTTACGCAGATCCCGCAGCATTTTTTATTCACTCGTTTTTTGCAGATGAACTTGTTCGCATGCAATTTTCAACCGCTCAAAAGGTTCAGTTAAAAGTCTTTGTTCGGCAATGTTTGAAAGCACTTTTGCGATTTCAGGCAATTCAGAATGAAATTTTTTTTCCGTCTCAATAAATACTTTTTCTTTCGCACCTTTGGGTGAAAGTAATTCCTCGTGAGTTCCATTTAGGTGACCTTCTGCTTCGTTATAGACCCTAATGACTCTTATGCCTTGCTTGTTGTTTGTGCCGAGAAAAAGAGGATCACGCGCAAGAATAAGATCAACTTGTTCGCTTACGGCATTCAGCAGCGGAACTGCAACAAGTTCAACTAAAATGTGTTCACGAAGTACATCGCCATAAAGTGTTTTTTGAAAATTTGTTGGTTTGATTGGAGCTGTTACTCTAAATTCAACCGGTTTTGTATCTTTATCGGTTACGAGGATGGCTCCCATAATTCCATCGTCGTCATCTAGAGTGTACGTCTCCAAAAAAGCTAAATTAGCAAGTTCCATCACTCCTCCGTTGATTGGATTGAGCGATTGAAATATCAATTCTTGTGCCTTAGAAATTGTTAATAATTGGGAAGAACATTAGGAAAAATGAAAACCGCAGCCGGTAAAAATTACCGATTGTAACGAAATGATCTTGTAAAAAAAATTATAAATTATTTTCTTTGATAAGTATTGTTTCGTCGATCACTTTGGGTAGTTTTATTTTATAAACTTTGCCGGAAGGATTTTTCAGATAATTTGTTCTCAGCCAGGGATTAAGGTCTTTTAAAATTTTATAATTTATACCATGAATAAATGCCCAATCAGCAAGGTCGTCAATACTTGAAGTTACGTCAAGGTTATAAGTTTCTATCGGATAATATAGTTCTTCGCTCTTTATATCGAAGCCGTATTTTGATGGATCGTTAAGAATTGTTCTTACCGCCAAAATTCTAAACATATATCTTGATGTTTCGGGATTTAACACAAGGTTATAATAGTTTTTTGTTTTCTGCCGCTCAAGTTGTCTTTCAACACCTTTTATTCCCATGTTGTAGGATGCAGCAGCTAAAGTCCAACTGCCGAATTTTGCTTTCGCTCTCTTAAGATATCTGCAGGCTGCTTCAGTGGCTTTTTCAACGTGATATCTTTCGTCAACACTCTCGGACACTTCCAATCCATATTCCGTGGCTGCTGATTTTACAAACTGCCAAAATCCCACTGCTTGTGCCGGACTTACGACATTCAGCAAATCGCTTTCAATGAGAGCAACATATTTCATATCCTCGGGAATACCATTTCTCCTCAATATCGGTTCTATTAGCGGGAACCATCTGTTCGATCTTTTGATAAAGAATACCATTGAAGAGTGCCAATAAGTGTTTACAACAATCTCACGGTCAAGTCTTTCACGGACGTCATAGTTTTGCAGCGGAACCCTTTCGCCGCAGAAATTAAGAGATTCGGGAAGCGGTGGTGAAATAATTTTATATTGATGAGGAAATCTGTCTTCTTCAAGTTGAAACACTGTGCCGGAATCTGATTCAACCTCCTCATTTTTGGGCGGGTTATCGGTTACAAATTTTGGATAATATGTTGTAAGAAGAAATATGGCAATCAAAGCAAAAATTATCAGTACAATCGTATTGATAAATATTTGTAAGATACTCATCTTTTTTTGGCTTGAACGGTTCACTTAAAGTCCGAATAAAATTATCTTGTTAGAATATAACAAAAATTGAATCTAAACCAAGTTTTCAGAAAACGCAATTAAATGAGACAACGAGTCTTGATTTAGTGCATTTTTGGAATTAAATTCTAATATCCAACTACAATTGAATATATATTAGGAGTCAATATGTATCTCCTCTGCAAAAGATTTTCACTTGTTGTTTTTATAACACTTTTCATTCCTTTCAGTTCAATATTTTCAACAGATGTTGTTAATGGCGGGATAAATTTCACCCGATCATTTGTATATGTAGATGAGGAAGTTGAAGCTGAGCTATCGGTGTCAAATCAAAACGTGTTGACTGCGGATATTTTTGAGGTTCAATATTGGTTAAGAAATTGGGCTGGAATAGTAGTGCAATCGGGAACTATTGAATCTGGCGATTTAGAACCGTTTACTGACATAAAAATTCCCATTCCTATTTCCGGACTCGAACTCGCGGGAAAATATTCTCTTGAAACATACATTGATTTTGCAGAGGATATTGATAACAGTAACAATGGAGATGAAACTGATTTCGATGTAATTATAACACCGGATATGGCGCGATCGAAATTTTCGATTCTTGCCGGAGACTGGTGCAGCAGCGCTGATTTAAGAATCGGTTATATGCCTATGATGCCGTATCCGAACGGTACAACTTTTACATCAAAAGACGATAAACCTCTTCAGCTGAACAGCGAAAGTTATGTCTATTTCGGCTGGCTTGATTGCGATAAATATTCCAAGTTCGGGCATACAACACATGGTTTTCTTATCGATGGTTTTAACCAAGATAACTGGGCATCAATTACAACAAATTACTGGATGGAAATTGACGATGAGAATTACGAACCTGTCGATGAAGATATTGTAATAGGTACAAAACCGGAGGACGAAAATGTTGAATCTCTCGAAACAGTTTCGGATGAAACAGCAGCAGCACCATCAGATTCTGTATGTGTTCTTTTTGTCACGGGAGAAGCTTCAAAATCTTCCGATCAAGCAGCTTTTAGCTTTGATATGCAGGTGATGGAAAACAATCTTACTAAAGAAAAATTTGGGCCAAATCTTCCGCCGGAAAGTATCGTTAAACTTCCCAATGCTTCAGCACAAGAGATAAGAGATCAATTGAATTCAATGAAAAACAAATGCAAAAAAATATATTTCTTTTACACCGGTCATGGGTGGCAAGGAGGCATGAACACACGAGATGAAACGCTGGATCAAATGGGTTACACTGAATTAAGTACTTTGCTCAACGAAACGAACGCGAAAGATTATTGCATAATTATTGATGCATGTTATGCGGGTAGTTCTATGGACAGGTTTACCGGTTTTACTTGGAAGGATAGAAATGTCACATTGCTTACTTCCAGCAAAAAAGATACAACTTCTTACTTTATTACAATTCATGAAACAGCAACCGGCGAAAGAATAAGAGGCGGCGCGTTTACATGGTATTTTGTAAGAGGATTCGGTAATCCTGAGGCAGATAAAGATGGTGACGGTGAAACAACCTTCAAAGAAACTTATGATTGGGTTCGATTACTGAATCCGGAATTATACGGTAAGAAAATGAACGATATAATGGATCCTCAAATTTATGTGCACAAAGCTGTTCAGCCGGTCACGCAGGTATTTCAGCCACGGGAAACCGATGCTAGAATTGAGCAAGGAAATCCTCCGTTTGATCAAACTGAATATGTTGAAGTGGAATTCACAAGCACCATAGATGGAATCGACAATTATAGTGACGACAGAATTGAATCAATCGAAGATTACAATAAGTGGACGATAAACAGCAATAAATTTGATTACAGCTTCAGTTACAATATCGAATTGAACGTGCAGCTTGGAGATGGTGAAAATAAAACAATAAATCCCGGAATTGTTTTTCGTGAATCCGAAGAAGATCCGTGGGAAGTATGGGAAGAACAAGTTTACAATGAAGTATCGAATACCGTGTATGCAGTAAACCTGTTTAAGTATGGAGATTTTGCGATCGCTCAAGTCGATCTACCTACTTCGACAGAGGAAGAAATAAATTTGCCGAAGGAATTCGCACTAAATCAAAACTATCCAAATCCGTTCAACCCGAGTACTGAGATAAGTTATCAGTTATCATTAAACAGCAAAGTATCTCTAATAATTTATGATCTTTTAGGGAGAGAAGCTGCTGTGCTTGTCAACGAATATCAACAGGCTGGAAATAATAAAGTTGAGTTCAATGCGGAGGATTTATCTTCGGGAGTTTATTACTACCGGCTTGAAGCCGGAAGCTACAGTCAAACAAAAAAGATGATATTGTTGAGGTGATAAAAATGCGGAGTCCCCAGAACCACCGGGACTCCACATTGACTGCACTCCATTTCTTGATTGACAAAAACATTTCATTTTATCATTTATAACCTCGATGAGCCTAATATATTGTAGTTTAACTAATCTTTATGAGATTCTTAAAACGAAAGAAAACATTGAAATATATTGATATTTAAATATTTTTCATTTATAATATGATTGTAATTTAAGTAAATCTATTCGGAACTTGAATTTTGTATAGCAACCATAATAGAATCTCCGTAAAACCAAAACGGCTTACTCAAGAAGAATATAAAATACAACCTCAGCACTATAGAAAAATGATAATTAAGTTATATCAAGTCGATTGATTTCGTAGGACTGAAGCTTGTTCTGAAAAGAGAGCAGAGAGGACATAAATATTCAGTTAAAATATGAAGATAAGTGTCCCGATTTGACAGGAAAATATGCAATTCTAGTTATTTGAAAAATATTGCAGATATCAACAATGATTCAATAATGAAAAATTTTTATACGGTTGGCTTTTTATAGGTATTTCCTAAAAATTGATCATCTTTAAATCATTTTCGAGGAATTTTATAAGGAGCCTATAATGAAAAAATATTTTTTAGCACTACTCGTATTTTTAATTTACAATTCGGTTATGTTTTCCAGCCCCAAAGACACTGGTTTCATTAAATGGGAACAACCAAATGGTACCGAATTTATAGCACGACATTGGGGGGATGAATTTTTAAGTTGGATGCAAACAGAAAATGGATATATGTTGGTCGATTCACCAGAAGGCTGGTATTATTATGCAATTCTTGATAAAAATGGTGAATATACAGCATCTGATGCAAAAGTAGGAATTGATAAACCGCTGGCGACTTCTCATGGTTTGAAACGCTCTGCTTCAAGAATTGCTGAGATAGAAGCAGAAAGGGAATGGTATTCACAACAGCTTCTTGATAGAAGAAATTCATTAATAAATACAATGAGCTTTACTAACACAACTGTTAAACTCGGTGTTGTCTTGGTAGATTTTCCAACTAATCGACATGACACCTTAGCAAATAACGGTGATGGTTATTATAATTATAATTTTGAAAATATGATATTCTCAACTGGGACTTGGTATCATACAGAAGATAGAAATGGCAATGTAACATATTCACCTCATCCTGAATTTGAGAAAGTTTATGGAAGTTTAAAAGAATATTATGATGAAATGTCAGTCGGTAGTTACGAAATAGTAGGAAAGAATAGTCAAGCAAAAATAGTCAATCCAGCTGATCCCAATAATACGGATTTACCCGAGTGGTTAATTTTATCACATGAAATGAGCTATTATGAATCATTAAGCTCCGCATATTTTATGGAGACAATTTTTGATGAAGTACTTGATGCCTATGGCGAAACCGAAATGAATTCTTATGATGTAATTTGTTTTATTTATGGCGGAGCAGTAAGAACAAGTGGTAATTTTAGTCCAAAATCCCGATTCAATAAATATTGTATGGGGGAATACGAATGGGGAAGTTTTGCGCATATTGGTACTCACGCCCATGAATTTGCACATGCTGCACTTGCGGCTAGCGATGAATATGAGGGAGACCCCAATATTGATCCTGGAAGATATGAATTAATGAGCTTTGGCTCGTACAATGGTCCGCTGGGTCATTGCTCTTGTCCTGCACCTTTGTCTCCTTATTATAGAATTAAATATGGTTGGGTAACTCCAACGGTGATTACTCCTGATGTTGCAAGTTATTCTATAAATTATGGATCACCGACTCCAAATTTATATAAAATTAATATCCCCGGCTCAGATGAATATTTTATCCTTGAAACTAGAAGAGGAACCGGATTTGATCAATATACACCGGACTATGATGGGAGCAATGCTGTTGGTGGAATATTAATTTGGCATATTGATCCAGATGATTTATGGGATTATGTAGAATTAGAACTTGCTGATGATTCTTACGACTTATCTTCTTTTGATACCGATCGATTTCCTCAACCGATACATTCCATTCAAAACTTTAATGATAACACATTACCATCCTCGAGGCTTCGAGATGGAACTATATCCGGCATCGCAATAAACAATATTGATTGGGCCGGACTTAATGCTAATAGTTATGGAATTGCGGACGTCATAGATTTACCGCCAGAAACTCCTACTGGATTTACCTTATCCGGCAGTGTTGGACAAAATCCGACACTCAGTTGGAATTCAAATAACGAAATTGATCTCGATGGGTACAAGTTATATCAATCTTTTCATGGTAATCCTTTCTCGTTACTTAATACATTTGAGCCAAATGAAACTTCATTTACTGATCCTGGTGTTGTCATTGGTGACAATAAGTTCGATCCATCAGTATGTTATGAGCTTACGGCTTTTGATTTGTCTGAGAATGAATCTGACCCATGTTTTCCAAAATGCACCAAAGCTGGAGGTATAAACAAACGAGGGTTAACCAGTATTAATGAAGAAGTTCCTGAAGAATATTTTTTATTTGATGCTTACCCTAACCCTTTTAATCCTTCAACGCAAATAAAATTTGCATTGCCAGAGAAATCTACAGTTAAGCTTACGGTATATAATATGCTTGGGGAGAGAATTGCAACCTTAGTGAATCATCAATTAAAAGAAGGATTTTATGAATATGAGTTTGATGCTTCTGATTTAACATCAGGCACCTATATCTATCGTTTGGAAACAAATAAGTTCAGTTCAGCAAAAAAACTAATGTTAATAAAGTAAAATTAATAGCTCCTTAAGATTTACTTGAGGAGCTTTTTTATCTATAACGAAAATCGGATTGAGATGAAAAATATAATTACGATGCTGCTTTTGTTGATAACTGCGTCTATTCAATTAAATGCGCAATGGTCAACAAATTATAAAAGTAACTTACAAATAACAGATTGGAGTAGATACCCGATTTCAGCAGCAAGTGACGGACAAGGAGGAGTGTTTATTTCAATAGATAAAGATATTTTTGATACCACAGATGCCGAATCATATGCATATTTATTTTTAATAGACAAATACGGATACAAAAAATGGAATGAACCAATACATTTAGGTCAAAGAGATTGGCAGGACAAAGTAGAGCTAATAGAAGACGGAAGTGGTGGAGTTATTGCCGGAATAAGAGATTTAGATGTTACTTGGGTAGGCAACAGAAGGTTAGCTGATTACAAAATTAGAGTTCAAAAAATAGATAGCAGTGGTAATAAATTATGGGGCAACGGAGTATTGGTAAGTACTGATACTACCGATCAATATGAATTTGATATATGTACAGATGGTAGCGGTGGATGTTATGTATCATGGTTATCGGAAAAAACAATGGATTATATAAATTCGGATGGATATAGAGCCATACAGCATATATCTTCGGATGGAGAAAGATTATGGAGTGATACGGGGAAGGTTATTTATACGGGAGGTGTTTCACAAATCAGTGATTTTTGGTATCAAATTGTTCCAAATGGTAAGGGAGGAATATTAACGATTAATACTCCTAATTTGAGCGATTTTTTTTACCTGAATATAGATTTTAGTGGTGATATGATTTGGGAGGCTCAATCACGATTCGATTCATTTCATGAAGATATCTATAGTAATAATATTGGCGTTCTTTCCGTTTTTGCATCGGAATGGGACTCTGAGCATGATTTCATAAAAATTAAAATGGATAAATTGGGATTCAATGGAAACTTTCTTTTACAAAATCCAATAATACTTGCCGATTCAATAGGAGGAAAATCGCAAATAATTGATATGTTTTTTAATGAAGATGCATCAACTTCTATTTATTTTCGTGATCAAGACCTTAACGGAGCAACTCATGGGAGTTTTTTCCAACAAATTTCTGAAACTGGAGAATTAAAATTTTCTGGGAAAGGTATAACACCATTTGAATTTGAAGCTGGCGGTAGTGCTATGCTAAAAAGCTTTGATGATTACATTTGTATATCAGGTGATTATGCCCAGAAATTAACAACAGATGGAGAAAGACTCTGGGGGGAAAACGGAGTTCAGTTTTCCAATCGCTTAGCTGATTACGCTGATTATATAAGTGACACAAAAGGTGGATTTATAAAAGTATGGATTGAGGGCTTACAAGGATCATGGGCACAACAGGTAAGTGTAAATGGCAATCTAGGCGAAATAATTACAAATGTTGAAACAGAACAAATTGAATTACTAAAGTATTACGAATTATACCAAAACTATCCGAACCCATTTAATCCGACAACAACAATTATGTTTGCTGTCCCCAGCGCTGAAACAAGTCGTGATTTGTCCATAAGAGTAAAACTAATTATCTATGATATTCTTGGGCAAAAAATTGAAACACTCATAAATAAACATTTCACCCCTGGAGAATATGAAGTTGAATTTAATGCGGAGGATTTATCTTCGGGAGTTTATTACTACCGGCTTGAAGCCGGAAGTTTCAGTAAGACAAGGAAGATGGTTTTATTGAGATAACGACTTTAGCGAATTAGATTTCACTAATTTCACCTAAAACAATCCCCGGTTCGTTTAACTGTGCAGAAATATTAATGAATTCATCGGCTAAGTTTTTATCGACAACTGCAATTAAACCTATTCCCATATTAAAAGCACTTCTCATATCTTCTACGGGCACTTCACCAAGTTTTTGAATCAATTTAAATATGGGATTTACTTCCCAAGCAGCCCAATCGATTTTAAGAGAAAGATTTTGTGGAACTACACGTCTTGTGTTTCCAACTATCCCGCCGCCTGTTATGTGGGCGAATGCTTTTAATCCGTTCAAAATTTTTAACTTACTGATAAGCTGCAAATATGATTTATGAATCTTGAGCAGTTCCTCACCCAAAGTTACATCAAGTTGTTCGGGGATATCATCAACTTTATAATAGTTGAAAAGAACGTTTCTTGCCAGAGAATAACCGTTTGTATGCAATCCGGATGAACGGAATCCTATAAGTACATCTCCCCTTATCGTTTTTTCACCGTTTATGATTTTAGTTTTTTCAACAATACCAACCACTGTTCCTGACATGTCATATTCATCCGCGTCGTAAATCCCCGGCATTTCGGCAGTTTCGCCGCCAACAAGCGCAACATTGTTTTCCGCGCAGGCTTTCGCAAATCCGGATACTATCTGCTCAGCTTTGTAGGGATACAACTTTCCGAATGCGAGATAATCGAGAAAATATTTCGGTTCAGCACCACAAACAGCAATATCGTTAACACAGTGATTTACTAAATCTTGTCCTACGGTATCGTGCTTATCCATCATAAAAGCTATCTTTAGTTTTGTGCCGACACCATCAACGCTTGAAACTAATACTGGGTTTTCAAATTCATTTTTATCGATTTCAAAAAAAGAACCGAAATAACCGATTCCCGAAAGTACGTTTTTGTTGTGTGTTGATTTCACGAGTTCTTTAATTCTGTTTACAGTTTCTTCCCCGGCTTTAATATCCACTCCGGAGGATTTGTAGGTGCTCAATATTTCCTCTTTTTGATTTCTGAAAACCAAATATAGCAAAATTGTCTCAATAGAAACTTGAGCATTAAATATCTTGTAAAAAGAAGGTTTTTTAAAGTGACAAATTTTTATATAGTGCATCTAACTAAAGCAAAAGTGTCGAATTTTTAATATTTTTAAAGTTCGCTAAACCTAATAAAAACAAATGGTTGAATTAAGCGAGCGCGAAAAATCGGTTTTGCGGTATGTAATTCATCAATTTATACTTACCGCCAATCCGGTCGGCTCAAGAAATATTACAAAAAAATATGATCTCGGGTACTCTCCCGCGACGGTAAGGAATGTTATGTCCGATTTGGAAGAGTTTGGGTTATTGAATCACCCGCATACCTCTGCCGGAAGAATTCCAACAGATAAAGGATACCGGGTTTATGTTGATATGTTGATGGATCCGCCAATGATCAACAAAGAAATTAAGAACCGTGTTGAGGAAGAATACAGCCGTATATCAAGCGAAACCGATGACTTGCTGAAAATTACAGCGACTCTCTTAAGCGAGATTACAAATCAGCTTGCGTGCGTCACATTCCCGAAATTCGAAAACGCCGTGCTGGAAAAAATTCAATTAGTCAGTTTGACCTCAAGAAGAGTTATGGTTGTTGTCACTGTTAAATCAGGGCTCGTAAAAACCATCACTCTCGAAATCGAATCCGAGATGGACAGAAAAGCTCACGAAAACAGTGAAAGGATTTTAAACGAGCGATTAAGCGGTTTAAAATTTTCTGAAATAAGAGATACTTTCAAAGATAGATTGAAAGATTATTTTAATTCCAATTATAAGCCGATAATAAGACTCTTCTTTGATTCGATAGATAAAATATTTAAGGATATCAAGATAAGCGATAAATCGATTATAACGGGTACCAAAAATGTTATTAATCAACCGGAGTTTGATGATCCCCAGAATTTCAGAGGCATAATCGAACTGGTTGAGGACAAAGATGTTATTATTCATATTATGGAAGAAGAAAGCGGAAAACTAAAAGAATCTGTTGAAGTGATAATCGGAAGTGAGAGCAAGGATATAAAACTTAACAATTATAGTTTGCTTAAACGAGAGTATAACATTGACGAATCGACGGGGGTTGTTGGATTAATTGGTCCAAAACGTATGGAATATTCAAAAGCTTTAGCTGCCGTAATTTATATGGCAGAATTTTTATCAAAAGAATTAAAAAGATCATTGCATAAATAAGGTTAAATACGGAGAATATATGAGCAGTAAAAAAGAGAACGAAATCGAAAATCAAAATAAAGAAACGAACACTCCCGAATCTGATGAGATTCCGGTAGAGAAAAATAAAACAGAAAATGAAATTGAAACGGCGGTTGAAGAAAGCATTAAATCGGAAGATGAAGAAATTAAAGAAGAAGTTTCACCGGAAAATCAAGTAAACGAACTTAAGGATCAATTGTTAAGAAAGGCTGCGGAATTCGAAAATTATAAAAGAAGAACCGAAGTATATCAAAGCGAATTGCTTAAATATGCAGCTGAAAGTTTTATACTAAAAGTACTTCCGGTTTACAACGACTTCGAAAGATCTCTTTCACACATCAAGGAAGCTAAAGATGTTGATGCTATTAAAGCCGGACTTCAGCTCGTGTTCGATAAATTTACAAAAGCGTTGAATGAGCAGGGAGTTTCCAAAATGGTAACTGTCGGTAGAGAATTTGATTTTAATCTTCACGAGGCGCTCCTTCAACAGGAAGCAGACAATGCTCCTCCTAATACGGTAATTCAAGAGGTTGAGCCGGGTTATTTGTACAAAGACAAAGTGCTTAAACATGCAAAAGTTATTGTAAGTAAAGAGAAAGAAGAAACGGAATCTAACGAAGAGTCCGGAAAATCCGAAACGAAATAATCATTTAAGGATAATGCGGTTATGGCAAAGAGAGATTATTACGAAGTACTTGGCGTTTCAAAGAGTGCATCAAAAGACGAAATAAAAAAAGCCTATAGAAAACTCGCAATGCAGTATCATCCCGACAGAAATCCGGATGACAAAACAGCAGAAGAAAAATTTAAAGAAGCAGCTGAAGCCTATGAAGTGCTTCACGATGACGATAAACGTGCTAAGTATGACCGATTCGGACACAGCGGATTAAAAGGCGGTCAAGATTTTCATGGTTTCAATAATGTTAATGATATATTCAGCCATTTTTCCGATATCTTCGGTGGAGCCTTCGGCGGCGGGGGATCATCAATTTTTGATGATTTTTTCGGAGGCGGAAGTTCTTCGAGGAGCCGCAAAAGAACACAAGGTACACCTGGGTCAGATCTTAGAATAACACTTAAACTTACACTCGAAGAAATTGCTTCGGGCACTACAAAAAAAGTAAAAATAAAACGGTTCGAAAAATGCGGCGATTGCGGCGGCACCGGAGCAAAAGATCCTTCAGCATTTCGGGAATGTTCGGTCTGCGGAGGAACCGGCGAAGTTAGACAGGTGAGCAGATCTGTTTTCGGGCAGTTCGTTAATATTTCACCATGTCAAAATTGCGGGGGCACGGGAAAAATAATTGCCGATAGATGTACCAGCTGCAGCGGTGAAGGAAGAAAACAGAATGACTCGATGCTTAAAATTTCGGTTCCCGCTGGTGTTCATAACAATAGTTATATGACAATGCGCGGCGATGGAAATGCAGGAAAAAACGGAGGTCCCGCAGGCGATGTAATTGTTATCTTTCAAGAGCTTACTCACGATTATTTTGTGAGGGATGGCGATGATATAATCTATGAGCTTTTTCTCAGTTTTCCTGAAGCAGTTATGGGTACTGAAGTTGAAGTACCTACATTAACGGGAAGAGCAAAACTTAAAATTGAAGCGGGGACACAACCCGGTAAATTTCTAAAAATGAGAGAGAAAGGTATTCAGCATCTCAACAGTCACGGTTCAGGGGATCAGCTCGTTAAAATAAATATACATGTACCGAAGAAGGTTAATCAAAAAGAAAAAGAACTTTTAAAAGAACTTGAAAAATTACCGAACATAAGAGTAACTTAGTTCTATGGCGAAAGGAAACCTCAAGAGAATATTACAAAATCTTGGTTTTACTGATACTGAATTAAAAGTTATTTTTTTCCTTTGTGTAACGTTCTTTCTGGGTTTGACAATAAAATATTACGAAGAAATTTTTCATGATAATGTACCGGCACATTTCGACTATTCAGAACAAGATAGTTTGTTTGAACTTCACGGAAAATTTTTGGAAAACAACGGCAGCACGGTTAATTTAACTGAAAAAAGAGTTGATTCTGAGCATGAACTTTTAGATTTTAGTAACGATAAAACGGTCGCCGAAAAAGAAGCTCCCGTATTAAAAGAAAAGAGCATAGATCTAAATAAAGCCGGTATTTCCGAACTGACACTTCTTCCCGGTATAGGTGAAGTAATTGCTCAAAGAATTGTTGATTATAGAGTAGCAAACGGTCTCTTTAAAAAATTGGAAAATCTTAAAAACGTAAAAGGTATCGGAACTAAAACATTCGAAAAATTAAGAAAGTATATCATTATAGAATAAGAAAAGTTTTTATCTGGAGGAACAATGACTAAAAAGGGTGAACCGTGGTATTTACATGCAGGATTAATTGTTGTAATTCTTGTGTTGGTTTATTTTTTGGTGCAAGTGGCTATTGTTGAACCGAGTGCACACATAGCAAAAGAAAAATACTTTAAGACAGAATCAAGATTGAGAATGGACAATTTACGCCAAGCTGAAATTCTTTTTGAAAAGGTTTACGATCGCTACAGCGGTAACTTGGACACACTAATTAATTTTATTAAATACGACACGACGGTTGCGGCTGTGATAACAGGTATTGATACGATAACTAACAAATCCACAAATCCATTTTTGACTCTATCCCACGGGGAATTTGCACCTGATTCACTTTATAAGACTCCGAAATCATTTTCATACTTTATCCTCCAGGTTGATACAGTAGTTTCCATTGATACTTCAATTAACCGTTACGGAAGAATTACCAAAATTGATACGACCTATAAAATCGGAACAAGATATTATCTCGAAGATCCGGACGGTTACGGATCAATAGGTTCGCTTACTTCGGATGCGTTAAAAAATACTGCGTCCTGGGAGTAATTGATAATATAAATGTATTTGAAAGAAGGACACGCTGGAATAAATCTTACAACGGAAAAAATCCAGCTTGTTGAAATTGTAAGTAAAGATAACAAGTTTGCTGCCGCCAACGTTGATGAAGAATATTTCAGCGAATCGGTTCACCTCGATGAAAAAGAAACAAAACTTTCTTCGATTCTTCAATCAGCGTTTAACGAGCTGGTGCTGCGAAATCCACTTGCCTCGGCTAATATATCATTTACACTTCCGCCGGATTATTTTAAAATAATTGAACTTCCTTACGAAAAATCTTTGATAAAAAAAGATCTGGAAGAACACGTTCGATGGGAATTTGAACAGCTTTTTCCATACCTAAATTCTGAGGATCTGGTTATACAGTTTATTCATCTTAAACGCGATGGCTTTTCCGGTGACGATAAAATTCTTATTGCGGCAGTTATAAAGAAACATCTCAAATATATTTATAAGTTCTGCTCAAGAAATAATTTTAATTTAAAATATGTTGATAATGCTCATTTTGCCGCAAACTCAATACTAAGATTGAACAAGCAGCTGCCGGCTGATACGAATGGTTTAAGTTTGTATTTGAGGGACAACTCTTTCTCAATTATTGTATTTCAAGATTATCATCCATCGTTTTATAAAGAGTTTCATTACGAACGGATTGATCAAATATTTCGGAAGATTGATGATTACTTAACAAACATGAATGACTATGGTTTGATTAAAGAAAATATCGGCTATGCTGTTTTATCGGGAGATCGTTCAAGCGAATCAGTTAAACAGCACCTCGAAGAAAATCTTTTAATCAAATTTTACTTGTTGAACCCGTTTGAAGTACTTCCTTTGGATGAAAAATTATCCGACAGTGATTGTGTCACTTCCAACTATAGCACATTTACCGCTGCGGCGGGAATTGCACTCAGACAAATCTAACCTTTCGGTTCCGTAGATGAGAATTATTGCCGGAAAATATAAAGGGCATAAGCTCAAGATGCCCAGTTCTAAGTTCACGCGTCCAACCACCGACCGAGTAAAAGAATCTATTTTCAATATGTTGATGAATTTTGTCGATTTTGAAAACACGAAAGTCTGTGATATGTATGCCGGATCGGGTTCGCTTGGTCTTGAAGCTCTTAGCAGAGGTGCCGCAGAAGTGCATTTTATTGAGAAGAATTTTTCTGTATATAATATCTTAAATCAAAACATCTCTGCGATCGATAAAGAAAATAGATGCAAATTATTTAAGATGGATGCGGTCAAATATACTATGATAGCGAAACATGATTTATATGATCTAATACTTATTGATCCTCCATTTTTTAAAAATGATGTTTATAAAGTAATTGAAAATTTGCTTGCGCGGAAATATTTATCAAATATCGGGAATATTGTTCTTGAAAGATCGGTTCAAACGGAGACGGAAGATAGGGAAGCACTTGCAGTTGAGCCGTATAAAAAAATAGGGGATAGTCTAATTTACTTGTTCTCGTTGTGAAGAAAATTCTATTCGTATATATATTCGTCAATATTTTAAATGCTCAAACTTACGAAAGAGAGATAGATCCTTTTACTATTCTCTCAGATGAGAAAGTGTTTAACAATTTATTCTCGGGCGGAACAAACAATGTAGAGCATCAATTTATTGATATTGACGGCGATGCCGACTTCGATTTATTCATCCTCAATAGCGACGCTATTTTCAATTGGTATGAAAATATTGGAAACAAACGCACAGCAGAGTTAAAACTCTCGATGGAATTCCTGCCGGGACTAGAGCTGAAAAACTGGTTTCAGTTTGTTGATATCGATAACGATGGTGATTTTGATCTATTCACAGGCGGAGCGAACAATTCTGTACGGTTTTTTGAAAATATCGGCGATAAATTTACTCCCGAATTTTCTATGGCTGATGGACTGCTTACCGACAATGAAGAGAATCCGGTTTACAGCGAAAGCATTTCAAATCCTCTTTTTGCTGATTTCGACGGGGACAATGATTTTGATCTTCTTTCCGGTGATCAATCCGGCACAGTTAACTACTATGAAAATATCGGCACACCTGATTCAATAGTACTTGGGAAAGTTGAAAATAACTGGCAGAATATTTTAATTATAAGCGGCGGGAAGAACGATAAACATGGTGCAAGCACACTTGAAGCTGGGGATATTGACGGCGACGGTCTATATGAACTTTTATGGGGCGACTTTTTCAGCCGTTCGTTGTTTCTTATAGAAAACGACGGCACTCCCACCGAACCGAATCTCAGGATGCCGCCGGTATATGATATTTTTCCACCTAACGAGGACAGTCTTTTTACACGCGGTTACAATATGCCAAGGCTTGTTGATGTTGACGGCGACAACGACTTAGATATGTTTGTTTCTGTTCTTTTTGATCCTACTGTTGAAGAATCTCTTATTTTCTTCAAAAATATTGGAAGTACAACCACACCGGTTTTTCAAAAAGAATCCGATGATTTTCTTTACACACTTGATGTCGGCACAAAGAGTTTACCTTCGTTTGTTGACATTGATTCTGATGGCGATCTCGATCTATTCATCGGATCAGAAGAAAATCCCAATGGAAATATCTATTTTTTTGAGAATACCGGTGATGAGCAAAACCCTTTATTTAATCATGTAAGTGATTCGTATTTCAATATCAAAAATGATCTCTCTGTAGCTCCGACATTTGCGGACATTGATGATGACGGCGATCTTGATCTTTTCCTTGGTATTTGGTTTCCCGGGAATGTTTTGTTTTATAAAAATATCGGGACAAAATTTAATGCAGATTTTGTGTTAGAAGGTCCGCTCGCGGATAATCAAAATAATCAAATTCGTGAGGGAAATTATACGCGCCCGCAATTTATTGATCTTGATGATGATAACGATCTCGATCTAATAATCGGTTCTTATTCCGGCAAACTTAAATTTTATAGAAATATTGGAAATTCATTTCAGTACTCTTTTGCCGAAGACTTAATATTATTTTCTGACATTGATGTGGGCGAACAAAGCAATCCTTTTTTTATAGATATCGATGCAGATGGCGATTATGATTTATTGATTGGATGCTTAAATGGAAATATTTTTTTCTATAAAAATATAGGGATGCCATCAGAACCTGCTTTTGAACTTGTTACGGAGAATTACTATGACATTAATGTCGGTCAGCATTCTGCTCCCGTCCTTGCTGATATTGACAATGATTCGGACCTGGATTTATTTGTTGGTAATATTAAAGGAGGACTTTATTTTTACAGAAACGACGATGTTTCATCCGTTTCCTTCGAAAAAAATAAGCATTCAAAAGGCAGTATTAAATTGAGTGCTTATCCGAATCCATTTAATTCGTTGATCAACATTTTTATATATATCTCCGAGGAAGATTACTATTCTGTTTCAATTTTTGATATATTAGGACAAGAGATCTGTAATTTGCACAGTGGTATATTAAAACAAGGAACTCATAACTTTTATTGGAACGGAACAAACAACAGTGGTGAAATTGTATCTTCAGGAAATTATTACCTCAATGCATTAAGTTTTTCAAATTCAAAAACCACATTAATCTCATTCATTAAATAATTAATAAAATGAAAAAAATTTATTACATAATAATACCATTTATCCTTTTGCACGGAATAATTTTTTCTCAGCAGATATTTTTCAACGGAAATTTTAATCCATATCCCGAAGCAGATTATTCAGATATCTGGGGATATGTAGATTCACAAGAAAATGAATATGCCTTGATGGGAGTGTATACCGGTACAACAATTGTGAAACTTGGCGGATTCACTCTCTTTAACGAAACAGCATTTATTCCGGGTCCTAATTCAATATGGCGGGATATAAAAGTTCATGATAATTATGCATACATTGTTACAGAAGGAACAGGCAGCGGTGCCGGCTTACAGATAGTCGATCTATCTTTACTTCCTGACACTGCAACTTTAGCAGCAACTTATTCCGGAACATTTACAAGAGCGCATAATATTTTTATTGATGATGGATTTGCGTTCGTCGTTGGTGCATCGGGCGGAGGTGGAATTCATATTCTCGATTTGAGCGATCCCGTTAATCCTGTCGAAACTGCTTATTACGGTGCGAGCGGTTATGTGCACGATGTTTATGTTTGGAATGATACACTTGTTGCATGTGCTGAGGATTCATACGATTTAGTTGATCTTACGGATAAATCAAATCCGCAGAAAATCTCGGAAAGTCCGTCTCTGCCCGGCAGATACGCACATTCCGGCTGGATGACTGAGGACAAAAAATATTTTGTCGCTTGCGAAGAATTTAATGTGGACGATATAACTATTTGGAATTTAGAAGACAGAACAAACTGGGAATTGGTCTCGCAGTTTGAATTGCCGGGTTCGAGTCCCGTTCATAATATTTTTATGCGAGGAAGTTATGCTCACATATCATATTATGCTGATGGCTATGTTGTTCTCGATTTATCGAATCCTGAAGTCCCGGTTTTAGTCGAACAATATGATACTGATCCGATAAATTCAAGCGGGTATAACGGTGCGTGGGGCTGTTATCCTTTTTTGCCGAGTGGAAAGATTTTGATCTCCGATATTTCAACCGGACTTTATGTGTTCAGCTTTGACGAAGGAGAAACACCGGTTGAACTTATAAGTTTTTGGGCTGATCAGCACAGTGATAAAATATCACTTATTTGGAAGACAGCTTCGGAGATGAATAACAAAGGTTTCGAAATTGAAAGAAAGTTTAAATCAGAGTCTGATAATTGGCAAACTATTGGTTTTGTTGATGGAAAAGGTACAACTAACGAAGAACAGAATTATTCTTTTCAAGATGAGATCTTGAATGCGAGTTCTAGAGATGTGTACTATAGATTAAAACAAATTGATTTCGATGGTTCATTTGAGTATTCAAAAGTGTTGACTCTTGAAATTATTCTTCCCGATAAAGTTGTTCTTCATCAGAATTATCCGAATCCTTTTAATCCGACAACAAATTTAAAAATCAGTATTCCTTTTTCATCAGAGGAATCAATTGATGCATCATTAAAAATTTATAACTCACTGGGAAAAGAAATTTACACTTTATTTTCCGGAAATCTTGATGCCGGTAAGTACGAGTTTGAATTTGACGCATCGGCGTATTCATCCGGGATATATTTTGCGGTGTTAAAATCAAAAAACTATTCCGAATCGATCAAAATGTTATTATTAAAATAATGGGGGATTAATTGAAAAGAACTTTTCTTTTACCGTTAATTATTATAGCTGTTTTTACAAACATATATCCGCAGCAAAATGTGGAGCTAGTTGGATCATTAAATCCAAATCCGGGATCTCATTACTCGGATATCTGGGGCTACACAGATGATACTGGTAGAGAATATGCAATTCTAACCGGATGGGATAAGGTTTTCATAATTGATCTTCACGATCCTCAAAGTCCAGCGCTGATTAGTTCAATTCCTGTTCCCGGGACTGTTTGGCACGATGTTAAAACTCATGGCAAGTATGCTTATGTTGTTACTGACGGCGGCGGTGACGGTATGAAGATAATTGATCTCTCGAACCTGCCGAACAGTGCATCGTTGGTAAAAACTTATGATTTTGAGTTTTTATCGGCACACAATATTTTCATAGATGATGGATTTGCATACGTTATAGGAGCCGGTTCTGTTGGAGGAATGTTCATATATGATCTTTCCGATCCGGAAAATCCGCAGCTTACGTCAGAATATACTCAATCTAATTATATACATGATGTCTATGTTTATAATGATACCGTATATGCAGCTGCCGCTGCAACTTATGACGTGGTGGATGCGACTGATAAATTTAATCCGGTAAAAGTTTCGTCAAGCGCTGCAATCCCGGGCATTTATGCGCATTCAGGATGGATGACAGAAGATAAAAGATATTTTTATGCAACTGATGAATTCAATACACGCGATATAATTATATATGATTTGGAGGATAGAACTAATTGGGAAATTGTTTTACCGAGTTGGCAATTTCCAACAGGTACAAGAGTGCATAACTTGTTTATCAAAGGAAACTATGCCCACATCGCGTACTACGAAAGCGGCTATGTTGTTCTAGATATCGAAAATCCGGAAACTCCTTTTATTGTTGGACAGTACGATACTTATCCCGGCGAAGGAGATAATTTTTCGGGAGCTTGGGGAGCATATCCGTTTCTGCCTTCGGGATTGATTCTGGTTTCTGATACAAACACAGGATTATATGTCTTAGATTTTACTCCGTCCGATCCTGCTCCATACATCATTAATAATACAGACTTTGATGTTGTGTTGAATAGTGATGCCGTCGAAATCAGCGCACAAGTTTTTGAAAAAGGAATTATTACAGACGTAAACGCTTTTTATAGAACCGTGATAGAGGGAACCAAAGGAGAATGGAGATTAACTGAACCGGAATCTAAGAGTGGAGATACATATTATTTTGAGATTCCGGGATTTGACCATCTCACTAAAATTGAATATTATTTCGCAGCTGCTGATGATTCAAATCAAGTCACATCATTGCCCCCGGGCGGTTACGGACTTGATCCCGCCGGGATTAATCCCCCGGGAAATTATTTTGGTTATCAGGTGATTTTAGCAGGTACTCCCATCATAACTAGTTATGAACCATCTGCTTTTGATACAACTGTTGCGAAGCCAATTCCCGTTCACTTTCATCTTGAGGGAGTCGATACGACAGATTTAGATGTTTCAGTTCAATGGTACGTTAATGAAACTTTTCGAATCAACGGTGATAGCTTTAGATACTCATCAGCCTTTGCTCAAACGCCTGCTATTGATACAGTCAAAGCAGTTTTAACTAATGGCTATAAAAGTGTAGAGAAGAAATGGATTGTGAGAGTTGAAAGTACAACTTCGGCTGAAGAGGGAATTACTATTAGCACATTTGAATTAAAACAGAATTATCCTAATCCTTTTAATCCAAGCACGGAAATTAACTACTCAATTGCAGAGGCTGGGATTGTGAATTTGTCTGTTTACAACATAATCGGCGAAAAGATATCAACACTTGTAAACACAGAAAAGAATGCAGGTAATTATAAATTTAATTTTAATGCCGAAGGACTTCCTTCGGGAGTTTATCTGCTGAGATTGGAACATCCAAAATTTTCCAAAACAATAAAAATGAATTTGATTAAGTAGGGTAACTTATTATGAAATATATTAGATATTCTTTCATTTTAAATTTAATAATAGCAATAGTTGTTTTTCAATCTTGTTCGGATTCTTCTTCGGATCCGATAAGTGAGGATGTTCAAAAAGATTTTGAGAGCGAGGGCTTGGCAAAATTATTTATTGATAATTGCAGCAGCGAACTTTGTCACGGTGGATCAAATCCGCAGCAGAGTCTATCGCTCGAATCACACGCAAAGCTAATCGAAGGTTCTTATAATAGAAGCTCAAACGGAGTTCAGAAAATTGGAGGAGAAGTTGTGATTCCGTTTTATCCGGAGAAGAGTATACTTTATAAAATGATCACTGGCGAATCGCAGCCGCAGATGCCATTCAATCTTCCAATGCTTTCTAACGAAAATATTGAATTGATCAGAAACTGGATAGCTTCAGGGGCAAAGAATAAAAATGGTGAAATTCCGTTCTCAAGAATTCCATCCCATCGTGTATATGTTTGTAATCAAGGGTCTGATTTTGTCAGCGTTATCGATGGTGATGCAAAAGTTGTATCGAGATTAATAAACGTCGATCAAATTGATGAAGTAGATTCTCCTCATATGGTACAGGAAAGCGGGGAGTATTTTTATGTTACATTGATCGCAACAGGTAAACTTCTGAAAATAAGTAAATCTACACTATCAATTGTCGGCGAAACACCGGGAATAGAAAAAGCAGGTATGATTAAGATAACTTCAGACGGAACCAAAGCATATATTTCGCGTTCTTCGACGTCACCTTCGGTATATTCAACTGTTTACTTTGTTGATCTAAACAGTATGTCGATTTTAAAAGAAATTGATCTTGTTGTTACAGGTGTACCTCATGGAATAGCTCTTACACCGGACGGTTCAAAATTATATGCGGCAAATCTCACTAAAAATGTTATTAACATTGTTAACACAACTAACAACGAAACCGAAAGCTTTATAAATTTCGAGGAAAATATTGAACCGATGCAAACCGAAATTTCACCTGATGGAAAATATCTTTTTGTCTCTGCACGAGGTACTTCAGAATTGATAGTTATTGATGCTGCCGCGGATACGGTAATACAAAGAATCGAAGTGAAACCGATGCCGATGCATATTTCTGTTAACAGTACTTCGGATAAAATATATGTAACATCAATGGGCGCAAACGTTCTTATGGTTCTTGAAAAAATTGGTAATCAATGGATGCTGACTCATGAAATTTCACATCCTGCGTTCTCTCAGCTTCACGGATGCGATATTACATCTGATGATAAATATGTTTACGTTTCAGGAAGAAACACGAACGGAAAACACGTTTCTTCGAGGCAGACACCTGGTTCGAATCCCCCGGGAATATTGGGTATAATTGACACTGCTACAAACGAGGTGATAAAAGTTCTTGAATTAGAACATTATACCGCCGGACTAACGATTGATGAAAATCCCCAGTTGCTGAAAAATTAAATATTTCTAAAAAATTTTGTTTAATGGTTTTTTACATCGATAAAAAAATTATATTTTCTATTACGCAAAAAAACTATAATGATAAATGGAAGAAAAAACCGTTAGACGAGTTATTTATCCCGGTTCGTTTGATCCTGTAACAAACGGACACTTGGATGTTGCTCTAAGAGCAATCGATCTATTTGACGAAATCGTAATTACCGTCGCACGAAACCCCGGCAAACAAAACATGTTTACTGTAGAAGAACGAGTTTATATGCTTAAAGAATGTTTTAAGGATTATCCTCAAATTCGTGTAGATGCTTTTGACGGATTGGTTGTCGATCATGCAAAAGAAGTAGGCGCAGTGGGCATTATAAGAGGTCTTCGCGCTATTTCCGATTTTGAGTTTGAATTTCAAATGGCTTTGATGAATAGAAAATTATCTTCCGGACTTAAAACAATCTTTCTAATGCCTCATGAAAGATTTACTTATCTTAACTCAACAATAATTAGAAATCTAAGTCAATTCAACGCAGATATTTCTCAGTTCGTCCCAGAAGTAGTGGATAAAATGCTTAAAGAAAAAAGGAAAAACGGAGAATTATAAACTTTCCGAGAATCCTGTCAGATTATTTCCATTGAATTTATTAACGACTAATTATAATTTTGTTATAAGAATTCATTTTTAAATAGGAGGATATTGGTCCATACTTCTACTGTTAATTAATCTATAATTTTTTCCCGGGGACCATTATGTTCCGATATTGTATACCTTCACTTGTATTTCTTTTAATAACTGTAAATATTTACCCGCAAACTGCCTCGGTTAAAGGAACTGTTATAAATTCCCAAACATCTGAACCTCTTTCTGAATGCAATATTCTTATAAAAGAAACTCTAACTGGAACTTCAAGCAACTCTGACGGAGAATTTAAAATTGAACTACCGTTCGGGGCATATACCCTTCAATTCAGTTATATAGGATTCGAAACTTATATAGAAAAGATAAACCTGAACAGCAGTAAAACACTTGTACTAGATGTAAAATTAATTCCTGTGTCACTCAGGGAAGATCAGATAACAGTTACCGGTAAAAAAGCAAAGCCCAACACAGTAGAACAATCGATAATTGCAAAAGAAATAAGACGGATGCCTAATCTTTATAACGACGTTCTTCGATCCGTCCAAGTACTTGCAGGTGTTTCAACAAATAATGAACTCAGTTCCGGTTATAATGTGCGAGGTGGAAGTTTTGATGAAAATTTGATTTATCTCAACGGATTTGAAATTTATAGACCATTTCTCTTGAGAC
>CAZCLA010000014.1:0-4323 GCA_964499285.1 uncultured Melioribacteraceae bacterium
ACAAAAACAAATGGTTCTCCTCTCTCATTCCTTGCAACTAATGTCTTGAAAACTTGCTCCGGTGCAGCATTTATTTTCATTGCAACCGAAACCGCGTCCAATTCATTATCGGAGGAGATGTATTCATAAGTCTGAAAACTAATTTCAAGAGTTTCTAAAATTCTAACGGCATTAGTTTTTTTCATGTATTATTTCATCAAGCAATTTTTTTGCTAAAGTTTTATTTACTAATTTATTCGCAAACAAATAATCAAAAACATAATATGAAGAAAATATTTTTTATCATATCCGCAATCCTTTTAACGATTTCCGCTTGCAGCGAGAAGCAGGAAAAACCGCTTGAACTTTTCAGCGCCGAGGCTTTTGCATTTAAGCTAGATAATAATTGGGAGCTTAATGGTACAACCTACGTTCGTAACTTCACACAGGAAGAAAATAATTTCGGATACAGCCACAAAATATCCTACAAAATTGATTTAGTAAAACCGAACGGAGATGAAATTTATATTTTATCGGATGAAGTTGAAAACAATATTGATGAAAGAGCCCTTGATATACCTCTAGAATTTCAGACGGAATTAGATTCAACGTACAAGCTTGGGAAATATAAAATTATCTTTAACGTCAAAGATGAATTATCGGGAAAGACCGGAACTATAGAAACTTTTTTTGAACTGAACGAATATTAAAAAGCGGCTCAAAAGCCGCTTTAAGTTTTCTGATTTCAAATCCATTAAACATCATAATAAAGTGAAAACTCGTAAGGATGCGGCTGAAGCGCCATAGGTTTCACTTCTTTTTCCATTTTATATTTTATCCATGTGTTTATCACGTCCTCAGTAAATACATCTCCTTTAAGCAAATATTGGTGATCTTCAGCCAAAGCTTGAAGTGCTCCTTCCAAACTTCCCGGAGTTGAAGGAACGTTCATCAGCTCTTCAGGTTCCATATCGTAAATATCCTTATCAAGCGGATCACCCGGATCAACCCTGTTCATTATGCCATCAATCCCTGCCATTAATATTGCAGAAAACGCCAAGTAGGGATTTGCGGTCGGATCGGGACATCTAAATTCAATTCTTTTAGATTTCGGACTTGTTGAATACATAGGAATTCTCACGGCAGCGCTTCTGTTCCTTTGTGAATAAGCAAGTCTTACAGGAGCTTCAAAACCCGGAACTAATCTTTTATAGCTGTTTGTCGTCGGATTTGTAAACGCCAAGAGTGATGGAGCGTGTTTTAATATTCCGCCGATGAAATAAAGTCCCATCTCACTCAACCCGGCATAACCCGTTCCCGCAAAAAGTGGTTTTCCTTTTTTCCAAAGACTTGTATGTACATGCATACCGCTTCCGTTATCACCTTGAATCGGTTTCGGCATGTATGTAACAGTTTTATTATTTCGTTTTGCAGTGTTCTTAATAATATATTTAAACATAAGAAGCTGATCGGCAGCTGTTACCATAGGTTGAAAACGAAGATCGATTTCACATTGGCCCCCGCTCGCAACTTCATGATGCTGCGCTTCAACATCCAACCCAGCATTCATTAAGTTTATCACCATTTCATTTCGAAGATCATTTAATGAATCAGTTGGAGGAACAGGAAAATATCCTTCTTTATATCTTGGTTTATAGCCTAAGTTCGGACCTTCGTCGGCTCCGGTATTCCATCTTCCTTCGACTGAATCTACAAAGTAAAATGAACTATTCGGTTTCGAGTCAAAACGCACATCATCAAATACAAAAAACTCGGCTTCAGGGCCAAAGAAAACAGTATCAGCAATATTTGTCGATTTTATATAAGCTTCGGCTTTTTGAGCAATGTGCCGCGGGCAACGAGAATATTTTTCTTTTGTAGCCGGTTCGTAAACATCGCAAATCATACTTACCGTGGGTGCCTCGATGAATTCATCGACAAACATTGTTTCGGGATCCGGTATAATCAGCATATCGCTTTCATTAATTGCTTTCCAACCGCGAATTGACGAGCCGTCGAAGCCATAACCGTTAACAAACGAATCTGCATCAAAATGAGTTGAAGGAACAGTAAAATGCTGCCATTGCCCCGGAAAATCCATAAACTTAAAATCAATAAATTTTATTTTATTCGATTTTACAAAATCGAGTACTTTTTCAATGTTTGATTTTGTTTGTGCCATTATTTACCCTCGCTTAAATTTAGTTTAGTTGATTCTTTAATTGCCGATAGAACAAAACTCGTGACAGTTCTATTTACGCCGGGCCAACTTTGAATTTCACCAAGCAGCCGTTCAAGTGCAGCGGTATCCTTAACAATAGCTTTCAAGATATGCGACCCCTCTCCGAGTACTGAATAACACTCGACGATCTCCGGTGTGTTTTTAACGTTTGTCACAAGTTTTTTATAATTTGAAGAAGAATTTGTTATTACCTGAATTATTGCCATGATATCGAACCCGAAAACTTTACGGTCAACTTTTGTGTAATAACCTTTAATAATTCCGCTCTCCTCAAGTTTTTTCATTCTCTCACTTAACGAAGGAAGTGATAAACCGACTGCTTCCGCAATTGCATTTCGTTTTATCCTTCCGTTTTCCTGAAGCAGATTTAAAATCTGAATGTCTATTTTATCAATCATAACTTATTTATTTAGGTTAATATGAAATTTTGACTCAAAACATAAGGCAAAATTTTGTTTTATCCAAATAAATTATGTTAAAAAATTAATCGGAAATTACTTCTTCAAAATTCCGTAGGGTGTAAACGGTGAGTTTTCTTTTTTTACTTGTTCGAAAAGGATTAGATTTTTCTCCGGTCGCGGTTGGAGTTCATGATAAAGATGATACTGCACAGCAATATTATTTAAGGATTTTACTTCCACCTCGTTCAATTCAAGTCGATATTGAACATCGCTATCCTCCCCGATTGAAGGTGCTTCATAACGTTCGTCAAAACCGTTTATATCCTTAATATCGTTTTTAAATAACGAAAAATTGCAGCCTATAAGTCCGCGTTTTTTCTTATTGAACAGTGATCTTAAGAATTTTCGCTTAAAATAAAAACCTTTTTCAACATCGAAGGATTCTCCAAAAATTCCGTCAAGTATAAGTGCAAAAATTTTATTTTCCGGACTGCCCGCCGCAACCGTTTCGAAGGTTAAACTATTCGTGAATTTCTCGGAGAGATTTACCCTTCTTCCGGTAAGCACAACTTTTTTATTTGAGTTAAGCACGTGCTGTTCAACAAATTTTGGATGCGGGATACAGTCTCCGTCTATAAATATCAGATACTCCCCTTCAGCTTTTTGAATTGCTTGATTAAGAATTTTGTTCTTACGAAATCCTTTATCCTCGTGCCAGACGTGCTTTATAGTCAGATCCGAAAAACGCTGATCCGAGAAGATGTTTTCGATCATTGTCTTCGGCGAGCCGTCATCTGCAATTATTATTTCAAAGTTTTTGCGAGATTGTTTTATAAATCCCGCAAGAACCAAATGCAGATAATCTATTCTCTGATAGAATGATATAATTACTGAAACTTTCAATAATTGTTCAACTGTTATTCAATAGCAAAGTTAACCGATTATTATGTGAAGGTAAACTAAGTATAAAAATTAAGGCTTATGCCCAACAACAGTGATGCTGAAAATCCCAATATTCCGACTCTTAAAATCTAACACCTCATCTTCGGTAAGATATTCTTTCAATAACTCATTAGGCAGTTCAATTACTTTCGTACGTTTTATTTCGATGTTTTCAAATCCGTGTCTTTTAATAATTTCAAGATAATCTCCTTTCTGAATAGCACCGGCAACGCAGCCGGCATACATTTCTGCTGATTCTTTTAGTCTAGGATGAAGTTCCCCTTTTATAACGATATCCGAGACACAAAAATGACCGCCGGGTTTAAGTATTCTGAAAATTTCGGCGAATGCTTTCTCTTTATCCGGGACAAGGTTTAGGACACAATTGCTTATAACCACATCTGCTTCTGATTCATCCAAAGGAATGTTTTCGATTTCCCCAAGTTTGAACTTAACATTTTTGTATCCAGTTAAAAATTTGTTGGCGTTTGCTTTATCTATCATTTCTTGTGTAAAGTCAATTCCGATTAGTTTTCCTTCTTCCCCGGCAAATGGACGAGCCACAAAAATATCATTGCCCGCACCGGAACCTAGATCGACTACAACATCTCCGTTTCGAATACCGGCATACTCTGTCGGAACACCGCAGCCCAGTCCAAGATCTGCAGTATCGACATAACCATCAAGCTGAGTGTAATCGTCCTGCATAATAGTGTAATCTACTATTTTCGAGTTATTGCCGCAGCCGCATCCACAGCC
>CAZCLA010000014.1:4423-47320 GCA_964499285.1 uncultured Melioribacteraceae bacterium
ACTTTCTTTGCGGCATCTTCCAGGGTCGTTGCAACTTCAAAATCTAGCTTTGATTTTTTCAGGAGCACCCCTGCTTCTTCGGCGTTAGTGCCTTCGAGTCTAACGACTATCGGGACTTCGACACCAATTTCGTTCACAGCATCAATAACACCTTGCGCCACACGATCGCATCTTACAATTCCTCCGAATATGTTAATCAAGATTGCTTTAACATTCGGATCAGAAAGAATAATTTTAAATCCGTTTGATACCGTCTCCTTATTTGCTCCGCCGCCGACATCAAGAAAATTTGCTGGTTCGCCGCCGGCAAGTTTTATGATATCCATGGTAGCCATCGCAAGTCCGGCTCCGTTAACCATACAGCCAACATTGCCGTCAAGCTTAATATAATTCAGATTATATTTTGAAGCTTCAATTTCAAGCGGTTCCTCTTCATCCAAATCTCTGTAAGCGACAATATCTTTGTGTCTATAGAGTGCGTTATCGTCAAAATTCATTTTTGCATCAAGGGCAATAACATCTCCTTCCTTCGTAACAACAAGGGGGTTTATCTCAGCAATTGAAGCATCACTTGCTTCATATGCTTTGTAGAGGGACATAAAGAACTTAACTGCATTTTTAAATTGATCTCCCTCAAGTCCAAGTCCAAACGCAAGTTTTCGAGCTTGATATGGTTGAAGACCAACCGCCGGATCAACTGATTCTTTCAGTATTAACTCAGGCTTTTCGGCAGCCACCTTTTCAATTTCTACGCCTCCTTCTGTGGATGCCATCACAACATTTTTTGATTGTGCGCGATCAAGAGTGATTCCAACGTAGAGTTCGCGGTCGATGTTAACTCCCTGTTCAATTAAAAGTCGTTTTACGATTTTCCCTTCAGGACCGGTTTGATGAGTAACGAGATTCATTCCTAAAATTTGATTTGCGTATTTTCTTACTTCGGGAACTCCCTTAGCAACCTTAACACCGCCGCCTTTTCCCCTTCCACCGGCATGAATTTGTGCTTTTACAACCTTAATATTTCCTTTAATCGATTTAGCGGCTTCAACAGCTTCGTCAACGGAAAAAGCGACCTTTCCTTCAGGAACGGCAACGTTGTATTTTCTTAAAATTTCCTTTGCTTGATATTCGTGAATTTTCATCTCAACCTTTGAATAATTTTTAATATTTGCGGGTAAAAATAATAATTATCTTTCTAAGTTATAAACTATGTTCTAAACAAAAATAATTTACTTAAAAGTAAATCAGAAGAAATACTACCGGAATTATGAAGCCAATTATTGTAAGCCATTTTCCTCTTCCGGTAATTCCGTTCTTTCCTTTTATCATAAACATCCCGGTTATGGCAAGCAGGATTAAAATAATTGCAAAACCGTCGGCAACGTAAGTCCAAGTCTTTTTGGGGACATTTAAATGTAGAAAGTTTGTTTCACGAAAAAATCTTCTGCTCTCTACAGTTTCAATTCTCGCAATCCCCGTTCTAATATTTGCTTGAACTGTTTTACCTTCGAAGAAAATATCTACTGTAACCGGACTCGATCTAAAACTGCTCTTTAGGGTATCCGAGGTTTCAATAAAGTTCAGGACATAATCTATCATATCCGCAGTCTGCATAGTTGAGTCGGGATTTGCCGGAAAGGTTGTCTCGGTTTTTTCGATTATATAATTCGAGTTCCACTCATCAATATGATTAACAGCGATTCCGGAGATCGCATAAATAATAGTTAATCCAACGGCAAGATACCCGAAATCACGATGAACAATGCGAACAATTTTCCGCCACTTCATAAAAACTCCTAAAAAAAAGCCCTCACAAATGTGAAGGCTTACTGTACAAAATTAATAACCGGTTATTTAATGAGAGCACCAATTCCTTTAATCATATATTTCTTTGTTTCCTTTTGCACTTTTTCGTGTTCGCACTCTTCGGATTCTTTTTTCTCTTCGTCTCCGCATTCATGAGTTCCACCGTCACCTACACAAGCTTCTTCTGTCACCATAACGGAATAAACTTCACCTTCTACAAGAGCGGTTTTTCCTTTTGCTTCCATCGGGAAAACTATTACTCCGTCGTCAACTTTAACAATTACTGATTCCATCTCTTTATCGCTTGCAAGTTCTATCCAGCAACCGGCTTTTTTACATACATTTACAACCGTGCCCTCAATCAGGACTTTCTTTCCTTCAAACTCGTTTCCGTTTGATAAAATTTCGGAGATCATTGTTTTGTCTGTCAAGGTAATTGGTTTGCCGTATTTATCTCCTTCTTCGGCTAATAATAAAGTTGTCGAAAAAAGAATAAGTGTCAAAATTAATGCTGCTTTTTTCATATTGGTTCCTTTTAGCTTGTTGTTATGTAAATCGAGTGCATTAAAATAAAGGATTGAAATTGATTTTTCAAATCTAATTATTCGACTGAGTATAAAAATGATTATATTGGCTTTATAACAAAGAAAAAATCATGTATGCACAAGTAGTATTTCCGCTTCCATTCAGAAATTCTTTCACCTATTTAATCCCGGATGAAATGAATAAATCAGTCAAATTCGGAGTACGTGTCGTGTGTTCTTTTGGAAGAAGAATTTTGACCGGGTATGTGATTGAAATTTCGACCAAGACAGACTTAAAAGGCAAGATTAAATCGATTTTGGACGTTTTGGATGAAGAACCAATTTTCGACCGAACGGATTTAAAATTTTATCAATGGATTTCTGAATATTATATCTGTTCGCTGGGTGAGGCACTAAAAAATTCTGTTCCTTATGGCTCGGAAGTCGAATCGAAACGAAAGATTTTTGTAGATAAAGATCTATGCGGAGAAATTTTAGTTCAGGAAAGAAAAAAGAAACCGGGACTCAAATTTTATGTTCTCGAAGCTCTGGCAAATAAGAATTTCACAACAATTTCCGCTCTTCAGAAACAGGTAAAGAAGAAGCAGATTTATTCTGTTCTGAGAGGTCTCGAGAAATCCGGAGCGGTAACAATCGTAAATCAAATCGAAGATCCAAAAGTAAAAACTAAAACTCAGAAACACGTAAAATTAAAACTTACCAAAGATAAAATTTTTGAAATTCTTCCCTCGTTAGAATCAAATTCGCCAAAGCAGGTTGTACTTCTTCTTGAATTATTACAATCGAAGCCCGAAAACGGGGAGGTACTTGCTTCAGAACTTCTGAAAAAAACTGATTCAAATCAGTCATCACTTAACTCACTTGAGAAAAAAGGGATAGTTGAAATTTTTGACAAAGCTGTCGAAAGAAAGTTTCATCAGACCTATGTAGAGGAGTATAAAAATTTAACTCTCACCGGAGAACAACAAATTATTGTCAATCAGATTTCCGAGCAGATTCTCGAAGAAAAATTTAATGTTTATTTACTGCATGGCGTAACCGGATCAGGGAAAACACAAGTTTATATCGATCTCGCAAAAAAAGCTATCGAAACCGGAAAATCGGTGCTCATATTAGTTCCGGAGATTTCGCTCACACCGCAGATAACATCTAGATTTTATAATGTTTTCAAAGATATAGTTACTGTAATCCACAGCAGAATGTCGTTAGGTGAAAGATATGATTCATGGAAAGGAATAATTCAAGGAAAGTACAAAGTTGTCGTAGGTGCACGTTCCGCATTATTTGCACCGCTTAATGAAATTGGGTTGATCGTTGTGGACGAAGAGCATGATTCCAGCTACAAACAATTTGAGAATATTCCAAGATATCATGCACGCGATTCTGCGGTGATAAGAGCGAAATTTTCCAACTGTCCGGTAGTACTCGGTTCGGCAACGCCATCGGTAGAAAGCAAATACAACACCGAAATCGGAAAGTTCACTTTGCTTGAGCTGCCTAATAGAATTGACGGCGCAACACTTCCGGAAATTAAACTTGTTGATATAATATCGGAAAGAAAGCAGAAAAGAATGGCAAACATTTTCTCTATTGCTTTAATAAAGGAAATTGCTGATTCCTTATCAAGAAACGAAGGAGTTATTCTTCTGCAGAACAGGCGAGGTTATGCAACACAAGTTTATTGTGACGATTGCGGTGAAATTGTTACCTGCGGGGACTGCTCGGTTCCGCTTGTTTTTCATATGAACAACAATACGATGAAGTGCCACTATTGTTCTGCTGTTCAGCCTGTTCCGAAAGCTTGTCCGACCTGCGGTTCACTTAACATAAAGTTTTTCGGAACTGGTACACAAAGAGTTGAAGACGAACTTGAATATCACTTTCCGAATGTTGTAATGGAAAGAATCGACTCGGATTCGATAAACAAAAGGGGCAAACTCGGATTAATCCTGAATAGATTCAAAAAAGGTGAAACGAATATTTTAGTCGGCACTCAAATGGTTTCTAAGGGATTGGATTTTTCTCACGTAACATTGGTAGGTGTAATTTCTGCCGAAGCGACTCTATGGCTTCCGGATTTTCGTGCGGATGAAAGAACTTTTCAACTCCTCACACAAGTGGCGGGAAGAGCCGGGAGAAGCGCAAAACCGGGCAAGGTTTTAATCCAGACTCAGAACAGAAAACATTTTATTCTTCAGATGGTCTTGCTTAACAATTATCCCGGTTTCTACGAAAAGGAGATTAAGCTAAGGAAAAACGGCGGCTATCCTCCGTTTACTAGATTATGTTTAGTCGAGTTTAAAGATATGGAAGAAAAAAACGTTGTCGGCGCAGCAAAAGATTTTCATTCCGAATTGACAAGACGAAAATCACCCCTTCAAGTTATGCCGCCCACAGCAGCTGTTGTCGAGCGGATTAAAAAATTCTATCGCTATCAAATATTAATAAAATCATCCCGTGAAACGGATCCTTCGGGCAAAATATTAAGAAGCACTGTCGAGGAAGCACAAATTCAGTTCAACAAAAAATCGAGATTCAGAAATGTACGCTACATTATTGATATAGATCCTCAATCAGTTTTATAATATTTGTTATATTTTTCAATAAGATTTTTTGAACCCACTCCGAGACTTATTATTGTCCGCATTGATTGATCAAGCGGATAGTTTATTTTATGCACAAACTGCCGCTTAACATGATAAACAAATCCGGCGGTTGGAGCAGGTCCCGAAGGAACAAACACGGTTACAAATTCGCTGTCGTGTTCGTCGGTTATAAATGCTGTAACAAAATTCCCGACTCCGTACAAATCCACAAGCGCAACACCTTTGAAAAGATTTTTCTGCGTGCCGAAAAGCTGAATAATTGTTTCCTTAATGATCTTATAAAAAGGAATTTTTTTTAAGACATTCTCTTCAAAAATTCCAAAAGTAAATTTTCCGATTCTTGTTTTGATCACTAATCCGATAATGAAGAACGTGATTAAAATAATACCTATCGAAACAGCGCTGGCCACAATATAATTCAACTTTGCAGTAGCAATAAGTACGTTTGTAATCGGCTCGACAAATTGAGTTAGAATTCCTATCATCCAGTTGAGAACTAGTATCAAAACTATAATGGGAAGGACGACCAAAAGCCCGCCAAAAAGAGTTGTTCTTATAAAATAGTTTAAGCGTTTCATAATCTTTCCATTTTTTTAAATATCATGATCAAAAATAGAAAAATCCCGCATCGAATTTCTCGATAAAACAATAAACGAAACTGGGAACTGATTTGGGTAGGAAGAAAAAGGATCATCCACCAAACGTGAATGATCCTACAAAAAAATTACATTCCAAAACCGCCCAAGAAAGGAACTGCTTTAACCACAAAATACCAAATTATAGAAACACCGATCCAAAGACCGAAAACCATCGCAAAATATTTTCCGGAATCTTCCGACTTAAACATTTTCGCAAGTCCAATAGCAATTATTGAATAAGCCCAGATTGAAAAAATATCCAGTTTACTTAAAAGCATTCCGATAAATGTTGATGTATCCATATCTATAAAAGTTGCAACACTTAAATCCTGGAAATGTTTATCCATTGAAAGCGATAAAATAAGCTGAATTATTGCGGCAATAATTGATATGTAAAACGATAATCCATATGGAACCATAGCTGAAGCATAAGTGCCATCACCTTTTAGTGCAAATCTCGAAAACAAGAAATAAACTCCGGCAACGATAAAGAAAACAATAAATACACCGAGTAAAACTCCGATAACAGAAAAGATTTGACCTGCTGCCATCTGCTGATCGATTGTATCCCTAACCCTGTCCATCTGTTCGTCAGCCTGCTGCTGTGACATCGACCCGCTTTCGACGGCGTCAGCAAATTGTTTTTCAACAATCGAAAGCTGTTTTTCTACTATGGCTTGTTTGATAATTGGATTACTCATTATCAGGAAGTTGGAAATAATTACAACAATAATCAGTGAGAAAACCGGTATAAGCCAGTCACTTGTTTTGGGTGGAAACTTTGCTGTTGCTTCAAAAGTTGCTGAAGGCTCAGTAAAAATGCCCGCCAACTTATCGGTATGGCTCAATTCAAATTCTTCTTCCTCTCCGGAATCTTGTTCTTGTAATTCTTCGTTGTTTAGCTCGTCCATAACCCTATCCCCTTTTTTGATTGGTAATTTTTCGATAAGTATATAAAAGTTAGACTTTTTTATATAAAAAGTCATTTGGAAAATCTTGTTTTTTTAATACACTCCGTATCAGATTTTATTCATTTTGATCAAAATAAAACTGATTTTGGTCTCTATAGAATATTTTTTATCAATAAATGTTATTTTATGAGATATTATTATCGAAATTAATCCCAGAGAAAAAAATGAAAACAATTATTGAACCTTTCAAAATCAAATCCGTTGAACCGATTAGATTTACAACTAAAGAAGAAAGAGAAAAAATACTGGTTGACGCCGGCTATAATCCTTTTTTAATCCATGCAGATGACGTCTTAATCGACCTCTTAACTGACAGCGGCACTTCCGCAATGAGTGCAAAACAATGGGCCGGAGTTATGGAGGGTGATGAATCCTACGCTGGCTCAAAAAGTTTTTACAGATTTGAATCAGCTGTAAAAAATATTACCGGGCATCAATTTATAATACCAACTCATCAAGGACGAGCAGCAGAAAAAATTCTATTTAGTATTACCGGCGGTGAAGGGAAGTATATTCCGAACAACACTCATTTCGACACGACGCGCGCAAATATTGAATTTACGGGTGCTGAAGCAGTTGACTTGTTGAACGAAACGGGGAAACATCCTGAACTTAAAGCCGATTTTAAAGGGGATATGGATATAGAGGCTCTCATAAAATTTATTGACCAAACCGGTGTGGAAAATATTCCGATGGTAATGTTAACAATTACCAACAACTCGGGCGGCGGTCAGCCTGTATCGATGAAAAACATTAAAGAAGTTCGTAAGGTCTGCGACAAATATGGAATTCCATTGTTTCTCGACGCATGCAGGTTTGCAGAAAATGCCTACTTCATAAAGAAAAGAGAGCCTGGTTACTCGGATAGATCGATAATCGAAATCTGCCGGGAAATGTTTTCTTATTCCGATGGTGCAACAATGAGCGCAAAAAAAGATGCATTGGTGAACATCGGCGGATTCTTGTCAATAAACAACGAGGAGCTTGCAACCAAAAGCAGAAATCTTTTGATCGTTACGGAAGGATTTCCGACTTACGGCGGACTTGCCGGACGCGATCTTGAAGCAGTTGCTCAAGGCTTGGAGGAAGTGGTTGATGAACATTATCTTCAATATAGAATAAGAAGCACCGAATATCTGGGAGAAAAGTTACTCGCCAATGGTGTGCCTATAATCGAACCGCCGGGCGGACATGCAGTTTACATTGATGCAAAAAGATTTCTCCCTCAAATCCCGCCGCATCAATATCCGGGTCAGGCTATAGTATGTGAGCTTTATTTAGACGGCGGAGTGCGCTCCGTGGAAATCGGAAGTGTTATGTTCGGTAAATACGATAAAAAAACAGGTGAGCTTATTCCGCCTCCGATGGAACTTGTGAGGCTTGCAATTCCACGCAGAGTTTATACTCAAAGCCACATAGATTATGTTTCCGAAGTAGTGATAGACGCTTTCAACAACAGAGAAAAATTGAAAGGAATGGAGATAACTTATGAAGCACCTATGCTTCGTCATTTTACAGCTAGATTTAAACCGATTGAATAAAATCCCGAAGCGAAGTTCAAATGAAAATTAAAAAAGCTTATTCTTATTCATCGGACAATCAAATTTGGCGTTTACTTATTTCGGAAACCGAGAAACTTGTAATTGAAATAAGAGACACCGAAAAAAAAGAAGTTTATTTCTCATGTTTGAAAATCGAAACCGGTGAATTAATTTTTGATAATTTTCAAATGCCGGAAAAATTTTGGATTGGAGTTGATGAAATTTACGGCGATATAATGTTCCTCCATAAATTTGCAAAACCGGATATGCCGGGACACAGAGAAATACTCGCTTTTGATCTCAACACGCAAAAAGTGTTGTGGGAAAATGATCAGTTTACATATCACTTTTCATTTGAAGGTAATTCATTTGTTTCGATTTCGACGATGACCGGGGACAAATATTTTCTTCTTGATCCAAGAACAGGCGATTTTTCAGACCAAAACGAAAAGGGAAGAGAGTATTTTGAAATAAAGAGATCAGAGTATGAAAACTCAAAAGATTATTCCGATTACATTTTCCCGGAGAGATATTCAACGTCGTCTAATGATGAACTTTCGTCCACAATCAAAAAAATAATTGACGGGCTTGAAATAATCGGAAACATTGAGGTTGGAAAATATGAGAATCTATTTCTTATGAATTATCATTTCAGGAATAAAAATAATTTGATAGAAAACCGTTTCGCCGCTATTGATATTGATAAGCAAAAAATTATATTTAAGGAGATACTCAACCGTAATTTAAATGCGTTCGTGCCAGATTCATTCTTCGTTTATAAAGATTTACTCTTTCTTCTTGTCGATAAGCAAAAAATAAAAGTACATAAGATGATTTAATGAAATTAACTGATGAAGAAAAAAAATTTCTGGTCTCAATTGCGAGGAATTCAATAAAATCCTCGCTGGGAATAAACAAAGAAACCAAATTATCAATTCCGTTAAATCCGGTTTTTCATTCAAAGTGCGGTGCGTTCGTTACACTTACTCTTAATAACAATTTACGCGGCTGCATCGGCTATATAATTTCCGAAAAGCCTTTGTATCAAATAATAACCGATTCTGCTAAGCATGCAGCTTTCGAAGATCCAAGATTTAATCCCATTACAAAAGAAGAATTTACTGATGTCAAAATTGAAATATCAATTCTTTCTGAACCGTTCGCAATGAAAGAATATGAAGACATAGAAATTGGAACTCACGGACTTATACTTGAAGAACCGAGACGTGCTCTTCTTCTTCCTCAAGTTCCTTTGGAACACAAAATGAACCGAGAACAATTTTTGAGCGCCCTCTGCAGAAAAGCCGGATTATATTCCGAATACTGGAAAGAAACAAAGTTGAAAATTAGTCTTTTTACCGCCACTGTTTTTTCTGAACAAGATTGGGAATCAAAATGAAAAAAGTCAGACAACCTTCTGTCGCAGGAATGTTTTATCCTTCACATCCGGGGGAACTTAAGAAGATGGTTGATGAATTTTTCGGACAAGTAGAAATTGAAATAACTCCACAAAACGTTATAGGAATAATCGCGCCGCATGCCGGATATGTTTATTCTGGTCTAACGGCGGCTTATGCCTTTAAGTTGTTGGAAAACAAAATATTCGATAAAGCTATTGTGCTTTCACCAAGTCATAATGATTTCTTTGATGGTTCGTGTATTTTTGATGGGGACTCATACATTACTCCTCTTGGTGAAATTCCAATAGATAAAAATACGGCTGACGAAATTGTAAAAAATTCAAATTCAGTTTTCTTCGGCGAGCGAGGACACAGAACCGAACACGCTTTAGAAGTTGAACTTCCTTTTCTGCAAATGATAAATCAAGATTTTTCTCTTATCCCAATCGTAATGGGAAATCAGCAAATGAATAATATCACCGATCTTGCTGAATCGATCGCCAAAGTTATTGACAATAAAACAATCATCGTCGCTAGTTCAGATCTTTCTCATTTTTATTCAAAAAAGACTGCAGACAAGTTCGATTCGATCGTGGAGGAAAACATCATAAATTTTGATTTCGAAAAACTTCAATCCGATCTTGAAAATCAAAAATGTTTTGCATGCGGCGGAGGATTGATTGTAACATTAATGAAAACCGCGGCATTGATGAATAAGAAAAATGCAAAAGTACTTCACCGGTCGGATTCGGGTGATATTTCGGGGGATAATGATAGAGTTGTCGGTTATCTTTCTGCGGCAATTTACGCATAAAAAAACCGTTTCACGATATTCCTTGAAACGGTCTTTAAAATTGAATGGTTGATAAAGAATTAACCTATTTTCATAGAAATATAATTAGCCAGAATTCTTCCGCTTTCTTCTAACAAGGGATCATCAATAAAAACTTTTTTCGACCTAACTTCTTCATCACCGCTTAATTTTATTTCCTTTAATTTTTCGCGTGCTTCATCCCGTTGTTTTCTCAATTCTTCAGCTTCGTCGCGTTCTTTCTTCCTAATCTCTTCGTTCAAAGAGTATGAATTTCTTTCCCGATTAGACACCGCGTGCTGAACATCCTCGAGGTAATATTGAAACTCGGCACTTCTCTCAATTCTTTCTCTATGTCTTTCTACAAGTTCAGGTAAAAATTGTTTAATATTTTCGTATTTATGAAAATCGGTTGCTGCGATGGTATCCCATGGAAGTGCGCTTTCTCTTGCCCCTTCTCCAAATTCTTCGGAATCATATACAGAGGGAAAAACTATATCCGGAATTACACCTTTTGTCTGCGTGCTGCTTCCGGTTATTCTATAATACTTCGCAATTGTAAGTTTTACCTGACCAAGCTTATCCGGTTGAGATGGCATAAAGCGTTTTAAGTCGATCAAATTTTGAACAGTTCCTTTGCCAAAAGTCTGCGAACCAATAATCAATCCGCGCTCATAATCTTGAATTGCTCCGGAAAATATTTCTGAAGCAGATGCACTTGAACGATTTACCATCACTGCAAGCGGTCCTTCGTATGCGATTGTGTCATCGGGATCAGTGCCTACATCAACGCTTCCGTCGTTATTTCTAACCTGAACCACGGGACCGTAATCAATAAACAATCCGGTTAATTCAATTGCTTCCTGCAGAGAGCCGCCGCCGTTATTCCTTAAATCAACAATAATTCCATCAACTGTTTCATTTTTTAGTTCCGCGAGTATTCGTTTAACGTCTCGGGTAGTGCTCTTATAATCCGGATCTCCTTTACGCTTACCATCCCAATCGACATAAAATCCGGGAATATCAATAACTCCAATTCTGAAATTCGTCCCATCTTCGTCAATTTCGATAATCTCACTTTTCGCGGCTTGTTCTTCAAGCTTAATTTTATCTCTGATAAGTTCCAGTTCGAAAGGTTTTGCGATCAGACCTTCGCCACCCTTTTCGATTTTCAGTCTAACCTTAGTGCCCTTTTTTCCGCGGATCAGTTGAATCACATCATCCAACCTCCAACCAATAACATCCACCATCTCACCTTCATCGCCTTGAGCAACTCCTATGATTTTATCGTTTTCTTCAAGCTTGCCGCTTTTTGCAGCTGGTCCTCCCGGAATAATTCTTGTTATTGTCACATAATCATTTTGCGAGGTCAACTGTGCTCCAATTCCTTCAAGTGAGAGGCTCATGTTTATTCCAAAGTTTTCCGCAGTTATAGGCGACATATAATTTGTGTGCGGTTCAATCGTTTCACCAAATGCATTGAGATAAATTTGAAAGACATCTTCGTTCTCATACTTGAGCACGGTTTTATGAAAACTCATAAACCTTTTCTTAAGATTATCAGATACTTTTTCCTGCTCAGTTCCGTTAAGTTTTTGATTTAGGGCATCGTTTTTTAATCTCTTGCGCCAAAGATCATTAAGTTCATCAACATTTGCTGCCCAAGGTTCTTCCCTTCTATCGGGATGAATTTCTTCATTGATGGAAAAATCAAATCCTTTATCTAAAGTTTTAATTACAAAATCAATTCTCTCACCTACTCTTTGTTTATAAACATTAAAAATCTCGAAGGGAACCCGAAGATCTCCTGTTTGAAGAAAATCATCAAAACTGTGCTCGTATTGCTTAAATTTTTCAATGTCCGATGCAATAAAGTATAGCTTATTATTATCTAACATCGATAAGTAGTTATCCAAAACTTTACTAGAAAGAGAATCATTCAAATCAAACTTACGGTAATGTGCCCTGGAAAGAAGAGTTGTGATAATTCTATTTACTTTGGAATGAAATTCATCCGGGATAATTACCTTGTTAGAATCTATATCGTTATTTCTAGAAATGAGTTCTTCGGCATTTTGCGCATTGCAGCTGAAGGCCAACAGAACGACAAAAAGTGTGGTGAGTATTCTTTTCATATAATTAATCCACTTTTGTTTCTTATTTAATAAGTAATTCATACAAAAAAGATAATAGAATTGTTTCAAAAATATAAACCATTTATTTTAACACAAGTAAGAACTTATGACGCATAACGAAAAGAGAAGTTAAATGGATATCGAACAAGTTCGTAATTATTGTATTAAAAAGCCCGGAGTTTCTGAGGAGTTTCCTTTCGATCAATCTACATTGGTATTTAAAGTAATGGGAAAAATGTTTTGTCTTTTGGACCTCAATCCTCCGCATTTTATCAATTTGAAGTGTGATCCCGAAAAAGCATTGCAGCTTAGAGAAGAGTTTAATTATATAAAACCCGGTTATCATATGAACAAAACTCATTGGAACACAATAGAACTTGAAAAGGTAATAAAACAAAGTCTTGTAAAAGAATGGATTGATGATTCCTACAATCTCGTAGTTCAAAAACTTCCCAAGAAGATAAAAGATAAACTTCAACCAAATTAAATTTTCCACAACGAAAGCTGAAACTCTCTTACGGCCTTCGCTTCCCGCGAAAAATTTATACTAAAATTCATATTTTTAACCACATCACCACCGGCATTTTTAATTGTTTCTAAAAGTTTTTCGCTTCGATGTGGGTAATTAACAGCTATTTTTTTATTCTCATTGCCTAAAAAATCTTCGATTTCGGAATTAACATAATCTATCAAGAGGACGTTTGTTTTTTCACTGGACTTCAAACATTCAGCCAACTCTTTAATCTCATTAATTACGTCAGAACACATTGTCCCGTCGCAGATTAACAAAACAGGATTATCTTTGTAATATTCTTTAATCAATTCAACAATAGTTGTAAGTGTCGATTTATATTTATCAATTCCTATGCACTTAATACGACCTTCGTAATCGCCGAAAACCGAATCATAGATTTCCTGTTTTTCTTCCATAAACTTGTCGTCTATCTCAAGAATTTTAAATATACTATTATCGAAATCTGTCAAAAGTTTGATTGAAAGCGGAGATGTTCCCGGAGAAACATTTATTACCAGAAGTTTGTCCGTAACTTTAGAAATGAATTCATTAAAGGAATCTGATATAAACGTAATTTTTTTTGTTGTAATTTGGTCTAGAAAATTCAACAAGTTTTTATTCTTTTCAAGGATAAAAGGCGGAGCGGGTTTGAAATACCGGAAATATTTATCGAATGCAGGTGCGGAATAAGCAGATTTATACGACTCCAAGCAGAGCATATTTCTATACGATAAATTTGATATCTGCATTTATAAACCGATAATTAATTAGATTTCAATCTGCATGTATTAAGTTCCTTCAGAGCGTTTCGTGCAATCCATTTTGCGGAACTTTCCGTACTCTCTAAAATACTGTTTGCGCAATCAATAGCAAGTCTATTTAAATTGTGATTTCTTTTTCCAATCTGCCTAAGCGCCCAATTAACAGATTTTTTAACAAAATTTCTGTCATCATTACTTTCTACACTAATTCTATCCAAATATTCAACGAATTTTTCATCCGGTGAATTTTTATCGTGAACAGCTGAAATTGCCATAAGCGAAAATCCAGCTCTTTTTGTGAATTCCTTTTTTGAATGACTCCATTTTAATGAAAGATCATGAACATGACGAGTTTTCACTATTAAATTGTTACAAGTCTGATCGCATAAATCCCATGAATTTATGTCTTTCACCCAATCATTTAGGAGAGTTTTTGTGGTTATTTCAGGATCAGCTATAATTGAAGCAAGAATCCGTGCTTCATGAATCCGGGATTTCCAAAGCTGCTGTGCTAGAAGGTGGTTCGTCTTTATTCTTTTTGCAAGATTTCTTATTTCGTTAACGGGTACGCCGTATGCCGTCTCAATATTAATCCCATAGCGGGACATACCTTCTCTGTTTTTCTCGGAAGAGAGTTTTTTTAGTTCCTCCAAAACTTCGGCTGCGCTCATTGTCTTCAGGGTAAGTTGATAACAGAAATCTTTATACGAGGTGATTAAAACTTTTGTTCCTCGTCGGGAAACAATTCGGGAATATCATAATTCAGATTTTGGATAGTAACATTTTTGAACTCATATTTAAGATGTGGTGTTATCCAGCTTGAGACTGATTTTACGGGAATGTAAAAACCATCGAATTGTTTGTAATCTGAGAATTCAATAAACAAATAAGTTCTATTTTCTTCACTTTCCGATTCATCGACCGAAGACTTGAATGATTCAATTTCTCCGAGATCGTTATAAGTAAATTCACAAATTACAACTAGTTCCTTAAATTTAATTTCCGCAGCTATTTTTCCTTTCGAAATGGTTTTCCAAGTAATCAAATCAACGTTAAAAAACTGCGATGGAAAATAAACCATGTCTGAAAGATATCTCATTAAAAATAACTTGGCTATTTTTATTCCCGTTTCTTCTCGAAGGTTTAGGCTCGATAAATATTTTCTTAATTGAGTACCTTCACCATTAAAGAATAAATCTATATCTCGAATCCAAAAAAATCTTCCGGTCTCCAGTTTGTTATTGGATAAAAAAGCCGGATCGCTCAAAGAATAATAAGATTCTTCATTAAAATTTTTCCACTCACCTTCGGAATTTGTTCTGAATGTTCCTGTTGATTTTATTCGAACAAATTTCGGAAATAGAACTGAGTGCGGCATATTGTTTTTTCTGTATAGGCGGTGAAGTTCTGTCTCTTTGGTTTCACTTAAGATATTATCGCCGTTTTTTTTCTCACTTATTTTTTTCACTTCCTCCAATTTTTCGGAAAGGAGTTTGTCAGTAAACAGAGTTCCGAGAACCGCAAAAATTGCTGCTCCTAAAAATAAGAGTGAAATCAATATTACTAAAAATTTTTTCATAGAGATTTATTTGTACTCATAAATATAAATTTTTTCGGCACTGTCGGATACAACATAAAAAATATTCTTATCAGCATCCATAACGAAACCCTCCGGCTGTGGAACTTCAACTCTGTACGCTGATTTTACATTGCCTTCCATATCACATTTGAACACTTTTAAACTTTCGTCACTAAGAATCCAAAGCGAACTATCAATTTCTGAATAAAATACTGCCGAATAATCCATCGCAAAATTTAATTCCTTAGTTTCAAGTAAATTTAATTCTTTATCCAATTTTATGAGCAGTCCGGGTTCTTTTTCATTCAACACAAAAAATACCGAATCCGAAGGAACGTAAGTTATCCCCTCAAGCCCAGAATTAAAGATGTCGTTTGTTTCAAGTTTTACTTCACGTAGCTCATTTCCGGCAAGATCTATAAGAGCAACTTTTCTTTCGATCTCGAACACAACAGCAAGTGTATTTTCATCGACTGCAGTTATTCCTTCCAAATCTTTATCCTTAAGAACCAGACTATCAAGAATTTCTCCCTTGAAATTAAGTTTATAAACGGTTTGATTCTGATCGCTTACGCTCCAAAAACCATCTTTTGTGAAAGTAAAACTAAGTCCGCTCGGTTCAGGAAAACGTAATTGATAACTGTCTATCAATTTGGGATTCTCAATCCTTAAATTGCTTATACCGGTTTCAACTTTAGATTCACCGCAAGTTGTAAAAAAACTAATGGCTGCTGCTGCAATAAAAATCGCACTTAGGTATTTCGTCATTTATCTTCCGATCATAGATAATTTGGTAAAAATAATATAGTAGAAACAAAAATAGGTAAATGAATGTTATTAACGAAGTTTATCTAACTCTTTTAGCTTCGGGGAAAAATAAAATGGAATAAATTTCACATTAACCATATATTTATGAATCGATAAATCAATGAGGTAGTAATGATCAGAAAGGATTTACTTGATATATTATGCTGTCCCGAAACTAAAGCAGATCTTGTTCTGGAAGGTGATTCATTAATTTCAACGGATAAAGCAACCAGACGCAAATATAAAATTAAAAACGATATCCCGATTATGTTGATCGAAGAATCGGTTCAATTATCCGAAGTCGAGTGGAAGCAAATAATGATAAAACACGATAAACCAACCGAATAGTATTACCAGCCTCCAAAAGTTTTATTATGATTTTTAAATTCGATCAATCCGAAATACAAGATTACTTGAATGACGCTGCAAACTTCAAAGGGGAATGTGAAGGAGTCTATTTTCCGGAGTCCGCAGATGATATTGTTAAACTCGTTAAATCTGCAAACTCAAACAAGAAAAAAATTACAGTCTGCGGTGCACGAACCGGTCTAACCGGCGGGTCTGTTCCACAAGATGGGTTAGTAATTTCAACCGAAAAGCTGAACAAGATTTTGAAGATCGATCCTGAAGAAAAAATTGCAGTAGTACAACCCGGAGTATTTCTTTCAGAATTAAACGAAAAACTATCGGAGTTAAATCTCTATTATCCTCCAGATCCGACTGAGAAGAATTGTTTTATCGGCGGTACAGTCGCAACAAATGCCAGCGGGGCAAAGACATTTAAATACGGACCAACCAGAAACTTTGTTCAAGAACTTTCGATCATTCTGCCCGACGGTGAAATGCTCAAATTAAAAAGAGGTGAGATAAAACAAGACAACTATGAACTTACTCTTAAAACTCAATCCGGAAAGTTGATTGAATTAAATCTTCCTGAAATAACAATCCCAAACACAAAACATTCCGCAGGTTATTATGTTACCAAAAATTTAGATGCTATCGATTTATTTATAGGAATGGAAGGAACGCTTGGCATAATAACTGAAATCAAATTGAGTTTGATGACCATACCGGAAAAAATATTTTCAATCTTTGTTTTCTTTAAATCAGAAATTGAATCGCTAAAGTTCGTTGAGAAAGTAAGATATCTATCTGAAATAAATAAAAACGTTACAAGTAAAATTAACGCACGCGGGATCGAATTCTTCGACATAAATTCTCTTAAGTTTGTGAAAGGATCGCCTGGTGCAATTCCCCCAAATACCGAAGCTGCGATCTGGATAGAACAAGAAACAACTTCTGAATCACAAGATACTGTTCTCGAAGAGTGGATTACTCTCTTGGAAAACAATAATATAAATGTTGACGAAAGCTGGATTGCTCTTTCGGAAAAAGAAAGAAAAGAATTTGAAAATTTCCGGCACTCAATTCCTTCTCAAGTGAATGAGTACATTTCAAAAAACAATTTTAGAAAAGTCGGAACCGATACCGCCGTTCCGAACGATAAGCTAGAAGAGTATTATAATTTTTGCAAACTTATAGCTGAAGGTTCTGGTATTAACTTTGTAATATATGGTCATATTGGAAACTCGCATTTACATTTGAATTTTATTTTAAAGTCTATACAAGAATATGAAAACGCGAAACAACTCTACAAGCAGATGTGTATAAAAGCCGTTGAACTTGGAGGAACAGTTTCAGCCGAACATGGAATTGGCAAGATGAAAAGAGAATATCTAATTGATATGTTCGGAGAAGAAAAAGTAAGAGAGATGGCTTCACTTAAAAAAACATTGGACCCGAATTTAATTTTGAACATCGGTAATATTTTTGACCCCGGAATTTTTGCGTGAAACGAACAAAACAAATATTTTTTCTTTTCTGTTTTTCCTTTTTGATTGTAACTCGAATTGAAGCCCAAGTTGATGATAATATCGCTTCCAAAATACAGCTTGCTCAGACTTACGAACGAATGGGAGAATTAGAAAGAGCAAGATCGATTTACTTCGAAGTCCTTTCTCAACAGCCTTGGAACAACACTGTAATTTCAGCGATTAATGAAATTTATTTAAGTACAAAGGATTATGAATCTTCAATAAAATTTCTAAACGAAAGATTGATCAACAATCCTAATGATCTCAATGTTTACGGAATGCTTGGCAGTACTTATTTCATTAAAGGAACTCCCGATTCTGCAAAAATTTTCTGGCAAAAAGGAATTGAGACTAAACCTGAAAACGAGGTTAGTTACAGATTGATGGCAAACTATGCGATTCAAATTCGTGCCTTTGAGGAAGCAATTGATATTTTGAACAAAGGGAAGAAGATATCCCAAAATCAAACGAATTTATCACTAGAAATTGCAAATTTATTGTTAGCCACAATGGATTATTCAGAAGCGGTTTATGAATATTCGGAAATTCTCCAAAATAATCCCCAACAGTATCAAAACATAAAAAACAGAATTACACCTTTTCTTTCAAATCAAGGTGCCATAGAAGAGATTATCGACGGTTTTAAAGATTACCTTTCGAAAAATAACGACAATACGGTAAAACAATTTCTTGCTTATCTCTATACATATAAACGAGATTATGAAAGAGCATTTGAAATTATTGCCGAACTTGATGAAAAAACCGGAAGCCGAGGGCAACTAATTTATGGTTTTGCCGAAGAAGCAATGAAGGATAACGATTTTATCTCAGCGAACCGCGCATATAAATTTTTGGTTGATAATTTTTCGGATTCAAATTTATCCTCCTACTTTAAGTTAGGCTATGCAAAAACCTCGGAAAAAATTTTGATTGACAGATATAGATCAAGCGAAAACTGGAAACTCTTCAAAGTAAACGATACGATAAATTCACATAAGTTTACCGAAATATTGGCACTTTACGACGAATTGACAAACGACAAAAGAAACATACAAATTCTCGTAGAAGCTTATTATAGGAAAGCTCTTCTGGAGAAAAATATTTTCAATAATTTTGACTCCGCTTATCGCTCTTTTGCCGAAGTGGTCGAACTTTTTCCAAATTCGGATATTGGATCAAACACTTATGTTCAACTTGGGGACATAGAAGTATTAAGAAATAATCTTGATTCTGCCCGAAGATATTATGCATCAGCGCGCTCAAGTAAAGGTGTTTCAGCAAAGAGCAGATCTGATGCTGCTTTTGGACTTGCAAAACTCGATTTTTGGAAAGGTAATTTTGATGCATCCGTTTCAACACTTAAATCAATCTCAACAAACACTCGCGACGAAACAACTAATGATGCAATTGAACTTTCAATTTTGATAACAACATTTAAAAACGATTCACTCAGTCTGCTTGCATTTGCTGAAGCAGATAAACTTATGATGCAGCAGAAGATTTTTGAGGCAATATCGGAATTTGAAAAAATTGCCGGAACATCTGAATTTTTCCTTATGCGCGAAACAGCTTTGATGAAACTCGCTAAACTATTTATTGCAATTGACGAATATAAACATGCGGATGAAATTCTCTCACAAATTTTTAATGTTGAAAAATCAATAGTGTTTTCAGATCAAGCTCTGTTCTTGCGTGGGAATGTTGCTTACTACGGATTAAAGGACAATGAAACGGCATTGGAGCATTACAATAAATTACTTGAAAGTTTCCCTAACTCCTTATATTTTGCTGATTGTCGTGAAAAAATAAATACAATTTTAGAAAATAAAACTCAAAAAGAATCATGAATGACAAAAGAGATCAACGCAGCGTAAACTGTTCTTTTTGTGGTCGATCAGGCAGTGAAGTTACTAGCATGGTCGCCGGGCCCGATGTTTACATCTGCGATATTTGCATAAAAACAAGTGTTGATATATTAAAAAACAATTTAGCTGCTTTTGATAAAAAATCTTCATCAAAAGATCAGATAACTCCCGAACAGATCAAGAAAAACCTCGACGAATATGTCATCGGACAAGAAACTGCAAAAAAAGTTCTTTCCGTAGCGGTGTACAATCATTATAAAAGAATCAACAGCACAACTAGCTACTTTGAACTGGACGATGTTGAAATCGAAAAAAGCAACATTCTATTGATCGGTTCAACCGGTGTGGGCAAAACATTAATTGCTCAGACACTTGCAAGAATTCTCGATGTTCCTTTCGCAATTGCCGATGCGACAACTTTAACCGAAGCTGGCTATGTCGGTGATGACGTTGAAACTGTTTTGGTAAGACTTTTACAAGCTGCAGAATATAATGTAGAAAAAGCGCAGCGAGGAATTGTATACATTGACGAAATTGATAAAATTGCCCGCAAAAGTGAAAGCACTTCTATAACACGTGATGTTTCTGGCGAAGGAGTTCAACAAGCCCTTCTTAAAATTCTGGAAGGCACGGTTGCAGGCGTTCCCCCTCGCGGAGGTAGAAAACATCCTGAACAAAGTTTAATAAATATAAACACGAAGAATATTCTTTTCATAGTTGGAGGTGCCTTCGATGGTATTGACCCGATAATTGCATCGAGGCTCAATCAAAACACGATGGGATTTGGAGATAAAGAACTTGAAACAAAAAGCTTGGATAAAGATGAACTTATTCAGAATATCCTTCCCGAAGATCTGTTGAGATACGGTTTAATTCCTGAATTGATAGGAAGAATTCCAATCATCGCACCGCTTCATTCATTGAGTGAAGAAGCATTGAAAAATATTCTTCTTAAACCAAAGAACGCAATTATAAAGCAATTCAAAAAATTGTTTTTAATGGAAGGTGTCCAACTGGAATTTGAGGAACAAGCTCTCGATGAAATTGTTAAAATTGCAATGGAAAGAAAAACAGGAGCAAGAGCATTAAGATCAATTGTCGAAAGTATTCTCTTGGATATAATGTATGAACTCCCAAATCTTAAAAATATCGATAAATGTCTTATTACAGGCAATACGGTTCGGAAAGGTGAAAAACCGGTCTACGTCAAAACAGATAGAAAATCAGCTTAGTTTTTTTATAAATTATATTCACAGCTCAGTATTACAAAATGCTGAGCTATTTTTTTAAAATCATGAAAATAACTTCAATTTATTTCCTGTGTGTATTATCGCTTACCGCACAAAGTAAAATCTTTATTAATATGGATTCTGCTCAAAGTGATCATCTCAAAGCATATGGGGTTGTATTCAATTCATTAGTGGATGGAGGTACAGCTGATTGGCTCCTAAATTACAAAGGCGGTTCATTCGTTATCGATTATTCGGATAAGACAGTTTTGAAATGCAGAGCTGCGGGGGTTTCGTTCACCCAGATTTCCAGTTCAGATTTGGTTGATATTTACAGCTTTGTGCAATCGGATGAACAAAATATGGAAGTTATCCGTTTGGAAAAAGCTCCCGAAATAGCTGTTTATGTTCCACCGGGATTTCAACCATGGGATGATGCAGTAACACTTGCTCTTGAGTATGCAGAAGTGAAATACGAGAAAATTTGGATAGAAGAAATTTTGCTGGGCGATCTCGAAAAATACGATTGGCTGCATCTTCATCACGAAGATTTTACCGGTCAGTACGGAAAATTTTACAACAGTTTTAGAAACGCACCTTGGTACATAGAGCAGCAGCAGCTTTACGAAAATGAAGCAAAGAGATTAGGTTTTTCGAAAGTGTCTCAAATGGAATTAGCAGTTGCGCAATCTATAAAAGAATATATTGCCGGCGGCGGTTTTTTATTTGCGATGTGTTCAGCAACGGATTCTTACGATATTTCACTTTCAGCTCATAATACCGATATAGCAGAAAGAATGTATGACGGCGATGCCTCAGATCCCGATGCACAAGAAAAAATTGATTTTTCTAACACTCTTGCATTTGAAAATTTCACACTCGAAATGAATCCTCTCGTTTATGAGTACAGCAACATCGACATACAGCCAAATGAAATAGGAAATCAAAATAACGATTACTTTACATTGTTTGATTTTTCTGCAAAATACGATCCGGTTCCGACAATGCTTAATCAAAATCATGTTAATGTCATAAAAGGATTTATGGGTCAGACAACAATGTTCAGAAAAAATTTGATAAAAAAATCAGTATATGTTCTTGCAGAAAGAGCCGGATCCGATCAAGTTAAATATGTTCATGGTAATTATGGAAGAGGAACATTTACATTTTACGGCGGGCACGATCCCGAAGATTATCAACATGCCGTTGGTGATCCGCCTACTGATTTAAGTCTTTACAAAAATTCGCCTGGATACAGATTAATTCTCAACAATATTCTCTTTCCGGCAGCAAAGAAAAAAAAGCAAAAAACATAATACTTGCTGAATCCAAACAACCAAAAAATCATCAAATACTTATGAAAAAAATTAAATTATCCCGAACTCAAGAAGAAATTGAAATCGGGAAAGTTATATGCGTAGGCAGAAATTATGCAAAACATGCCGAGGAGTTAGGAAACGTTGTTCCCGAAATTCCGCTACTTTTTCTCAAACCAGCTTCGGTGATTATTAATACTGGTGAAGATATCACTTATCCACCATATTCAAAAGATATGCATCATGAAGTGGAACTTGTAGTGTTAATTGGAAAGGACTTAAAAAATGCCGATGACAAAGAGGCTGAAGATGCAATACTCGGTTATGCCGTTGGATTGGATATGACTTTAAGGGATGTTCAATCTGAACTAAAATCAAAAGGACATCCTTGGACACTCGCTAAAGTTTTTGACGGAGCCGGTGTATTGGGGGAATTCACAACTAAGAACGAATTTAATTACACGGGTGGAGAATCTATAAAACTATGGATCAACAACGAACTGAAACAAAGCTCTCAATTAAAAAGCATGCTTAACTCACCCGTTAGTTTAATCAAATATATCTCCACGATTATGAAATTAGAGTGCGGTGATTTAATCTTTACCGGAACCCCTGAGGGTGTTGGCTCTGTGAACAAAGGAGATAAAATAACAGCAGAAATTGAAAAGTGCAGAAGAATTGAAACAGTAGTTAAATAAGAGGGAGAAACCATGCCGATTTTTGAATATCAATGTTTAAACTGCAAGTCACCTTACGAAATTTTTCACAAATCACATTCAATTCAAGAAAAAATTGAATGTCCAAATTGCGGATCTACTGAACATAAAAAGTTAATGTCCTCGTTTGCTTCTTCAATGGGATCTTCGGTCTCAAGTTCAAGTTGTGCTAGCGGTAATTGTGAAGTTCCTGCATCGAGTTACGGCGGATGTGCAAGCGGCACTTGCGGATTAAACTAATGTTTACATTGATTAGAAAATCATTTGCATATGCTGCAAGTTTATTTCTTGCAGCTTCTTTAATCTCTTGCTCCGAAACTGTGCCTGAACATAACGAAATGAGTGCAGAAGAATTATTTAATAGATTGAAGACCGATAGTAGTATCGTTGTTCTCGATATAAGAACTTTGCCCGAACTCTCAGGTGCGTTGCCAAAAATTGAGGGTGCTTTACACATCGAAACTTCCGAAGTCGATCGTAGAATAAATGAACTTGACCCATTCAAAAATAAAACGATTGCCGTTATATGCAGATCAGGAAACCGCTCAAGAGCGATCACGAATCTATTGACTGATAATGGCTACAACGTAAAAAATGTTACTGATGGTATGATCGGTTATATGAAAGCTAAATCCCCAGAAAAATAAACTAATTTGATAATTTCTCTCCAAATTAATGCATTTTCCGCTCTACTATTCTTTAAAAAATAATCTTTTGTTCAAACAACTCTTCATGTTTTAATAGCAATTTAGTATATTCGTGGGCTTAATTACTTGGAGTATTTTTAATGGCTAAACAACAAACTTTTGCGGATAAAGCAAAAGCGAAGAAGAAAGCATCCAAGGTTGCGATTAAATTTGTAAAGACTGTCAAATCTGAAAAAGGCAGTTACAAATTTCAAGAAAAATTCGTATACCTGGATGACGTTAATCAAGTTTCTACTTTAAAATAAAGCGGTATATTGCCGCTTTTTCTTTCTTCATCGTAATATCAGCATTCACATATAATTCGTTTTAAAAAGTTTATTTGTTGTTGGTCTCGTAACTGACTGGGAGAATTCCCAGAGAAAAGGAGAAGATGCCATGGAACCTAAAAAAATGAAATTTTATGGTCTGCGCGATATCGAAAAAATCCCTCAACTAGAGAAACTTTCTCGCCAACAAATTTTTGAATTAAAAACAGTCGCACAAGTTCTTCCGTTCAGAACTAATAACTATGTAGTTGAAGAACTGATTGACTGGGATAATATCCCAAATGATCCGATTTACCAATTAACTTTTCTCCAAAAAGATATGCTTGAACCACAGCATTTTAATAAAATTGCAAATGCAATGAATTCGGGCGCAGCAAAAGATGAGATCAGAAGTACTGCTAACGAGATAAGATATGACCTTAATCCCCACCCCGCCGGACAGATGACGGCAAACATTCCAATCGATGAGGATGAAATAATTCCGGGAGTTCAACACAAATATCGTGAAACAGCATTAATCTTTCCAAGTGCCGGTCAAACTTGTCATGCTTATTGTACTTTCTGTTTTAGATGGGCTCAGTTTGTTGGTATGGATGATCTAAAATTTGCTACTGACGAATCAAAAAGGTTTCAAAATTATATCAAAAAACAGAAGAAGATTACTGATATATTGTTGACAGGTGGAGATCCGATGGTTATGTCGATCAAAAAACTTGAGGCTTACATTCTTCCTTTTCTTCAACCTGAATTTAATCATATAAGATCAATAAGAATTGGAACAAAATCTTTAGCTTATTGGCCGTACAGATACGTGACTGATAAAGATGCAGATGATATCTTAAGACTGTTTGAGAAAGTCATAAAATCGGGCAAACATCTTGCAATAATGGCTCATTTTAATCATTGGGTTGAATTGACAACCCCGATCGTTCATAAGGCAATTAAAAGACTAAGAAATGTCGGTGTCGAAATACGTACACAATCTCCGGTCATTAAGCATATCAATGATGATAGTTCTGTTTGGAAAAGGATGTGGAAAGATCAAGTTAATTTAGGACTTATTCCATATTACATGTTCGTTGAAAGAAATACCGGGGCAAAACATTACTTCGAAGTTCCTTTAGCTGAATGTCTTGAAATTTATAGAAATGCTTACAAAGAAGTATCGGGATTATCAAGAACTGTTAGAGGTCCTTCAATGTCTGCAAATCCCGGAAAGGTGTCAATCGAAGGAACAGCTGAAATTAATGGTGAAAAAGTATTTGTGCTTAATTTTCTACAGGGTAGAAATCCAGATTGGGTGAAGAGTCCGTTTTTCGCAAAATATGACACTAACGCAGGTTGGTTGACTCAATTAGAACCCGCATTAGGTGATTCTAAATTCTTTTTTGAAGATGAGCTGCAACAATTAATTGAAGAAAAAACTAGATTGTTTGAGCTGAGAAGAGAATTAAGCTCAACTACCGGAAACGCTGTTTAACCCTCTTTTTTAGGTTCAGCAGGTTTATCGTGTTCTTCAACAAATTTCTTGATTTCATCAAGATAACTTAGAATTGCCTTTGCTTTGCCAAGTCCAAAGCTAAACCTATATTTATCGCTGTTGTTGATAAAAATGGTCAAAGTAGGACTTCCCATGTATTCGCCCTTAACGGCTTGTGGTTTTTCTTCCGCCATTTTACCTCCATATTAAATTATATAATAAATAATAAGGAGTATATTTTTTACAATCAAGTTAAAAAAGTCCTATTTCACAGGAAAACACTAAATTCTTCTACGAAATCCTTCACCCAGCACTTCGTGAACATTGTTTATTATTACAAATGCATCGGGATCGATTTCCTTTATTCTTTCCGTTAACGATGTAACTTCTTTTAATGTGACAATTGTAACGAGTACTTCTCTTTCTTTATTTTTGTACAAACCTCTTGATTTTATTGCAGTCGCACCTCTAGAATAATCATTCATAATTGCTTTTCCAATTTCTTCATATTTCTCCGAAATTATATATGCAGCTCGAGCATAATCAAAACCATCAATTATTACATCAATAATTTTAGCTGAAACAAAAAGAAGAAATACCGCATAAAGTGTCAACGATAATGCTGGCCTATCTGGAGATAAATCCTTAAGCTCGATAATTAATCCGGCTAGTCCGATAACAATAATATCCACGAACATAATTGCTTGCCCCGGCTTTATTCCATATTTCTTCTGCATAATGGCAGCAACGATGTCCGAACCGGCCGTAGTTCCCTTAAACTTAAAGATAATTCCTAATCCAAGGCCTAATAAAACTGCCCCGATTAGAATCAAAAAAAGAAAATCATTTTGAGAAAGATCTACAATCGTTTGTGAATTCTGAAGTTGGACGTTTCCGAATCCGGGAATATCGCCTCGAAAAAAATCAATAAAAAAAGAACTGACGGTAAAACCATAAAAAGTTCTGATTCCGAATCTTTTTCCCAAAACTCTGATGCCCCAAATATATAACGGCACATTTATCGCCCAAATCATCATTCCCACCGGGATTGTATTATTTGAAAGATAATGTATTGCCATCGCCAACCCGCTCGCTCCACCTGGCACAACTTTAGCATCAACTAAAAAGACTCCTATTCCGATTGCCATAAATGCCGCACCAATTGTTATTGCAACATAGTCAATGAACGGTGATTTTAAAATCTTGTTTTTCATTAGAATTAATCCAGCAAATTTTTTTAAAAATAAAAATGGAAAGATAAGTAATATATTTATTAAGAGAAATTTATCGCATTAAAGTTGATTTGAAAACATTTTTTGGTGTTCAAAATGTGAGAACTTTTTTATATCCTTCAATGTAGAAGATAAAAACACAACCGGGAATTAATCATGAAAAAGATATTTTTATTTGCAGCAAGTCTGCTCCTGTTACTTATTAATTTATCAGGACAAGAATCACCCAGTAAAGAACTGGCTGTGACTGTTTACAATTCAAACCTTGGTGTAATCAAGGATACGCGTACCCTTAAACTGACTAAGGGAATTTCAACAATAAGAATTACCAATGTTGCGCAGTTGATTGACCCTACTAGTGTTCATATCAAACTTAACGGATCGGTGCTTGAACAAAACTATCAATATGATCTTGTAAGTCTCAGCAAAATCCTCCAAAAATATACGGATAAAGAAATAAGTCTTATAGGCAAAAACAATGAATTTATTGAAGGAACACTTCTTTCATCCAGCGGAAATCAGATTGTACTAAGAAAAAAAGACGGTGGATTGGTGATGCTTCCGGGAATTTCAGATTTCAGAATATCAGTTGATGAACTTCCTGATGGATTAATAACAAAACCGACGCTTATCTGGACTGTAGATGCGGACAATTCAGGAAACAGTGATGTTGAAATCTCTTACCAAACCGGAGGAATGAGTTGGCACGCAGAGTATGTTGCCGTATTAAATCAAGATGATACTAAAATGGATCTTAATTCTTGGGTCAGCATTGAAAACAATTCCGGAGCAACCTACAATAGCGCAAAATTAAAACTAGTTGCCGGGGATGTAAACCGAGTTGTTCAGCCTCCTAAATATAGAGGAGAAGATGTCTTTTTTGCCGCAGAAAAATCGGCTGCTCAAGATCAATTTAGCGAGAAAGAATTTTTTGAATATCATATCTATAATCTTGAAAGACCCGCTACAATTTCAAATAATGAGATTAAACAAATATCACTTTTCGAATCGGAAAATATTTCTGTAAATAAAAAGTATTTATATAGAAGTTTAGGTTATGGTGGAAGCGGTAAAGTTGCCGTATTCGTTGAGTTTAAAAACGGTGAGGACAATAACTTGGGCGTACCAATGCCCAAAGGTAAGGTTAGAGTTTATAAATCCGATGGTGATGCTGTTGAATTTATCGGCGAGGATCTAATAGATCACACTCCAAGAAATGAAGAACTTAAACTAAAAATCGGTGATGCATTCGATGTTCTTGCCGAAGAAATTCAAACTGAACACAAAAAAATTACTGACAGAGTTTACGAAAACGAATTTAAAATAACTCTTAAGAACAGAAAGAAGACAGATATTAATATCTATGTTGAAAAATATTTGGGATACAATTGGGAAATTCTCAGCACAAATTATGATTACGAGAAGAAAAAAGTGGATCAGGTTGAATTCAAAGTACCGGTCAAAGCTGATTCGGAAACTGAATTGATTTTTAGGATCAGATACACGAACTAAAGTATATTTTTAAGAGTTTTTCAAAAAGCAAATAAATTTTGAAATCAATTATGTGAATAATTGAATTATATAATAAAAATTGAGGTTATTCTTTTGCTTTTGAGGAAACCTCATTCATAATAAAATATCATTAAGAAAAGAATTAGAAATATATTTCATTGCATCATCTGTAGTAAAATTTTCATTCGCAATTAGGTAAGGTAAAATTCCTTCCAGTGAAGAAAATAGTACTACCGCTTTTTGAAACGTATTGTGCTTTTTAAATAAACCCGCAATTGTTCCTTTGATTAAAAGTTTTTCGAGATATGATGTTATTTCGATCGAATATTTATTCAACTGTACGTGCAATGATTTTTCATCTAATCTTCTAGAGGCAGCAAGATAAATTAATCGCAACTCTTCAATATGATTTTGCCAATAAGAAAAATAGTCGTTCAGAAATTTTATTAGTTCTTCATAAGAATTTTGAGCGCTATTATTTTGTTTCGTTAAATCGATGACTGTTTTCCTAATCTCATTGCACACACTTAATAGAATTTCATCCTTGCTCTTAAAGTGATGATACACTCCGCCTTTTGAAAGTCCCGCGCGAAAAGCTATCGAATCTACCGATGATTTCTCGAAATCCTTTTCGGAAAATTCGGAAATTGCGGAATCGATAATATCTCTAATTCTTTCTGTTTTTGATTTGTTTTCAGACATAAACATACCGACGGTCGGTTTTCTAAATTTACTAAGATTAACTTAATTTATCAAAGAAAATTCACTATTTTTTGCAAAACTCAACGGAGGTATAATGAAATCTGTTTCAACATTCTTAATATTAATATTAACTGCAACATTAATCTTGGGACAAAGTACTCAGCTAAAATATCACATCAAATCTGGAATTATCGAATATGAAGTTTCAGGAGCATCCAAAGGAAAAGAGGTTGTTTATTTTGATGATTATGGAATAAAGGAGGCTAAGTATTCAAATCAAGAAATTGAAATGATGGGAATCAAGCAAAAAACAAATCAGATAGTTATTAGTGACAGCAAAAATATTTACACTTTAGATGTTGAAACGAAAACCGGCACTAAAATGAAAAATCCGCTTTTAGGTTCTATGCCGGAAGATAAAAATTTGGAAGAACTTGGTAAGGAAATAATGACAAATATGGGCGGAAAAGTTATCGGTTCCGAAACATTACTTGGCAAGAATTGTGAAATTTGGGAAGTAAGTCAGCTTAGTGCAAAAATTTGGGTTTGGAACACAATTCCGTTAAAAACCGAAGTTAATATGATGGGATTGAAAATTACTTCAACCGCGACCAAGTTTGAACCTAATGCAAGTGTACCAAAAGAAAAATTTGCGGTTCCTGATGGATATAAAATAACAGAGTCTACTTTACCCGGGGCTTTTAAAAAAAATTAGTTCATATAACTTATTCTGAGGAGGAAAGTATTAATAATTTTTTGACTGACTCTTTTTCAAATTTATCTCTTTCCTCCTTGATTATTGATGCATCCAATAGATTGATAATTCGTTTTCCTACAGTGATATGTTCACTCTCCAAGGCGGATTTATTCTATTTCCTCCCGCTGAGTAGAGACAGATTTCGTTATCACTCGGATCAAACAACCTTGCTTCGCGCCAAAGCCATTTTTCGTCTTTCGGTTCTGATTTAAATTCAATTCCCTTCTCTTTCAGTCTCCGATATTCCGCATCAACATCCTCGCACTCAAAATATACAATAAGATCACTGTCGCTCTTTTTACTGCTCAGATGAATAGAAAAAGTTGAGTCTCCTACAGGACATAGAAATCTTGCATAGTGATCGCTCTTCACTATTTGAGTGAACCCAAGTTTTAAATAAAAAGCAGTTGACTCATTTAGATCAACTGCCGGAAGCGTAACTTGATTAAGATTCATTAGCTCATCCTTTCACACTTAATGTCATAGAATATGTAAAATAAATATCTTTGTTTTCCGAGGTCTGGTAATATTTTCCCCCAAATTTCCATTTAAATTCCTTCACGTCTTCAACAGTGTCAGTTGTAATGTAGTGATTACAAAACACCACTGATCTTCTATAAGTTCTTACTAAGCCGTCAAATTGCGACGATTAATAATATCAGTGTAATTTTCAGATGCAATTCCTGTGATAAACCAAAATATTTCTCCAATTATTCAGTCAATTTACATAGATTAAAAACAATAATAACCCACTAATCAAAAATTTAGCAATTATTTTTCATATTTTTGTGCACAACTTAAATTAGAAATATTACTATGTATATAGATACACACGCTCATTTATTCTATCCCAATTTTAACGGGGAAATAGATGCCGTTTTAGATCGAGCAAAAAATTCAGGCGTTGAGAATATAATAGTTCCCGCAACTGATTTGGCATCAACCGCACAGTCCATTGAATTGGCTGAAAAATATGAATTTATTTATGCGACAGCAGGAATACATCCTCATGACACAAAGGAATGGGATGATTCACTGATAGATAAAATCCGCACTCTGGCAAAACACCCGAAAGTTGTTGCGATAGGCGAAATTGGACTGGATTATTACTATGATTTTTCCCCCCGCGAAACTCAAATTGATGCGTTTAAAAAACAAATCGAGCTTGCATTAGAACTTGAAAAACCAATAATAGTTCATAACAGAGATTCGAATGAAGACATTATGGAAATTGCAAGGTTATACAAGGACTCGGGATTGACGGCTCAGTTTCATTGTTTTGCCGGCACATTGAACGACGCTCGCGAACTAATAGAGATGGGACATTTTATTTCTTTCACCGGTAATATCACATTTAAGAAAGCAGATAATGTCAGAAAAATTGTATCCGGAATTGAAATAGATAACCTGCTTCTTGAAACCGATTCTCCATTTATGACCCCGGTGCCTCATCGCGGACAAAGAAACGAACCTGCTTATATTTCCTTAGTTGCCGAACAGATTGCCGAGATTCAAAATTTATCAATTGAAGATGTTGCCAGAACAACATCTTACAATGCATATCGTTTGTTCGGAGTGGGCAAAAAACCTGAACTTAAATTCACATATCAGATTGGAAAAAGTCTTTATGTAAATGTGACTAACAGATGTAACGCCGATTGTGTTTTCTGTGACAGGAAGGGTGCGGCCGTAGTAAAAGGTCATTCACTTAAGATGAATAAATCGGAGGAGCCGCCGGCAAGCACTTATATTAAAGAAATCGGAGATCCAAAAAAATATAACGAGATTGTATTTTGTGGTTACGGTGAACCGACAATTAGATGGGATGTCGTGAAAGAAGTTGCAGCATATATCAAAAAGAACGGCGGTAAAACAAGATTAAACACGGATGGTCACGGTAATTTTATAAACAAGAAAGATATTACTGCTGAGATGGAAGGATTAATTGACACTGTTTCGATCAGTTTGAACTCCGTTGACCCGGAGCAGTATGCAAAACTTATGAGGGTTGATCCTTCTCTGCATAAAGAGATGATAGAATTTGCAAAGAAAGCCAAAAAATACTCACAAGTTGTAATGTCTATTGTGGGGTTAAGTGAAGTTGATACCGAAGAAGCTAAAAAATTTGTAACCGACGAAATAGGCGTCGATTTTCGAGTTCGTGAGTATTTCTAATTTAATTCGGTAATGGTAAAAATCGTTCTTAAATATTCATTTCTAACTACTGCAATAATCTGGAATATTTCTAATTCATGTATATTTGCCCAAGCTTATATTGCTCAGACTAAAAAGAAAATTGATATAATACTAAGTGATGATTTTTTTAATTCCACTCTAATCGCAGTGGACGCATACGATCTTACAGCAAGAACAAAAGTATATCAGAAAAATGAAAGGTATCTCCTTCATCCAGCATCCACTGCCAAACTTATCACAAGCATTGCTGGATATAATTATTTGGGTAAGGATTATCGATTTACAACATCGCTGTTTCATACAGGTGAGATAAGAGATTCCGTGTGCTACGGTGATGTTTATGTTGTCGGGGGATTCGATCCGGATTTAGTCACCGAACATCTCGATAGTCTATCATTGATTATAAGAAAATATGGATTCAACTCATTTACCGGCAATCTTTACGGTGATATATCGATGATGGATTCGATATATTGGGGAGAGGGCTGGATGTGGGACGATAATCCTTCACTCGATGCACCGCATCTTTCCCCGCTCGTTGTCAACGATGCGGGAATAAAAGTTAAGTACGAACCTAACGGCTACGGAAATCCGCTCAATGTTTCTTTAATTCCTTACACAAAATATTTTTCGGTTATAAATAATTCTATCGTAGGAGATTCTTCTAACTTATCTATCTCAAGGGCTTGGATGTCTAACAGCAACAATATTATTGTAGATGGAACATTTCCAAGCTATGGTTCCGGTAACATAGAAAAGTTGAATGTCTATAATCCAAGCAAATATTTTTTGTTCCTTTTTTCTGAAAGACTCGAAAGAAACAAAATAAGATTCGGCGGTTATACTGATACACTTACTCTTCCATTAGAATCAAAGTATATAGGGAGCATATATCACTCACTTTCACAAGTAACAATAGATTTGAACAAGAAAAGCAAAAATTTAAGTGCCGAATTACTATTAAGGGCAATAGCATACAAATTATATGGAAAACCGGCATCAGCAAAAAACGGCATTAAAGCAATTGATAAAATGTTATTCGAAATCGGGTTTACTAAAAATGATTTTCTCCTCGTGGACGGTTCAGGTTTATCGCATTATAATTTGGTAACAGCCAGACTATTAACCGAAATATTAACAGATCTTTACATAAATAAAAATGAGGTTTATGAAGAACTGTATAAAACTCTGCCAATCGCAGGAGTCGACGGAACACTTGAATATAGAATGAAGAACGGAAATGCATTTAACAATGTCCGTGCTAAAACTGGAACTTTGAGAGGAGTAAGTTGCCTGGCCGGTTATCTTACAGCAAAAAACGGTCATAAAATTGCATTTTCTATTTTAATGCAAAATCATATTGAGAGTACACGATTATCGCGGAACTATCAAGATCAAATTTGTGAAATGTTATCAAATATGGAATAAAGAATGAAAAAATTTACTCTCGCCTCAATCCAAACCGAACCGCAAAACAATGAAATAATCAGTGGAATATTATGGGAACTCGACCCTGAAGGAATTACGGAAGAAGATTTTTCTATACAGGTTTATTTTTCTTATCAATTGGAAAATGTAAAATACAAACTTGAGGTGTTGCTCAACAATCTTGTTAAAGAAAAGATTATCGACAAATTTGAAATCGAGTATACTGAAATTGAAGATCGAAATTGGAACGAGGAATGGGAAAGTAAAACAAGAATAATAGAAATCGATGATAGAATAATTATAAAACCTACATTCCGGGAATTTACACCGCGGCAAGATCAAGTAATAATTAACATTGATCCTAAAATGTCCTTCGGCACCGGCGAACATCAATCAACAAGATTAATGCTTAAATTGATGCAGAAATACATAGCTGATAATTATTTAGTGCTTGATTACGGAAGTGGAACCGGAGTTCTTTCTATTGCAGCAGCAAAATTGAGCAGCGTTAAAAAAGTTATTGCAATCGATAATGATGAATGGTGCCTGCTTAACGGAAACGAAAATGTGATTCTAAACAAGATCGAAGAAAAAGTTGAAGTAAGACTTCAGGAAATTGACCAGTTGGAAGAAAACAATTTCGATTTGATTCTGGCAAATATCAACAAAAACGTTCTGATTTCAACAGCTGAAAAACTGAGGGAAAAATTAAAAGAAAAAGGAACTCTTCTTCTATCAGGCATATTAGACTTAGACCAAAAAGATATAGAAGAAGAATTCCTTAAATATGACTTAAGCGTTAAAGATCGCATTCAAGAAGATGAATGGATTGCATTAGCCTTATCTTAGGCGCTCAATTTACCCAAAATTTTCAACAACTGACGTTGTTCGTTTTCAGAAAGAACACCGCTTTTCTCTTTCAAGTTTGATAAATATTCAGGATAAATTTTTTCGACGAGATTTTTACCTTTTGTAGTAAGCTCAGCTAAAATAACTCGTCTATCTTCCTTTGAATGTACTCTGCGAACCAAATCTTCTTTTTCAAGATTATCAACCACGCAGGTAATGTTTGCACCAGTAACAAGAAGTTCGTCACTAATGCGTCGCAGCGGCATAGGTCCTTGATCACTAAGAACTTCAAGAACACCAAACTGCGGTGCGGTCAAATTGTGCTTTGATATTTGTTTAGCATGAGATTTTCTTACAGTATCATACGCTTTAGAAAGTCCTTTCCAAATATCCAAAACAACTTGATTTTTTCCGTTTGCCATATCTCTCCCTTTCGTTTTATTTATAAATAAGTTAGTTAATAGAGGTCCCGATTAAAATATACTGAAAAATAATCAAATTTTAATAGAATGCAAATAAACAATTACATTAGTGAATATAACTAATAATATATATTTTTGATAGAACTTTTCGTTAAGTTATATTTCATTTAATAAAATGATTCAGAGGAAACTTGAATTCAATATTTTCAAAATATATTGATGAATTTGAAAATTTTGTTCAAAATCAATCATCATCGGACAATACTAAATACTTCAGTTTTTGTTCAATAATAGAAAATATCAATTTTGATGTAATAATACAAAAAATTGAAAAATTGAAAAACCCTTTCTTCTATTGGTCACAAAAAAATCAGAACATTGCTTTTATCGGAATTGATTCGCTGATTAGGATTTCAGTGGACGGAACCGAAAGAACAATACAAACCGAAAAGAATATTCAACAATTTTCCGATAAATTTATTGATAATTGGGACAAGTTTAATCTTGATTCTGTTCCAATGTTTTTGGGTGGATTAAAATTTTCCCCCAATGAAATAAATGAGCTTTGGAGCGATTATAGAGATTCTGACTGGTTTGTTCCGAAAATTCTTTTCTATAAAAAAGAAGATAGATATTTCCTAGTCTTAAATCTTGAAAAAGAGAATTATCAACAACAATTTATAAGCAGTCTAAATTTTGTCCAACATATTTTATTTAATGAAGATAATCTTGAATTATCAAAATTTATTATTAAAAGCAGCTATACCGGATCAGAAGAAGAAAGATTACTATGGATCGACAAAGTAAAAGCTGCATTAAAAAAAATTGAGGAAGGTGAATTTCAGAAAATTGTCTTGTCACGAAGTGTAAAACTTTCATTTTCAGAAAATGGGTCAATTACTCAGTTATTAAAATCACTCTCATCTACTTATCCAAGATGTTATGTCTTTGCTTTCCGGCAAAATAACTCTACATTTTTTGGCGCCTCCCCCGAGCGTTTGGCAAAAATTTCTAACGGTACAATCGAAGCGGACGCTCTTGCCGGATCGATTAGACGTGGTGAAACTCCAGATGAGGACTTAATACTCGAAAAAGAACTTCTCGCCAGCAAAAAAAATCTTAATGAACAGAAGGCGGTTGTTCATTTTATTGCCAATTCTTTTTCGGAGTTCGCAACCGATATTGAATACAACCCTGACCCAATAATTAGAAAACTTCCGAACATACAGCATTTGTGGACACCGATTAAAGCTAAGCTTTCAAAGAACAGATCGGTTTTTGCCGTATTGAAATCAATTCATCCGACACCTGCAATTTGCGGAGTTCCCTGGTCAAATGCTCTAATTTCAATAAGAGCTATGGAGAAACATGCACGAGGATTATATGCCGGAATAATCGGATGGTTCAACTTTAATAACGAAGGTGAATTTGCTGTTTCAATAAGATCGGCATTGATCAAGGATAACGAACTTTATGCTTTTGCAGGTTGTGGAATTGTTGACGGATCTGATCCTATTGCCGAATATGAAGAGATAAATCTTAAACTGAAGCCAATCTTAAATTTATTTGAGCATGAAGAAATTCATCAATCGTAATATTTTATGGTCTGAGTTCATTGTTAATTCACTTCTAAAGTACGACGTAAAAAATGTAGTTGTCTGTCCCGGCTCAAGAAACACACCTTTAATCTTTGCTTTCTCAAAAGAAAAAAAAATAAAAAAATATACTGCAATTGATGAAAGATCTGCTGGATTCTTTGCTTTGGGTATTGCAAAGAAAACCAAGAAACCAGCTGTAGTGGTAACAACATCCGGAACGGCGGTTGCAAACTTGTATCCATCCGTTATCGAGGCTTTTTACTCAGAAATTCCTTTGATATTACTAACTGCCGATAGACCGGAAATACTTCACGACTGCGGCACTAACCAAACGATAAATCAAAAAAATATTTATGTGAATAATTCGAAAGATTTTCAAAATATTTCGACAGTAAGTATTAGTAAAAAATCTTTTGTAAAAGTGCATAAAAGTTTATCCGGGATTTTAAACAGACAGCAAATGAATCCAGGACCGGTTCAGATAAATATTATGCTAAACAAACCGTTTGAACCAAAGAGTTTTACCGATTCGATAGAAAAGAAGACATATGATTACATCTTTAGCATTAACGGAAACGAGCAAATAAAAATTTCCGATAAATTAGTTGATCCTTTGATTCCATCTTCTGTGATAAAGAAAATTAACTCGTCAAAATCGGGTTTAATAATTGCCGGACAAGGCGTTAACAAAAAAAGCGCTGCATTGTTGATAAAATTTGCCAAAAAGTTGAGCTTTCCGATTTTTGTTGATGCAACTTCCGAGATGTTCTTTTCTTCATCTAAAGATATTATTTTAAATAATTTCAATCAGCTTGCTGTCTCAAAAGAGTTTCGTACTCAATTTCTTCCGGATGTTATAATTCAACTCGGCAAAACCCCAACATCAAACAGCATTTTACAATTTTTTGAATCTTCAAATGCTTTTAAGATGGGGATCAACGAACAAGGAAAACTTTATGATCCATCACGAACAACAGACATAACGATTAAATTAAATCCAAAATTATTTCTTGAAAAAATTTATCCTCTTCTGAAAGAAAAACAAAACAGTAAACTGAAAGAAATAATTTCATTAGAAAAATACTTAACGCAAGTACGCTCGGAAATATTTGATGTAACAAACTGGTTGTTTGAAGGGAAAATATACCAAGAGCTATTAAAACATATTCCTAACAACTCAAATTTATTCATCGGCAACAGTATGCCAATCAGAGATTTTGATTCTTATGCTGCGAGAGAAGAGAGAAATATAACTCTGTTTACCAACCGCGGCGCAAGCGGAATTGACGGAATAGTTTCAACTGCACTGGGCATTGCCTCAAAATCGAAACCGACTTTTTTAGTCCTCGGGGATCAATCATTTTTTCATGATCTTAACTCACTGCTAATAGCCGGTCAAAATAAAATTCCTTTGACAATCGTTTTAGTGAATAATAGATGCGGAGGAATTTTTAAGATGCTTCCCGCCGCAAGGTATAAAACAGAGTTAAGAAAATATTTATCTATGAATTATAATTTGAATTTTGAAAACATTATTAAATCTTTTAATGCTGCTTACTTCAATATCACTTCTTGGAAGGATCTTGCAAAGGTATTTAATATAATTGACATAAATAAACTAAATGTACTTGAGATTATCACCGATGCAGACCGATCCGTAAAGTATAGAAAATTCATTTCAAACCAAGCACAAAAAGCAATCAAAAAATATTATGACAATTGATTCAAACGGCGACTTAATCTTTGTCAGAAAATTGTCAAACGGAACAAATCCGAAGCGTCCCTCTATTATTTTTCTTCACGGTTTTATGGGAAATTCCAAAGACTGGAAGTTTGTCAAGGGCAATTTAGGTCCCAAATTTTCAATATATGCAATAGATCTAATCGGACATGGAAATTCAACAGCACCGGATGATGAGAAACATTATTCTTACAGATCTATTAACTCTCATTTAATTTCAACAATGGATGAGCTGAATCTTCCCAGTGCAATATTAGTAGGATATTCAATGGGGGGAAGAGCAGCTTTAGGTTTTGCCATTGAAAACCCAAAACGAGTAGAAGCACTTATTTTAGAAAGCACAAATGCAGGAATTGAAGATGAAGCTGAGCGACAGAAAAGATTAAATTCCGATGAACTGAGATCAGAAAAAATAAGATCCGATTCGTTGAAAACTTTCCTCATTAATTGGTACAGAAGCGAATTGTTCACAACTTTACAAGATAATTTCGAGCTGCTCAATAATGAAATTGAAAATAAGTCAAAAAATGATCCTATTGGAATTTCAAATTGCATTAAAGGATTCAGCCCCGGGAAAATGCCAAGTTATTGGAGCAAATTAAACTCGATACAAATTCCCGTGCTGCAAATCGTTGGTGAACTGGACAAAAAGTATTTTCAACTAAATACAAAAATGAAGGAATACTTTCCAAATTCGACACTAAAAATTGTTTTAGGTGCAAGCCACAACGCTCATTTAGAAAAGCCGCAAGAATTTATTAATTTTGTTAACCACTTTTTGGTTAATCATTTCAAAATATAATCGGATTTTACAATGAAAATAGAATGGGTGAAAGCAAAAGACTTTCAAGACATTAATTATTATAAAGCCGAAGGTATTGCTAGAATTGCAATAAACCGTCCCGAAAGAAGAAATGCCTTTAGACCGGAAACTGTTTTGGAATTATACGATGCTTTCACAGATGCTAAGGAGGACAGCGGCGTAGGTGTAATTTTATTAACTGGAGAAGGTCCGGCAAAGGATGGGAAATACGCTTTCTGCTCCGGAGGCGATCAAAAAATTAGAGGAGAGAAAGGTTATGTCGGCAAAGATGGTGTACCCAGACTAAATATTCTTGATGTTCAAAAACAGATTAGAAGCATACCGAAACCTGTGATTGCTCTCGTCGCAGGATATGCTATTGGCGGGGGACATGTTCTCCACGTTATGTGCGATTTAACAATAGCAGCAGAAAATGCTGTCTTTGGTCAAACCGGACCAAAAGTAGGAAGCTTTGACGGTGGATTCGGCTCGAGTTATCTTGCGCGAATTGTAGGACAGAAAAAGGCAAGGGAGATATGGTATTTATGCAGACAATATTCAGCTCAAGAAGCTTTAGATATGGGATTGGTTAACACAGTTGTGCCGGTAGAAAAACTTGAGGAAGAAGGAATTAAGTGGGCAAAAGAAATTCTGGAGAAAAGTCCGTTAGCAATTAGATTGTTAAAATCCGCTTTCAATGCCGAACTTGACGGTCAAGCTGGAATTCAAGAACTTGCAGGAAACGCAACCTTGCTTTACTACATGTCCGAAGAAGCACAAGAAGGAAAAAATGCATATAACGAAAAGCGAAATCCAGATTTCTCGAAGTTCACAAGAGTTCCGTAAAATGACCGCTTCAAAAAACACTTTGAAAGTTAATGCATTTATTCTTGCTTCAAGACCCAAAACATTGCTTGCATCTTTAGTTCCCGTTATTGTAGGATCTTCCGCCGCTTACAAATACGGTGGGTTCAAACTGTTTCATGCAATTGTTGCCCTTATATGTTCTATATTAATTCAAATAAGTACAAATTATATAAACGATCTTTACGATTTTTTATCAGGCAAAGATACTGAACATCGTGTTGGACCCCAGCGTGCGCTTGCTTCTGGTTTAGTTTCTGTTAAAGAAATGAAATGGGCAATAGCTATTATTTATGCAGTGACATTTGTACTTGGACTTTATCTTGTTTATAAGGCGGGGATATATGTTCTTTTAATAGGAATACTTTCTCTAATTGCAGGATATTTATATACTGCCGGACCTTATCCGCTTGCTTATAATGGGCTTGGAGATATTTTTGTGTTAATCTTTTTCGGTTTTGTAGGAACGATGGGAACATTTTATGTTCAAGTTTATGAAGTAAATTGGTTCTCATTCTGGGTTTCAATTCCCGTTGGTTTGCTAATTACAAACATTCTTGTTGTTAACAATTACCGAGATATTGACGAAGATAGAACAAATAATAAAAATACCCTCGCGGTAAAAATGGGAAGAACTTTCGCACGCAATCAGTATTTATTTTCACTTATACTTTCTTATTTGATCCTTTTACTTTTGTTGATCGATTATGAATACAGTTATTTTATACTTCTTCCTTTTTTAACTATTCCGTTGGCGGTCAAAGCTATGATGCAATTCAAAACCCATAAAGGCGCCGAACTTAACTTCCTGCTGGAACTTTCGGCTAAATTATCTTTCCTGTTCGGGATTCTTTTCTCGGCTGGAATAGTTTTATGATAATTAAAGATCTCAAATACATCAAATACAAACTTCCTCTATTAAATCCAATTACTACATCAAAATTAAGCTTAGTCGAAAGAACTGGTTTCATATTAAGACTTGAGGATTCAAAAGGAAATATAAGCTATGGCGAGGCTGCTCCACTAGATGGATTTTCTTCCGAGACTTTAGATGAAGCAGAAAACGAAATAAAAAATTTTTGTAAAGAATTTCACGACTTTAATGTTCATTTTGATCCCTCAGGATTAGAATATAAATTAGAAAACTACGATATAAAATCTCCTTCATTTTCTCTTGCATTTGATCAAGCACTGCTTTGGTTAATGTTTAATTCAAAGAACCTATCACTTAAAGCCCTTGGCATTGAATCAATTCATGAAATAAAGTTTAATGGATTTGTGGATATTACGAGTGAACGAAATACTTTGGATAAAATTGAGAGATTATTGAAAAAAGGATTTGACACTATCAAATTAAAAATCGGTAGAGCAAAGTTTAGCGATGATTTAAGAATCATAAAAGTAATTAATGCTCGTTTGGGAGATGCTTGTAAACTACGCCTCGATGTAAACGGAAAATGGTCAAAAGACGGAGCAGCAGAAAACTTGGGACATTTAAATGAATTTAATATCGAATATGTTGAGCAGCCTTGCAGGAAATTGAGCGATTTAATATTCTTGAAAAATAGTTCTCCGGTTCAAATTGCTGTTGACGAATCTATCGAAAAAATTGATCAGTTAAATAAAATTATCGATGAAGGTACATTCGAGAATATTGTCGTGAAACCAATGCGCTTCGGTCAATTCTTCGAGTTAATAAAAATTATAAACCGCGCAGAAAAATTAGGAAAAAATATAATCTTATCATCAGCATTTGAATCAAATCTTGGAAAATTAGTTCTGTCCTTTCTGTCGCAATATACAAAACATGAAATTCGTCATGGATTTGCAACTGATGGTATTTTCAAAAAGAACATTCTTAATTCTCCTATTGTATTCAACTCAGCTAAAATGATTTTTACTAATAAGATGTTAACCCCCAAGCTAAACTTAGAATTTCTATTTAATGAATGAAATGAAATCCAATACGATTGATTTTGAAATTACTGCCCAAAGAAACGCTGATATGCTCTTCTTGAATTCTTATAACTTTTCGCTAACGTACGGTGACTCCCTCAAAATTATTAACAATTTGTTTTCGAAGTTCATAAATAAAATCAAATATGACGAACCTATTGGAATTATTGCTTCAAACTCACCAGAGTACGTAATTTTAGTTTTAACACTTTGGAGACTTGGGGCAGTTCCTGTCCCATTAAATCCTGCTCTTCGTAATGATGAAATAATCGAAAGACTAAACCGATGCAAAATAAAAAAGGTTTTTGTATCACCATCAGTAATTATCAAAGACAATGGAATTGAGGTCCTTCCCCTGCCTGACCTAAAAAATATACCTGACGACATTTCAAATTCTTGTTCGAAAAAGAAAAATAAAACAGCTGTCATGATATTCACCTCAGGTTCCTCAGGCAAAGCAAAATGTGTTGAGATAACATTTAAAAATCTCATTGCGAATTTCAGTATTATCAAGAGCGAGTTTAAAATAGAACTAACTGATAGTTGGCTTCTTTCGCTTCCCATATTTCATATTGGAGGATTCGCTATTATTTCCAGGACCATACTTTCGAACGGGATATTGTGTATTCCCAAAAGCTTGAAAGCTGAGAATATAATAGAATCGATAACCGCATATGAACCGAGTAATATTTCTTTAGTCTCACCAACTCTGTATCACCTAATTGAAAACAAATTTCGGTTATCAAAAAAATGCAAAAACATATTTGTCGGAGGTGGAAAAATTGATCGTGAATTAGTTAGAAAAGCCCTTGAGTTGAATTATCCTCTTCATCTCGTTTACGGTTCTACTGAAACTACTTCTATGATATCCGCGGTTTCAAATGAGTTGCTCTTAAAGAATATCAATTCCGGAGCAAAAATTTTCAATGGTGTTGAAATTTATGTCGACGCAAATGAGCATCAGAATTATTCTAAAACAAGTATTGGGGAAGTTATTATTAAATCACCGACAGTCGCTGACGGATATTTTAAAGACGGCATTGCGACAAAAAGAAAATTTTCAAAAGATATATTTAAATCCGGGGATTCGGGATTTATTGATGACGATGGGCTGCTTCATATTCTCGGACGGATCGACGACACGGTTATTTCCGGCGGTGAAAACATTAGCACAACTGAGATTGAACAAAAACTAATGATAATTAACGGTGTTAAAGATTGTGTTGTAATTGGATTAAGCGACTCAAAATGGGGAGAAAAAATTATCGCGG
>CAZCLA010000014.1:47420-51363 GCA_964499285.1 uncultured Melioribacteraceae bacterium
GAATGCTCATTTATATTTTTAATTTTCAATTCTATGCTTATCTCTTTCCCTTTATTTATTGGCTTATAGTATTGAGCGTTTGATTTTACTATCGGGAATGCAAACGATGGATTATCGAACACAGTTTCATATAAATTAGATTGTTTTAGAAATTCTTCATATGTATTATGAGCAAAGTAAAATACTTTTGCGAAAAATAAGATTCCCGCCGGATCGCAATCCATAAATTTTATCAGATGTTTTTGTTTGAACATTTTTTTCTTCCGCTTGTAAAACAACGTAATATACAACTATTTTTACATTCTTTTTTATTACTGATTTAAGTAGCTTTATTTTTTAAAATGACTCGGCATTAATGAGAAAAAATATATTAATTACAATTTTGTTAATAATTTCCATATCAATCATTGCTCAAAGCGGTGAATTGAAAAAAACCTACTACCCTTCGGGAAAACTTAAATCTTCGGGTTATTTTGTTAACGGTGTTAAACATGGCACATATAAAGAATATTACGAGAGCGGTCAGCTCTGGAAAGAATGGAATTTTGTAAATGGTAAGGAAGAGGGTATCTCATACTGGTATTTTGAGGACGGCACTTTGAGCATGGAGTGGAATTATAGGAACGGTGGTCTGGAAGGCACATCAAAATGGTACTATGAAACCGGTGAACTATGGGCTGAGCCTGTTTACCTGAACAATAAAAGAGAAGGTTTTACAAAAACCTATTATCAAACGGGAGAACTTCAAGGAATTTGGTCTTATCATAATGATATGCTCAATGGTATCAGCAAATTGTTTTTTAAAAACGGAAATGTCGAAGTTGAAAGAAATTATGTGGACAATAAACTTGAGGGCATCAGCAAAGTATATTACGAATATAATGTTCTTGCATTGGAAGCGATGTACAAAAATGATGAACTCCACGGCACTTCATATCTTTATTATCCGGATGGATCGATAAAAGTGATCGATACATATATAAACGGTCAGATTGTTAAAAGGGAGCGATACGACATTGTCGGAAAATTTGATAAGATTGAAGAGAATTTTGTGGATCATTATGGAAATGGAGTCATGAAATCCGAGCTTAAATTTAAGGAAGGCAAAAAAGAGGGAATGAATTATTTCTACTACGAAAGCGGATTTCTTAAATCGGCATTTCTGTACAAACATGGTGAGTTGGACAGCACTTGCACTACATATCACGATGGGGGTGTGATCGCAACCCAAATTGATTATAAGAACGGAATGAAAAACGGAAGCGCAAAGGAATATGACTCTGATGGTGCGTTGATTGCTGAAACGATATTTACTGATGATGAATTAAACGGGCCCAAGAAAATTTATTATACCAACGGTCAATTGAAATCGTATGAATACTATATCAATGGTTCGATTGACGGTGTTTCACAGCATTACTATCCGGACGGTACTTTAAAATCTCAAGAAACTTATTTAAAAGGAAAAAGGGAAGGTTTGTTTACCGTATATTTTGAGAACGGTGATGTTGCAGAATATGCAAATTATAAAAACGATAAACTCAACGGTAAACTTATATCATACTTCAGAAACGGACTGATAAAGAAAGAGGCTGAATACAGAGATGGTATGCTGATTAAAGAAACAAATTACGGTGAAGACGGATTTGAGATAAAAACTCCAAGCAACTAAAATATTTTTTCGATAATAAATTGATTTACAAAATCCTCACCAAATGCCATTGCCGGAGTTAATGTTCCTTTTTTATCTATTCCGGCAAGCACTTTTTCAACTGCGGCTGCAGCACCGATTTTTGTAAGATTATAACCTTCCATTACTTGATTGATATCGGTTCTACTTTCGCTCTCATTTGATACAGTAGTTAGGATATACGATTTAACTTTACTTCGTTTTTCCTCGTTTGGTCCAATCACAAACATCTTAATCAATCGTACAATCATATTTTTTACAACCTTTACGCGCAAAATTTTTATCAATGGCAGTAAAATTTTTCTCGCATGAAAAATAAATCGGTTTACACCCAAATAAACGGTTATGTTCTCTATTCCGGTTGAATAATATGCAGATACAACATCTCCCCAAGGAATGGATAGCCCGTAATAATTTTTACCTCCGATCGATTTTAGAAAAACTTTTTCTCCGATAGGAGAATTTATTACTTTGCCTTTCCTTCTAATTTTCCCCAGCTTAGTCATCATTTCTATCGTTGTAATTAAAGTGCCTCTTGAAATTTTTACATTCTCATTATGCAGAAGGATTTCCAATGAATCTGGATTCTTAATTTTTTTTGCGGATATAACCGAAATACAGTCCGTTGGGATTACATCAAAGCCGACACTTGGAATTATACATATCCCGGCTTTTTGAGCAGCTTCGTTTTGAGTCCAAGCAAATTCAATCACCGGAATTTCACCGGTTATATCAAGATAATTCACTTTTTCACTTATGCAGGCATTTATTATTTCTTCGGCTGTTTGATTGAAAGGACCTGCGCAGTTTAATACGATTTTAAATTCACTTATTGCTCTTCGGATGGAATCAATATTTCTGAGTTCAAATACTTTGAAATTGCAGTCAAGCTTTTGCGCAATATTTTTCAGTTTATCGCTATTTCTACCGGCTAATACAGGCTTGATTCCTCTATCAAGAAGTTCTTTAACTATCAGTTGAGCTGAATATCCGTTTGCTCCATATATTAAAACTTCATTATGTGATATCATAACGCGGCTGCAATTTAATTTTTACGGCTTTTTTGGTATTGAGTTAACAACAATATTTTATTTTTTATTATTTCTCAATTTATCAAGCAGATCATTTACTGTTTTTGCTTCTTCATTGGTAAGATTCGAAAGAAAATGGTCAACTTCAGGATCAATTTTATCTATTTCATCCAATAGCTCAAGACCTTTTTGGTTGATAACAATGTTTACCTTACGTCTATCATCTGCGTTATAAGTTCTTTCGAGCAGACCTTTTATTCTCAATCTTTCAACAAGACGAGACGTATCGGAAATTTTCTCAAGCATTCTTTCCTTCAATAATGAAACAGTAGAGGGATTAGGATATTGCCCCCGCAATATTCTAAGTATGTTAAATTGCTGAGGCGTTATTCCGTACTTTGATAATATTTCTGCAAGAAATGAATGAATCCACGAATAGGTAAATAGTAAATTAACTGTAAGTTTGTGAAATTCATTTCTAAACTTGGATTGTTTGATTTCTTCCTCTAACTTCATAAGTATTTCCCCCAAAAATGTAACCGGACAAAAAGTCCGGTTACCAATAGTATTCTTAATTTTTTATTAATTCAAGAACAATTTTTATTTCAACATCTTTCCCTACAACTGCTCCACCGGTTTCAATTAAGTTATTCCATTTCAGACCATAGTCAAATCTGTTAATTTCGGTTTCCGCAACAAAACCCGCTCTTGTTCCACCGAAAGCTTCAACTGTACCTTTAAAATCGACATCCAAAGTAACTTCTTTTGTGATTCCTCTTATAGTCAAATCACCCACTAATTTGTATTCGTTATCATCAACCTTAGTAAAAGATTTGCTCTTGAAAGTCATTTTAGGGTGATTTGCAGCATCAAAGAAATCTGCTGATTTTAAGTGATCATCTCTTTTTTCATTATCGGTAAAAATTGAGTTTACATCGGCATTAAATTCAACTTTTGCTCCTTCAAAGTTTAATCCATCGCTCTCTAACGACAAATCATAACTCTTAAACACTCCGGTCACAGAGGAAATAACCAGATGGCTTACAGTAAATTCAATTTTGGAATGAGATTTATCAACCGACCAAGTGGTTTGTGCTGTTATACTCGATACGGTGAAAAACAATCCCAGCAAAAATATATTTAACTTCTTCATAATAACTCCTTTTTATTTGTTTTAGTGTAGTGACATATTTTCTAATTCAAATATATGTTATAACATTGA
>CAZCLA010000014.1:51463-53165 GCA_964499285.1 uncultured Melioribacteraceae bacterium
TTCCGCTGAACCACTAGGATTTTAACTGACAACACTCTTCGAGATATTCGAGCCATATTTCTTATTACATACATAAGAAAAGCACAAACTTTAAAATTATAACGAATCGTTAATGAATGAATTTCTTTTTAGAAGACCATATTTGAATTTATATAACCCGTTATTTTCAGTAGCAACCCAGGCATTGCCGTCTGAGTCGAATGCTACTCCGCGGATAATTGATCTCTCCATTAATGTGTTGCTAAAATTATATCTTTTGTAGTCTTCCGGAATAGTCTCAAAAACATAGATCCCCTTATCGGAACAAATCCACTTTTCATTTCCATTTAAAACAATATCATACACCCAGTGACCGTCGTATATTGGATAATTCGTTCGACGCTTAGAAACCCCGTGTTCAATGCTTGTTAACCCGTATGTTGATCCGAGATGTTCAACTGACGGCGCATGGCCAAACCAAATTTTTTCATCCGTAACCTTAACACAATTATACCATCTATCCTTTTCCCGTTCCAGATCATTATAATAAGAATACCACAATCCGACTACTTGAATGTATTCTCTTAATCCTCCACCACCTGTGACAGCCCAAATATCTCCCTCAAGATCAATATCAATTCCTCTAACACTATTGTACATCAGAGTATGGGTCCATTCATTGTCAGACTTTATACCAATTCCATTTGCCGTCCCAATATAAACCTCCCCAGATTGAGCGAAATAGATTTCATATACTTTTTTATTGGGCAACTGTTTGGGATTTTCAGTATATCTTTTCCAGGCACTACCATCAAGAACATATAAACCATCATTGGTGCCGATCCATTTTCTATTTTGTTCATCTACTCTTATTACTTGAATTTCATTATCTACAAGAGGAGAGTTGCCATCATGATAATGTGTCCAATTTAAACCGTCAAATTTAACTATGCCGTCCAAAGTCCCGAGCCAGATTACATTATCTTTATCAACAGCGATACATCTTAGCAGATCATTTGGAAGTCCGGAATTGGAAGATTTGTAGTCGACCCAATAAGTAGTGTCCTTTAGAGTTATAACGGCATCAATTAATTGATTGCTGGAGACTGTTACTTCTATACTATCGGGGTAGCAGTACTTCCTCTTGTAAGTTACAGTATATCGACCCGGCTTTAATCCCCCCAATTCAGCCGGAGTCGTGAGTTCTAAACTGTCTTCGTTTAAAAAGATGGATGCACCTTCCGGTTTTGTAATAAACTTTATTTTTCCAAGCATTGAAGGATTGGAGAAATAATCAACAAAAATTTCTTTCTTTTCATCTTTCTGAAGGGTGACTAAAAAGCTGGTATCACGAAATAACTCCTTCCTTAGAGTGAAATTGTAAGTTTTCTCTTCGAGCCAATTGAGGCTGTCGGGAGTAACACGGCTGGAATTTCTACCGTCTTCATATATTTTTGCCCCAGGTGGATTAGAATCGATGAAGATACTAGAAATAGGAACCGGTTCGGTCGGAGGTGTAACAGAGACTTCTTTTTCGCAAGAGGCTAGCAGTGCAAAAAAGAATAGATATGAGATTTTTAATATGTAATCTTGACGTATCATATCTTATAATTGGTAATTATAAGCACAATTGCAATACAAAATTATATACAAACGAACTAATCGCAGACGGTTTAATTAAAAATAAAGTAGTTTATGATCCACATCCCTCTATAGTTTTTAT
>CAZCLA010000014.1:53265-72459 GCA_964499285.1 uncultured Melioribacteraceae bacterium
TTCATAATACCTCCTTTTTTGATTTTAGGTGTTTTGATATATTTTATAGTTTTAATATATGTTAGAATATCTAAAATTACAAATCATTTTCAAATATTTCAATTTTTAGTCTATTTTTAGCTAGAAATGAATGGTCCTATCTAGTCAAGTTGTGTTAAAATTTTGCTGGTATGATTTACATTGGGGCTACTATTTATGATTTACTGAATTCACTACAGAGGTATTTAATGAAACTAAAAATCGGCTTCCTTTACCAAGTTCGCTTTCTGCTCTTATTGAGCCTCCAAGTTTTTGAATAAGTTCTTTGCAAATAATTAATCCAAGGCCGGTACCTTTTTCATTTCGGGTGCCGGTCCGAGTTTGGGAAGAGACACCGTCAAACAAATTGTTAACGATTTCCGGTTCGATTCCAATCCCTGTATCTTCAATAATTATTTCAAATGTGTTCTCGACAGATAGCGAAGTAACTTTTATAAAACCTTTATTTTCGGTGAACTTAATTGAATTACCAATTAGATTCCGTAGTATTGTATTTAAAATTCGAACATCGGCTTGGATTATCGTGCTCTGATCTATTCCATTAATTAGTTTGATTCCCTTCTTATGGGCAGTTGCTTCATAAAGTTCAAGGTTATTTTCCACAACTCTGTAGAGTTCAATATCTTTATAAATAACTTCCATACTTTGGTGCTGTGCCTTAACCCAGTCGAGTATCCTATCGAGAAGCTCGTGAATATTTGAAGCGGTTCTGAATACAGCAGATACAGAATCAATAAGTTCTTCCTTCGAAAGATAATCGAATTCTTCAGATATAAATTGAGCATAACCGAGCAGAGTGCTTATTGGGTTTTTTAGATCATGTGATAAAATTGAGATGAAACGGTTTTTATCGGCATTCAAATTATTTAATTGATCTGCCTTTTCTGTCAAAGAAGCTTTCGTATTTTCTAATTCCTCGAGATATTTTTGAACCTGTTCTTCCTTCTTAACTTTAGATATTGCCTGAGCAACCTGTTCGGAAACAAATGATAGTATCTGTCTTTCATCCTCCCCGTATGCGTTGCCGTCATTATAACTTTGAACAGCCAGGACACCAATTACTTCGTCTTTTTCCTTTAAAGGAACACCAATCCAGCTCATCGAATCGGCGCCGATCAATTCAATTTTCCCTTCTCGTTCAAGTTTCTGCTCAACTGGTTTACTCACAACTACAGCTTCACCTTTTGAGTAAACAAACTCTGTTAAACCTTTACCGAATTTTCTTGGAGTAGGAGTTTGATCAAATTCGTCCACGAAATAAGGAAAAGAAATTATGGATGTCTCTTTATCAACAAGTGCTATGTATAAATTTTCCGCGCTCATTAATGATTTTATAATGGTATGAATTTCTTCGAATAATTTATTGAGATTACCACTTCTATTAGTTGCTTGCGATATCTCATAAATTGCATTCTGAATTTTATCGTTCTTGACTCGTTCGGTTATATCTCTGGCAATCCCTACAATTCCCCCTACCTCACCATCCTCATAATATGGCATTTCGCTAACCTCGAACAAGACCGGATTACCGTTCTTATGAAGAATTTCTACCCGGTAAGGGGGCTGAGGCTGTCCGGTTTTTAATGCTTTATCGGTATATTCTTGAACTTTTTCATTGATAGGGTTATTTGTAAGATATTTTGTGTAGTGATTTTTCCAGTCTTCCGGAGTATATCCGGTGATTTCTTCTATAGAAGGTGAAAGATAATAGAAAACCCCATTTTTATCATGACGATAAACAAAATCTCTCAACTTTCCGAGAAGCAGTTCAAGCTCCTTTAGTCGTTTTAAGTTTTGTTCACTATCTTTCATCTATAATCCAATTTTGGTTATTCGGAAATCTGCTGCCCGATAAAAATTAAATCAAATCTTGTCCCTTCACCCTTTTTACTTTTTACACTCAGTTCAATATCATTGATTTTACAATACTCTCGAACGAGCGCTAACCCAATACCGTTGCCATCGAATCTGCGCGTGTAGCCTCTTTCTTCTTGTGAAAAAGGTGTGAAAAGTTCGGGCAGATATTCTTCGGAAATACCAATACCCGTATCAACAACGGAAGCTATTAAATTTCCCGAGCCATTTCTAGAAAGAACAATATCTACTTTTCCTTGATCCGTGTACTTAATTCCATTATCGATCAAATTACTAAAAATTTGAGTGACTGTATACAGATCAAAATGGGACATTGTGTCTTGAGTATCAATCATCAAATTAAGATCAACATTTTTTTCTTCAGCAAGTTGTTTAAACTCAGAGAAAATTCCTTTGATTACATCTTTTACCAAATCGTATTCTTTTTTAATAGCTTCCAAACTTCCTACTTGTATTTCCGATAAATTCAAAAGCAAATCAATTGTTCTGATAATCCTCTTACTTGCTTTCTCTATCATCGAAAAACTAATATTTAAATCTTCATCAACCTTATCCTCAAGCTCATTTTGAAGCAGACTAGAAAAACTAACAATCGCATTTATTGGTGTTCTTATTTCATGGGACATTTGAGCTAAAAATTCCGATTTCAGTCTGTCGGTTCTTTCTGCTTTTTCCTTCGCTTCAACAAGTTCTTTCGTTATCCTTTTCTGCTCCGTTATATCCTCTTTAATTGCAAGGTAATGTGTAATTTTCCCATTCTCATCTTTAATAGGCGAAATATGTGCCATTTCCCAAAAAAGTTCACCATTCTTTCGTCTATTATGAAATTCTCCTCTCCAGTCCAACCCGGATGAAATTGCTTTCCACAATTTACCGTACTCATCAGTGCTTGTTTCCCCCGATTTGAGTATTCTGGGATTTTGCCCCAAGACCTCCTCTTTGCTGTAACCAGTGACTGTGCAAAACTGATGATTCACATAAATGATTTCACCGTCCAGATTAGTGATAATAATTGAAACCGGACTTTGCTCAACCGATCTTGATAATTTTCTGATTTCCTCTTCTGATATTTTTCTTTGCGTGATATCGACAACAATCCCTCTAATACCGATGGTTTTTCCATTTTCTAATATCGGGTTTGAATGAAGAAAACCCGGGAATGTATCTCCCGATTTTTTCACAAAAGTATATTCGGACGGTTCTAAAAATTCGCCTTTCAAAGTCCGTGTAAAATTTTCTTTTATTCTTTCTTTATCCTCTTCGGCAAAAAGTGAAAGTGAACTTAATCCATTTTTGATATCCTCTTTATTATAACCAATCCTCTCTAAACCGAATTTGTTAAGGAAAGTGAATTTTCCCAACTTATCAACTTCAAAAACGCCAAGCGGAAGTGTATCCGTAAATTCTTTGAAATTTTCGGCTCTTTTTTCTAATTCAGATTCAGCATCTTTGCGCTTCTTAACATCCCAGCTGTTCTCAATCAGAAGTTGAATGGATACAATATCAAGATTATCGTATTGAAAAAATTTATCGAATACTGCTATCACCAATTCATTTCCGTCTTCCCAAATAACCGGAACGAATATATATCTTTTAAAATATGATGATACACTCGAAAAATTAATGGTATCGTTCTTGATCATAGGTTTATGGTTTTCCAGAAGACTTTTAAACTCGATGTTTTCAATCAATAAATTCTTTATTCGATTTTTTTCTTCCTCATTCCTAAAATCATTGATTATCTCAACAAGATTAAAGTTATTGTTTTCATCTTTGAGCCAAAGTGCTGCTAGCGAGCTGTTTGTTAGCTCTTTACATGCGGTAAGAACAGTTTTATAAATTTCTTCGGGTTTAACATTATCCAAAACACGATTGATTTTAATAGCTTCTTTTAAAGCCTGCTCTCTTCTGGTAATATCGCTTATATCTTGAATTATCAGTCTAAGGAAGTAGGGATGGTCATGACGATCGTTTTTTAGATATGTTCTAATAAGTAAATTTTTAATCCTTCCTTCATCTGAAATAATTTTTACTTCAATCTTTTTCCTGTTGCTCTTATAGTTTTTAGCATCGAACAATTCAGTGAATTTATTTTTATCTTCTTTAAACAGCCTTGAAAGGGCATGCTTATATAAATTTTCTTCCGATTTTTCGACTCCGAAAATTCTATAAACTTCATCCGACCAATAAACATCATTCTGTTTTATGTTCCATTCCCAAATCCCTACATTTGCTATCTGAGCAGCATAACTCAATCTGCTTTCATTTGCTTTAAGTAGCTTCTCATACTTTTTTCTCTTATCGATATCCTGAATTGAACCTGCAAATCTGCTTGGGATGCCCTCTTCGTCATTTAATACAATTCCACGCACATAAAACCATTTGAAGGTATTGTCTTTTAATTTAATTCTGTACTCTATTTCATAAGGAGAACTATTTTTAATAGCTTCTTCCCTTTTTCTTAAAACTCTTTCTTTATCTTCGGGGTGAATACTTCTAAGCCAATCTGAATATGAATCGAGAAATTCATCATCCTCATATCCAAGTAGTTTCTTGTATTGCGGCGAAATCCATTGAGTTTCATTTTTTAGATCCCGAATCCATAATCCACTCGATGAAGCTTCGACAGCAAGATCAAATTTCAAATATAGTTCTGATAATTCTTTATTCTTTTTTTTAACTAGAACTTTGAGCTTTTCTCTTATTCTTTCGGAGTTGTTGTGGAGTTCGATAGTATCTTTTTGAAGCTCTGCGTGAACAAGAGTTTCTCTGATAGAGTTGATCAGAACATTAGTTTCATTATTAATGTCAATATAATCAACAGCCCCGGCTCTAAATGATTCCACTGACTCCTCGAGCACAGGGCTGTCTGTTATTATAATAATTTCTATACCGGGATTTTTGGATTTAATATTGAGTATTGAATTTTCGGAACTAGATTTAAATTCTGAAAAGGGAGAAATAATTAAATCGATATTTCGGAAATCTCCTCTGAATTGAACAAGGCTTGGCTCATAATCGAACTCTAAACCTTCTGCTGTTAAGAGTGATTCTACCCTCTCTTTTGTTTCTAATTTATATTCAATAAGTAATATTTTAGCCAATCATTTTACCAATGTTATTTCAACATTAATGTGATAACATAAAAATTGCGGACAGCTCATCTCATATAGAAATTAAGCAAACAAAATGAGATTGTAAATTGTAAAAATCACAAAAATATATACCATTATCGAAATAATAAACGATTAGTTGAGTGATCTTAAGTATTATAATATTATTTATAAATTTCGAACAATTCTTTTCGATAATTAATTTAGAATAATTAGAGGCAAAAAGTCATGCAAACATATTTTGCTCCTCCCGAACGCGATTCAAAAGAAAACCTCTTGAAGGATCTTAACTTATTGAACAGCAGCAGAGAGTTAAAATTATTTCTTGATTCGGTATCAGAGCTTGTGATTGTTTTGAACAAATACCGTCAAATTGTTTATGCGAATAATGTGTTCTTAAGTTTTGTTGAAGCTGATAGAGTCGAAGATGTGATCGGGTTCAGACCCGGAGAAGGAATTAATTGTATTCATGCAGATGAATTGGAGGGCGGCTGCGGTACTTCAGAATCTTGTGTTGAATGCGGTGCGGTTAAAGCAATAATAAAAACCCTCAAAACAAATGAGCAAGTCGGGGAAGAAGTACGTATTGTTCAACATGGCGGAGAAGCACTTGATCTGATGATAAAAACAACTCCTTTTGTGTTAAACGATTCTGAATATGTTATTGCTGCTTTCTCGGATATTAGTTCAACTAAAAGAAGAAGAATTTTGGAAAAGATATTCTTTCACGATGTGCTTAACACAGCGGGCGCATTATCCAATTTTATGGAATTACTGTATGATTCGACCCCTGAAGAAAAAGAAGAATTATTAAAACTAAGCAAGCTCCTTTCCTCAGAACTTGTTGAGGAAATCGAGTCTCAAAAGAATTTAATGGCAATTGAAACAGGCGAATATGATTTACAAGTAGAGAATGTCGGTATAAAACAATTGCTCGAAGTTCTGGAATACACGTTCAAAAATAATACACACTTCTTAAATAAAAAGATAAAACTTGAACCGTGTGAAGAAATAATCATTAAAACCGACCGAACACTTCTGCGAAGAGTATTGTACAACTTACTCAAAAATGCTTTAGAAGCAATTTCACCGGGAGGAGAAGTGACTTTTGGTTTACTTAATTATAATAATGAGAAAGTGACCTTATTTGTTCAAAACCCGGGAGTCATTCCAAAAAATATTAAACTCCAGATTTTCCAACGTTCGTTTTCGACAAAAGGCACAGGAAGAGGACTGGGAACATACAGCGTGAAATTATTGACGGAAAAATTTCTTAAAGGCAAGGTGCATTTTGAAAGTTCGCCTGAAACTCAAACAATTTTTTATCTTGAAATTCCTGTTGCAATGGAACAAAATATTTCGGTTTAGTAATATTGATTATGGGATAAAAATTTCTCTGTTTTTATCGACCCAATAAGCCCAAAAGACAAACAACCATTGGAGATTTCCTACCCAAGCAATTGTTTCGACATCAGGTGGCGGAGGTCCAAATATATTCGAGATATAAATTGAAGCAATAAAGATTATCAATCCCCAATAACCGTATTCACCTTTTTTATTTTTAGCTTTTGTGACTCTATAATAAAGGACAACACCTATTATAAAAATAGCCAATTCAAAAATTAAAGTGCCTAGGACAGTATTCCATAATCCCAATCCAACCTTAACATCTAAACCCGGGATAAGTGGTAGATCAGGAGAATGAACTATAAAATCAAGTATCCAATGACTAATGACGAGAAAGCCTATCAACATTGCCGAACGAATATTTTTTCTGAGAAGAAAATAGATTCCTCCTACAAGTAGTCCCCAAAATAAAACACCAACAAGACTGTGAGTAATTGGATAATAAATAAAATTTAACGGTGTAAATGCTGTGTTACCGGGTTCGATTACGACCTTTTCGATTCCAAATAATAAAAGAATAGGCCAAAGTAAATCAATAAACTGGGTCGCAAAAAATAGAGTGCCAAGTGATGGTTTTTGATCGATCTTTTTAGCGGATAACCCGACTCCAAAATGTCCAGCAAACATCTTACATACTCCTATCTATTCGAAAATGCAATGATAGCAAAATAATCGGATAATTTATGCGTTAATGTACTAACTAATTAAAACTAGTCAAATGATGAGATTTAATTGTCTTAAGAAGAGAGTAAAAAGAGACTGTCAATAAAGTTAAAGTAAATTTTGCAATACTTCTGATTAACTCTTTCGACAGCCTCTTATAATTATTTTAATCCTCTTCTAATAAGAAGAGATTCAATATCCGGTTCTTTACCCCTAAATTTTATGTAGAGATTCATAGCATCGTCAGTTCCGCCGGATGCAAGAATAAATTTTCTATACTTCGACGCAAGTTCTTGATTATAAACATCTCCGGATTCTTCAAAAGCTTTAAAAGCATCCGCATCCAAAACTTCAGACCAAATGTAGCTGTAATATCCGGCAGAATATCCTCCAGAAAAAATATGATTAAAATATGTGCTTCTGTAACGCGGGATTATTTCTTCTATCAAACCAATTCTTGACATTGAGTTATTTTCAAAATCGATAACATCATATTGAACAGGCTCTGTTATCGTATGCCAATCCATATCCAATATTGAAGCAGCAAGATATTCAACTGTTGCAAAACCTTGATTAAATTTTGATGAGTTAATAATCTTCTCGATAAGTTTATCCGGAATAGGTTCACCGGTTTTATAATGTTTCGCATATTTCTTCAGCACTTCAGGATACATACACCAATTTTCCATTACTTGAGAGGGAAATTCAACGAAATCTCTCGGGGTTGCTGTGCCGGAAACTGTTTCGTAAGTGCATTCAGAAAGAAGTCCGTGAAGGGCATGACCAAATTCGTGGAAAAGAGTTTCAACTTCATCCAGACTTAGCAGCGAAGGTTTATCAGCAGTGGGTTTTGAAAAATTCCCGACATTATAAATTATAGGATGAATAAACTCGCCGTCTCTTTTGCTCTGTTTTCGGAAAGCATCCATCCATGCACCGCCACGTTTGCTGTCGCGGGGAAAATAATCGGTGTACAGAATACCAATATGACTTCCGTCTGAGTCCTTGACTTCAAATGTTTTAACATCGGGATGATATTTTGGTATATCACTCCGTTCTTCAAAGTTGATCCCCCATAAATCAGTGGCTAACTCGAAAACTCCATCAATAACATTATTAACGGCAAAATAAGGACGAACCTCATCCTCATCAAAATCATATTTTGCTTTTTTAATTTTCTCTGCATAGTACCACCAATCCCAACTTGCGAGCTTAAAATGATTACCCTCATCATAAATCATTTTCTGCATTTCGTCTTTTTCAGATTTCGCAACATTTAAGGCGGGTTCCCATAGCTTTCTTAAAAGTTCATAAACATTCTCGGGACTTTTTGCCATCTTCTCTTCAAGTTGATAATGAGCATGTGTCGGATAACCGAGCAATTGTGCGCGTTTGACTCTCAGGGCAGTCATTCTAGAGATTATTTTTTTATTATCGAATTCATTTCCGTTATCGCCTTTCATAAAATATGCACGATAAATTTTTTCTCTCAAGTTTCGGTTTTTTGCATATTGCAGAAAAGGAATCATACTTGGTTTATGAATTGTGAATAACCATTTATCCTCATAACCTCTTGATTCAGCTTCCTCTGCTGCAGTCTGTACAACATTTTCAGGAAGACCTGCCAAATCATTTTCATCATCAATTAGAAGTTCATAAGCATTTGTTTCCTTCAAAACATTTTCGCCGAAATTAAGAGACAGCATCGAAAGTTCTTCGTTCAACTTTCTTAGTTCTTCTTTAGCCTCATCACTTAAATTTGCGCCGCCTCGCACGAATGCTTTGTAATTTTTATCGAGCAGCATATTCTGTTCAGTTGTTAAACCGGCTTCGCTTTTGTTATCATAAACATATTTGATTTTTTTAAACAAAAGTTCGTTGAGATAAATGTCATCGTTGTGTTTTGACAACATGGGTGTAACTTCTCTTGAGATTGCTTGCAGATCTTCATTCGTCATTGAACTATTCATCGCGCTGAAAATACGTTTTACTTTCGTAAGCAACTGTCCGCTGTATTCCAAAGGTTCTATAACTGTCTGAAAAGTAGGGACTGCTCTGTTAACAACGATTGCATTGATTTCTTTGTTCTGATCTTCAATTCCTTTTTTGAATGCGGGAAGATAATGTTCATTTTTTATCTCATCGAACGGAGGAGTGCCGAAAGGAGTTTTCCACACTTCAAAAAATGGATTAATATTTTCTTGGGCAAAAGTCATAATTGTGATTCCGACAAAAGTTAGTAGAAAAATAACTTTATTCATTATTCTCCTTATGATTAGTCAAAAAGTATGATAATTTATAAAAAAGGTACTTCAATTACTGTTGATTTTTACCTTGATCCTTAACTAAAGCAACAAGAGTGAAACCATTTTTGGGCTCAATTTGAGAATCGGATGTAATAATTAGAAGATTCTTATCTTCGGTTATATAAAAGAGTGGGATTGAATCATTTCCGTATTTTCTTAGAAAATCTTTGTAATTGAATTCAGTCGAAAGTTTTGTTGATTTGAGAACATAGCCGCCTTGAAATTTTTTGGTCAGCTGCGAATACGTAATTTCTTTGCCGAACAAAAACCTTCCGCGCAAATGCTGAGGCGAAAATTTATCCTCTTCTTTTATTTTTTCTAATTGTGCGGGTGTCAATTGATAAAGTTCTTTTCTATCAAAGTATTCCGCAAAATGAAGAACTGACAATGCATTCGCTTCATCGTTGGGAGTCAAGGCAACCATTTTTCCTATTCCGTTGAAATTTAATTTATCATAGATTTCTTTCGAGAGAGCGGATCCATGGAAAACTTGAATATCCTCCATACGTGCCTTGTAAATTGCCGCCCTGTTTGTATCAACCATAGCAACATTAAAACCTTTGCTTTTCAATAATTTTGCTATTTGTATACTCCAATCGTGTGCCCCGACAAAAAGAACCCCTTGGGGATCTGACTGAGAAACCTTGAGCCATGCCGCAACTGGTTTTGCTGTAAATCCATAAAACGCTACTGTACCGATAATGACTAAAAATGTGTTAGGAACAATTAGTTCAGCTTGCGGAACGTTCAGTTCTGTCAGACGTAAAGCAAATATTGAGGAAACCGCAGCTGCAACAATTCCTCTCGGCGCCATCCATGAAAGAAATGTTTTTTGCTTAACGGTGAGATCGGATTTTAATGTTGATACAAAAACAGAGATTGGTCTTACAAAAACAATTAATAGTGCAAGAAAGATAAAACTACCCATTGTCAAATTGTCTAAATCCCCCGGTTTTAGCATTGCAGCAAGAGTTATAAAAAGGACGGATATTATTAAAACTCTAAGATTTTCCTTAAACTCAACAATATGCTTGACTGATACCAATTTTTGATTATCAAGAACAAGCCCCATCAATGTTGCAGCAAGAAGTCCCGACTCAGCTTGAAGCGTATCGGAAATTAAGAAGGCACAGACGACAAGACTAAGAGTCACCGTCTCATGGAGAAAATCTGGAACCCAAAACTTTTTAAGTAAAAATACTAGTAACCAAGCAAATGTAAATCCCACAGCACTACCGAATAAAACTGTTTTACCTATTCCGATCAAAACTTGCGTGCCCGCTTGTTCAATTTCACCGATCATAATTGCTTCAAATACCAATACAGCAAGAAGAGCTCCGACTGGGTCAATTACTATTCCTTCCCACTTCAATATTTCTGCGACTCTTCCGGAGGGCCTAATATGCCGCAGGAGAGGACCTATTACTGTTGGTCCCGTTACGGTTATTATTGATCCAAGCAGAATTGATAATTTAAAATCCAAGCCCAAAAGAAAATATGCTGCAACAGCACCCAACGCACCGGTTATCAATACCCCAATTGTTATTAAACTTAGAACAACTTTACCCACTGATTTTAGTTCCTTGAGCCGTAAAGTCAAACCACCTTCAAATAAAATAACTGCTACTGCTATGGATATGAAAGGCATTAAACCATTACCGAATAATGTTTCAGGGTTTATGAACCCGGTAAGTGGTCCAGCAATCAGACCGAAACAAAGCAACAGAATTATTGAAGGAAACTTGAGACGCCAGGCAAGCCATTGGGCAGCAATTCCCAAAACAACTATACTTCCAAGACTGATTAGATCGTGATGTTGCAATATTTTTTCTAGTTGTGAATAAGGTCATACAAAGATAAGAAACGATTCGAAAAAGAATAGAATAATTATTTATTCTTCCGGGAGGTATTCTTTAGAATTTTCAATGAGATTTTTTGTTTTCGGCCCTCGCGATTATGTGCACAACGTTATATTTAATTCTACTCAACAATCTCTAATTTGTTATTTACACTTACGTCCGTCAATATCGTGTTCTTACCGGATGGCCAATTGACAGTTAACGAATCAACTTTTTCGGCAATTCCTAATCCAAAATGAAGTTGTAATGTTTGACCACAATATCCGGTTTGACCTGCTACTCTTCTTATCTGCTGAATATTTGTTCCGTTAACGTTTGTTTTTATTTTCACAACCGCGCCAATAGCCGAAGTATTTGAAATCGTTCCTCTCAAATCAACAAGCAGCCAATTATTGGAATTGCCTTTGTTTATATAAATCGCGTTGTCCTCGTCAGCATCGTGACATTTTGCAATTACAAGGTCCAAAAATCCATCTCTATTTAAATCGCCGAAAGCACAGCCGTAAGTCCAACCTTCATCTTCGGATAAAATATTTTCTGCTTTTTCAAATTTTCCAAAGCCGTTGTTCAAGTAGAAAAAGTTTTTAGTCTTTGATCCTCGCACAAATGCATTAGTAACAAAGAGATCAAGATCACCATCATTATCAGCATCACCGAAAGACGAACTTACAGAATTTCCGCCGTCATTTGTGCTTGGGTTATCATACATCTCTTCAAAAGTACCGTCCCCTTTGTTGAGATAAAGCGAGTTGTTCTGCTTAAAATTACAGACGAACAAATCGAAATCTCCGTCGTTATCAATATCGCCCCAGCTCGCACTGAACGATTCCGCTGTGTCAGTTGTTATGGGAGGGATTTCGGAATCAATGAAATTTCCGTTTTTATCATTTATATATATATTATTCTTTTCATTATTTTGATTCGCAATAAATAGATCTTCGTATCCATCCAGATTTATATCAATCCAATCAACGCTTCGTGAAGTAAATGAATTTTCTACTGCGCTCCCTTTAGTGATTTCAATAAAATTATCCTTCGCATTGTTAAGAAACAAAAAATTTCTTTTTGAACTTCCCTCGCTGTTTGCAACATACAAATCAAGAAATCCGTCCTTGTTTATATTTCCCCAAGTTCCTGTTTCCGTATAGCTTTTCCCGGTTGAAGGAAGAAATTCTGAAATCAATGTAAAAGTGTTGTCACCATTTTGTTTATAAAGCATGTTTGGTTCTCCCCACCAATTCCCGACAAATAAATCTAGAAGTCCGTCGTTATTAAAATCCCCCCAAGAACTTCCGTCTGATGGTTTGTTGTCATTAGTGATTTCAAGATTCGTTATCTTAGTAAAAATTCCGTTTCCATCATTTTTATAGAAAAAATTGTTCTCACCATCTTTGGGTCCGTTTGTTATAAAAATATCAAGATCACCATCGTTATCATAGTCAATTAAGTTAACCGATCTTGAATCCCCTCCATCGTTAACCGGCGGCGTGTCTTCTAATTTATAAAACGATTGAGAAAAGTGTGTTGAAACAAATAGTAAAATTATCGCTGCAATTTTGTTTGCCATATTCTATCCTCTAGGATTTAAATTTTTTTCATCCGGTTATTTAGAACAGAGGGTTCTCATCTAACCAATCTGTATCTTCCTTGATGCGAAATGTATAGAAAGTTAGACGATTATGAGAACAACTATGTTCATGAAAACAAAATTTTTACATAAATGATTGGCACTTCATTTGATGATTCTCTCATTATTCAATTTGGAGTAAGAGATGAAAAAGTTAATATTAGCCGCATTCATTCTTTTTTCTACCCAATTATCAGCTCAATTTGTAAATAATTCAATAAAATTAGGTTATTTTAATCCGCCCGCCACTGATGGGGGTTTCATTATCGGATTTGAAGGAGGCAAATACATTGACAGAAATTTTTCCTACGGCTTCAGCTTGGATTGGTTTCATACAAGTTTTGTCGATGCTGTTCTTGTGGAAGAATTCAATAGAATTGACGGATTTCCAAATTATAGACTGAACGAGCTAAGAGCAAAAACTAACATCCACAGCTTTCCGGTAATGTTCAATCTAACAGCAAATTTCCCCGTTGCTCCAAGAGTCAGCACGTTTATTACAGGTGGAATCGGAGCAGAGGTACTTCTGATTTTCTCCAGCAATTATCAAAATCCCAATGATGATGATTTTGAAGGAGCTTTTGATTTTAACTGGAGGATCGGAACAGGTTTAAGTTTTGTTATGGGAAGACGATCAAATTTTTTCTTCGAGTTAGCTTATCATAATGCTGAACCTAGCTGGACATATGAAATAAATGATAACGTTAACAACCGAGTAAGAGTATTTGAAAGATCTTATGATATGAGCGGAATGCTCGCACGAATAGGCTTTAGATTTTATTATTAGCAGAAGACCTTGAACAGTGTCAAGGTCTTCGTTGTTTTATATGTTTACTCTAAGAGAACCGATGAAATTGACTCCAGGTGCAGTGATCCCCGAGCTGTAAGGTCTATAACGTTGATCGGTAATATTCTCAATTCCAAAATTAAGCTGATATCTTTCGAATAAAAGATAACCTAGTTTCAGATTTAGTGTGTACCACGCCGGCGAATATGGATTTCCGTTTTCATCAAGAGCATAAATAACTTTTGATCGTTCGGATGGGGCCAGATCATCATAACTTATTTCGCCATTGTAATCTGCATAAATCATCGCATTAAAATTGTCCTTAGTGAATATTAAACGAGTGGTACCATACCAAGGAGGTGCATGCCGCAAGGGAACTTTATCTCCACCATCATCTTCCTCTTCACCGTTTTGCCAGCTCAGTTTTGAAACAAATTCAAAATTTTCAGTAAATCTAAAATCAATTCCGCCTTGAATTCCCCAAACTTGTGCGAATGCTGCATTTTGAATTGCTTCGACTTTGCTCAAAGTTCCGTCGTAGAAAATGCTGTCGGCTCCATTAAGCAAAAAATCTCTTCTAACAAGTGCATCATCGAGATAGGAATAAAATGCTGTAACATCAACCTTCAAGTTTTTGCCGAAAGTTTTTGCAATTCCTAATTCTGTTGAATAGATATACTCTGATTTCAAATCAGGATTCGGAACAATAACAGCTCCAGGTTCGGAATCGAAAATCTTTCCTACATCATCAATGTTGGGAGCTCTAAATCCTGTTGAAAGATTTAAATTTATCTGCCAGCTCGGATTAGGATGCCAAACAAGACCTGCGCTTCCTGTCAATGCCCCGGTAGTTAAATCCGCATCGGTAAAAGGAAACGGGAAAAATGTTGTATCAAATTCAGCTTGAAGATAAACAACATTGTATCTCATTCCGGCTTGAAGAATCAATTCCGTACTCAGTTTATTTTTATAAGTAACATAAGCTCCATACGAATTCCATATAGAACCGTTGGGATATCTTGTGCTCAGCGGCGAAGAAGATCCGTCAATTATATTTTCCGATTCCGCTATTGACGATACTTTATTGAAAACAGTTTCAACACCGTAATAAAGCTGCGATACTTCGTTAAGCTTCTTCACTAAATCGAGATTAATTGAAACAGCATTCACTTTTTCTGTCCGGTGACGAAGCGTTGTGTTGTTGAAATTCCTATCATTCCTGCTTTCTTCAAAAAACTGATGAGCAACAATCAGTTTAGTTAAATCATACAAACCATTTTCACGATAATTTGTAATCGATAAAGAATTCATCATCCATTTTTGCGGACCGTAAAACCACTGAGCAGATCTTGGATTATCGCCCTTCATTTCAATAAGCCTATCGTAACGGGGAACATCAGAAACTCTTGAATAATGAAACCCATAATTGAACTCTAAATCATTATTTGGTTTAAATCTAACTTTCTGCATCAGGTTAAACTGTTCATATCCGGAAAGTTTTTGGAGTTCGGGATCATTGTTCATTATCATCGTATCCCTGCCGTCGATTCTATCCTGGTAAAATGTGCGAAGATAATCATCGGGTCCGTTGCTTCCCATCCTTAAATCACCAAAGGCGGAAAAGCTTGCGCTTGTTAAAAACCCCCATTTTTCCAAACCGATACCAAAATGAAAATGTCCCATCTTTTCGTTGTTAGCCGAAGAGTATCTTGTAGCAACAGCTCCGTTAAACAGAGTCTGTCCGCTATAAGAAAATTGCGGCGCAATAGTGCTGAATTCCATTATTCCACCGATTGCATCACTTCCATACATAACCGATCCGGGACCGAAAACAACCTGTGCGTTCGTGAGCGAATTTGCATCAAGTGAAATAACATTCTGAATATTTCCGCTTCTAAAAATTGCGTTGTTCATCCTTATGTTATCGACAACTATTAGAACACGATTTGTCGCAAACCCTCTAATCATCGGGCTGCCGCCCCCAAGCTGACTTTTCTGAACATAAACGTTTCCGGACTGCATCAACATGTCCGCAGCAGTTTGGGGATTTTGAAACTGGATATCCTTAGGGGTAATAATCTCGATTGCATTCGATGCATCACTTCGATCTTCCCCCCAGCGTTTTGTCGAGACAACAACATTTGCGAGCGGTATTGCTGATTCACTCATATAAACGATATTGTTGTTTGCAACAATCTCATCGTATTTTTTTTCAGTTAATTCGTAACCGATCAACCTAAATGTTATTTTTTTGCTTCCTTTAAGCGAACTTATGTTTACTTTGCCGTTTGCATCTGTCGAAAGCGATCTATTTAAATCGCTACTGTAAATTGCTACGTATTCCAATGGACGCTCGGTTACATTATCTTTAACTGTAACTACCTGTGCATATATATTACCGGCAAAGAGTAAACAAAGAAATAGTATTACTCTCATCATACATCCAAAATTTTTTTGAGTTTAGTTAAATATATTTTCTTACAAAAATGAAAATAGATTAACCAAATTGAGGGGGGTGCGTAATTGCAGGATAATAACCGAAAAGTGTTGAGAGATTGTATTGTATTTTAAACTTGTGATCATCTGAAGGATAGTTTATTAATTCAACGGAATTAGAAATTGTATAAAACAAACTAATCGAGTCAAGAATTCTTATCGCTTGATTTTTCTTTTCGGGATTTTTGTTAAGATAGTCACTTAAATATTCATCAAGATTAGCAAACAACCGGCTTTCTTTAAAATCGTGGATACAATAATACGAAGCTGATTTATTATTTATTGCGAAACGAACAACATCGTACATTTCGCCTTTGTACCTGAACTCGTTCTCTTTTATCCAGCGAAAATCATCAGCAACCACATTCCCTTTCTCATCCAGAGGGAAGGTAAATGTTAATAAATCCTTTTCGTCAACCCCTTCTTTAATTAGCATCTTTACTTCGTATTTATACTTTTTCTCGAAAGACTTGAACATTACAAAAAACAGTTGTCCTTGAAAAAGCAGTAAAAAAATCATCACAATTTTGATGATATTATTTACTAAGTATTTTAAGGGTTTTCGTACCAAAAAATTTATGTTTCCCGTCAAATATTCCAGCAGTAAGATTACAAAATATTAATTGCTTTTCAACACCAAAGCCGATAAAGTCCTAGGTTTGGCTCTGAAATAAAGAATTATCGAAATGAAATAATGCCGATAGTCTTACTAATTGATTATCAGATCAATTTTATCGATTACAGAAACATTGTTAATTACAAGCGGGTCTTTGTTGTCTTCCAAATGATATGATTTTTCCCCCGGGTAAATGATTAATTCGAAATTTTCAACGGTGTTATAATCCCGTTCGATGATGAAAATTTTTGTTTCATCCTTGCCGTACATTACTTTTATTAAATAATTTGAGTCGGAGTCGGAAAAAGTTTCGACACCACTTGTTTTATTTAACTGAAGCGAATCGGCAGCAAGTTTAACATTTGACGAACTTAAAAAGTCGCCTTCCCTTTTATTTAAAGTGAATAATAATCCTTTTTTGGAACTTAATTTATCCGCTTTTTTTAGAACTTCTTGTGTAAGCTTATCTACCTGTTCAGCGGGAACGTTGTGAAATTCGCGTTTATAATCTTCAAGAAATCTAATCGATTCTCCGAAACGATGAAGGTTGGAATCAAAATATTCTTGTTTTTCTCTTGATAGAAGCTCCCGATGAAAGACGTAGTAGAATAAGTCTTTCTCTTCTATTCTCATGATGAAATCCTTTTTTGATATAGTAGCAAAAAAACAAGTGTTTTTGAAAAAATTTTAGTACTCTATCGCTCCTCCAATACTGTTTTTGAAATTATTGAAAAGATAATTAAGAATTGTGTGATATGCATCATAAAATTCTTCCCTAGTCAATTCGGGAATTTCGTTTTGGAAATAGGAATATAGTCCTCCTTGAATTCCGCCGTTTTGTACATCAAGAGCAAGGTTCCTGAAAACATTCTTAAAAATATCACCTTCGCGTGCTGATAATTTATGGTTTGAAATATATTTTTCATCAAGGTGCCGGTATATTTCTTTTAGGGATCGATCAACAATAGCTTTTATATCCATTTGCTGGGTCAAATAAAACTCTTGGACCGGTTCGAAATCAAAATTAGGATCCCCGACCAATATGGATTTAATCCGGAGGATGAGCAAATTGAAAGGTATTGCCAAATCGCAGGAAAAATTATTTTCGATAAAGGAGAACAGGTCGTCAAAAAGCTCTTTCTGTTTTTTAACGAAAATATTAGCCGGAATCGATTCAAACTCTTGTCTTGTTATAAATGAGCCAGTTATGTTTGTTTCCACGTCGGGAATGATGTAGTAAGTGCCGAGATATCTAATTTTGTTATAGCAATGTTTTCTTATGCAGACACTCAACGTATTGTGAATTTTTCCGAAGAACGGATCGTGAAGTTTCAGAGTCTTTGCAATAGTCTGTTCAGTCCGGTTCCAAACCACGTTCGTTAAAAAGTGATCGGCATCTTCCTCAGTTTTAATATCTCCGTTCCAATTTTCGATTGAATTGTTTATGCCGAGTTTTCCATTTATGGATTTTACGAACAACGGAACAATCGAATCTATAGAGACTTGATCGATAAAATCAGAATCCTTGCATATTCCGTGATATCTGTTTTGAGCAAAGGTGAAAAGATATGAGCGAGATATTCTTATACATCTTTCTGCAAGTAAATTAATCTCTTTCTGTGAGGCTTCTTTGCGGGCTAGGCTGTTAAGAATTGAAAGAAGGTTTACATTTTGCATAATTTAATATAAGTAATTACCGGTTTATTTAAAAAAAATTTATGCTTAATTTTAATAAACTGTCGTTGAATCGACTGGTCCCGCTTGTTTACCGTCCCATTGGTGAATATTCACAAAATCTTTCCCGTTCCAATATGCAATTTGATCAATTAATGACTGCCTAAATTCTTTGCTGTCGGTAAGCGGATATTTCCCAGTATCAAGTCCTACTATTGCGCTGTCTCTTTGAACCCTGAAAAAGTCTGAAATTATTAAATTCTTCAATTCAAATGTGCTGCGGAATTCGAGGTCATAGCTCACCTTCCCATTATTGATATAATCCTCAACAATACTGAACACTATACTTTTCTCATCTTTTACAACGTTGAGCAGTTCTGCATTATTATATCGCAGTTCACTTCTCAGATTATGCACATAATCCGAAACCGGTAATTTGATATAGTGATCAAAATCTGCTATTTCGTAATCCGGGAATCTATATTTACCGACTGAAGGACTTCTGCCATTCAGTTTTTCTAACTCTATCGAAAAGAGCACCACCCCCTCAAATCCATTGTTTACACCAATGGCTGCCAGCTCCAATTTACCGTCATTATCAAAATCTTCAACAGCACCATATCTAACAGTCCCGGGATGCCATAAAACATCTCCTATTAATTCCCCGTCTTTGTTCAATCTAAAGACCGTATTATGGTAATAGTTATCAATCTGAGCGCCTACTAAAATTTC
>CAZCLA010000014.1:72559-75101 GCA_964499285.1 uncultured Melioribacteraceae bacterium
CGCTCGATTAGGATATTTTTCCTTCATCTCGGCAAAGTGTCTTAAAACTGCTTCATAATTGTCCGATGGAACAAGAAACACGTTGACATAACTAAAAAACACTGCTTCAAGCTTCTGTTTTATTGTGGATCCGGAGACAGAACCGATATTACCGTTTTCATCCGCGCTTCCTGTTATTGCAACACGGTTTGTCACTTTAATAATTTCCCGCAGTCCAAGAAATTCTGCAAGCTGTTCGATAAATCCAAGCGTTAAAGCCGCCCCAAGTGAATCGCCTGTATAATCCACCGAACGTTGAGCGAATTTAATTACAACATCAAAGAAGAAATTATTTTCTTTTTGACCGAGCAAATATTTTTTTGCCAAGTGCCAGGAAGCTCTAATTTGCTGATTCAGTTTTTCTTCAATCAATCCGGTTGATGGAATAATATCAAATGAATCCTCAAACTTTTTGTTCAGCTCAATGATAAATTCAAGTTTTTCAAGCGATCCGAATTTTTTGATCGGATTTTTTGTTATTTCAACAACGGGAAAAAATAATCCGTCAAATTTTTCATCTTGAGGTGATTCTCCCGATTCCAGAAACCGCTCAATTGCGCGTATTTCTTGTTCGAGTTTTAAGATTGTTTCTCTTCTGTGGTCGGAAATTTCGTCGAATGTATGCAACAATTTTGCGGAATTTAGTATTTCTTTTGAGCGTTCAATTGAAACACCGTGAGCTGAAAATTTTGAGAGCAGAACAAAAAATGGATCTATTACATCTGCAAAAAATGCCGATTTTAAGTGAAGAGGAAGATTTTCATCTACTTTTTTGACAAAATCGGACAACTTGTACAGCTTTGTCTTGAGTAAAATTGAGCTTGAAATTTCGTCGGCAATCTTTTCTTTTAAAATTTCAAGTTCAAAAATGTTCATCAATCCAGCCGCATTTTCTCAAAAATCAATTTATTAAACTACAGTATGATGAGGATACGAACGAAAGAAATCTAATATTTTAATCGCAGTAATATAACATTTTCCACAATAATTAATGTTGCAAAACCGCAACATTAATTGTTTTTGATTTATTTGAGGGTATTATGCAAAAATTAAAGTTATTTTTAATTCTACCTTTAAGGGATGGGTTAATCGGATTTGCAGCTTTTATCATTATAATTTTATTAATTAGGTTGATTACCGACGCTATTTTTGCAAACGAAGCTGCATTTGATCAGACAAGTGATTTGATATTTATTTCTTCCATTGGATTTCTATTGACATTCACTATCCGATTTGTGACTAATATCCAAAATGAGGAAGAAAATAATTCCGATTCAAAATCCGAATAAATTGATTTCTTAAAATTTAATCCGGATTTTAACTAAGAAGGAACCTAACTATTCGGTTCTTCGATTTAATTTTTGTTTTTAGAAGTGAATGCAGACTGTACTTTCCTGGTCCGGTTATAAATAACAATATATAACTCACTAAATACATGAGCGCTTTTTCCTTGCCGCCGAACGGATCATCGGCATGATAAATTACACCGGCGACAAACATTGTAATTATTAGTGAGATAGAGCTGAATCTTGTAAAAAGTCCAAGTATAATTAAACCCGCCGCAAAAAATTCTGCAAACACTGCGAGAGCAAGACTAAACTGCTGCCCAATACCAAATGGATCAAAAAATTTTATTTCATTGCCCGAAATTAGCCTGTTAAATTTTCCAAGCCCATGCCCGAACAACATAAACGAACTGATCGTAACTCGAAAAATCAGTAATGCGAAATCGTTTAATTTTGTCAATTTTCCACCTAAAAATTCATTTGTGATAAATTACCGTCTATATAAAACTTAAATGGCGTAAAGTTTCAAGTTTTCCAAAAAAGTTCTTCGGTGTGTCCAACTTTACTCGGTTTCAGATTGAGGAGAGTAATTCTCTGTTTTCTCTGTGTAATTTGAAAATGAGTTCGCCGAAGAGAGTATTTGCCCAAGCAAACCAGCTTCTAGTATAATCTGAAGGATCATCGATGTTAAATGATTCGTGCATAAAGCCGGTTCCAGCATGTGTACTTAATAATGTTTTAATGGCTTCTACCGTTTCCGATTCATCTTGGGATGTTATGGCACGCATTATGATTGATAGATGCCAAACCTTATTTACTCCGACATGAGGACTTCCTATTCCCTCTCCGAATTTTCCTTTAAAAAACCAAGGATTATTTTTACGGAAAAGAAATTCTCTTGTCCGAACATAAATCGGATTATCCGATTTCATCGCATCCAGATAAGGAAGTGAGAGAAGACTCGGAATATTTGCATCATCCATAAAGATTCTATTTCCGAAACCATCAACCTCGTAAGCCAAGATTTTTCCGAATTCGAGATGATCGAATAACGCAAAATTATTGAGTGCTCCTTCAACTTCATCAGCAAGTCGCAATGCTTTTTGAGAAATATCCGTTTCATTTTTTATTTCACTAAGCATTTCATTCATTTGCCGGAGCGATACGACCGCGAAATAATTTGAGGGCACAAGAAAGGGAAAATACGTTGCATCATC
>CAZCLA010000015.1:0-2435 GCA_964499285.1 uncultured Melioribacteraceae bacterium
TGAAGCGCGTTGTATGCCGGAAATTGATTCATAACAAGAGCAACCAATCCTGCGGTTAAAGGTGTTGCCATCGATGTGCCGCTCATACTTCTATAACTATCGTTAAACCATGTTGAATAAATTCCGACAGCAGGTGCCGCAACATCAATGGATGTTCCGTAATTTGAAGCAGTGTATCTTACATCGCCGCTTTGTGTTCCGGCAACCGAAAACGCATTTTTATAACTTGCAGGATAAGCAAGTTGATTCGTGTTATCATTTCCTGCAGCAGCAACGAATGCCGCACCGTTCAAAGTTGCGTAATCAACTATTGCTTGTTCTGCTCTTGAGTAACTAAACCCTCGCCAGCTGCAATTTATAATGTCCGCGTCATTATCTACCGCATATGCAATCCCCTCGAAAGGAAACGGAAAGCTGCCGGAATTACCCTCGGTTATTTTCACCGGCATTATAGAGGTGTTGTATCCGATCGAAGCAATTCCTATTCCGTTGTTGGTTTCAGCACCCACAATTCCGGCTACATGTGTTCCATGCACAGCGGCATCTTCCATCGGGTTGTTGTCGCCGCTTCCAAAATCCCATCCTCTAACATCGTCGATAAAACCATTGCCGTCGTCATCTATTCCGTTGTTCGGAATTTCGCCAGAATTTATCCAAGTTTTATTCTGCAGATCAGGATGATCCCAATCGACGCCGGTATCAATAATTGCAACAACGATATCAGCGCTTCCTTTGTTTACATCCCAAGCTTGCTGAGAAGAAATTGCATCTAGAAACCATTGTGAGTCATCCAAATATTTCGGATCATTAGGAACGAATGTAATTTCTCTCACATAATGAGGTTCAGCCCATTCAACCGACGAGAAGGAGTTTAATTTACCTGAAATAAAAAGCGGATCGTACGGAGAAGAATAATCAAAAATGTAGATTCGCGACAATTCCTTCATCTCTTTTTCCGTTTCGGTGAATTCATTTTTTATAAGTTTCTTCGAGTTGATTATCCCAAGAAAGGACGCTTGATTCACAAAATTATTTACACTGGTTAATTTATCCGAAGAAAGCTTAACGACAACTCTCCCCGAAACATATTTTGTGTTTCCTCTTTCAATAAATTCATTTGATGAAAAAAGCAAAGTCGATGCAGTAAACAAAAAAAGAATTACTTTATTGATCATTCCGGTAATCTCCGAATGTTTTGGATTTAGTGTTTAAAATAAAACATTCCATCTCTTTATGAAATGGAATGTTTAAGAACCATAAGAATCCGCTTAATTTTATTTTATTTCGTAAAAATTATTTCCGTCGTTCGAATCGGGAATATAATCGCTGCCAAGTTTTATTGTTTTAATTCCGGCTGTACTTTCAATCTCAACAACTTTTTCATTTTCTCCGATTTTCCAGAAATCTTTAACAATTTTTTGGGATACTGTTTCGCCGTTTTCCGATAAAGTTTCAAGATAGATCGGGACAGGTTGTCCTCCTATTTTTTCAACAGTTACTATAAATTTTCCTTTATTGTTTTTAACTTCTTTTATTCCTAAATCCGGATAAGAGAAATCATTAAACCAAGGATTCCATAGCCATGATAAATCATCATTAAGCACATCGTTAAATGTAAAATAAAAATCCCACGGTGTCGGATGTTTGCCTTGCCATCTGTTCATATACTCATGCAGTGCGTTCAGAAAGAGTTCTTCGCCTAAAAATTCGTAAAGCATTAAGTACGCAGCTGCCGATCTAACATAAGCGGAATTTCTGTAAGTGTTTTTCAGTTCGGTAGAAGGAACTAAAAGAGGCATATCTTCTTCGGTACCGGCTATTGTTTCATATCCTTCAATTGTTGCAAGTTTTCTATTATGCTCACCGTTTGATTCATCTATTTGAAATTCGAACGGCAGCATTACTGCCCAGCCTTCGTCCATAAAAGCATATTTTCTTTCATTTGTTCCCATCATAAAAGGCATGTATTGATGAGCAATTTCGTGACTTGTTACGCCTATTGTTCCGGCAATAGTACTTGCCGATCCGTCATTTATCATCATTGGCGATTCCATTCCTCCGCTGCCGTTAAAAACTGTAAGCGTTGGATAAGGAAAAGGATACGCGGGCATTTTGTTTGTGAAATACAAAATCGACTTTTTAGAAATCTCGGCAACTTGATAAAAATCTTCTGATTCTTTTTTATATGCTGCTCCGATTACAGTACGTCTTCCCGAAGCAGAATCAACTACTGTGCTGGTAAGATCCCACAAATAATGATCGCTTGTAGCGAAGACAAAATCCGGGACATAATCGGCTTTAAACTTATAAGTGTTTTTTCCCTTATTTGTAACGATACCTTCTGCATAAGTTGTAGAATCTATAATGCTTATTATTTCGTCCGAAGTTTGTGCTTTTTGATATTTATCTAAGATTCTCGAATCAAAAACTTCTTT
>CAZCLA010000015.1:2535-44792 GCA_964499285.1 uncultured Melioribacteraceae bacterium
CCGAAGTTTGTGCTTTTTGATATTTATCTAAGATTCTCGAATCAAAAACTTCTTTCGGGTTTTGCAGAATTCCCGTTCCCCAAACGACAAAATTTTCCGGAACAGTAATCTCAACTTCGTAGTTTGAAAAGTCATTGTAATATTCCTGCATTCCGCCGTAATTAAATGTATCCCATCCGTCAATATCATCGAAAACAGATACCTGAGGATACCAGTATGCAACGTAAAACGATGTTTCATCATAAGTACCCATTCTTAGGCCTCCTCTTTCAGGAAGAACAAAATTCCATCCTATCTCAATTTTAACGGATTCGCCCGGTGCAAGAGAGTCTTCAAGCGCAACAAAAAGGTTCGTCATTGCCCTGTTGAATTCTCTACTTCTCGATTGAGTGTCGTATTCCTTTCCGTTGACAACAAATCTATCTATTACCATTCCTTCATTAATATCATATTCGGGAAGAGGAAAATCTCTTGCTGCGCCTCTTTTATAAATGTCTTGATATAATCTAAACACAAGTAGATTCAATTCGTGAGGACTGTTGTTATGATATGTAATTTCCTCAATTCCTTTGATCTTTCTTTCGGCTGGAATTACTTCCGCAAAGATTTTATAATCCGAGCCGTTCTGCCAATAATTAGCTCCGGGATTTCCATCAAAGGATCTCGTTCCGTTAGAATATGCTTCAAGAACATTTCGCGGAACGAAAATGTTGGATTGCTGGCCTATTATTTTTGCGGCAAAAAGACTGATCAGTAAAATTATTACTGTTCGCATTTTTATTACCTCAAGATTATGAATATAATTTTTCTTAAGCATTTTCGAGAGCTTGTTCCAAATCAGAAATAATATCCTCAACATTTTCAATACCAACCGAAAGACGAACCAGTCCATCGGTTATACCGGCAGATTCACGAGCTTCTTTTCCCATAGATAAGTGGGTCATGCTTGCAGGATGCTGAATAAGTGTTTCAACTCCCCCTAAGCTAACAGCAAGCTGACAAAATTTTAAGGAATTCATTACTGCTTCTCCAGATTTGAATCCGCCTAAAAGTTCGAACGAAATCATTCCCCCCGGGGCAGAGTGCTGCTTCTGTGCGGTTTCGTACTGAGGAAAAGATTTTAACCCTGGATATCTTACCCATTTAACTTTATCATGGGACTCGAGATATTCTGCTATTTTCATCGCACTCTCGGAATGTCTTTTCATCCTAAGTGCAAGCGTTTTTATTCCTCGGTGAACTAAAAACGAGTTAAATGGATCAATCACTCCGCCTAGTTGATTCAACACTTTTCTTAAATGTGTGTAGGTTTCTTTCTCCTTTGTAACAATTATTCCTGCAACAACATCCGCGTGTCCGTTCAAAAATTTTGTCATGCTGTGAAGGACAATATCCGCTCCGAGTTCTAACGGTCTTTGTAGAACAGGGCTCATAAAAGTATTATCGACCACCAATTTTGCATTTGCTGCTTTTGCTATTTTTGCGGCTTCTGAAAGATCGGTTGTTTCGAGCGTCGGGTTTCCCGGTGTTTCTATATAGATAATTTTTGTTTTGTCAGTTATAGCATTTTTAAGTTGATCGAGATCCGAAGTATTGACAAATGTTGCTTTGATATCATAGTTGTTCAGCACTGTTGCGATTAACGTTGCGGTAGGTCCATAAACAGATTTAGAGCAAACAATATGTTCTCCATTCTTCAGTAAAGCAAGAAACACTGTTGATATTGCCGCCATTCCGCTTGCACATCCCAGTGCTTTATAACCGCCCTCTAATGATGCAACCGCATTTTCCATTGCTTCGATGGTAGGATTCCGCATTCTTGTATAGATATAGCCGTCTTTCTCGCCTTTGAACAATGCTCCGCCGTGTTCTGTTGATTCAAATTTAAAAGTTGATGTCTGATAGATCGGTGGAACGACAGGACCAAATTCATATTCTCCTATTCCGGCATGAACACATTTTGAATCCATACCGATTTTTTCGTTTGAGTTTTTCATTATAACTTCCTCTTTATTTCTTTTGCAATTATTTGTTTTTGGGGGAAATGTAAGCCGGATAGCTTAATTGTATATGAGGCGGAGAGTTGGATTTTCTCCGCCGTTGATATTGATTTGAATCTGTCCAAAAATCAGCGATTTATTTTATTCGTCTTCGTCCTCTGATACAACTTTTGCGATATCGGCAATCGAATCGCCTTCGTTCAATCTAATTACTCTCACTCCTTGTGTATTTCGTCCCATAACTCTAAGATCACTCACGCTTTGTCTGATTACCATTCCTTTTGTTGTAATGATTACTAACTCGTCGTTATCATTAACTTCCATCATAGCAATCATCTTGCCGTTCTTATCACTCGTTTTAACCGTAATTACCCCTTTGCCACCGCGCTTTGTGATTCTATAGTCATCAATTTTACTTCTCTTTCCAAAGCCTTTATCCGTAACAACAAGGAGCGTGGAAACACTTTTAATTACGATAAGACCAACAACCCTGTCTCCGGCTCCTAGTTTAATTCCTCTTACGCCCGTTGCCGTTCTACCCATGTCACGGACATCATTCTCGTTAAAGCGAATTGCCATGCCGTTTTTTGTTCCAATAATCAGGTCGTTTTTACCTTCTGTAAGTTTAACCTCTATTAGAGAGTCGTTTGCTGCGAGGTTGATGGCTTGAATTCCGCCGCGGCGAACATTTGAATAAGCGGAGAGCACGGTTTTCTTTATCGTTCCGTTTGAAGTAACCATTGTAAGATATCTGTCATCGGAAAATTCTTTTACGGAAACAAATGCTGTTATGTTTTCATCCTTATCTTTTTCTAAAAGATTCAAAATAGATCTGCCTCTCGCTGCTCTTCCGCCTTCCGGAATTTCGTGAACCTTAAGCCAATAGACTTTTCCTTTGTCGGTAAAGAAAAGAATGTAATGATGGGTTGAAGCAATAAACATATGCTCGATGAAGTCTTCTTCCTTTGTGCCTGCACCGGTCACTCCTTTGCCGCCCCTTCCTTGTCTTCGATAACCGCTTACCGGAAATCGCTTAATAAACCCGCGGTGAGAAATGGTAACGACAACATCCTCTTCGGCTATTATATCTTCTAGCGAAAACTCAACTGTGTTGTGAATAATTTCGGTTCTTCTTGCGTCTCCGTATTTTTCTTTTAAAAGAAGAAGTTCTTCCTTTATAATTTTATTTCTTTTGCTTTCGCTTTCCAAAATTCCTTTTAGTTTCTCGATAAGTTTAATTGTTTCTTTATATTCGTCTTCAATTTTCTTTCTTTCTAATCCAGTCAATCTTTGCAGACGCATATCCAAAATTGCCTTCGCTTGAATTTCGCTCAACTTGAATTTTTTCATCAAGTTATTTTTTGCGGTTTCGACATCTTTCGACTTTTTAATAGTTTCTATTACTTCGTCGATGTTATCGAGGGCAATTATGTAGCCTTCCAAAATATGTGCTCTTTTTTCGGCTGCATCAAGTTCGTATTTAGTTCTTCTTACAAGAACATCCATTCGGTGATCTAAAAAGTGGCTCATAATTTCTTTTAAGGAAAGCACTTTCGGGACACCGTTTACGAGAGCAAGCATTATAACGCCGAACGTTATCTGCATTTGTGTATGCTTAAACAACTGGTTTAATACCACAGCAGGTTGTGCATCACGTTTTAACTCAATAACAACTCGCAATCCGTCTCGATCCGATTCGTCTCTAATGTTTGAAATATCATTTATCTTACCACCTCTAACGAGGTCTGCTATTTTCTCGATCAGATTCGCCTTATTTACTTGATAAGGAAGTTCAGTTATGATTATCGATTCTCTATCATTTTTATGCGTTTCTATGTTAGCTTTAGCCCTTACGATAATTCTGCCTCTTCCTGTTTCATAGGCTTCGCGTACGCCGTCATATCCGTAGATAATTCCGCCGGTAGGGAAATCAGGAGCGGTTATGAACTTCATCAAATCTTTTACTTCACTTTTGGGTTTATCGATAAGATGAATAAGTCCGTCTATTACTTCGGTTAAATTATGAGGCGGAATATTTGTTGCCATACCCACAGCAATTCCGCTTGAGCCGTTCACCAAAAGGTTAGGCAGATAAGAAGGCAGAACAGTCGGTTCTTGCAGCGAGTCATCAAAGTTAGGAACAAAATTAACTGTGTTCTTATCAAGGTCGCGTAGCATTTCCTCTGCGATTCTGATAAGACGCGCTTCGGTATATCTCATAGCTGCGGCTGAATCACCGTCAACCGAACCGAAGTTTCCTTGTCCTTGTACAAGAGGATATCTCAGGGAAAATTCCTGAACCATTCTAACCATAGTATCATAAACAGCGCTGTCTCCGTGAGGGTGATATTTACCAAGCACTTCACCCACTATTCTCGCGGATTTTTTATAAGGTTTATTATAGGACATCCCGAGTTCGTGCATACCAAAAAGAACTCTTCTGTGGACTGGTTTTAATCCGTCCCGAACATCCGGGAGAGCTCTTGAAACAATAACCGACATCGCATAATCGATGTAGGAGGATTTCATTTCTTCTTCTAACGAAACGGGTTGTATTTTTTCAAAAAAGGTTGCCATGTTTATATCAATTTAGTTTTTGTCAAGTTTATTAAATATCGATGTTTGCATACTTAGCATGCTTTTCTATGAATGCTCGTCTCGGTTCAACCGCATCACCCATCAAAGTTTCGAACATTTTGTCTGCTGCGGCGGCACTTTCAAGGTTGACTTGCAGAACGGTTCTGGTTTCGGGGTTCATTGTTGTATCCCACAATTGTTCCGGATTCATTTCTCCCAATCCTTTGTAGCGGGACATCGTCACGCCTTTTGGCGTTCCGGTTTCGTCAACGTCGATTGACTCGCCGTTTGATTTAAATCTATTTAATATCTTATCTCTTTCGTCATCATCGTAAGCATAAAATTCCTCTTTTCCCTTCTTAATTTTATAAAGAGGAGGTTGGGCTATATAAACTTTTCCAGAGTCGATTAATTCTTTCATCTGACGATAAATAAATGTAAGCAGCAATGTACGAATATGGCTTCCATCCACATCGGCATCTGTCATAATAATTATTTTTCCATATCGTGCTTTGTCATGATTAAAATCCGGACCAATTCCTGCACCGATAGCAGAGATGATTGCTTGAATTTCCGCATTTTCTAACACTTTATTTATCTTGGCTTTTTCAACATTTAATATTTTTCCTTTAAGAGGAAGAATTGCTTGAAATCTTCTGTCCCTCCCCTGTTTAGCAGATCCACCCGCAGAATCTCCCTCGACGATGTAAAGTTCTGAATGTTCGGGTTCGTTGATTGAACAGTCGGCTAGTTTACCGGGAAGGTGCATCGAATCAAGAGCATTCTTTCTTCTTACTAAATCTCTTGCTTTTCTTGCTGCTTCTCTTGCTTCTGCTGCTCTTAAGCATTTCTCGATTATCTTTTTACCGACCGATGGATGCTCTTCGAGGTACTCGGCTAATTTTTCCCCTACTATTGTTTCTACGACTGATTTAACCTCGCTATTGCCAAGCTTTGTTTTTGTCTGTCCCTCGAATTGCGGTTCAAGAACTTTAACTGAAATTACGGCAGTTAAACCTTCTCTAAAATCATCGCCTGTGAGGTTTATTTTCTTGTTATCTTTTATAAGTTTATTCTTTTGAGCGTAGTTATTAAGAGTTCTTGTCAACGCTGTTTTAAATCCGACGAGGTGTGTTCCGCCTTCGTGTGTGTTGATGTTATTTACGTAGGAGTGAATGTTGTCCGAATAAGCATTGTTATATTCGAAAGCTATTTCTACCGGTGTGTTATCGCGTTCCCCTTCTATATAAACACATTTGTGAAGCGGATTTCTTGTTTCGTCGAGATATTTAACGAACTCTAGCAAACCACCTTTAAAATGAAAGCTTTCTTCTTCTCCTTCGATTTCATCTTTAATGGTTATTGTAACATCTTTATTAAGATAAGCCAGTTCGCGCATTCTTGCTGCAAGTGTATCGAAGTTGAATTTTGTCACTTTAAAAATTTCACCGTCGGGCATGAAAGTCGTTTTCGTACCCGTTTGATTTTTCTTTGCTTTTCCGATTTCTACTACTTTTGTTTTGGGGATTCCTCTCTCATATTCCTGAGAATAAATTTTTCCGTCACGGTAAACTTCTACTTTACACCATTCCGAAAGAGCGTTAACAACTGAAACCCCCACGCCATGAAGTCCGCCTGAAACTTTATAAGAATCCTTATCAAATTTTCCGCCGGCGTGAAGAACCGTCATTACAACTTGAAGAGCCGATACTTTTTCAACCGGATGAATATCAACAGGAATTCCTCTTCCTTTATCCTCAACTGTCACGCTGCCGTCTTTGTTGATAGTTATCATTACTCTGTCGTTATATCCGGCTAATGCTTCGTCTATACTGTTATCAACCACCTCGCTTACGAGATGATGAAGTCCTCGTGTGCCTACATCGCCAATGTACATGGCCGGTCTTTTTCTAACCGCTTCAAGGCCTTTAAGCACATTTATATTTGTTGCCGTATAATTACTGTTGTTGTTTCCTTTTGCCACGTTACACCTAATTGATTGGTTTATTAAGTGATAAATCTTATCGATCTTATAACTTCAGAACCGATATGTTTATTTATTTTTTTTATAATAATTGTTTTTCTAAAATTTAATTCGCTCTTCCAAACGGAGTTTTCGACTCTTAAAATTAGTTTGTCTTTATGTGTTTTAACGGGTTCTGCAACTGTTTTAAGTTCAGGAAAAATATCATAGAATTCTTGAACGACTCTTTCTCTTAAAACAGCTTCTCTTAAAGGATTAAACTCGCTGCTTTTCGAAATAACTTCGTTTATACTTTTGAAATCACTAAACATATGAAGCGTTACCGTTCGATACATTAATAATCAGATCATCTTCCCTTGTACCAAGTTTTTCAAGGTTTGAAAGATCCGTCATAGTAATTATTGCCTGTCCTACCTTTCTTAAATACTCACTAATCTTTTTAGCTCTGTTCATGTCTAGTTCACCGAAAACATCATCGAGAAGAAAAATAGGTTTTCTTCCCAAAGCATCTTTGATATAAAAAAACTGTCCGAATCTAAGAGTAATCTGAAACGTTTTATGCTGTCCCTGCGATCCGAATTTTTTCAATTCCATATCGTTAATAAAAAATATGAAATCGTCCCTATGCGGACCCGCAAGATTAGAAGCTCTTCTTAACTCATCTTCTCTTAATTCGTTTAAAAGTCTTCTGAAACTTTCTTCTATTGCTGCAGTATTTTCTTCGCCGTTTAGAAAGAAATATTTAATATCCGGTACTTCATCCTCTGCCATCAATTGGTAATAGGATTTTTGTACATATTTTTTGTAATCCTCAACAAATCGAATTCTATGCTTTATTATTTCAGTTCCCGTTTTAATTAAGGTTTCAGTCCAAACATCAAGTTGATCGTAAAGACTTTTTGATCTTTCTTCCTTTATTTGTGATAAAAGAGATGATCTCTGTCTCAATGTTTTATTGTATTCAAGAAGCAGATCCAAATAAGTTGCGCTGCATTGTGAAAGAACAGAATCAACAAACTTTCTTCTGTCGCCGGGATAACCCATGGTGACCGAATGATCAGATTGTGTTAGAGTAACAACTGGAAATTTGCCGATAACTGTTGATGCTCTGTAAACATTTTTCTGATCTAAAAAATAATTTTTCTTTTGATTTTCTAAGTCGTAATAAACACGAACTGAGTTACTGGTTAAATCTGAAAAGCTACCAATAATTTCGAATCCTTTTTCATCAAACGTTACGGCTTCGCTATCCGAAACTTGGTTTATACTCTTGGTTGTACATAGGTAGTAAATTGCTTCTAAAATGGAAGTTTTTCCCTGCCCGTTTCCTCCCACAATATAATTTAAGTTTTCAGAAAAGTTAAGCTTCTTATTTTTGTGTAATCTAAAATTTTTTAGTTCAATAAAGTTAATTGTCATTTCAACTATTCAGACGAACAGGCATAAGCAGCATCATTAGTTCCATATTTTCTTTTTGCTCAACAGGAACAACAATTACGGCTTTTGTTGCCGAATGCAGTTTGAATATTACTTCATTTTCGCCGCCAAGATGATTCAAAATATCATTAACGTAAGCGGAGTTAAAACCTATTTCGAGGTCATTTCCTTTAAAATCGCAGTTTAAAACTTCATCCCCGCTGGCACCTTTATCAACGTCTTCAGCGGAAATTTCAAGTGTGTTTTCCGAAAGGGAAAATTTAACCTTTCTTGTGTTGGAGACCGAAAAGAGCATCATTCTTTTTATCGCATCGTGGATATCTTTTGTCTTAATCTTCAACTCAAGTTCGTTTTCCAGAGGAATAACGCTGTTATAGTCGGGATATTTTTGACCTATAAGTCTAGTAATCAGTTCAAAATCGGAAAGTATAAACGATACATGTGTTTTATTGAGATAAACTTTAACATCTTTCTCGTCTAGAATTTTTGAAAGTACTGTTATCGCTCTTTCTGGAACAACATACTGCTCGTTAAAATCTGTTTTTATGTTTTTATTAAGCAGGTTTGCTAGCCGGTGTCCGTCAGTTGTTACAAACCTTAAGCCTTCCTCTGTAAACTCAAATAAGGTTCCCATCATAGCAGGACGCATTTCTTCCTTGCTCATTGCAAATGACGTTTTATCAAATGCGTTTCTGAGCTCGCTTCCATTTATAGAAAATTCGTTAATATCTGCGGCTTTTGTCCCTTCTCCCGGAAAGGATGGAATATCAGGATATTCTTCCGGTGGAAGATAACTCAATGTGTATTTACCGGTTTCGGTTTTGAGTAATAATTTTCCAGAATCATTGAAAGAGAAAAGAATTGTTGTGTCGGTTAGTGATCTTACAACATCGTAAATGAGTTTTGCAGGTATAACTGCTTTGATGTTTTCGTCGGCAACAATATTTAAGGAGGATTTTAAAGAAATTTCAAGGTCGGTTGCATATATGGTCAAAAGTCCGTCTTTTATCTCAAATAAAAAGTTCTCTAAGATAGGCATCGGTGTCCTTGTAGGTACGGCTGGAATTATCTTTGTGAGTAGTTTTTCGAGATCTTTGCTGTTGACCTTAAATTCCATTTTTACCTCCAAAATTAAAAGAGAAATATACCAAATAAAGCCAGATTAAGCAATCTTTTCAAGGGTTTCCACGTTTTTACGTTTCCTTAATAATGTATTTAGGAAATTAATTTATTTAACAGATTATAATAAGTCTGTGGATATGTTGATATACCAATTTTTATTTAATTTTCGAATAAAATCGGGGAAAATAAAAATTCCTTAATGTGGAAAACTTGTAGATAATTTCGGGTTAATAACAGAGCAGAAATTAAACTGAATTTATCAACTATTATCTACAAAGTTATCAACAACTTTTTATTCGAAATGTGGAAAAATATTTTCTGATAGAAATAGAGTAAGAGAGAAATTTAAGCGGCTGAAAGTTCTATTTTGCTTTTAATTTTTGCAATGGTCTCTTTCAAGGCAGCATCATTCGAAATCAATTGCTCAATAGTATTAAAAGCATGAATTACGGTTGAATGATCTCTTCCGCCAAAATGGAGACCTATTGTTTTTAAAGAGGAGGTCGTTAGTTTTTTCGAGAGATACATAGCAATTTGTCTTGCGAGAACAATCTCTTTTTTACGGTTTTTTTCGCGGACTTTGTTTTCTTCCAATTTGAAAAACGAGCAGACTTCTTTGGTTATTGTTTCTATAGAAATATTCGTTTTAACCTGGGTTGAAATTTCTTTTACTACCTTTTTTGCAAGTTCAAATTCTATTTCCTGTGAGTTCAGCGAAGAACTTGCGAGCAACTTAATTAAACATCCTTCAAGCTCTCTGATATTTGAAGTAATGTTTAAGGCAATATATTCCATAATCTCATTGGATAATTTAATTCCGTATGCTTCGCTTTTGTTTTTTAGGATTGCTACTCTTGTTTCGAAGTCGGGCGGCTGAATGTCGGCAGTCAATCCCCACTGGAAACGAGAAATCAAGCGCTCGTTCAATCCTTTCAAATCTTTAGGAGGCTTATCGCTTGAAAGGATTATCTGTTTTCCGGATTGATGAAGAATGTTGAATATCTGAAAAAACAGATCCTGCGTACGCTCTCTTCCGGAAAGAAATTGAATGTCATCAATTATCAAAACATCCATCGTTTTGTAGAAATGCGAAAATTCATTTACAGAATCATTTTGAATTGCATCGACAAACTCAACCGTAAATGTATCCATCGAAAGATAGATTGCTTTTTTGTTGGGGTGCCTGTCTATTATCTGGTTTCCGATTGCCTGTATTAAATGAGTTTTTCCGAGACCGACACCGCCGTAAATAAAAAACGGATTAAATGAAGTTTCCCCAGGGTTGTCGCTTATGGCAATAGCAGCAGCTCTTGCAAGCTGATTTCCCTCGCCTTTAATGAAATTATCAAATTTATATCTTGGGTTTAAATGGGGATCAAAAATCTGTTTATTGTTAGATGACACAACATGATTGGCAGCAGTTTTCTTTTCTTCTTCTTTTCTTGCTATCTCATCCATTAAATCAAGCTGTTCGCTTTTGTCTTCAACAATCGAATAAGTAATTTTTGCATTTTCGTCTATAGAAGAGACTAAAGCTTTCTTTAAAATTGTGCTGTAATGTTCTTCAATCCAATCAATAAAAAATTCACTGGGAACTTCAACTTTTAATGCGGAATCAGCAAGACTAATTGGTTTAATAGGAAGGAACCAAGTGTTGTAGGTTATCTGCGGAACGTTTTTCTTAATTATAGTTAAACAGTCTTTCCAAATTTCTTTATGATCTTTTTGAACAGGAGAAGAGTTAGCCAGCAAAATATCCATCCTTTAGTTATCCACAAATTAGATTTTCTAAAAACCCCGCCATCAGTAAGCGTTGGGGACCTAAACAAAATTCATTAAATGTTTATTAACAACTTATCCACATTAAATAGACAGCCGCAAACCACGGTAAACAAACAAGTTACAATCCCCTTTTTATGTAATTGCACAAATTCTAAGGAAATTTGCAGAGATTTCTTAATGACCAAAACAGCGTGAAACGTTTCACGATTTTTAGTTATTAACAAGTTATCAACAGGTAGTTTTTTGTCTTTCATGGTGCGGTGAAAATATGATTTTCCGATTATGAGTGCAAATTAAATTTGCATGTTTTTTATAACTCGTTGAAAAATAATTAGATAAACTTTTTGTTAATAACTAACTTTGGTTCGATTAATTTTGATTAAATGTCCACAAAAAGGAAAACATTTTGAAGATAGTAATTGCCGGAGGCGTCGGTTTTATAGGAAGCAATCTTGCATGTTATTTTGCCGAGAAAGGAGAAGACGTTCTTGTTCTTGATAACCTGAGAACAGGAAGAAAAGAGAACATAAATGGTTTCAATAATATCAGATTTGTTGAAGGATCAATTACCGATAAAAAATTGGTTGAAGAAAATCTTTATGGAGCGGATGTTGTTTTTAATATGGCTGCCTTAGTCTCCGTTCCGGAATCAGTTGATAAACCTTTAGAAACCGTTGAAATAAACACAAAGGGTGTAATAAACCTGTTGGATGCATGTTTGAAGCACAATGTTAAGAAAATTGTGCTTTCAAGTTCCGCTGCAATTTATGGAAATAATCCCGAGCTCCCTAAACGGACAAATATGTTTCCCGAACCCGTCTCTCCTTATGCTATTACAAAACTTAGCGGAGAATATTTCTTAAATCTTTATACGAAAGAGCATGACTTAAATACGGTAAGTCTTCGATATTTTAATGTTTACGGACCGAAACAAGACCCCAAAAGTCAATACGCTGCCGCCATACCTATTTTTATTGAGCGAGCTCTAAAAAATAAAGAAATTATAATCTACGGCGACGGGCAACAGACACGCGATTTTATTTTTATAGATGATGTTGTAAAGGCAAACGTATCAGCATTTGAGAAACTTAATGTAACAGGAGTTTATAATGTTGCAAACGGAGAATCTATTACCATTTTGGAGTTAGCCCAAAAAATTATTCAAGCAACAAATTCCAAAAGTGAAATAAAATTTAGCCATGAAAGAAAAGGAGACGTTAAACACAGCCTTGCTTCGATTGATGAAACTAAAGAAAAACTCGGATTTAAACCTTCTGTAACACTAGAAGAAGGTCTTTTCAAAACAATAAAGTATTTCGAAACCAGGTTGAGATGAAAAAGAAAGTTCTAATTGTTTTCTGCGGCGGAACCTTTTCAATGAAAATAGACGAAGAAACCGGCGGGGCAATTCCTCATTACAGTGGAAAAGATTTGCTTGAAAAAATTCCCGACGCAGAAGAACTGGCAGAAATTTCTCTCTTCCAGTTTGGAAACTTTCCTGGACCTCATATGCTCCCTGAAACTATGCTCGATCTTTCTAAAAAAATAGATGAGTTCATTCAATCGGGAAAATATGACGGTATTGTTGTAACTCACGGAACAGATACGTTAGAAGAAACAGCCTACCTACTTGATCTTACAATTAAAACAGAAAAACCAATAGTTGTTATCGGTGCGATGAAAACAAGCAGCGAACCGGATTGGGATGGTCCTCGTAATCTGATTGATGCAATACATATTATTAACAGCGACAATAGCAACAACATGGGTGTTCTCGTCTGTCTAAACGGAGAAATAAACGCAGCAAGTGAGGTGACAAAAACTCATACTGATGATATAGAAACCTTTCACAGCCTTGATTTCGGAGCCCTGGGAGTCGTGGATCGAGGAAGGGTGATATTTAATCGCGCACCAAGAAAACTAGAGTTGATACCGACAGAAAAAATTAACGCAAATGTTGATCTTATTAAGACATTTGCCGGAATGGATGATAAGTTCTTTAAGTTCTCGGCAGACAGCGGAATAGACGCAATTGTTGTTGAAGCAATGGGAGTAGGCAATGTACCGCCAAATGCTTTTAACGGGATTAAGTATGCGAGGGAAAAGGGAATTATTGTTCTGCTAGTTTCGCGCTGTCCGATGGGTAACACGCTTGATAAGTACAGCTACCCCGGTGCTGGAAAATGGCTAAAGAAAGAAGGTGTGATATTTACAGACTACCTTAACGGACAAAAAGCAAGAATTAAGCTTATGCTCTGTCTCGGAAAAACCAAAAAGTTAGATGAATTGAAAAAGCTTTTTAAAAGCACGATTATATAGAGTGTATGGAAAAAGTAATTCTTCATAAGTATTTAAATTTCGAGCACGGAAAAGATGTTCTATTAAAACAAAAGCTAAAGGCTTCTCTTCCCACAAAATTAAATGACCCATTCGAGTTTTTGCCTCAATCAACTGGAGTCTGGACACTTAGAAAAACAAAAAAATTTTTAAAGGATAAGGACAGACAAAATAGAATGTTTGAAGACCAAAAAAAAAGAGGGGTCGTAATAACAAAGAAGAAATTTAAAGAACAATTGAAAAATCTGGATTATGCCAAAGATCTTTTAGAAAGATTTAATAAGCATGTTCGCTGGGAAGATATTCTAATGTTGAAGAATAACGCTGACAAATATATTCGGTTTATTAGTTTTTCTTCAGATAGGGCAAAATGGACAGACGAAATCCTTATGTGGTCTCATTATAGTAACAATCACACTGGGATTAGAATTCATTTTGATTCGGAAATCATTAAGAAAAACCCAAAATTCGATCTTAAGGAAATCAATTACTCAAAGACTCGACCAGAGGTTGATTTAACATTAGAGAACAACAACTATAAATTTATGAATCAAATTATTACAACGATGTCAACTAAAGCGACATGTTGGGAGTATGAAAAAGAATATCGTCTTTTCGTTGATCCTACAATTTGTAAAAAAGATAACACAAATGATTTCTGGTTCGTAAAGATACCATTAGAAAGTATAAAAAGGGTCGATGTTGGTTTTATGAACGACAAGAACATCAATAGTATAAATGAACTATCAAAACAAAACACATTCAGTTCAATCAGGTTCTTTAAGTCACAGTTGAATGAGAAGGAATATAAGCTAGATTATATTCCTCTTTAATAAACCGCTATTCTACAACAACCTCATCCACAAACAGCCAGGCTTTTCCTCCTTCGGCGTAATGTCCTTTTGGGTTCTCACCTATGTTTTTAGCAATAATTTTTATCTGCTTGGTTTTGAGATTGTCAAAATCAGCGGAAAATGTTTTTATCTCGATCTTTCCATATTCAACAGGGTGCTCGTTATCAACTCGTTTAACAAGATCGAAATTGCTGCCGTCAGTTGAAGCATAAATCTCAACATATCTCGGAAGAAAGATCCAGGACAAAATTTTATTTAAGAACCTGACACTTATTTTTTTTACGTCTGTTTCGCTTTCTAAATTAATGGTAACATCAAAATCGTTTTCCTGAAATCCTTGCCAGGTTCCGTCAGTATGAGAAGTTGAACCGAGGATACCATCAACCAACCCATAATTTCCTCCGCCGGAATAGTTTTCGCTGTAAGAAAAGCTATATGTTACATCTTTTGAAAAAGCCTTGTTCTCCGGCAGAGAAAAACTGTTTCTTTTTCCCATTTGTTTTTCGCCGTCAAACAATGCAAAGTAAATAGTTTCCCCGGGATTTATCAGAATAGGTTGTGAATAGTTAAACCAATTAGTGCTGTTTTCTTCTTTACCAAACTTAATTTGGAAAAAATCAAGTTCTGTTTTTAAGTCGAGCATTACCGACATCTCTTTCTCATCAAAGAATGTTTCCGCCCAAACGGAAAACAAACTCTTAGAATAATTTATTTCCGCTGCATCATATCTTAAAAATTGAGTCTTAAGTCTATCAACAAAATTGCACAGATCTTTTTTCTCCGGTCTGCTCCACCCTACTTCAGCCATTGCAGCAATGCGAGGGAACACCATGTATTCTACGTGTTTTTCTTTATCCATATATTCTGTCCAAACATTTCCTTGAACTCCGAGTATGTGTTTAGACTCTTCTGAATTCAAAGTATCCGGAACAGGTTCGTAGTTATAAACCTTGCTTAAAGGAACGTAGCCGCCTATCGCAGTCGGCTCATTTTGGGGAGCAGATTGATAATAGTCTAAATAACAGTTTGATGTAGGAGTCATAATAACATCGTGACCACTTTGAGCAGCTGCAATTCCGCCAAGAATTCCCCGCCAAGACATTACTGTTGCTCCGGGAGCCAATCCTCCTTCTAAAATTTCATCCCAACCAATTATTTCTTTCCCTTTCGAATTTAATAATTCCTCAATTCGTTTAATGAAATAGGATTGAAGTTCGTGCTCATCTTTTAAATCGGCATCCCGAATACGTTTTTGACAAAGAGAGCAATCACTCCATCTTTCTTTTGGAGCCTCATCACCGCCGATATGAATATACTTTGATGGAAACAACTCTATAACTTCTGAAAGAACATTTTCAAGAAACGCAAAGGTTTCTTCTTTTCCGGCACAAAAAATGTCAGGGAAAACTCCCCATGTGGTTGCCGGTTCAAAAGGACCGCCTGTACATGAAAGTTCCGGATAAGCCGAAAGTGCAGCCAGCGAATGACCAGGCAGTTCAATTTCGGGAATAACAGTTATGAATCTGCTTTCTGCATAATCGACCACTTCTTTTATTTCATCTTGAGTATAAAAACCGCCGTAAGCTTTACCATCGCCCATTGTTTCTTTTCTCGTTGATCCGATTTCAGTAAGCTTGGGATATTTTTTTATTTCAATTCTCCAGCCTTGATCTTCGGTTAAGTGCCAGTGAAATGTGTTCATTTTGTGCATTGCCAAATAGTCGATGTATTTTTTTATGAACTCGACAGGAAAGAAATGACGACAGACATCCAAATGCATTCCGCGGTATGAAAAACGCGGGGTATCTTCTATTACAACTTTTGGTAGGCGCCAAGCGATATTTTTATTAGGAGCGCTGGAATAAATTTGTGGAGGGAAAAGTTGAAGCATGGATTGAATTCCGTAAAAAAGTCCGCGTGGAGTTTTGGCGCTTACTTTTATTTCGTCATCTATCTCAAGTTTATAATACTCATCGTTTTTAAATTCATCGGAAATAAAAAGAATAAGTTTTACAGCATTGTTCGATTCGATCGTTCCTTCTCTTATAAGATCAATGTCTGCAGCAGTCTTGATTCTCCGGCCCAAATAGCTTATCAAATAGTTCATTTCCTTGGAGGTTTTGTTCTTGGAAACAATAATTTGATCGGGAATCTCTAAATAGCCCTGCTGCGCATTAACATCTACGGGATTAGGTATAATGTTAATCATTATTTTTTCTTCTTTGGAACAGTTAGCAAAAATTAAAAGCGGAAGAATAATCAAAAACGTTTTTAAATTTTTCATTTTTTTAGAATTAATTTTTATAAGAGAACGAGAGAATTCAACATGTAATTTTTAATTAATAATTGAATTAACGGAATTAATTTTCCCACTTTAGTCTTATATCAGCCACATAATTTTTATTGTCCTTTCCGATCAGCACAGGGTTTATGTCGAATTCTTTAATGCTAGGATTTTCTATCATCATTTTAGAACATGATTTTATTATATGTTTTAATCCGGCTATATCCGACGATGATTCACCCCGAACCCCTTTCAATATTTTTCCAATTCTTGTTGAGTCAATCATATCCTCAATGTCGTAGTATGTTAAGTAAGCAGATTTAATAGCAGTATCATTCAATACTTCAACATACTTGCCGCCCGCTCCAAACATAATTACAGGACCAAAAGAAGGATCTCTGAAGCCGCCGATTAGGACTTCGTGCTTTAAATCGACAAAAGGCTGAATTAAAAATTCTTCTATCTTGAACCCTGCAGAATTGAAGCTTGCTGAAATTTCCTCTGCCGCCGTTTTTAGTTCTCGTGAATTTTTCACGTTTAATTTTACGGCATTCATTTCCGATTTATGAACAACGTTTTTATTAATGCCTTTAATAACGACAGGGAAAAGATTTTCTTCTATCGAATCAAGTTTCTCGTGTTTTACAATTCTGTTTTTAAGAATCGGAATTTTGTAATCATCGGCAATTCTATAAATGTTTTGCTGAGAAAGAAAACCGGAACTAAAATTGTATTCGGTATTTGTTTTTAATTCCAAAAGTGGTTTGTATTCCTTAAAAGCATTTTTCAACCGCTTTCTGGATTCGGCATAAAACAACATATTTGAAATAACAGGTGCTGGATCTTCAGGATTACGAAAAACAGGAAGATGTTTTTGGGAAGATTCTCTGTACTTATCCCAAAATTCCGGCAGGGGCATATCAACTTGGAATATCGGTTTTTCGGATTTTATTTCGTTCACACTTTCTACCACATCAAACGGACGCACCATCACAGGCTCAACAAAAATTGAAATTATTGCATCAACGTTTTCATCCTGAGATGTAATCTCAATAACTTTTTTAAAAGCTGCGGCATCGGCTCCAGGCAGAAGATCAATCGGGTTTTCGATGCTTCCGTCAGCAAGTACTATCTCACGCAGTTTCTGCTTTGTTTCGTCACTAAGTTGTGCTAGGACTAAATTTTCTTCCTCGAGTGTATCCACAGTTAGAATTGCTGGACCTCCCGCATTTGTAACAACGGCAACTCTGTTCCCCTTTGGAATCGGGAAATTTTCAAATCCCTTTGCAGTATTGAACATCTCGTTAATGTCATCAACACGAATAATTCCGAACTGTCTCAATAGCGAATTGACAACCTTATCCGAACTACTCAATGCGCCGGTATGTGAGGAAGCAGCCTTTGCACCGCTTGAAGTTTTGCCTGCCTTCAAAACGATGGTCGGTTTGGTTAACTCACCGGAAATGAAGGGTTTAAGAAAGCCGAGCCCATCAACAAAACTTTCGAGATAAAAAGTGAGAGTTTTTATGTACTCGTCTTCTCGCCAAAAATATAGCAGATCGTTTTCGTTAATATCCGCTTTGTTGCCTACGCTGATAAAATGTCCAAACTTTATATCAGTTTCTCTTAAGGAATTTAAAACTGCGGCTCCCAATGCACCACTTTGAGATAAGAAACCTGTTTGACCGGAATGAGGCTCTTCGGCGACAAAGGTCGCGTTTAATTTAATGTCCTCGTGTGTATTAATGACCCCCATGCAGTTAGGTCCAACCAGTCGCCCGCCCGCCTGTTTAACTTTTTCCGCAATTATTTTTTCGATTTCTTCTCCCTCTTTTCCAGTTTCTTTAAATCCAGCGGTAATTACTATATATGATTTTACACCCTTCTGAATCAAAAGATCTATCGAACAATCAACAGAATGTTTGGGAACCACAAGTATCGCAAGATCAATCGGATCTTTAATTTCATCAATAGATTTGTAGCTTCTGTAACCAAGAAGACTTTCCGATTTTGGGTTTACGGGATAGATAATACCCTTATAATGAAAATGACTTATAGTATGAAGCATTTCATACCCGATGCTCTTTTCCCTTGCCGAAGCGCCGACAACACATATTGATTTTGGGTAGAATAAATTTTTAATGTTTTCTCTCATTCGGGACCATATTATAAATAAAACAAATTTGTCCTAAAAAATAATAAATCTTATTTCTTTTATCATCCGAGAAATAATAGATTGCAAAAATCTTATTGTTTATATTGTGAAAAACGCAGGGGACGGTGATGAAGAAGTTTGCAGTAGTCTGTTTTTTGATGGTTGCTGTTTCCATTACTGCTCAGGAGGTTGCATCTAACCCAACTCGTCCTTCAGCAACAGATAATGGATTTTTAACTGCACCGGGTTATATGGAATTGGAAATTGGCTGGGCAGGAGAAGAAAATTTTTGGAGCATGCCGGCTCTTTTAAAAATCACTCCTTTTTTAAATTTTGAATTTGGTTTTTTGATGAGCGGATTAGTCAATCATTATGATTTTGAAGGAGTCTCGGAAACTAAAGCCGGTGATTTTGGTATGCAGTTTAAGTTTCAGCTTTACTCTAATCCTGCCACTGCTATTGCTCTTTTGGGGCGAGTTGAGTTTTTAGATAATGATATTCAAAGATATACTGCATATACGGCGTGGTCATTGATAAGAACTCTTTTTCAAGTTGATGCAACAGTAGGAGGGGTTTTCCATTCCAAAAGTTTTGATGGAGCAAATTCGTTTATTTATGCTGTGGCAGCAGCGCCGAAACTAAATAGTGATGCTGGCATCTATATAGAAATTTTTGGTGAATCAAACGAAGCAGTAAAACCCATTTATGCTGATATTGGTATATCATATGCGGTATCACCGAGATTTGTTTTGGATGCAGCTTATTTTTGGGGTTTAAATGACGATGCCGCCGATTGGCAGATTCAAATAGGCTTTACGGCAACTCTGTTTAAGATTTTAAAATAGACATTATTTTTAGTGAATAAAGTCTTAATAATTACTTATTTATTGAATCGCAAAAAAAGATATCATATATTATATAGTTTTCTTAAAGCCGGAGATAATTATGACAGAAGTACAGATGATAAAACAATTCGAGGAAAGAATTGAGAACGGCGAGTCTATTGAACCAAAAGACTGGATGCCGGAAAAATATAGAAAGCAATTGATCAGAATGATGTCGCAGCACGCTCACTCCGAAATTGTCGGAATGCTTCCCGAAGGAAACTGGATTACCAGAGCGCCTAATTTAAGAAGAAAACTTGCTCTTCTTGCAAAAGTTCAGGACGAAGCAGGGCATGGTCTTTATATCTACAGCGCTACCGAAACCCTCGGGGTTGATAGAACTGAGCTTATCGAACAGCTCCTTACCGGAAAGGCAAAGTACTCATCCATATTTAATTATCCAACACTAAGTTGGGCTGATATCGGCGTTATAGGTTGGCTTGTAGATGGTGCGGCAATCGTAAATCAAACAATGCTCGCAAAAGGCTCTTTCGGACCTTATTCACGAGCTATGATAAGAATCTGTAAAGAGGAAAACTTTCACAAGAAACAAGGATTCGAAATTGTTGCAACCCTCGCTAAAGGAACTTCCGAACAGAAAGAAATGGTGCAGGATGCTGTTAACAGATGGTGGTGGCCCTCGCTTATGATGTTTGGTCCTCACGATTCAGATTCACCTAATTCTGAAGACTTGATGAAATGGAAAGTTAAATTAAACAGCAATGATGAATTGAGACAAAGATTTGTGGATTTGACAATTCCTCAAGCAAAAGCCGTGGGGTTAACGATTCCCGATCCTAAATTAAAATTTAACGATGAAACAGGCCATTGGGAGTTTGGAGAAATTGATTGGGAAGAATTTTGGAATGTTGTAAAAGGTAACGGCTTGATGAACAAAGACAGACTTAGGGCAAGAAACAAAGCTCACGAAGAAGGAGCCTGGGTGCGAGAAGCGGCAAAGGCTTATGCCGAGAAAAGAGAGAAAGCAAATTAGTTTAATAAAATTTATTGGATAATAATATGTCTGAAGGATTTCTTTGGGAAGTTTTTACTCAGTCTAAAAACGGCGCTCCTTTTACACATGCAGGAAGCCTCCACGCCCCGGATAAGGAATTAGCTTTACAAAATGCTAGAGATGTTTATACCCGTCGCGGCGAAGCAGTAAATCTCTGGGTCGTGAAATCAGAAGAAATTGTTGCATCAACTCCGGGAGAAAGCGGTCCCTTCTTCGAGCCCGGTAACGATAAAGCATATCGCCATCCACAGTTTTATAAAGTTCCTAAAGGTGTGCGGGGAGTATAATGAATAACAATTTGTTTCAATTTCTTTTAAGACTTGGCGACGATAATTTAATTATCGGTCACAGACTTTCTGAATGGTGTGGGCATGGTCCCTATCTCGAAGAGGATATTGCTCTAACCAATATAGCTCTTGATCATATAGGACAGGCTTCTGCTTGGCTTAAACTTGCCGGATCTATTGAGGGACAAAAGAGAAACGAGGACGATCTTGCTTATCACCGCACGGAAAGAGAATTTGTAAATCTGCAGCTTGTTGAGCAGCCAAACACAGATTTTGCTTACACAATAATCCGCCAATTGTTTTTTGATGTTTATCAACTTTATTTGTATGACGAGCTGACAAAAAGCAGAAATGAAGATGTTGCGGCTCTTTCGGCAAAATCCTTGAAGGAAATTAAATACCACGTAAGGCATGCTAGGGAATGGACTCTCAGGTTGGGTGATGGAACCGAAGAAAGCGGCAGGCGAACACAGAATGCGGTAAATGATCTTTGGAGATTCACACACGAAATGTTTGTTAATGATGATCTTATTGATATGTTGATAAAAGAAAAGACAGCAGCTGATTTCGCGGCAATTAAAACACATTGGGAAAAAATGATTTCTCAAATTTTTAATGAAGCAAAACTTACTATTCCTGAAAACGAACCGCCGATTATTCTTAACAGCAGGAAAGGGGTTCACTCGGAAAATTTGGGACACATTTTAGCAGAGATGCAATTTTTGCCTCGCACATATCCTAACGCAAAGTGGTAAAAACTTTTTTTCAAAAATGAATAAAGAAAAAATTATAAATCTGCTTCAAGAGGTACAAGATCCCGAAGTTCCTGTGCTCGACATTGTTTCAATGGGCGTTGTAAGAGATGTAAAAATAGAAGAAAGAAGAATTGTTGTTACAATTACTCCAACCTACACCGGTTGTCCCGCAATGAACATGATAGAAAACAATATAATTGATAAGCTGAGATCATCGGCAATTGAAGACGTTGAAGTTAGAACAGTTTTTTCTCCGGCATGGACAACAGATTGGCTGAGCGAAGAAACCAAACAAAAACTTAGAGCCTACGGAATTGCGCCCCCTGGCAAAACCGACGAAACAGATTTTCTTCAATCGTTTTTTACAAAAAAGGTAGAATGTCCTTTCTGCGGTTCGGGTAATACGAAAGTGACAAGCGAATTCGGATCAACCGCTTGTAAGTCCCTTCATTTTTGCAGCGAATGCAGCCAGCCGTTCGAACATTTCAAATGTATCTAATCTTCGAACATCATTTTGTATAAACGTTCAATTTCTTCCTGCAGTTCATCCAAACCGACATTTCTAGATTTTCTTATATACTCTCTTCCTTCAAAGAAAACTATAATTGTAGGCACACTGAATACATTCAACTGAGCTGCGGTTTCCTTCGATTCTTCGGCATCCACATAAAGAAAAAGAATTCTCGGAAAATTTTCGTTAATCATCTCAACTACTTTTGGTTTAAGAACCTTGCATACACTGCATGCTTCAGTACTTACATACAAAAGAACTGCAGAGTGTGTGTGAATCATATTTTCAATTTCGTTGTCTGCCATTTTATTCGCCGTATTTAATCGAACAATTATCACAATTGCGGCAGTCTTTTTCTCCCGGAAAACCAAAGTAATCCGAGATGTAAACCCTGCGGCATTTATTGTTGTTAATGTAATTAACAAGAGCAAGAAGTTTTTTGTTGTCTGATAAGAGTTTTTCGTTAAGATAATCGTCGTCAGTAAGCTGCTCTGGCATAGTGTTAGTTAACTCCAAATTTTTTTCTTCGAGCGAACCCTCCGTTACGCCGTATCTATCAAGCATCGAAAAGACGGTTTCCAAACGAAAATCATTTTTGTCTTTAAAAGAGATTTGTTCCCGGAAATAATCTACATCAAGTGAATTTAGTTTATCCTTGTTGGTCATAAGAAGATCAAAAACACGGTGGTAATAATCCGCGTTTGGATTAGACCATTTTATAAACTCCATTTGAGTGAGCAAGTCGTTTTGACTGTAAAGAAGCATGCACAACGAAGCCTGTCCGTCTCGCCCTGAGCGCCCGATTTCTTGATAATATGATTCAACGGATGAAGTGACTTCGGCGTGAATTACAAAACGTATATCGGCTTTATCAACCCCCATTCCGAAAGCGTTTGTTGCAAGCACAATATTAGAGTCGCCGGACATAAAATTGCTCTGCATTTTTTTTCGTTCCGAAGCGCCAAGCTTTCCATGGTAAACATCGTGCTTTATTCCTTTTCGTTCGAAGTACTCTGAAAATTCTGAAAGTGTTTTTATAAGTGAAAAGTAAATAATCCCCGAACCCGAATATTCTTCAATAACTTCTAAAATTAATTTTATTTTGCTTTCGAAATCGTAAGTGGTTACAACTTCAAGCCTAAGATTCGGTCGTTCGATTCCTTGATGAAAAATATTAATTTCGTCTTTTTCAAGACTCAACTTTTTAATGATATCAGTCTGAACGTCTTTTGTTGCTGTGGCGGTTAATGCTATGGTTAAAGGGTTTCCCAGCATTGCTCTAAATTCTCCGATGCGCGAATAATCAGGACGAAAATCATGCCCCCACTCGGAAATACAGTGAGCTTCATCTACCGCAAGCAGAGAAATATCGGCTTCCCGTATCTTTCCGATAAAAGTGTTTTTTCTAAATCTTTCCGGAGTTACATAAAGCAGTTTTATTTTTCCCTCCACGAAGTTTTGAAGACGTTCCTCGCGCTTACTTTTAGATACGGTTGAATTTATATACGATGCAGGAATACCTCGCTTTTTTAATCCTTCAACTTGATCCTGCATAAGAGCAATTAGAGGGCTAATTACAAGAGTTCCGCCTTCAAAAATCATAGCAGGAATTTGATAACATAGTGATTTTCCTGCACCTGTGGGCATCAGAACAAGAGAATGTTTTTTTTCGATCAGGGTTCTATTAATAATTTCCTTCTGAAGCCCTTTGAAAGAATCGTATCCCCAATGTTTTTTTAGTATATCATAAGTTTTTTGTTCCATATTCAAATATACTTAAACAAACGAGGAGATTTATCAAAATATTACAGCCGCTTTCTATGTGGAATGTGAATTTTATATATTTCTAATGAGAGTAACTTACTTAAGAGATATAAATGAAAAAAAGCACTATTGTTATTGTGTTCTGTATGGTATTTCTTTCAGCCTTTACGATAAAGGGACAATCTTCCAAAGAATCATTTTCAGATAGACTTAAACTATCCGGTACTTGGTTTCTTGGATTTCATCAAGGAAAAATGGACGGGGAAGAATTCAGTTCTTTCTTTGTTCGAAGAGGTTATTTTACCGTAAGAAACAAATTTAACGATAAATTTTCGCTTCGTTTTACTACTGATATAACACTTGATGAAGAAGGCGACGGTGAAGGAGATATTGAAATTAGATTGAAGTACGGTTATATAAATTATAAGTTCGGGAGTCTTGGTTTTATAGAAGATCTATCTGCTGAGTTTGGAGTAGTGCATAGACCTTATATTACTTTTGCTCATGATATTTATGATTATCGTGCGCAAGGGGCAACAATTCTCGATCGATATGATATGACAAGTTCTGCGGATTTTGGCGTGTCATTTTTCGGATTACTCGGCGAGAAAATGGATAATGAGTACTCCAAAATGGCAGATGATAAACATCCAGGAAAATTCGGTAGCTTTGGTTTTGGAGTATATAACGGAGCGGGTTATCACGGAATCGAAAAAAATAAAAGCAAGGTTTTTGAAGGAAGAATCAGCTTAAGACCTTTATGGGATCTGCTGCCAGGATTGCAGCTGACATATCTTGGAATTATCGGAAAAGGAAATACGGAAATGGAACCTGATTATTCAGCAAACGCTTTCGATGTTTCGTATCAAAGCGGTATTATTAACCTGCAAGGATTATATTACGACGGAAAAGGCAAACAATCCGGAAACCTTCTCGATGAAAACGGTAACGCTGCAAAAAGAAAAGGTTATTCGGTGTTTGCAGAATTAAAAATTCCGGAAACCAGGCTTGCCCTTTTCGGAAGATATGATTTTGTAAAAAATGAATTTATTTCTTATGCCGTTAAAGAAAAACTGATGATTCTCGGAATCGGATATACTTTTTTTGAAAGAAACAGAGTTATATTAAATTTTGAAAAACTTGACTCGGATGATTTGGACGAGGACAATAATTTTATCGAGCTGGTATTTGATATTAGATTTTGAGGGGTACAATGAAGCATTTAATAATAGATAAACTCAACAACACTCTAATTGTTAAACTTAACCGTCCCAAAGTTTTTAACAGCTTCAACAGGGAAATGGGTGATGAATTTTTGAAAACATTATCCGAAGCCTCGGTAGATCATGAAGCTAGGGCAATACTTATTATCGGAGAAGGCAAAGCGTTCTGTGCAGGACAAGATTTAAGTGAAGCGATTCCCGATGACGGTTCAATGGCAGATTTAGGGGAAATTCTTGAATTCAGATACAATAAAATTATCAAACTAATTCGGAATATTGAAAAACCTGTTGTCGCTGCAGTTAACGGTGTGGCTGCGGGAGCGGGGGCAAATATTGCTTTGTCTTGTGATATTGTTGTTGCTTCGGTTAAAGCGTCTTTTGTTCAAGCCTTTTCAAAAATTGGACTTGTACCGGACAGCGGCGGCACCTATTTTTTACCGAGATTAATTGGACTACAAAAAGCATCTGCCTTGATGATGCTCGGCGAAAACATTAATGCGGAAGAAGCCGAAAGAATCGGAATGATTTACAAAGTCTATCACGAAAATGAATTCGAAAAAAAATCGCTTGAACTTGCTTATAACCTAGCGCAAATGCCGACGAAGGGTTTCGCGTTGACAAAAAAATTATTAAATCAATCATTTAATAATTCTTTAGACACACAATTAGAAATGGAGAAAGAATATCAAATTGAAGCGGGAAAAACTTATGATTATGCAGAAGGAGTGAAAGCTTTTAAAGAAAAAAGAAAACCCGTCTTCAAAGGAGAATAGTCATGAAAAATTTTATCGCTTTAGTTCTTTCAATTATGGCAGCACTAAGTTTATCGAGCTGTTCGGATACAAATTATGCTGACTTAGTTTTTATAAATGGAACAATTCATACTGTCGATAACGAGTTAGGAACCGTGGAAGCAATTGCAATTGATGCGGATACCATTATGTTCGCCGGTTCCGCTGAAGAGATTAAAGATCTAATTGATGATAAAACAAAGGTTATGGACCTTAAAGGGGCAACCGCAATCCCAGGTTTTAACGACAGCCATGCTCACTTTCTCGGACTTGGTGAATTGAAACTTAAAATTGATTTGCTCGATACAAAAAGCTGGGACGAGGTTGTTGAGCTTGTGAGAAAATCTGCCGAAGAAAAAGAAAACGGCGAGTGGATAATCGGGAGAGGATGGCATCAAGAAAAATGGGAAGAAGTCCCCGAACCGAACGTAAATGGTTATCCATATCACTACGATTTATCAAAAGCAGCTCCCGATAATCCCATTATTCTGAGCCATGCAAGCGGACATGCCATAATTGTGAACGAAGCAGCTATGAAACTTTCCGGAATCGACAAAAATACTCCCGATCCAGCCGGAGGAAAAATTGTGAGAGATAAAAACGACAATCCTATCGGTGTGTTTGAGGAAGAGCCCGCCGAGGCTCTGATTACGAATTACTATAATGAATACATTAATCAACGCTCTCCTGAAGAAGTTGAAGAAGATAAAGTAGCGGCAATCTTTTCGGCACAAAAGGAGTGCTTCGAAAACGGCATCACTTCATTTCATGATGCCGGAGCAACTTTTGAAACTATAGATATATATAAAATGCTGGTTGACAGCCATGAACTGAAAATTCGACTTAATGTTATGATCGGAGAAGACAATCCAACGATCAGAGAAAAAATAGATGACTACTGGCTGCGCGGTTACGGTGATCATCACTTGAATGTTCGTTCTATAAAAAAGTATGTTGACGGTGCGCTTGGTTCGCGCGGAGCCTGGATGCTTGAGCCGTATTCAGATCTTCCCACTCATTCCGGCTTGAACGTAACCCCAATTAACGAGCTTGAAGAAACCGCCGAAATAGCATTAGAAAATGATCTGCAGCTTTGCACCCATGCTATCGGCGATAAAGGAAATCGCGTTATGCTCGATATTTATGAAAAGCTGTTGGAAGGAAGCTCTGATAAGCGATGGAGAATAGAACATGCACAGCATTTAAATCCCGCTGAAGTTGAAAGATTTCCGGCAAATGGAGTAATAGCGTCTATGCAAACAGTGCATTGCACTTCGGATGCAGTGTTTGTTGAAAAAAGATTGGGGGAAAAACGAGCTGAAGAAGGCGCATATGTCTGGAGAAATCTTTTGGAAAAGGGAGCTGTTATTTGCAACGGAACAGACGCACCGGTTGAAAGAATCGACCCGATAAAAAACTTTTATGCAGCCGTGACAAGAAAATTGGACGATGGAGCCGAGTTTTATCCCCAACAGAAAATGACAAGGATTGAAGCTCTAAAATCATATACAATTAATGGAGCGTATGCCTCATTTCAGGAAGATGTGATTGGTTCACTTAAGCCGGGCAAGTATGCTGACATAACTGTTCTAAGCAAAGATATTTTAACGATACAGGAAGGAGAAATTCTCGACACACAAATTTTGTACACAATCAGCGGCGGAAAAATAGTTTTTGAAAATGTTACAAATTAAGGAAGGGAATTAATGAAAGTTGAAGTCTCAAACGGAGAACTCGTAGATAAAGTTTCAATTCTACAGATTAAGTTGAATAAAATTAAATCGGTAGAGAAACTTAAAAATGTAAAAACCGAATTTTATATACTTCTTGAAGAAATGAAAAAGCTGGGAATTGACGAAAACACCGAGGAATATAAAGATTTGATAAAAGTAAACACCAACCTTTGGGAAATTGAAGATAAAATTCGAGTGAAAGAACTTAAAAAAGAATTTGACGAAGAGTTTATAGAACTTGCTCGGTCTGTGTATTTTCAAAACGATAAGCGTTTTGAACTTAAGAAAAAAATTAATGCCGCAACCAATTCTTCTCTTTTTGAGGAGAAGGAATATGTAGATTATAAAAACAAATAACCGTCGAAGAGAACATTAAGACAATCGATTTAAATAAATCCGTTTTACAAAAAGTTATTCTTCCAAACGATAATCCGGAAATATCAGTTTATCTTAAGCGCGACGATTTGCTTCATCGCGAAATTTCGGGCAACAAGTGGCGTAAGCTGAAGTATAATTTAATCGAAGCAAAAAATCTTGATCTTAACCAACTTCTAACTTTTGGCGGAGCCTTTTCAAATCACGTTTATGCCGTTGCTGCAGCAGGAAAAATTTTTGGATTCAAAACTATTGGAATCATCAGAGGAGAAGAACACCTTCCTCTTAATCCAACGCTTCAATTTGCAACTAGCTGCGGAATGGAACTCCATTATTTGAATAGAACGGCTTATAAAAACAGGAATGATAAAAATTTCCAAACGGAGATTGCAGAACAATTTGGTAATGTTTATATAATTCCCGAAGGAGGAACTAACTCTTTTGCTCTTGAAGGTGTTGCTGAAATTGTTGCTGAGCTTGACATAAATTTCGATTATCTTTTTACACCGGTCGGCTCAGGGGGAACCTTGGCAGGACTTGTCTATGGATTAAACGGAAGGAAAAATATTGTGGGAATTTCTTCACTCAAAAACGGAAATTACCTAACCAAAATTGTTGCTGAATTAATAGAAATGAAGATGCCAGACGTGCCTGATAATTGGAGAATAATCTTTGATTACAGTTTCGGAGGTTTTGCTAAGATTAAACCGGCGTTAGTAGAATTTATTAATCATTTTTCTTCCCTTAACTCTATTGAACTTGATTATATTTATACAGGAAAGATGTTGTTTGCTGTTGATGATATGATCAAGAATAACTACTTTTCAAAGGGGACAAATATTATAGCGATTCACACGGGCGGACTTCAAGGTAACACCGGAATGCAGAGAAAAATAAACAAGCTTACAAAAGAGATTCATCATGATTGATATGAAAAATTATAAAATTGCTGTTGTCGGTGCGGGAACAATGGGTTCGGGAATTGCACAAGTGGCGGCAACCGCAGGGCACAAAGTAACCTTAATTGATTCAAATGAAGCTGCACTTGCTAATGTAAAAAGTAATCTTCATAAAATATTAATGCGTCTTTCCGAAAAAGGAAAAATCAAAAGTGAGGACGCAAGTGCAATCTATGAAAGAATAGAATTTAGTAACGATTTGGAGTCTGCTGATTATTTGATTGTGATTGAAGCGATTGTTGAGAATCTTAATTCAAAACAGAAATTATTTTTGGATTTGGAAGCGACGTTAAACGATGAAACAATTCTTGCTACTAATACATCTTCCCTTTCGGTAACAGCGATTGCATCGGCTTGTCAAAATCCCAAAAGAGTTATCGGCACGCATTTTTTTAATCCCGTCCCTCTTCTTCCTTTAGTTGAGATTGTACCAGGACTTTCGACCAATAAGGAAGTAACCGAAAAAACAAGAAAGATGATTAACAATTGGGGCAAGACGACTGTTCTAGTAAAAGATACTCCCGGCTTTATTGTTAACCGTGTTGCCCGACCGTTCTACGGTGAGGCTTTACGAATTTATGAAGAAGGAATAGCCGATGTACCCACAATCGATTGGGCAATGAAAGAAATTGGTGGATTCAAAATGGGTCCTTTTGAATTGATGGATCTTATAGGGAATGACGTAAATTACGAAGTAACAAAAACCATCTTCGAACAATTTTATTACGATCCGAGATTTAAACCCTCGCTTGTTCAAAAACAGTTGGTTGACGCAAAACATTTCGGGAGAAAAACGGGTAAAGGATTTTATGATTATACGGATGTTGCGGCAAATACTTTGCCCCACAAGGATGAAAAGTTAGGTAAAAAAATCGTTGATAGAATTTTGGCAATGTTGATTAACGAAGCAGCGGATGCAGTGTTTATGAATATTACAGCCGTTGATGATATTGATCTTGCTATGACTAAAGGGGTTAACTATCCTAAAGGATTGTGCCGATGGGCTGATGAAATTGGGATAGAAAAAATTATTGAACGATTAGAAAAATTGTATATGGTTTATCGCGAAGACCGATATAGAGTGAATCCTCTTTTAAGAAGAATGAAAGAAGAAGGTATAAAATTTTATGACTGAACAAGAAAAAGCCGAAAAAGTTGTCGGTCATATGATGGAGAAAGACGAGTTCAGCAGATGGCTGGGGATTGAGGTGATTGAAATAAGACCCGGCTACAGTAAAATTAAAATGAAAGTAAGAAAAAATATGCTGAACGGGTTCGGGACAACTCATGGTGGGATAACGTTTTCTTTGGCGGACAGCGCGCTTGCATTCGCTTCAAATAATTATGGAAGAGTTGCAGTAGCTCTTGAAACAAGTCTTGCATTTCCAAGACCTGTCTATGAAAAAGATGAACTTACGGCAGAAGCAATTGAGCAAAGCAAAGGAAATAGTGTTGGCATTTATAATGTCACAGTTACAAATCGAGAGAATGTGAAAGTCGGTATTTTTAGAGGAACTGTTTACAGGACAAAGAAAGAATTTTTCAAAGAATAATCATTTGCGAAAATTAAAAACGCCGGGTTCATGCAAAGACCGCTAGGAACGCAAAGAAAAGGAACAATATGAAAGAAGCTTATATAATAGATGCAATACGAACACCAATCGGTAAACTTGGCGGGGCATTATCTTCAATTCGAGCCGATGACCTCGCAGCATTATCAATAATGGAAATAATAAAAAGGAATCCTTTAGTGGATTTTTCAGAGGTTGATGATGTAATTCTCGGTTGCGCAAACCAAGCGGGTGAAGATAATCGTAACGTAGCAAGAATGGCGCTCCTTTTAGCCGGATTACCAGTTACCGTTCCCGGCGAAGCGGTAAACCGATTATGCGCTTCTGGTTTGAGTGCGGTGGTAAATGCCGCCCGTGCAATTAATGTTGGCGATGGAGACCTTTACATTGCCGGTGGAGTTGAACATATGACCCGTGCCCCGCTGGTTCAATCAAAAGCAGAAAAAGCTTTCTCTGGACGAGTTGAAATTCACGACTCAACATTAGGGTGGCGCTTCATTAATGATAAAATGAAACAATTGTACGGTACCGAAGCAATGGGAGAAACAGCAGAAAATGTTGCAGAAGATTATAAAATTAGTCGTGAAGACCAGGATTTGTTTGCATATAACTCACATATGAAAGCGGTTCGAGCAAACGAAAGCGAAAGAATGAAAAAAGAAGTTATCTCTGTTGAAATTCACCAGAGAAAAGGTGGGCCAATAATTTTTGATAAAGATGAATTTATTCGTCCTGAAACTACTTTGGAAGCACTGGCAAAACTTAAACCTGCTTTCAGAAAAAACGGAACAGTAACAGCAGGTAATTCCTCGGGTTTAAACGACGGCTCTGCAGCGTTGCTCCTAGCTTCGGAAGATATAATTAAAAAATATAACTTGAAGCCGCGGGCAAAAATTATAACTTCGACTGTTGTCGGTTTAGAACCGCGTGTTATGGGACTCGGACCAATCAATGCAACGAGAAAGATTTTGGAAAAAACAAAACTTTCTTTGGATGATTTTGATGTAATTGAATTAAACGAAGCCTTTGCGGCGCAAAGTTTGGCTGTGCTTCGAGAGTTGGGTCTTGAAGATGATGATTCTCGTGTTAATCCAAACGGAGGAGCAATTGCACTTGGTCATCCTCTTGGTATGAGCGGAGCGCGTTTAATTACAACGGCAATGATTGAACTGGAAGAACGGAAGAAAAAAAGAGCACTTTGCACTCTTTGTGTCGGAGTCGGACAAGGAATGGCATGTATAATTGAAAGGGTATAATAAAATTTAATATAAGGCGGATGATATTGATATTGATGATTAGCGCTGATCGTATTCAAAATAACAATCAAGGTTCCATCAAAGCGGGAAAATTATGATTTACGAATACAAAGGAATAAAACCAGTAATCCACAAAACAGCCTTCGTTCATAAAACAGCGGGCGTTATTGGGAATGTTATAATTGGGAAAGATGTTTACATTGGTCCGGGCGCGGCAATACGCGGCGACTTTGGAAAAATTATTATCGAAGACGGATGCAATGTTCAAGAAAATTGTGTTATTCATATGTTTCCAAATGTTACTGTTAGGCTCTATGAATCTGCTCATATTGGTCATGGGGCAATAATTCATGGAGCAACCATTGGAAGAAACTCATTAATTGGAATGAACGCCGTCGTGATGGATAATGTCGAAGTTGGTGAGGAGTGTGTAATCGGGGCGCTTTGTTTTGTGCCGGAAGGAATGAAAATTCCCAACAGAAAAGTGATTGTCGGAAATCCTGCTAAAATTGTAAAAGATGTGACCGATGAAATGGCAGAGTGGAAAACAGAAGGAACAAGGATTTATCAAGCATTGCCAAAACAACTTCACGAAACATTAAGGGATTGCGAACCCTTAAGAGAAATTTCGGAAGAGATTAAACAGGAAAAAATTAATTATAAAAATTGGAAGGAATTTTCTAAGTAAAAAAATAATCAGCGTTTGTGATTAATAAGATTGCCATTTAAACAGATAATTGCTTTCTTAATAAAACAATAATTTAGGCTCGCTGAAATGCAGCGGTTTTCTAGATATTTTCTTCTCGATTTTCTTTCAAGACTAGCTTCCTCATACATTATACGATATGATCAATTTAAGTTTCTTAACAGAGTGATTTTTGCATGGTTGTTTTTGATTTTACTTAATAACTCAAATGCGCAAAAATTAGATGTACATCAGTTTTATCTTGCAAAAGGAAATGGTCTAAGCAAATCCGCCAGCAGTGATCAAATAATGATAATGCAAAAAATCTTTACGGTTTATAAGTTTAATGAAACATTCACGCTGGAAAACAATATAGTTTATGAACTGATCTCAGAAACTGGGCGAACAAATTATCTTATCGGGGCATTACCGCTCATTAAAATGAGGTTTTATTTAATACAGCGAAAATTTATTTTTTTCGGTGGAAGCGGTATTAATTACATAAGCACCGAAAGACTGGCTGGAAGAAATTTGGGAGGAAGGTTTATATTCAGTAATTTAGTAGGGATAGGTATAAATGTTTATAGTTTCTATGATTATGAAATAGATATTTCATACGTGTTTAGACACATATCCAATGCAGGCTTCTATGAGCACAATGAGGGATTTAATTCACAGTATTTAATGATTTCACTAAGATTGTAAAACCAACCGGACGTATATTTTTCATTTCAATTAACTCGTTTAAATGAATATTAAAAATTGATTGAGAAAATCTTTATATTGTTATATAGACAGGATGTCTTATTAAATAAAAAAGGAGATATATATGAGAGTATTAAAATCGTTTTTACTGATTTTTCTCTTAATTGGATTTGTTGCCGCGTGTAGTGAAGATGACGAACCCAATAATCCCGTAACACCTCAAGATCCTGAATCCGTTGGCACTTATTCGGGAACTAACAGCGTAGATTCAACCACAACTATCGTGATTTCGAACGTTGATGGTGAAGCAAAAATCACTTCTTATTCGGTTAATTATCGGGTTCAAAATAACTCTACTACTTATACCGGCACTTATTCAGAATCAAGCACATCCGGATTGGCTACAGTTGTAGGGAGCACATTCACCTTTTCTGTTGGATCGAATCCGGAAAATAATTTTACCGGAGTGATAGTTGGAAATACTATTACGGGAAGTTTTGCGTTTCCGGCTAACCCGCTTAGCCCAATGGTGGTGGGAACATATACAGTTACAAAACAGTAAGCTTTTGAAATTTAAACGGCTGTCTTTTATAGAATATTTTTAAATAAAAACTAATTGTTTGATTTAATTGATAAGGTTAGTAAGACAGCCGTTGTTATTTTGCTCCGCCCATTAAAACGGCAATAGGTTTTGTGCCCTCAACGTTTTCAAAAATTATTTTTATCATTACGGTAATCGGAACCGAAAGAAACATTCCGATAATTCCCCAAAGCCATCCCCAAAAGATCAGCGAAAAAAGAATAACTAACGGTGAAAGATTTATGCTCTTTCCAAGCCATTTCGGTTCAACAATATTTCCCATTACTTGTTGTACCACAATCAACAAAACTGCCAGCCAAAACACAATCATAGGATCTTCGAATTGAAGGAAGGCTATTATCAAAGGAAGTATTGTTGCGATCAACGAACCTATGTTGGGAATAAAATTTAAAATGAATGTTAATATTCCCCAGATAACTACAAATTCAACCTCGAAGAGGGCAAGAATAATCATCACAAAACCTGAGGTCACTAAACTTATAAGAGTTTTTGTGATAATATATTTTTGAATTTGCTGATTAACGTTTTCTACAATGTTTGCAATTTTGGACGCAGTTTTTGAATCGAAGGCTCTATTAACCTTTTGGGGAAGTTGATTCCGGCTCATCAACATAAAAAGCAAAATCAAAGCAATCAAAAATATGTTTGAAAGGACTGAACTTATTGAACCGACTACGCCCGATAAAAAACTTGGGATCGAAAAGTTTTCTAAAATTCTTCCCAGAAGATTATCTTCGTTTTCCGGAGAAGGGTTTGTAAAAACATCGTCGGGAATGTCAAAAAATTCCTGTACATCATTGGTTAATTGTGTTAAACGAGGCTCATATTTCGGAAATTCTTTTGAAAAGGAGTCTATACTCGTGGAAATTAAACTTACGACAAAAGCTAAAATTAGTGCGCCAATCAGCAGAGTAAAAAGTATTGATAAAAAAGAAGGTATTTGAAATTTCTCAAAAGTGTTTATAACTGGATAAAGAATGTAGCTAATGAATATAGCTAGAGCAAACGGAAGCAAAATACTCTTTGCTTCATACAAGATATAACCAACGGCAATTAAGCTCAGCAGACTTAAAAGCGCAACAACTATTCTTTGATATTTAACTGTTTCTTCTGAAGAGTGCATGTCTATGCTTATAATTTACTTCAATCTATAACTAATAATTCTTTTTAGCAATATCTTTGGTTCTTCTGTTGCCTGAAAGCAACTCCTATTTTGTAGTGCTGACTCATTTTGGAGAATAACGAAGAGAAAAAGATCATTTATCGTAGAAAACAGGCAGAAATAAGACGGCACGTCTTTTGAAATAGTAAAATAAATATAATTAACAAAAAGGGATAACTATGAAAAAAGTATTTGAGTACACACTCATTTTTATTTTAACGATTTCAACTCTTGCATTTATTTCAGCATGCAGCGAGGACGATTCTCCAACTGAACCCGAAGGTAACGGCGGTTCGAACGAATTCTCAAATCCAAGCGGACAGCCAACACCAAGTTTTGCTTCAGATCCAAATTACGGCGGTTTGATGGCTACAATAAATTACGAATTTCAAACATTACCCGGCTTTCCGCCAGCTAATTTGGTGATGGCTTATGCACAATTCGGTGAAGGAGTTGACGGCGGTGATGTGGTCGTAAATCAAAATACGTTGGGTAAAAACCAGATTGAAGGCGGAACGTTTTATATTGTTCCTTCATTAAGCAATCCTACCCAAGTTTTGACAAATGTTAATTTTAACGGATCTGCACATAGTTGGACTGTTGCCGGAGCAAACGGTGTTCCGTCAATAAATGGATCTGTTTCAAGCGCAAGAACATTTTCCCTTACTAGTCCGGCTAACGATGCAGTTTTGACCGCAGCTAACGGAGTAAATATCACATGGAATGGAGGAACATCTTCGAGAGTTCTTATTGTGCTTGCTTCGACAAGCGGCGGGAACAATTATGTTGCGGTTGAAGACCTTGATGATGATGGAAGTCATACTATTGCCTCAAGTGAATTGGGCGGAATAAGTGGTAGTGCTATGCTTCAAGTTGTGAAGTATAATTATAGTTCTGTTAATGCGGGTGGAAAAAATTATTACATCATTTCCGAAGTTGTGCGTTCGGTATCAATCACTCTAAATTAACATGTAGCATCCCTCAAAACGATATGAGTGGTTAATTAGGTCCGGCATTGCCGGACTTTTTTATTAATCAATCTTACATATTATTCAACGTAATTTAGATCAAGCAATTTATTTACAAGAACCTATACAATAATTCAATTTCTAAGCCAAAATCAAAATATTTTCACTAATTTTAGGAATATTTTTTTATTATATATTGTCTAAAGGTATTATAACAGAAATGAAAGGAAATCTATGCTTAGAAAAACGACATTTGCTCTTTTACTTATTCTTTTTGGAACTTCGACATTATACTATGCGCAAAATGGAAAAGGTTCAAATATATCGGGACAGGTTTTAGACTTAAACGAATCAAAACCGTTAGAATTTGCAAATATTGTTCTTTTTAATAAAACTGACAGTTCACAAATTGCCGGGGGAATCACAAATCCCGATGGATATTTTAACCTGGAAAATGTGAAACCGGGAAATTATTATCTCCGAATAAGCTTTATAGGATACATTGATGAGTTTGTAGATGATGTTTCGATAAAACAGAACACAAACTTAGATCTGGGCGAAATTTATCTGGCACCACAGACATTTGGAATTCAGGATGTCGTTGTTGAAGGAACCCGAGCACCAATCACTTATGAAATTGATAAAAAAATCATAAACGTTAGCGAACAGTTAACTTCTCTTTCGGGAACAGCCGTCGATGTATTAGAAAACGTTCCCTCTGTTACAGTTGATATTGACGGCAACGTCAGCCTAAGAGGAAGCGGAAGTTTTCAGGTTTTAATTGACGGAAGACCAACAATTCTTGATGCAAGCGAAGCTCTTCAGCAAATTCCTGCAAGCGCGATCGAAAATCTTGAAATCATTACGAATCCATCAGCAAAATATGATCCCGAAGGAACCGCCGGAATTATAAATGTTGTGATGAAAAAAAGTGAACAACAGGGAATCAGCGGAGTTCTAGATTTGGACGGAAGTTTGTCGCATCGCTACGGAATTGAAGGATTGTTTGATTATAAGAATAATGTTTTTCACGGAACATTCAGCGTCGATTATTCGGATAGAATGATGGAGACTTCAAGCGAAGATTACAATTGGACGCTGAGAGACGGCTTAAAAAGTTATGTGAGCTCAAATGGAAACGGAAACAGAGGACGCGAGTTTTTTAGCCTGAGAGGTTCGGCTGCGTTTAACTTATCCGATAATGATATTCTTTCTTTCGGAGGACGATATCGCAACAGAGATATGGCGCACAGCTCAACAGATAATTATGAGGAATGGACAAGTGCCGATCCGTTGAGAATTTTTTATCTCAGCAATTCCGATAGATCACGCGGTGGTTATCAATATTCTGGCTTTGCAAATTTCAAACATAAATTCGGTCCGAACGGACATGAACTTACCGCAGATATAAATTACGAATATGATAATTCGGACGAAGCTACACTTACCGAACTAGTTGAAAACGGAATTATCGTAAACGGTAGAAAAACTACGGAATCTGGTCCCGGAACCGAGATTGAATCGAAGCTGGATTACACTCTGCCTCTTGGAGAAGACAGCAAGTTCGAAGCAGGTTACGAAGGGGAAAGTGAGATAAATGATGAGAGAACAGGAATGGCTATTTATGATCCTGATGCTTTAGATTATTTGGTGGATGCCAGGTTCAGCAATCATACAAAATATAATAAAAACGAATATGCTGTGTATTCTCTTTATTCTGATAAAATAAGCGACATCGGTTTTCAATTTGGGCTGCGCGCTGAATATACTTACAGAAATATTGAAGTTGAATCAGAGCCTAATGCATTTAAAATAGATCGGTGGGATTATTTCCCAACCGCACATTTCTCTTATGAGTTTGCACAAGGTCATCAAGTTATGACTAGTTATACAAGAAGAATAAACAGACCTCGCGGATGGGAGCTTGAGCCATTCCAAACTTGGATTGATGCTTATAACATACGTGTTGGAAATCCGGCTCTTAATCCCGAATATATTGATTCTTACGAACTCGGTTATCAGACATTTTTTGGTAAATCACTTTTTTCGGTTGAAGCTTATTACAGGGTAACAAACAATAAAATCGAAAGGGTAAGATCTGTGTACGACGCAAATATTACCCTTAGTTCTGTTGAAAATGTTGGAAAAGATTATGCGCTAGGAACAGAGTTGTTCTTAAACTTTGATCCAGTCGATTTTTGGAACGTAAATTTAATGGGAAATCTTTATGATTACCGAGTTGAGGGCGCATTAAGCGGACAGGATTTTTCAGCAAGCAGTTTCAATTGGAACATAAGATTTAATAATCAGTTCAAGCTTGGCAAAAACACTCAAATGCAATTCAATGCTTTTTATAACAGTCCGACAGTTTATTCTCAAGGACGAAGAGAAGGGTTCTTCTTCACTAACCTCGCGATTAAGCAGGACTTTTTCGATAAAACTCTATCCGCAACACTTCAGATAAGAGATATTTTTGGCACTGCACAATGGGAAAGAATTTACGAATCCGTTGATTTTTATAATTATATGCTGGGAAGTCGAGAATCCCCGATAGTAATGCTTAATGTCCGTCTGAATTTTAATAATTATAGACAGGACAGACGAGGAAATGCACCCGAAGGCGGCGGAATGGGAATGGACGGAGACGAGTTTTAAGTTAGTCTAATTTCGAATCATAGTTGCGAAAATTTAGATGTGGGCAAGTTTTAGACTTGCCCAAATCTTCGAAAAGTGGTTATTCGAGCAGTCGGCAAAAAGTTAGAATCTTATCCGCAAATTTCACAATCTCAGAATGATCATGTAACTTTTATAAAAATCCTTCCACAAAATTTTTTAGCAAAATTATCCATAAGATATTCCGGCACGAAAATAATTCGTAATTAAAATATGATTGTCCTCCTAAACAGATAAATTTAGTGCATTGCTTTTGGTATCATTCTTGAGAAAGTCTAAAAAAATTTATTCAAGAAATTTAAGTCGGAAAATGAAATCAAAACTGTTACAGAATCTTATTCTAATAATGTTGTTGGGACTCAATGTTTATCCGCAAACCGATACAACAATAACAGCATTATACGGTTTGGAAGATCCGGAAGGCACCACTCATCTTATTTACAAAACAAACTTCCGTTCTTTAAGAACCGAAAACGATACCTCTCGTTTTGATTATTATCATCTGAATACGAATACACTCTTCGATGATTTGTTATTCAATGATTTTACAATTACATCTTCTTCAACACCGCCGCCGTTGGATATTGAGTCTCAACATATTACTTCATTTGGATTCTTCGATAACGATCCGAATAAATATATTTATGCTGTGAGCGGAGTGATGGGAGATGCGTATTCGTTTATTTCAAAATATGACAACGAACAAACATTCACGGGAACAGAAGAAATTTTGGCGATAAAAATTTCGGAAAATAATGAAAACTTATCTGCCGTTTACGGCAGAACAATTATTCGCAGTAGCGACAGGGGCCTTTCTTGGTCGGCTCCAGAGGATACTCAATCAATTAATCTTGAGTTTGATTTTCTGGCATTTTCACCCTTTGAGGAAAATGTTGTTTATGGATTTAATGAAAATCATCATCTTGTTAAATCATTCGATTATGGAAAAACTTTTGTGACTGTCAGCGACATTTCTGACTGGAACAAGAAAACCAAACTGTATTTTGATGCGGATAAAATCTACATCTATGCTGTTAATGAATATTCATTTATGATATCGGACGATAACGGAAATCCATATTCGTGGAAGTTTGTTGATTATGTAGAGGAGCCAGTTCATTTTGAAATCGACAATAATAATCCGGGTGAAATTTATCTTTCAAAAGGTCTCGAACTTTTTAAAAGCACGGACTTTGGCGATAACTTTGAAAAAATTGCCGATTTTGAGAATGCACCTACAGGTATTTACAAAAAATCCGGAACAGACACTCTCTATCTTTCATTCGTCAACCGAATAGAAAAGTTCGATATGAACGAATCACAGCCGATTATACAAAAATCAATAAAGAACACACTTAAACTTTATCCTTTACAAGTCGGGAATTTTTGGAAATTTCATAGAGACGGAATCTCTTATGATCCTTATCCAAATCCATTCGAATACGATTGGTATCAAGAAGTTGTCGGCGATACTTTAATAAATGACACAACATATTATAAGATCGAAGGCTCTCCGCTCTACACTAATTTACAGCGAGTCGATTCTTCTTCAGGTAAGGTTTACGGTAAAGATTATCCGAAAAGTAAAGAGAGATTTTTGTTCGATCTTTTGGCGGTTAAAGAAGATAGATATGAAGTTTTTTTCGGAATACTTAATGGTGTTTCGGTTTACGATACTTTGTTTTGGGAAAAGAAAAGAGAACTAAAAAAGTATTTTTATTCATCTCTGTTTATTATGGAACAAGCATTCGCGCAGGGTATTGGATTGGTTTGGCAGAGCGAGGAATTTGATTTCGGTTATGGAGAAAATGTTTTGCTTGGATGCGTTATTGACGGGGAAGTTTTCGGTGATACAACTGTTGTTGGAATAGAAGATGAAATTATTCCCCATGAATTGAGCCTTAGTCAGAACTATCCGAATCCGTTTAATCCAAACACTATAATTGAATATACAATCCCAAAAGTAATTTCTGATATAGAAAAGCAATTGCATCAAACAAATGTAGCGCTAAAAGTTTATGACATTCTCGGCAGAGAAGTCGCCGTCTTGGTCGATGAAAATCAATCTCCCGGAACTTATAAAATTTCTTTCAATGCCGAATCGCTCTCGAGCGGAGTGTATTTATACAGACTTACTTTGGGTTCAAAATCGATTGTTAAGAAAATGATTTTGCTTCGGTAAGCAAGGTTTTATCGATTAAATCAGTATCGTCTCAACTCCTAAACAAGACGAATAATTTTCGTTTAGAGCGAAAAATATTCGCACCCCAAATATCAATTAGCTTATTTGTGGAATAAATAAATCACTTTTCCTTTGGTATTCTCTTTGCTTCTTATTTGTAAAATCTATCTAATTTGATGAAAATAACAAATAGAATATGGCCTCCCGAAAAGAATGCAGGATCAGATGTGTGCTGGTTCTGCATTCTTATTTTGCATTACCAAGAGGGGATGTTAAAATGAAAAAAATATTTATCGCTTTGTTTTTATTCGTCCTTCCCGGGATTTGTCTAGCTCAATGGCACGACGCAAGCGGGAATCTGCCGGAATGGAGTCTCGCTTGGTCGATTGAGGCGGTGGATTACAATTCTGCTATTATCTCAATTAATGCCTCGGACAACATTGAATCTATATTTATTACAGAAAACGCCGGAGAAAACTGGAGATCACTCGGTTGGCCTCAAACAGTCGGAACTTTCAAAACAGCTATTGATATCAGCGCTGTTGATAAAAATAATATTTGGTTGGCAGTCGATAACGGAACTATTGTTCACACTTCTGACGGGGGAGAAAATTGGGAGATTCAGTTCGAAGATCCCTCATTGACAGTTTTTATGAATTATATCGAAATGTTCGATTCACAAAATGGTATTGCTATGGGAGATGGAATTACTACGGACGACCCTGCCGTATTCTTAAAAACTACTAACGGTGGGAGTACATGGATTTCAATTAACGATTATGCCTTCGGACCTTATTCCGGCGATACATGGAGGAGGTTGGATTTTGTAAATACAGAAGTAGGTTACTTTTACGAATCCGGACAAAACCCTCAAGCTATGTATAAAACAACAGATGGATGTGAAAACTGGACTAAGCTTACTTCATACACGAGCAATTGTACTATACTTAAGTTATATGACGAGCAAAGAGGAATTTCGGTTAATGTTAACGGCGGAGTGTTTAATACTTTTGACGGAGGAGAAAGCTGGGACCCTGCTGAAACAAATCCAACCGGCTGGGGAAATGATGTTGAATTTTTACCGGATAATCCGGACGGAGTGTTATTTACATCAAGCGCAGGATTGTTTTATTCGATCAGCGGGGGAATGGATTGGATAAAAGACGAAAGTTTTCCGGAAGATTTTTACGGCAGAGATATCGATTTCGCTCAAACAAACTCTTGTTGGTTAATAGGCGATAAAGGTTACTTATTTCGAAGCACCAACGCAGGCGGCATTATACTATCGGTAGATGAAGAAAATAATCCCAAAGAATTTAAATTATCACAGAATTATCCGAATCCCTTTAATCCCACAACAACAATAGAATATACTATTCCAGTCGGGGGCGAAAATCTTCTGTCACAACAATCAGTAAAAGTAATTGTTTACGACATTCTCGGTAAACAAGTTGCAGAACTCGTAAACCAAAAACAATCACCGGAAAATTATAGAATTACATTTGATGCAAGCGGATTTTCAAGCGGGATATATTTTTATCAATTATCAACTGGAGAATTTAAACAAACCAAGAAGATGATATTGCTGAGATAAATTTTCTCTCCCGGAAGCTCGGAGGTGTAAA
>CAZCLA010000015.1:44892-52383 GCA_964499285.1 uncultured Melioribacteraceae bacterium
ACATATCATTTTTCAAATGAAGAAATAACAGGAACACAAATAATTGATGCAGGTGATAATAACTATCTTACAGTTGGTCTTCATTATACGGATATGTTTACTGCTGATTTACTAAGGCTATGCTTGGTCGATGAGTTCGGAACAATTATTACACAAAAAGAGTTTGCTTCATATTCTCCTGAAACCAAAATATTTAGACCTGTAATAAAAACAGACGACGGATTTGTGTTCGTGAACAATATCGGTGATGAAAATAACCGGCAGATGCAGGGCGTGGTTCTTGATAACAATTTAAACATCTTGTGGACAATAGAAACTGATCTTCAGGATGGCGATGAATTAATTTCATCAATAATTAACACAGACGAAGGAGAATATATTGCTGTAAGCGAATCGCAAAACAATCTTTACGTTTATAAACTAGATTCCAACGGATCTCCTATCTCAACAAATGTTTTTCCAATTCCTTTACGAAACAAAACCCGCGCAGAAATTATCCGCTTCAGTGATAATTCTTATTTGATAAGATCAGCCAATAAAATAATAAACATTGATGCTGACTTAAACGAACTGTGGAGCGTAACTCCAAACTTTTTAACACATACAATTTCCGCCCTTGGCGCAGATAAATTTGTGGTCGGCGGGGATTCAAATTTGAGATGTTATAATGCCGAAGGAACTGAGGTCTGGAATACAAATCTTGCTGGGTTTAAAAGTGTAACCACCGTGACCCCTTCTGCGGGCGGTAACATTGCCGCAAGCTTGGAACGAGATCTTAATCTTTATAACGAAAACGGTGAACTTTTAAAAACACAAACCACAAAATTTAATCATCTTGCTTCAACCACGATCGGGAACTTTATCTTATTTGCGGGAAAACAGGATGCAGCATTGAGCATCAAGAAAACCACACTCGATTTGTTTTACACAACAATCGATCTAACAAAAATTAATAATTATAATCGATATTTTTACCGGCTTCTTGAGGACTTCTTTGCATTTCACGAAACAAAAATAAATTTTGAAACGGATCTCGAGTATGTAAATATCGATTACTCACTTGATAACGGCGCAACTTGGAATGAAATTATAACATACTATCCCGGGGAAGTTGGATATTATAATTGGACGGTTCCCGGGGAATTGACGGAAGAATGTTTAATTAAAATCTACTCCCCATCACATCCTTCGCTCTTTGATATTCTAGATAAACCAATTCCAATAATTATGTACAATGAATATGAATACATTGCCGCAAACCAAATATTTATGTGGGTAGGAAATAACGGTGACGGCTCACATGATCCACGCACTGATGGTTCAGGATTTTATTGGCCCGGAGGAGAGGAAGCGGTTCTTCCCGCAATATTTCAAGATGGACTTCTCTTCGGTGGAAAAATTGAAGGAAGCATTTGGGTAAACGGAAACACTCATCGTGCCGGTCTTGTTCCAGGAGCAATTTTAGAAGGTGGTACACCGGATGATCCACTACAATCCAAATATAAAGTTTATAAATATAAAAAGAGCTGGAGTGTACTTCCGTCCGGACTTGAGCGGGATAAATACATTTACAACATTCAAAATTGGCCTGCTGAAATAGGCGCTCCGTTTCTTGATAAAGATTTTGACGGAATTTATACGCCTTTCGTAGATGAACCCGGGAACGGAGCGGATGAATATCTTTTCTTTATCGCAAATTCTGCAGATTCGATTGCCTGTCCATTTACATACGGTAGTCCACCCTACCCGTTAGAAGTTCAAGTTTCTGTTTGGGGATACGATACTGACGATCTACTAAAAGATGTGGTTTTCAAAAAGTACAAACTTATAAACAAAGGAGAATCTTCCATAAACGATATGATACTGGGATATTGGACGGATGACGACCTCGGCGACGCCAACGATGATTACGTTGGAGTTGATACTTTGTTGAATTTAGGTTTTACTTATAACAGTGATGAAGATGATCGAGATTTTTACGATCCTCCGGCGGCTGTTGCACACAAAATAGTGCAGGGACCAATAGTTGAAGCAGCCATAAATGACAGCGGTTATTTTAATAATAGTTGGAAAACGGGTATTAAAAACTTGCCTGCTACAGCATTTGTCTTTTATATAGGTGGTGCCGCAACCTATAGTGATCCTCAAATGGGTGTTTATGGAGGGACAATTGAAGTGTATAATTATTTGCAAGGATATGTATGGAACGGAGATGCTTTTTTTGACCCAAACACTGGTTTGGAAACAAAATTTTGTGTGCCCGGAGATCCGGTTGAAGGTATCGGCTGGTACGAGGGTGAAGGCTGGGAAGGAGGCCCTTATCCTGGCGATAGAAGATACTTGCTTAGCTCGGGTAAATTTAATTTAGCTCCTGGTGATACTCAAGAAGTTGCATATGCTCTGTTTATGGCGCAGGATCAAGACAGACTTTCTAGTTTAGCGAAACTCAAAACTTTGGCAGAACAAGTACAGCATTTTTATTATTATGGAGAATTTATAACATCAGCCGAAGAAGAAGAAATAATTCCGGCAAAGTTTGAACTAAAACAGAACTACCCGAACCCGTTTAACCCAACTACAACAATTGAATATACTATTCCTTTTGTCATTGCGAGCAGAGCGAAGCAATCTCAACAAGTTAATATAACGCTGAAAGTTTACGACATCCTCGGAAGAGAAGTTACAGTACTGGTAAACGAAAAACAATCACCGGGTAATTATAAAATAAGTTTCGATGCAGCACATTTATCAAGCGGAGTTTATTTGTATTCAATGAAAGCCGGCGAATTTATGCAAACAAGAAAAATGATTTTGTTAAGATGATTAGATTATTCACAACCATATTATTATTGACTTCGGTAAACCTATTTGCTCAAACACAATTATTCGATAAATCATACTATTATACTTCTGAGTCTTATACCGGCGATCAAGTCTTTCAGCTTGATGACGGCGGCTATTTGTTGTCGGCTCACAATGTTAAAACGAGAATCGATAATTTAATGTGGATAAAAATATTTAGGCTTAACAAAGACGGAAACATTCTGTGGCAAATAAAACATGATAGTTATTTTAATAAAAACAGAAGCATCCCTTATTTACAACCATTAGCACTTTTTGAGGATGAATCATTTGTTGTTTGGAATTCGGGCGAGAGCGAGCCGGTTATTCATAAACTTACTAAGTATTCAAAAGAAGGATCTGTCATTTGGGAAAAATCATTCGAAGCAAGAAATCCGGAAGAATATGCAGCGGCAGTTCATGTTTTATCCTCGGGAAATATAGTCTGTTCCGCCGCGGATGTTGAACAAGTTGTGCTTAGAACGATAGGACCAAAGGGCAATACAATTTGGGAAAAGGTATATCAACCTGAAAGAATAGGGTTTACTCATATAAATTTGATTAAGGATTATAGTAATAATACTTTTTTATATTCTCGATCTTCGGAGCTGTTCCTAATGGATTATGATGGAAATATTGTTTGGTCGATTTATAATAATCTGGCACCTTTGTATCATGCTGTACTTGGTTCAGATATTTACTATGTAAACGGTAAAGAGATTTCGGTTAATGATGGAGACGGTAATATGCTCCGAACCAGAAATCTTAATTTCCAGTTGGATTGGATCGATAAGTATGATGACGGACATGTTTTGGTTACGGCATCCAACAAAAATTATATCATAAACCAACAATTGGAAGTAATAGATTCGGTTGATTTCGGGGGACACATAAAAAGATCAATCAAACTTGGGGAAAACAATTTTGCGCTTATTGGTGAAAGAAAAATTGATTTTAACAATTCAGCTTTAAGATTTGCTTTAACGGACAAAAACTTTACTCACAATATTTTGGATCTCCTTAATCTTTCTAATATGATCTATCGGATTTACGGCGATAATTTTTATGCCTTCGATTCGGCAAAAATACGATGGTTTGCAAATGTCGATAAAATAAACATATACGATTCCTTCAACGGCGGAAAAAATTGGAACTTAATTAAACACGGAATAAAAGCTGATTTGGAAAGTTATCTATATTATTTCCCGGCTGAAGAAACAGATGAATTTTTAATTAAGATAGAGGATTATAACAATCCAAATAATTTCGATATCATAGACACATTGAAATCAGTTAGTATTTATCAAAATTTTGATAGAATTGAAATAAACGAACTGCAGATGTGGTTTGATAATAAAGGGGGGACATCAAACGATCCCCGGTATGATGGCTCGGGATTATTCTGGCCTAAGTCTTCAAATCCACATTCTATTACCTTTACAGAGGGACTTTATTTCGGTGGAAAAGTAAACGGAGAAATTAGAGTCAACGGTAGTGCGTATAGAACGGGTTTTGTTCCCGGATCAATTTTAGAAAACGGCTTCTCTGACGATCCCATGAAAAAAGATTATAAAATTTATCGTTATAGAAAAGACTGGCACTCTCTCCCGCCCGGGAATGAAAAGAACAGACTTGAATTTGATTACAATAATTGGCCGGTTCAAGCCGGTGCACCATATTTGGATTTTGACAAGGATGGAGCATATACTCCTGGATTCGACGAACCGGGAAACAAAAGTGATGACTTCTTTTTCTTTGTTGCTAATTCCACTGATTCGGCCGCATCAGCTATGGCGTACGGTAGTCCTCCAACAGCTATTGAAGTGCAGGTTTCGACTTGGGGGTATGATAGTGAAGATGAATTAAAAAATATTTTGTTCAGAAAATTTAAAGTAATCAACAAGGAAAATGTTCCTATCACAGATACATATTTTACCTACTTTGTTGATGACGAGATCGGAGACGCAAATGATGATTATGTCGGATGTGATACAATATATAATATGGGTTATACTTACAATGGTGATCAGGATGATCAAGGGTTTTTTAACGACAAACCTCCGGCAGTAGGCAGAATGTTTATACAAGGGCCGGCTGTGGAATCATCTCATGATGACAGCGCCTTTGTTAATTCCGAATGGATTAAAGGACATAAAAACTTACCGGTTACTTCATTTATGAATATTATAAATGCCGGTCATCCATATATGTATATTGATCCGCGGCAACGCGTATATGAGGGGACGCTAGAATTTTATAATATTATGGAAGGAAATTTTATAAACGGATATCCCAAAATAGATCCCAACAACGGAGATACGGTTAAAATATCGGTTGCCGGCGACCCGGTTGAAGGAACAGGGTGGTATCAAGGAGCCGGTTGGCCCGGGGGACCAGTACCGGGGAATCAAAGATATTATATGTCAACGGGACCGTTTACTATTGAACCGGGAGAGTCAAAAGAATTGGTTATTGCTGTAATAATTGCACTAGGGAATGATAATATTGACAGTATCACGGAATTACGTAAAACGGCAGACAAAGTAATAGATTTCTATTTTACGGAAAATTATACCGTAAAAGATGATGAGATTATTCCTATTCATTTCGAACTAAAGCAGAACTACCCGAATCCGTTTAACCCAACAACAACAATAGAATATACTATTCCTTCTGTCATTGCGAGCGGAGCGAAGCAATCTCAACAAGTTAATGTAACGCTGAAAGTATATGATATCCTCGGAAGAGAAGTCGCGACACTTGTAAACGAGCAGCAGAAAAAAGGAAGATACAAAGTTGTGTTCAATGCATCAAAACTTTCTAGCGGAGTTTATCTATATAGAATTACAGCCGGAAATTATTCTGAAACGAAAAAGATGATTCTAATTAGATAATCCGAAAGCTGTCGTTTGTCGCCGAATTTGTCTTATAATTATCAGATACAAGATACTGTGCTTTCAACTTTTAACCTGCAACTTGAAACTTGCAGCTAACAACACCTACTCTAAGACTTTTATATTCTCTGAACCTTCAGCCTCCGGGAAAAAATATCTTACAACAACAGGATTCTCAAAAGATTTTCCACCTTCAATTTTTTTTCTCTTCACGACTGAGTGTTCGATTAATACATTATTCCCTATCTCCGAACCAAATATGTAACTGTTTCCTTTTAGTACTACATTGTTGCCTATCTTAAGAGGTTCGTTGTCGCTTCCGGTAAGAAAAACTCTTGTTTCAACTTTGACATTCTCGCCTATTTCAACATTTCCCTTTATAAAATTTCCGGGATAGATTTGCGTTCCGTTTCCAACAACGATTTTCTGCCCTTTAAAAGTGCTCATATTAACTCCGTCCATCACAACAATGTTTTTTCCAAATTTGACGGACCCGGTAAGTTTAACGTTCCTTCCGATTTCCAAATTATAGTTAATATCAACCCCCTCGCCGATATATGATCCTTTCCCTATCATAATATCGAGCGGTGTTCCCTCGTTATCCATTTTGATTATCTGTTTTACAACGTTCTCATGAAGATAAAAATCATCAGGATCTTCGACTTCAACAATATTTTTAATTTTTTCATAGATAAGTTTTCTGTATATCGAGTTCATTTCCTTCAACACTGTTTTATCGTTGAACCCCATAATAACGTACTGTTTTTGAGGACTTACAGCGTCAACGGTTAAACCGGCTGAGTTAAAGATGGAAATCAAATCCGTCACATAAATTTCACCTTGAACGTTATTACTTTCTATTTTATTTATTTGTTCGAAAAGATGCTTAAACTTAAAAGCAAAAACACCGGAGTTAAATTCATTTATTTTTATTAACTCTTTTTTTGTAAACGAATAAGTTCTGTTTTTATAATTAAGTTTATATTCTTCGTCTTCGTTCAAAGCATGAATATCTTTGTTCTCTTTTATTTCAATCACTTTACCGAAATTTTCGTCGGATGGATTTCCATCAATAGCTGTTTCCTTTACACGAATAATCCGACCGTAATAATTTTCTAGAGGATTACCGTCATACAATCCTGTCAACACCATCATATCAGATTTGCTTTCTTCAAATTTTTTTCGAAAATCTGAAATAGTAGATTCATCCAAAAGCCCCATATCACCCGGAAGTATATAAACGTTTCCGTCATAATTTTCGGTTCCTAAACTTTCGAGCGCCACCTGAACAGCGTGTCCCGTTCCATTTTGAACTTCTTGATAAGCAAATATTGTGTTGTCGCGTTTTCCGATTGTGCGTACAACATCTTCGGCTTTAATTCCAACCACAATTACTGTGTTAACATCACTTAAGCCGCCGGAACAAGCATTATAAACCCTTTCGACCGTGGGGACTTCCCAAATTTTATGAAGCATTTTGCTTGTTCTCGATTTGATCCTTTTCCCATGTCCGGCGGCAAGTATTATAACAGTGTTCTTTTTTGAAGGATCAAACTCTGCTGAAAATTCCTTAATCATTTTATTTGTTGATTGATTTTCCATGTTTCTCCGGTATTATTAATCACACTTAGTTTAATAAAAAGAAGTATTATAATTATTACAAATCTACAAAACCATTTTATAATCATTTTCGACTAATATTACACCTAAAAATTTTTTATATATGCAAAGTAAATCAAAAACGAAATTCAAGTCC
>CAZCLA010000015.1:52483-53893 GCA_964499285.1 uncultured Melioribacteraceae bacterium
TGGTCGAAACAAATTTTGTGATGCCGATCTATTACGGATTTGGGACAAGATTCAGATTTAGAGAAGGACGAAACGGAAGTTTCGGGATACGCGGTGTTCTCGGGGCAACTCTTTTCTTAAAGGATGAACCCGTTGATATATTTTTTGAAATGGCTCCGGCATTCAGGCTTTTCCCGAACACTGCTTTGGATTTTGATATTGCCCTTGGCGGAAGATATTATTTTGAGATTAATTAAGCTAATATTCCTTTCAAAGGAACTGAATAAATTTTTTCCTGCTTTAGCCCTTCCTTTTTGAAAATCTCATTGATGCTGAACAAAGCTGACGTTGCCGCGGCTTCCATTAGCATTGCCGGACACTCAAGCTTTATCCAATCTCCGGCGAAGTACAAATTTTCGACATCGGTCCTATAAGTCATTCGAGTTGAATTTAATCCTGTATGAAATGCCGTAAAATCATCTCGGAGCTGCATATGCTCGTAAAATATTTCTGCATCATTCATTTCCGGAAGGAAGTGATAAAATTCTTTTAGTAGATTCTCTCTTACTTCACTTTCGCTTAAATTTTCATCGGGAACCGCGTAAGAATGCAGTTCGTAAATTCCGCCTTCGCTTTGTTCTGCCCATCTGCGGGATTCTTCCTCCATTTCATGATAGATCGTTATTGAATCCAGCATTTCTAAGGCTTCGGTAAAAATGAAAAACGGATAGCTGCCGTTGTGTTTTTTGTTAGTCCAAATTCTTAAAACTGAATATTTCTGTGACTGTTTTTGTTTCATAACTCTATCAAAAAACAATGGATAATTGCGTTTAAAGTAAGGTGAATTTTGAATTATGTTTTTAGTTCCTTTAATATCAGAAGCAAGAATGAGATAATCGTAAAGACCGCCGTTTACAACGAATTTTCCGTTTACTTTATCAATCGAGGAAATGTTAATTCCCGTTCTATAAGAAAACTTTTTCTTTTTGGTAAAATTGAGAAATGGATTTATAAAAGTTTTTTCGAAATCATCGTTTAGAACATCGTAAATAAGTCCGAGATCGTTGCTTAGAAAATAAAAATGAAAACTCTTCATCAACTCTGCAACGGAAATTAACTGAGGTTCGGCAAAAAATGCCCTGGCGAATGATTCAAAAATCAGTTGCAATTCTTTAGGTAGTTTTGCTTTTAAAGCAAACTGAAGAAAATTTACATCATCCCATTTGTCAAATGTCTTTGCCGGATCGTACTTGACCATATCAAGCATTTTGAATGAAGCAGAACTTTTAAAGAAGGGTGAAAGCGGAAAGAATCCACGTTTAATCATATCGATAATATTTAAAATAGGAACGGTTGAAATATCCTTAAATCTGTAATGCTTGTGATCTTTTGTGATTATAAGATAATCCTCAAGAGGAATTAAATATTTAT
>CAZCLA010000015.1:53993-71484 GCA_964499285.1 uncultured Melioribacteraceae bacterium
GAGACCTCATCGCCTTTCACGCTTACTTCGTGAATTTCGTCTTTCATTTTGTTGTAGTGTTTCTTTTGAGCAACCAAAAATTGAATATCTTCTTTAACAATCTTATCCGATTTTTTTGCCATAAATTTTTTAGCGAACCATGGAAATTTTGGAAATATATTCTGCCAAAGAGTAATTTGTGTCATGCTTACGTGAGAATCATCAACTTGATAAACATGTTCGAGAATCAAAAGCACTCTTTCCTTAAATCGAGTTTCGAGCCGGGAGATATTTGGGAAATAAAATCTGTAATTTACATCGTGATGTTCCTGATTTCCGAAATAAATTTTTTCTCCAAGATTTCCTTTGTTAGATCGTTTATACGAACCTTTAATTCCGTCCTCTAGAAAATCAATATGAAATTCCGCGGGAAATTCATCTATTTGACCGAGAAGTTGTTTTATGGAATCGCGGTGAGTAAATGCAATATGATAAGGATCGATAAGACTTTCTGCTGTGGATTCGAGATCCGCCTCAAAAATATATTCCTTATAGGTAAACGGCCAATCTTTCATTTCGGGAATATCTGTCGGCGAATATTTCTCTGCGTCATCGGCATTGCCGGCAAATAGCCAGACCCAATTGTTGTAATCTTTTACGGCATATTTTTTTATAACTGCTTTTGGTGGAATTTTATTATCTGGAAGCTGCGAGGGGATTAAGACACAGTTTCCGCTCTTGTCGTATTCCCATCCATGATAACCGCAGACGGGTCTATCGTTATTTAAATATCCTAATGAAAGGTTAACGTTTCTATGACAGCATCTGTCCTCAAGTGCAATTGGATTGCCTTCTTTATCTCTGAATAAAATAATTTCTTCACCCAAAATTTTGAATGTTCTCATCTCGTTCACTAAATCTGAGGAGGGACAGACTAAATACCAATTATTTTTTAAAACTTCGTTCATTTTTACCTTTTTCTAATTTTATAAATATAGAAGTAGCAATAAACAAAAGGGAAAAGCCGAAGAGGAAATCTTCAACAGGAACTGTCCAGATTCGAAAATCTAATTGATAAATAGGATCGTATGTAACAACGGGTCTCCATGTCAAATAACCGTTGAATAGTATTGTAAAAACAGCAACGAGGAGCAAGTAATAATAAAAATTTTTATGAAGAAACAGCTCGGTTTTCAAATATTTATCAACCAAAAACATAATTCCCGAAGAAACCATCACCAAAGCCGTGTATTCTTTATTTATTGTAAAGAAATAAACAGCGGCGGCAAACAGGGGAATCGGAAGAAGATACAAAACGTTTAAATTGTCAATTTCTTTGTCTTTAGTGAATCTATTAATCATCTCCCACGTAAACAGACATGCATATGGAACTGAAACGAAAAACAGAATCTCTTCAGGTGGAAGATTAAGAATTCGAAATCCCAAAGTATATTCACTGCTGAAAAACCAATGACGTCCGGTTACAGCAGCATCCCAAACTAAAAACGGAATGAGCGGAATAGATAATGAGATTAAAGCTGATTTTGCTTTATCTAAAAAATAGAATCGCTTCATCGATCCGAAAATAACAGGACCAGAAATTACAATTATATTGAAAAGTAAATATTCGTATTTCACTTTATGTTAATCTCAATACTTTTATTTCAATAACAGATTTTAACAGCAGAACTAATTTTTGGATGTTCGATACTCGCACTCTTCTTTTCATTAATTCTTTAATATCGAGCCGTTTGATTTTTTTGAATAAAATAAGGTAATATAAATATGCAGAATAAACTCCAATCTTAACACCGATTGGAAGTTTTTTTATGCCATTCAACGCTTCGGCAAACTCATTTTCAATTTCTTTTTCAAGTTTTTGTTTGTTCAAGTTGTCGATAAAATCATTATGGTGAACATCTGGCAAATAAATTCTTCCTCTTTCACTTAAATCGCTTTTTATATCTCGCAGAAAATTTACCTTTTGAAAAGCGGATCCCAGCATTCTCGCTGGGTGAACCAAGTCATCGTATTTCTGTTGGTTGCCTCCGGCAAAAACTTTTAAGCACATCAATCCAACAACTTCGGCAGAGCCATGAATATATTCATCATAATTATTTCTTTCATAGGAGTTTTCGTAAAGATCCATTTCCATACTTTTCAGAAATGATTCAACTAACCTAATATCGATATTATATTCTCGGACAACGGCAGCAAATGAATTTAAAATCGGATTTGTTGAAATGCCTTCTTCGATCGCGGCATAAGTATCACGGCGAAAATCATTAAGAAGTTTTTTCTTATCATAACCATGAAACGTATCGACAATTTCGTCCGCAATTCGCACAAATCCGTAAACCGCATAAATTGGATCTCTGTATTCGAGAGAAAATGCTTTTATTCCCCATCCGAAAGATGTGCTGTAAGCATGAGTAATATCCTTACTCAGCTTATAGCTTAATTTGTTATAGTCTTGCAAATTCATTTTCAATCCTTTCAGTTACTAATTTAGAACCGATTACCACCATTGGAAGTCCGGTGCCGGGAGTTGTTGATGCTCCTACATAGAAAAGGTTTTTAAAATTTTCATCAAAATTTTGTGGACGAAAAGCACCGACTTGATTTAAATCATGAGCCAGCCCTAACCCCGAACCTTTATAAAGATTAAATTTTTGCTGCCAATCGATGGGAGTTAGCACTGTTTTAGTTAATGTGTTTTCTTCTAGATTAAATCCGATTCGAGATGAAAGATCTTTGATAATCTGCGCGGCCAATTCATCTTTATCGCCCCAATCCGGCTTGTATCTTAAGTCTGGAACAGGGCAAAGTATAAATAAATTTTCACATCCATCCGGGGCGCATGTTTTATCAGAGGCTGATGACATATTTACATAGTAATAGGGTTTTTGCGGAGAAACTGAGGAAGTAAAAATTGTATCCGCATATTCTTTAAAATTGCTTCCCAAAAAGTAATTGTGATGAATCAGATTGTTTATTTTTCCTTTTACGCCGAGATAAATCGTAAACGGCGAAAGTGTCCAATGAAGTTTATCCAATCTGGATTCCGAAAATTTTTCTCTTCCCAAAATTTTACCTCTGAACGATGCAGCATCAGAATTAGAAATAAAAATATCTGCGTGATGAATATTTCCATGATTGTCAATTGCAGAAACTATCTCTTTGCCTTCGTACTTCAGTTGAACAATTTCCGAATCAAAGACAAACTCTACATTTCTGGATTTTAAAATGTTCACTATTTCTTCGGTGATTTTATACATTCCTCCTTCAACAGCCCAGTATCCATCGTTTTCAAGTTCTGTATAGTTTAATATCGAATAAATAGAAGGAGTATGAAAAGGCGTTGAACCTAAAAAGAATGCGACCAGAGAAAAAATTATTTTCACTTCGTCGGATTGAAAATTTTTATCAAGTTCTTTCCACATCGATTTAAATAGATAAGGAATATGCTTGAATGGAACGCCGGTTAGTTTCAGCAAATATTCAAGCTTATTATCAAAATTTGTTTTTATAACCTTATCGTTTGTATCGTTGTAGAAATCTCTTGCTCTCCCCAGGTACTTTTGAATCTTTTGAATTAATTCGGGTTCAACGGATTCAAACTCCCTCTGCAGCTCTGCGAGGTTTTTATAAATTTTAAACGGCTTTTTTCGGTTCTCAAAAAACACTTGATAAATGGGTTCGAGCGGATTTAGCACGAGGGGATTTTTTACGCCCGCGTCCGAAAACAACTCATCAAACTCGTAAGACATACTCATAAACGAGGGACCCAAATCAAATTTGAATCCCTCTTTTTCCATTGTATTTAGTCTTCCGCCCGGAGTAGAATATTTCTCTATTATCTTAACGTCATATCCTTTGTTTGAAAGACGCAGAGCAGTTGCTAAACCGCCCAAACCCGAACCAATGATTATTACTTTTTCCATTTAAACCTCGCAGGCAATTAAGTTAATTTACTTCTTTTCCGGGATTAGAAAAGTATCTATTACGTGAATAACACCGTTTGAAGCCTCTACATCAACTGCAATAACTTTAGATCCATTTATCATTACACCGTTATCATCTGATTTGATCTTAAGCAGGTCACCCGAAACAGTGGACGCTTCAGTCAAGGTAACTACGTCAGATGACATTACTTTTCCGGCAATTACGTGATAAAGTAAGATACTTTTAAGTGTTTTGGTATCCTTAAGAAGATTCTCGACTGTTCCTTCGGGAAGTTTTGCAAATGCTTCATCAGTTGGAGCAAAAACTGTAAAAGGTCCTTCTTTCTGCAGTTCAGCATCTAAGCCTGTAGCTTGCAAAGCCGCAGCCAAAGTTGTGAAATTACCTGCTTCGACAGCAACTTCAACAATGTTTTTTTTGTTGTTTGTCTTATCATCACCGGCGAATAGGTCGGACAACCCAAATGAAAGAACTAAGATTAAGAAAAAAGATACGTTTCTTACTGATTTATATAGTGTCATTTTGTTACTCCTTTTGTGTTGAATAATTGATTTATTTTGTTTTTTCTGAAGTCGAATATTGCTTTCAAATTTTTTCTGACATAGATGTTATTAATTAGGTCCCCGATTGGACCGCCATACAATTTATAGTCAATATTATCGGTGATCTTTGTTTTATCCCCTTCACTTTCAAACAAGTGTGTATGATGCCAATATTTATAGGGACCTTTCTTCTGAACATCAACAAACTTATAAGGCGGATCATAATCGGTAATAATCGTTTTCCACTTCAAAGGAACACTGAAAAGGTCAATTTTATAATCAAACTCCGCATCTTTTTTCATTATTAGCGGTTTTGGAGTAATAATTTCAAATTTCATCCAATCCGGAGTAATTATACTGAGGTTTTCGGGTTTTTCGAAAAACTCGAAAACCTCATTTAAGTTTGCATCAACAATTTGTTCAATGAAGATGTTAAACATTGTTTTTATAATCCTAGTACTTCGTTGTTGATAATAATTTGAGCACCTAAAGCTTGATCTCCTGTACCATTAACAAAGCCTTTTGCAAAAACTGTGTAGATATCTTGATTTTCAAGCATAACACCAGGAAGTTCAAGTACAACTGTTTCTGTTCCGGCAAGTCTTACCTGAAGATCATATGTTCCTGCATCAAACGGGGTAAACTCCGAGTAACTCTTGAAGGAAACATTTCCGAACAATACCATTCCGTTCGTTAATGTGATATCTACGGCCGGGGCATCAGGCGACAAGTGAATAAATCTTAAATGTGCTTTTCTGTTTGCAGGCATTGCAAGATTATCTTCTAAAATTAAAGGTTCAATGCTGGAAACATTGTTGACTGCAAATACTGAGTAATCTTTGTAAGCATTGAACAAAATATTACCTTCGATTGCAGTCGTTGATGTTCCAGAAACATTAACTTTTATATTTTGAGTGCCAGCATTTATGTTTAAGTATCCTGTATTGTTCGGGAAAGTCAATCCGGTTCCAACAACAGCATCATTTAGAAGTAGGTCGACAGCCGGGGCATTAGGACTTGCGTGGACTACTTTTACATTCGCGGTTGCTACTTCAAGATCAACAAATGATGTACCCTGATTATTATCAACGTATGTTCTTACGTTAAATGGATATGAATCATCACCGTTTAATGTTCCTTGTGCCATAACTGTGTAAATCATTCCGGACATTAAAGGAACATTGCCGAGAATCACAACTTCCTCGTTCAATCCCGCAGGTGTTACTGCCAAGTTATATGTTCCTTCAGGAACTTCGATATAATCTGCGATAGTCTTGAATTCTGCATTTCCGAACAATGTTGATCCCATACCGTTATTAACTTTAATATCGACTGCAGGAGCATCTGGTGCAGCATGTATAAAACGAACCTTTGCACTGCCGGAACTCATTCTGTCATCTTCTGAAATTATGGCTTCGATAGATGTGAGATTATTAACCGCATATATTGTTAGCTCTTGATTTGCATATATAGTAACTGCTGCAGAAATTACCGGTGTTGTAGTTCCGGCTGCAGTAACAATAATGTTCTTTTCACCCTCTTCCAGTTCGGTGTAACCTGAACTTTCACCATAACTTAAATTGCTGATTACCTCTACATCATTTACCCATACATCCACAGCGGGCGCATCATAACCAGCATGAATAACTCTCACTTGAGCTTTACCCAATTCCTGAACAGGTGTATTAATTGTATCGTTATCATCAGCACAGCTGATAAAAAATGCTGCACTTAGAAAAACAAAAAGAAATTTGCTTAGTAGTTTCATTTTGGATCCTTTCGTATATGTTTTAGATTTTGTGTCGAATTAATGTCTAGGGCAAATATAGCTTATTGTCTAGGATTTGTCAAGTCTTTTTTAACAATATTTTTCTAATTGTCCTAAATTGTCTATAATTATAAACATATTGCTTGACAACAGCTAGACAATTGCTTACATTTGAGATATGGAAAATGATTATAAATACCCGATAAAAGCTGTCTCGGAAATAACGGGACTTACCGTTCACGCAATTAGGGCATGGGAAAAAAGATATAATGCCGTTGAACCTGCGCGGACAGATACTAACAGAAGATTGTATTCTTCAAGAGATCTTGAGAAATTGACTCTCTTGAAAAAAGCGACCGAATACGGCCACAGTATAAGCGGAATTGCCTCTCTTTCAGTAGAAGAGCTGATTAAGCTTCTCGGAAAGAATCATGCTTTTGATGAAAAAGCCGGTTCGATGAAACCTAAAACGACATCAAACGGCGAGACAAAAATTCAGCGGTTTGTTGATGCAATGAATAATTACGACGGAAAGAAATTAGAAGAACTACTTCATCATGCTTCCGTTGAATACAGCAGAACCAAACTTCTGGAAAATTTGATAACACCATTAATAATAACAATCGGTGATATGTGGCATAAAGGTGAGATAAGAGTTTCTCACGAACATTTTGCTACTTCAATAATCAGAAAATTTTTGTTGAATCTTCTTGAAGCACAAAACATTCCTGAAACCGCACCTAATATTGTCATCTGTACTCCGAAAGGACAGACACATGAACTAGGTGCGCTTGTTGTTGCAAATTTTGCTGCTAACGAAGGATGGAATGTAACGTACCTTGGAGCCGATCTTCCAATGGAAGATGTGGTTTCTGCTGCAGAGGAAACAAAAAGTCGTGTGATATGTTTTTCGATAGTTTATCCCTCGGATGATATTTTCTTGGTTAAAGAATTTGAAAGACTTGATCATATTTGTCCGCCGGATATCACAATACTTGCTGGCGGGGCAAGCGTGGGAGGATATAAAGAAATTCTAAAAAAAGTTGGGGCTATAATTATAGAGGACAATTCAGGTCTTTCGGATAAATTTAGATTACTCAGGAAATTCTAATCATAAATTAAGAAGAACAATTGCGGCAATGCCTGTAAGCAAAGCCGCAGTTGAATATACATTCCAAGTTTCTTTCCAAAATATTCTCACAACTGTTGCCGTAACAATTATTATAGCCATATTTACAACCGGATAAACATAAACGGCGCTGAACTTATCCAAAGCGTTTATAAGAAAATGAGAACTTAAGATATTAGGTATTCCCATAATAATTCCTAGAACAGCACTTTTCCTGTGAAAATTGATTCGTCTGAATATCACCACCATAAGTGAAATTACAAATGCGGATGTAAATATAGTCAGCAGAAAAAAAGCTTTTTGCGACGGATGAAAATTTGCTTGAAAAATTTTCATATAAAAATCCGCCAAGCCTATACCAAGAAGAACAGCAATCAAGAACAAGAATTTTTTTAATCCATCAACATCTTTGTTGTTTCTTTGTACAGATAGATAAAAGAGATAAATTGTAACTGCAGTCACCAGAAGTCCAAACGATTGAAATAAGGAAGGTAGTTCCAAATAAATTAACATTGAGAGAATAACAGGAACAAAAACAGAAAGTCTCGAACTTAAAGTTGAAATTGCCCCACCGCTGTAAGTGACGGATTTTGAAAAAGCAAAGATGGAAGCAACGAATAAAACTCCAGCCGAAATACCTATTAAAGCTAAATCCCACGAAAAAGGAACAGGCTCTTTTAAATAGAAGATTAATCCCAAAACGGAAGCGGCAAAATAATTGCCGGTGATAAGCAGCATCGAGTCCCAGTTTTTAACACTGTTAATTTTTAATATGACAGCAATGCTAGAGGAACATATTATAGTGAGAATTAAATCAATCATAGGAATTAATCTGGAATAAACTTGCTAATATATTTTTTGACATCAAACTTGCGCTTGCAGCCGTTGTAATTCATATATCTAATTTTACCGAAAACCGGTCGTTCAGTCCAAGCTCTGTCATGAACTCCACCAATAGACCAAGCAATTCCTGTATATCCGTTCGGGTCTCGCCCGTCAAGTTCGTATTTATCGTTAAGCTTAATTGCAGTTTCCATCGCTTCTTCGGGAGAATTTGTCCATTCCAAAATTTTCTTTGCCCAATACATTCTCATATAGCCATGCATCTTTCCCGTAGAGACCATTTCGATTTGTGCCGCATTCCATAAGTTGTCGTGAGTTTCTGCATTTTCAAATTGCGCAAAGGAATATAAATATTCGCGTTTATCCGCTCTGTGTTCATCCAATGTTTTTTTTGCCCAGGGGTGAAATCCATCAAATGAGTCGTAATTTAAGTTGTAGAAACAGAAATTTTCTGCAAGTTCTCTTCTTATAATAAGTTCTTCGAGAAAAGCTTCACGATTTTCGTTATGACCTCCTAGCCGATTTACAATCAAAGCAATTCGCTGAGCAGAGATCTGACCGAAATGAAGGAATGGAGAAAGATTTGATAATGCATCAATATTAGGATCATTTCTGTCTAAAGAATATTTTTCAATTTTATTGTTGATAAAATTTTCCAGCACTCTATGGGCAGATGTTTCCCCAGGTTTTATCCAATCAACAACACCAACTTTATTGTTTACATTTACCGATTTATTAATTTTATCCCAATCACAGGTTGGAAAGTCTTCGGTTTTTTTCATCTTTTCAATTTTTGGAAACTCATCAAGAAATTCGGGAAGCAGCTTTGAAATCTTGGGACGAATAGTATAAGCAGCAAACTCAAGCTTGTCCGAGGCAGTCCAGACGGGGACAATATTGTGTGCATCAACTTCGTAAAAACTGCATGTTATGTTTTTCTTTATTTCTTCCTTCCAAGTTTTTATGATTTTTAAAGGATTCATATCTGTAAAAAGAACAGCGGAATTATTTTTATTAACAAACTCGGAAATATTTTTGACGGGATCCCCCTGAAGAACGATTAACGGAATATTGTATTGTAATAAGTTTTTCTCGATTTCTTTAAGACCGTTTAGCATAAAATCATATTGTCTTATTCCAGCTTCAAGAAAATCTGTAACAAGGTTAAAAATTATAAAAAGATTTTTCCCTTTGGAAAGCGAGTACTTCTGTGCGGCATCTAATGCCCAGTTATCGTTTGAACGCTGTTCGCGCTGCATCCAATAAACTACTGGCCCAACGCCTTCGGTTCCGGCTTTTATTTTTCTGATTCTTTTTTTATTCATATTCTCAAAACATAATTAAAAACCAAATTCCGGCAAAGAAATTGGAAAACAAATGTCGAGTTTGGTAACTTAAAAAAGCAATTCTCCAACAAATACAGGTCAATAGATGAAAAAAGCAAAATTATTATTGCTGTTTGTAATACTTACAATTTCTTTGGGAATGATTTCGAGCGCTCCCGAAGAAGGGATGTATCCACTGAGTGAAATCGAAAACATTGATTTGGTTGAAGCCGGCTTAAAAATTGATCCAAAGGAAATTTATAATCCGGACGGAGTCAGTCTTATCGATGCACTGGTTAAAATCAATGGTTGTACTGGTTCATTTGTTTCCGGCGACGGACTTGTCATTACAAACCACCATTGTGCTTTCGGAGCTATAAGACAAGCAAGCACACCGGAAGAAAATTATTTGGAAAACGGATTTTTGGCAGAAACGAGAGAAAAAGAAATTCCTGCCCCCGGTTACGTGGTTAGAATTACCGAATCGTACGAGGATGTAAGCGAACAGATTTTAAACTCAGCTTCCGGCGCTGCAGATTTAGCCGAACGCGCAAAATTAATCGAAGAGAAAATTAAAGAAATTGAAAAAGAAGCTTCGGATCAAGAAAATTCAATCGAAGCAAGAGTTTCTGAAATGTTTATCGGAAAAACATATATCCTTTTCAAATACCGTTTGATAAAAGATGTGCGGCTAGTTTATGCACCGCCAAGATCTATAGGTGAATTCGGCGGAGAGCTTGATAATTGGGTTTGGCCCCGCCATACGGGTGATTTTACTTTTATGCGTGCTTATGTTGCTCCCGATGGAAGTGCAGCCGATTATTCTGAAGAAAATGTTCCCTATTCACCCAAACGATTTCTTAAAGTAAATCCTAACGGCGTTCAAGAAGGCGACTTTGTTTTTATACTCGGTTATCCCGGAAGAACATACAGACACAGAACATCCAGCTTTTTGGAATATCAACAGTACTATCAGCTGCCGTTCATTTCAGAACTTTACGAATGGATGATAAACAAACTTGAGGACATCAGCTCTGAAGATCCCGCAATTGCACTAAAGTATGCGAGTTATATCAAAGGTCTTGCCAACACAAAAAAGAATTATCAAGGAAAATTAAAAGGTCTCCGCAGGATTGAACTGATTGATAAGAAGAAAGAGGAAGAAAAATTGCTTCAGCAATTCATCGATTCAGATAACGAATTGAAAAATAATTACGGAACACTGCTTCAAGAAATTAACGAAGCGTACAAACCAAGATTTGAACATGGTTACTCCAATTTATGGCTTGGAAACATGCTGCGTTTTTCTGCCCCGATAAGAATTGCTTCGTCAGTGCTGAGTTTTAAAGAAAATATTTCCAAACTCCCGGAAGAAAATTACGATTCATTATTTACCGAACAAGCGTTACGTTTTGAAGGGAGAATGAAAAATGCGTTTTCATCACTTGATCCCGATTTTGATAAACCGCTTCTCGCAAAAGTGATTAGACAGGCAGTTTTAAATTCAGATCAATTCAAAATAGATGCACTTAAGCCGTTTGAAAACAGCACTGATCTCGATCAAGCAATAGATGTGTTTATTGAAGGATCAGTTTATCAATCCGACATCATAAATGAAGAAGAGATGATGGAAATGATAAGTGAAGATCCGGAAGATGTGTTGGATATCGATGATCCACTTCTTGATTTTGTGAAATCGCTTAACGAACAATTTGATGCTGTGGATAAAACTATGGAAGAATGGGAAAACAAGATGACGGACCTTCTCGCAAAATTAGTCGAAGTAAAACGTGAATGGAAAAAGACATCATTTGTTCCCGATGCAAACAGCACACTGAGGCTGACTTACGGGCACATATCCGGCTACTCTCCGGCCGATGCAGTTTATTATAGTCCAATTACAACTCTCGATGGTGTGATAGATAAAAGTTTATCCGGCGAAGATGATTATCAAATTCCTCAAAAGCTACGCGAACTTTACGAACAGCAAAAGTTCGGAAGATTTTATGATGATGGAATCGGAGGTCTTCCAACGGGAATTCTTTACAACATGGACACTACCGGAGGTAATTCCGGCAGTCCAATTCTTGATGCTTACGGCAATTTAATCGGTGTAAATTTCGATCGTGCTTATGAGGCAACAATAAATGATTTTGCATGGGATCAATCATACAGCCGCTCAATAGGAGTAGACATTCGATATGTGCTTTGGGTTACTCAGTTTATTGGCGGGGCTGATTATCTTCTTGCAGAAATGGGTGTTGATATATAATCTTTGTGGTAGGTTGTCCTAAAAAACAAAAAATTACATTAAAAATTTTGCGGATTGTTTTTAAGACAGCCTCCAATTTTTCTTTTTTGTTGACTGTTTGAAAAAGAATTATTGTTCAAGATATGATTTAATTGTAGTCTTTATCTTGTCTACCGGCATTTCTTCACCGGTCCAAAGCTCAAATGATTTTGCCCCCTGCTCAACAAACATATTTAAGCCATTTATAGTTCTTGCTCCTTTCGAAGCGGCAAGCTGCAGAAATTTTGTTTTAAGCGGATTATAAATTAAGTCGAACACAATCTGTTTGTTGTTGAAAGATTCCGCAATTGTCGTAGGCGAATCATCTATATCGGGAAACATCCCCACAGAAGTTGTGTTGATTATCAATTTCGATTTTGCAAACACATCCACAAGATCCGGCGGAACAAGTTCGAATGATTTGATAGATTTATATAGCATCTTTGCCGCAAAATAATCCCGCAGTGATTCGGCTTTCTGAGCAGTTCTATTGACAAGATTAATTTTCTTCACTTTAAAATTTCTGATTAAAGCAAAAATTGTACTTCTTGCCGAACCGCCGGCACCAATAACGGTAACTGTTTTGTCCGCAATTTCCTCTTTGTAAGGGGTAAGACTAGCGAGCACACCGTGAACATCAGTATTATATCCGATTAGTTTTCCGTTATCGTTTACTATGGTATTTACCGCGCCGATAATCGTGGATTCTTCGGATATTTCATTAAGTAATTCGATTATTTTTTCTTTATAAGGAAGTGTTACGTTAAACCCTTTTATTCCCAAAGCGACCATTCCTTTCATCGCATCTTCAAGATTTGTTTGAAGAATATCGAAAGGTAGATATACATATTTTAAGTCGTTTAGTTCAAACGAGATGTTGTGCATTAAAGGCGAAAAGGAATGCTTTATGGGATGTCCGATAACCCCCACAACTGTTGTATTGTGATTAAATTTATTAAGCGAGTTCATAGGTTAAATGTTTTCGTCCATCAATTTGTTGAAAAGCTTTGAAGATTTGATCTCCGGATAATCCTTCTCGAATTTTTGTTTTGTGGTCGGATCAAGCTTGAAAGCCGATTTTAAACTTTCAATTGCTTCTTTTGTCCTTATAAGCAGAAAATTAATTTTTGCTTTTCCATAGTAAGAACTTGCATTTTCCGGACGAAGCGAAATACATTTATCGTAAGCATTCAATCCGTTGAGCCAATCCCCGATCTCGATATAACTTTCGGCAAGCTTTTGCCACACTCCAAAATTGCCGGGATCGTTTTCTATCACTTTCTTATAGCTTTCAATCGATTCGTTAATCTCCCCGATCGAATATTCAAGCTCTGCTTTGGTTATCCAAATTTCGTTTGGTTCCGATGTAAGCGAAATAGCAGAATTAAAGTCTTTAAGCGCCGCTTGATATTTTCCGATAGAGTTGAAACAATAGCCTCTTGCTAAGATCGCTTCGAAATAATAAGTATCAAGCTTTATCGCCGTGTTATAAGATTTGATTGCATCGTTGTACTTCCGCATTTCCTCGTAAACTTGTCCCAGATAAAACCAAACAGTTTCATCGTACTGATCGTGCTTTACTGCTTCTTTATAACACTCCAAGGATTTTTCAAGCTTACCCATAGTTCTGTAACATACACCCAGATTAAACCACGCGCTGGGAAAATCTTCTTTAATGGCAAGCGCAAAATCGAAACATTGAATTGCTTCTTTGAATTTATCGATTCTAAGTAAAACTGTTCCTTTGTTGTACCAAGCGGTTGTGCTGTAAGGCTGAAATTCGAGAAATCTGTCGTAGGATTTAATTGCTTCGTCAAATTTTTCGAGATTATCGTAGCAGATTCCCAGTTCATACCAAGCTTCGCTGTAATCGGGATCAGTTTCAAGTACTTTGAAAAAATAATCTATTGCATCGTAAAACTTTTCTTTTTTCTCATGAAGAATTCCCAACGAATATAAAACTTCTTCGTTTCCGGGCTCTATTTCTTTTGCGTTGAGAAGTGTTTTAACGGCTTCATCAATATAACCAAGATTTTCTTCGGCAATCGATTTGTTCAGAAGAGTTTCAACGTCGTAAGGATTAAGCGAAACAGATTTTGAAAAAGCGTGATAAGCTTCTTCAAATTCGAAAAGATTATTTAAAAATACTCCTTTTAACTGCCATAGTTCAGCATTGTAAGAAACAACCTCTAAAACAGCTTCGGTTAGTTTAAGACCATCTTCCGGAAAATCGTACTCAACACAAAGATGAATTGTTTCCTCAAGTTCTGAAAGGTTTGCTACAATTTCGTCGTTGTGTATTATTTCTCTACATAAATCAATTCTTGCTATTATTTCATCATCATCAAAGAACGAATCGGTATCATCGAAAAAATAATCATCGGAAAAACTCATATAACTCCTTTGTTATTCCAACAAAAAGTAAAATGATCACATGCTAAAATCAAGTTGATTTTCGTTTCAGTTTTTCTATTGAAAAATTTACGACGGAAAGATAAACAAAACAAAATTAGTTTGTATAAACAAAAGCTTGTGCATATTTAATACTTGATATTAACACTCAGTATTATGAAGTTTCGGAAAATGAACAGATATGGTTTGAATAACACAAAAAAATACATTGAAGCAATTGATAGACTGAACGGCTTTACTGGAATGTTTGCCGGATTGCTGACAATTCTTCTTGTGGTTCTTGTTACTGTTGATGTTATAAATAGATATTTTCTTGATTTAAGCAGTGTCGCAGTTCAAGAACTTGAATGGCATTTGTTTGCCGCAGCTTTTTTAATTGGCGCAGCATATACTTTAAGAGAAGACAGTCACGTTAGGGTCGATTTGTTTTACTCAAAGTTTAATCCCAAAACACAAGCTTGGATAAACTTGGTTGGTTTTATTTTATTCTTTCTTCCGTTTTGTGTGATAGTAATTATTTCCTCTAAAGATTTTGTGATTATGTCTTTCAACATTTCCGAAAAATCTCCCGATCCGGGAGGGCTTCCCGCAAGATATATTTTAAAATCAATTCTTCCGCTCTCATTCCTTCTGTTGGTTCTTCAGGGCACATCTCTTTTTCTCAAATCGTTGATGACTATATTAAACAAGGAACGGGAAAATTGATAGAAGCAATGCCGTTAATATTCTTCGTTACCGTGTTGATGCTTCTTTTAATGGGTTTTCCTGTTGCATTTACTTTGGGTGGCGCCTCAGTAATTTTTGGCGTTGCAACCTTCGGTCTCGATTTTTTTAATCTTCTCCCTTTAAGAATTTGGGGAACGATGAACAATTATATTCTCATGGCGGTTCCCCTATTTATCTTTATGGGCGTTATGTTCGAAAAATCCGGCTTGGCTGAGGAACTGCTTGAAACAATGGCTCTTTTGTTCGGTAAGTTGCGGGGAGGTTTAGCAATTTCTGTTTTGGTCGTGGGCGCAATGCTTGCCGCTGCAACGGGAATCGTGGGAGCAACGGTTGTTACAATAGGTGTTCTTAGTCTGCCAACCATGTTGAAAAAAGGTTATTCGCCGGAAGTTGCTTCCGGTATAATTTCTGCATCCGGTACTTTGGGACAGATTATTCCGCCGAGCATCGTACTTGTATTGTTGGGGAGTATATTAAACATTTCTGTCGGCGATCTTTTTATTGCTGCGGTAATTCCCGGAATTATTCTTGTTTTGCTTTATCTTGTTTGGCTCATTTTTCTTGCGGTTACTAAACCTAAATCTGCCCCGGCAATGCCGAAAGAAGAGTTGAGAGATTTTGTGGGAGCAGAAAAATTTAAGAGAGTAGTAAACGCGTTTTTAATCCCTTTTATTTTAATCCTTGCTGTGCTCGGATCTATTTTTGCGGGAATTGCTTCTCCCACTGAAGCTGCTGCAATAGGGGCGATGGGTGCAACTGTTTTAACAATGTTCCGCAAAAAATTTAATCTGCAAACATTGAAAGAAGTTGCTCTTAAAACGACAAGTCTAACGAGTATGGCTTTTCTGATTCTGGTTGGAGCATCGGCATTCGGACTTGTTTTCAGAGGAATGCATGGTGACCGATACCTTGTAGAACTTATAACCTCCGGCGGAATTGAAGCGCATCATTTTCTTATAATTGTGATGGTAATAATATTTGTGGCGGGATTTTTTATAGACTTTATTGAAATTACATTTATTATAGTTCCGGTTGTTGCTCCAATATTTGTTCAACTTAATTTGGATTTACTTTGGATCGGAATTTTAATAGCAATTAATTTGCAGACATCATTCCTTACCCCGCCTTTCGGGTTTTCGCTTTTTTACTTAAAGGGTGTCGCCCCGCCGGAAGTGACCACAAAACATATTTACCGAGGAATTATTCCATACGTTGCTATTCAACTTTTAGTTTTGTTAATTATAATTATATTTCCCGATATTGCTTTATATCTTCCCAAATTAATTACTGGCTAAAAGGAGAAATATATGAGCACCTCCGGTTTGACTTTTCTCTGTATCGCAAGTTACGAAAAGGGCTTTGATTTTTTGCGTGCTGCAAAAGAGTTGGGCAATCGCGTGATTCTTCTTACTTCAAAAAGTCTTGAGAATGTTAACTGGCCAAAAGAAAGTATCGACGAGATATTTTTTATTCCAGACGAAAACAAATTATGGAATATGCAGGATCTTATTTACGCGGTAAGTTATCTTGCTCGTTCCGAAAAAATAGATAGAATTGTTGCTCTCGACGATTTCGATGTCGAAAAAGCTGCCGCGCTGCGCGAACATCTTAGGATTCCGGGAATGGGAGATACGACCGCAAGATATTTCCGGGACAAGCTTGCAATGAGAACAAGAGCCAAAGAAGAGGAAATTAATGTTCCCGAGTTTATTCACGTTCTGAATTATGCCGAACTTAAATCATTCTTCAAGCGTGTTGATCCCCCTTATATATTAAAACCGAGAATGCAGGCTGGAGCAATTGGAATAAAAAAAATAGAAAGTGAAGAACAATTTTGGAAAATAATAGATGACCTCGGCGATCAGCAGTCGTTTTATCTGCTTGAAGAATTTATTTCCGGAGATATTTATCATGTTGATTCGATTCGTTATAAAAACGAAGTGGTTTTTGCTCGGGCAAGCAAGTATGGAAAACCTCCGTTTGAAGTGGCACATACCGGCAAAGTGTTCACAAGCAGCACCCTGAAGCGCGGCTCTTTGGAGGAGGATCATCTTAGAACCATAAACAGACAGGTGCTGAACGCTATGGGATTGGTGAAAGGAATTTCGCACTCGGAGTTTATAAAAGCAGATAAAGACGGAAAGCTTTATTTTCTAGAAACTTCGGCAAGGGTCGGCGGAGCAAATTTAGCAGAAATGGTCGAAGCAGCTACCGGAATAAATCTTTGGCGGGAATGGGCAAAAATAGAAACTTTGAAAGGAGAAAATGATAAGTACTTGCTTCCGGAGTACAACAACGATCATTCCGGAATAATGATATGTCTCGCAAAACAAGAATGGCCCGATCTATCGCAGTTTAATGCACCGGAAGTTATTTGGAAACTGAATAAAAAGTATCATGCCGGAATGATAATAAAATCCGAAAGTTATGAACGTATTCAAGAATTGATGACCGATTATACACAACGGCTATACGAACAGTACTTAACTTCCAGACCAATGGGAGATTCTCCTT
>CAZCLA010000016.1:0-5391 GCA_964499285.1 uncultured Melioribacteraceae bacterium
GGAATATAGATTTCGCCGAACTGTTCAAGTGAATCAATTCCGTCTTGATAATACTCCCTTCCGGTTAACGTATCGCTAGGTTTTATTTCACCACCCAATTCCATTTTAGGCTTTGTACTCGAATATCGTTTAACTTCATCGACTTTCTTATTATCATCTTCCGAATAGAAGAAATAAATGAGAAAAAACCCTAGAAAGATTATTACGGAAAGTACAATCCAAAAAATTGGACCAAATGATAAATGTGATGGTTTATCAATTTGAGGTTCATAATCTTTAATTTCTCTTTCCAAAGGTTTTTCTACAATAATATTTTTATCCTCATTCTTCTTCGAATCGAATTGTGGTTCACTGCCTTCTTCTCTTAACTCCGTTTCATCGGACTCAATTTGCTCGTCTATCACGCTGATGGTTTTCTCAACTTCTTCAAACGGATCTTCGTAAATACTTTTTTTCTCTTCAATTTCGGATGAATCTTCTTCGGGTCCATTTATATCTGAGGCATCTATTGTTTCTTCGTCTTGAAATTCTTTTTTTAATTCGTCGCCCCAGTTCCAACCTTCGTCTATATTAGATTCAGCTTTGTCTGAAAGATTGTCTAATTCGGTATCCGTCTTTAATTCATCTTCATCAATAATTGGAGTAACATCATCGGAAAAATCTTGAATTTCTTCTTGGTCAATTAATTCATCACCAAATTCTTCGAGATCTTCTTCAGATGATGACATTTCTTTATTGACATTAACAATCACATACTCTTTATCATCATCGAGTTTGGATTGGGCAACTAAATCCCGTAATTCACTCTCATCTTCAACCGAATCTGCGACCTCTGATTCATCGGCAGTATAAGATGTAACTTCGCTCCAGAAATCAAAATCTTGAAGAATTTCAGAACTATTAATTAATTCATCAATTTTATTATCGAGATTTTCTGTTTCTGGAGAGAAGGAAGATTGGACATCATCGGTTTTATAAACCGGAAGCAACGGCGCATCAATGCTTAGACTGAATATTTCGTCACTATAATTATTACTCGTCTTATCTAAACTTGATAGATCAAAAGTTAAGTAGAATGCGTCAGTATCGTCAATTCCGGGTTTTCGCTTTGGCAGAAAATAAACCACCTTCTTGGTCATTCCAAAATCAGTTTTGATTATTGATCTTTCTTCACGGGTCAAAGGTTCTTCTCTTAAAACAAATATCCCGAGTTGATCAATTTCCATTGCGTTGTTATCATCAAGCTTTGCTGATATTTTTTCCAAAATTGATTGAAATACTTTCTCCTTAGCAGTGGGAGAAATATTTAATATCCCGCAAAACTTTTTTTTGAGTTCGTCTTTTGTCATTTCTTAACTTTTATTTTATGACTTAGTTTTTTTTTCAATTACCAGTTGTATTTAACACCGCCTATAACGTCAAACGGTTTATCGGTATAACCTGGGAAAATATAATTATTTCTATTCAGCAGATTTTGAAACTCGACAAATATTTCGAGATCATTCAATAAATTAAATGTCCCTTTCACCGCGGCATTAATATAGTCGCTGATCTGTCCGTTATTATTATTATTAACATACAACTTTGAATAATACCTTAACGATGGTTCAATTCCAAAACCGAAATCAAATTTGTAATTATAAAAAGCAGTTGCTTTGTACTCCGGTTCGAACGGAACGTAATTACCGTTTTCAAACTTCACCGAATTGTAATTAAGGTCTGCATAAAACATTCCGTAAGGACCTTGATAAAATATAAAATTTACAAAACCTTCTATCCTCTTTATTCCGGCAGCTGTTCTAAGATCATAATAACCTTGAGTTGTAACGTCACCGAAATAAAGATAATTATCAATTTTTGAGAATGTTCCGCCAATATTTATCTCAAAATATTTATCGAATTGATATCTTACAGCACCTTTAATTTTAAACTTATCTTTCTCAGAAAGATTTTCGGTTATGCCGAAATTAAAATATCTATTGTGCTCCAAAAAGTTTTTATAAGTTTTATTCCTAAGAGCGGGATTGTATTCCGCAAACAATGTTAAGTTATTATTCAACTTGGCTGTCAATTTCGCAACCGGAGTAACTAGCTCCGTATCTTCTGATTGATAGTATGATGCTCCGGCTTCTAATGTAATACCTTTTGCAAAATTAAATCTTAATTTTCCATAAGTGGAATAGTAGTTAGTGTTTGCATCTGCACTCAAATTATTCTTTAGTGATTGATTTTTAAAAAGTACTCCAAAAAGCAATGCTGTATTTCCAAGATTAAATCTAACATCAAGCAAAGGACTTATTAAAATTTCGGAGAGATTATTTTCCTTAAAAGTAAGGTTCTCAAAAGTAGTACTAAAATTGTAGTTGAATAAAGATGATGATTGATTTTCAAATTTGAGTTTAGTGTTGTAAGCTTGAGTTTTCCTCTCAAATTCAGGATTAGCTGAAGCAAAAAATCTATAACTGTTTTGATAATAATTCCCATTTATACTTATTGAGGAACCTGAAAGAAAATCCGAATCCGAACTTATGAAAAACATCGCACCTACACCTGCAGCAGTTTCGTTGTATTGAGAATTATTTTCATATTCGTTAATGTTTAATCCGCTCACGTTTGCATAAATAACTGAGGACTCGAAAGATTGCTGAATGTTGAATTTGCCTATAGGAATAGTATGAATTCCTGCCCCAACCTCAAATTGACCGTTTATGTATCTTGTTCCTGGATATAAAATAATTTGAGGCATAAAAGGTTCGGAAATATCAGAAATAGAAAATTGCTCTGTTGAAACCGATGGAGTAAAAAACTCCGGCGATACAATCGAAACAGGTTCGGGTTTTTTCTTTAATGCTTTTGGAACGGTTACTGTCTGCCTCCCGGTTATAACAAACTCGGGAAGTTCTATACTCTGTCCTTGATTTGTTTCCTGTGAAAAAATCATCACGGGAATCAACGTGATAATTAAAAAAATCTTTCTCATAATTCTTTCAGTTTTTTATTAGCTTCTCTACCCAGTTGATCGTTTTTGTGTTTATTATAGACTGCTCTGTACATTTCCTTTGCATTCGATTTATCGCCAAGTTTAACGTAACAATCTCCTAATCTAAGAAGTGATTTTGAATACCATTCATCATAAAGTGAAAAAACGGAACGAACTCTCACAAATGCAGAAATTGCCTCATTAAATTTTTCTTGTTCGAACAATGTTTCTCCGTAGTAATACTGTGCCTTGGCGCCTATATCGTCACTTCTATTTTCACCGAGATCCTTGAATAAATATTCAGCATTTTCATAACTTCCCCTTGCTAATTCCATAATACCCATTTCAATTTTTGCTTTGGCTGCAAATATTGTATCGTCGTAATATTGTATCAATTGGTTGTAAGTTGAAAATGCTCCGGAAAAATCTTCTTTCTGAATTTGTGCGCTTGCTTTGAAAAATAATATCTCTGCTACGCGCGGAGACTTAGGCACTTTGTTTTCCACTCTTTCGTAAAGATCTAAAGCTTTATCATACTCCCCAAGTTCATTGTAGATTGTACCGAGTTCTATCACCGCAGCGATACCGATTTCCGAACCAAGATCTTTATTCATAGCATTATAAAAATGCTGAATTGCTTCTTCGTTCTTTCCAAGATTCTGAGAACACTTCCCCATCCAATAATGTGAATCTTGAACCAAAGAACTTCTCGGATATTGGTTGATAACTTCTGAATAATTTATAAGAGCCATCGCATAGTTTGCATTGCTGTAATAAATCTCAGCTTTTCTAAATTGTATTTGATCTCCAATTCGTGAATCCGGATTTGAAATTAAAAATTGATCAATAAAATCAATAGCATTTTCAGGTTGATCTTTGGCAATGTAACAATCTTGAATTCCCTTTACGGCATCAAATATATATGGAGTGTTGGGAAATTCGTTTATAACTTTAGCATAATAGGTGATAGCATTTTCGTAAAGACCCATATTATAATATGAATCACCGATAGAATAAAAGGAAATCGGGACGATCGCACTATTTGGATAACGCTGCGGAATTTGTTTATACTCTTCAATTGCTTCATCAAAATTATTCTGTTGAAATTTAATCCAGCCTATCAAGTACTGCGAATCATCAGCATATTTTCCATTTGGAAATTTTTGCTGAAGTTGACGGAAAGTTGAAATTGCCTCGTTCGATCTCCCAGATTTGAACAATGCTTGTCCGTATTGATAAAACGCGAAATCGTTGTTCAATAAACTTTTATCAAGATTAAAAATCTCGCGGTAAATCTGACTGGCCCTCTCAAAATTTTTACTGCCATAGTATGAATCCGCAAGTCTAAATTTTGCATCTATAATCGAATCATCTTTTGGATATTTTTGTATAAACTCGTTGAAATAAAAAACTGCATTTGTATAATCACCAGAATTAAAATGAGAATACGCCCTTCCGTATAGTGACTGCCTATTAAGCTCATCCGAATCAGATGACACCTTCGAAAAAAACTGTGCGGCACTTTCAAAATTACCGACTGCAAAATATGCTTCTGCAATATAGAAATTTACTATATCCTGTTCGAAATATGGGAATGATGCGTTCACGGAAGAAAGCGTTGCAATGCAGTCATTGAATTCATTTAAGTAATAAAGCGAAATTCCAAGTCCTAAAAAAGCTCGGTTCTTATCAGCTTCTTCCAAATCGGTTTCAAGACTTTCTGAGAAATAATTAAAAGCGCTTTTAAAATCTTTTTTCTCCAAACTGATTTGTCCAAGCAGAACATTTGCTTTGTTTTTTAAATCCAAATCGGAGGAGCCAGCTGCAGCTAAAAGAAATCTTTCTGCTCTCGGAAATTGATTCCTGTTGAAATAAATTATACCGGCATTTAATTGCACATTATTTACATTTGGATGTCCAGGATATTTGCTCGAAAATTCATCATATAAAAGCAAAGCCTGATCTTCCTCTTGAGAATATCTTTTACACTCAGCACTCCAAAATAATGCTTGCGCGGCAATAGAATCAGAAGCATTCTTGGACAATTCTCTAAATAAATTAAATGATTCATCATAATTATTAAGCTGAAAATTTACCCAAGCCATGCCGAATTTAATCTGTTCTTCTCGGGATTTTGTTGGGGCTTTGGCAAGAAGCTCTTCGTAAATTTTTACTGCACTGCCAAATTCCTTCAATCTAAAAAATGCACTTGCAAGAACATAGTTTGCTTCTTCTTGCTGTTGTTTTGGAAGCTCATATATCAGTGGATCGCTTAATTCCAAAATGACATTATCATACTTTTTGAGCCGAAAATAACATATGCCAATTCTATATTGTGCAAGTGGTGCATATTCTGTGTCTGAATAATATGCTAGAAGTTCATCATAAGATGAAACAGCTTTTTCGAACTC
>CAZCLA010000016.1:5491-68940 GCA_964499285.1 uncultured Melioribacteraceae bacterium
ATTTTGAGGAAGAAATTAGTTCTTTATCAACACCATCAATAACTAATATTTCTTCGAACTGCTTTAGAGCCTGGATGTAATTTTTTTCGTTGAATGATGTGAAGGCTTGGTTATAAATTTCTGCTGTGGTTTTCTGTTGGCCAAATAATGAAATAGAGGCAAGGAAAAAAATTATTGTTTGCTTAATCTTCATCATAAAAAATCGATTTTTGATAGTAAATATAGTTATAGAATGACAAACAATTCAGGGCACAATAATATATCCTTTGAGTGCGGAACTTTTCCCCCGAATTCTAGATTATTTATTCAAATATAGTTATATATTTATATTATAAAATAGTTCCATTATTAACAACAACGGAGAAATTATGAAACGAAAATTAATAACTTTTTTTGCTGTGCTGTTATTCAGTTTTCCGATTTTTTCACAAGGATTAAGCATCGGTCCTAGCGTTGGCTATATTGATGTAAGCTCAACAGATTATTTCACATCGGGATTTGAGAATGGTGAATTTGATCTTTCTACAGGTTTGCGTTACGGCTTTAAAGCAAGAGCAAGTCTTCCATTGCTCCCATTGACGTTTACAGGACATATTTACTATGCATCAATTACTGTCGATGGTTCTTATTCCGGGACAACATTTGAATCTGAGAGCAGCTTACTTAATGCAGCAATTGGAGCGGAGTGGAACTTACTTCCGGGACCAATTCAACCATATGCTGCTCTGGATATTCTCTATTCAAAGACAGGTGATGTATCTTTCTCGACTATTGTTAATGGTCAAGCTTTCGAAGGATCAAATGATGGATCGTCGCGTACAGGTTTGGGAATAGGAGTTGGAGCGACTATAACATTAATTCCGATCATTGATTTGGATGCATCGGTAAAATACAACTTCAACAATTTGTTTGGGAAAGAGGACGGAGAAGAAAATTTTAACACTTATAGTTTTATGGTTTCCGTTCTATTCGATATTCTTTAAAACAAAAAAGTCCGGTTCAATCGAGCCGGACTTTTAAATTAAATGTGATCATTTAAAAGTTTAGTTCATCAGTTTTAATTCATAATCGCACAAACTTTTATATTTGCTATCCTTCAGCCCTTTGTTGAAAGATTCTTTTGCATTTGCTAAGTCGTTAAGTCCTTTATATGCTTTACCTTGATAATAATAAGGACCGCCGACAGAAATTGACTTACGATGTTCAAGGGCATTGTTTGCAGCCGATAAAGCTTTTTCGAACTGCCCCATTTCTATGTATGTCTCAGCCATCATTAAATAAGCGGCATCATAATCAAAATGCTCTACGGCTTTAGCTAAATAATCAACAGCCTGAGGATATTTGCCGTCCGATTTTGCGGATGAGCCAAGTTTTGTATAACATTTACTAATGTATTCATTCGCTTTTGCTTTGAGACTATTCTTCTCAGTAAGCTGCTCGAACTTAACAAAATTATCTATTGCTTCCTGATAACTTCCTTTACTGAAATATAAACCACCCAATCCATTGTAAGCCAAATCAAAATTAGGGTTGCTTTTTATAGCTTCCTTGAAAGCAGTTTCTGCTTCGTCAAATTTTCTTAGTTTTTTTAGAGAGACACCTTTTTGGTAGTAAATTCTGTAGTCATTAGAAGATTTTAGAGCAAGATCATAATTTGAGATGGCGCCAGAATAATCACCTGCCTTTAACTTGCTGTTGCCTTCGTTATAAGCTTTTGCTGCTTCCGCATCCATTTCGGCATCTTGTGCAAATATCGAAATAGATACAAACAGAAAAGTTATTAGGAGATTGAAGATTCGTTTCATAGTTTTTTCCTTACTTATTATACTTATCAAATGAGAATGGAGTGCGGAAGAGGGGACTCGAACCCCTACGCCCTTGCGAGCACTACCCCCTCAAAGTAGCGTGTATACCAATTTCACCACTTCCGCAAAAATCGAAGTTAGAAAATATAGCTACTTTGAAAAAAAAGCAACACTCAAATATTAATTTTACGCACTCTCGAACTAATACATAGAAAATAAGATAAGTGTTCCTATAATGCAGGAGAAAAATTTTTCCACGGAAATTACGGGTGATTTTTGATATTAATTTTCTATAAATCACCGGTGATGGGTTTAACAGTAATTTCCTCAACTACCATATTTGACTTTATCGAATAAAATTCAAAAATGATCCTCGCCAATTCCTCGGGAGACATCATTTTACCGGTTGATTTTTCCAATACATGGTTGGGCCATATCGGAGTTTTAGTTGCACCGGGCAATACATTTATTATTCTAATATTTGTTCCCCGCAACTCTTCTCTTAAAACATTTGAAAATGCTAAAAGCCCTGCCTTGGAGGCAGCATAAACACCGCTTTTAGTGAAAACCTTTGTTGCCGCAGCAGAGAGAATATTAATAATTGTTCCTCTATTGCGTTCAATCATTTTTGAAAGCACCGATTTTGTGGTGTGAATCGCACCAATTAAATTGGCTGATATTATTTCTTCAACCTCTTTGGATGTAGTATCGGTAACTAATTTAAAAGCCGTCATCCCGGCGTTATTAATCAAACAATCTATATTATAATTATTCTCAATCTTCTCATTTATTCTTTTTAAATCTTCTATTTTAGAAATATCAGCCGGTTCGAAAATGAATTTCCCTTTTTCGCTCAATAATTCTTTTTGAAATCTTTCAAGCTGCGATTCCTTTCTTGAAGAACCGAGAACATTAAATCCGTTCTTAACAAAAACTTTACTTAAAGCCCTGCCGATGCCAGTGGCAGCACCGGTTATCCATGTAATATTTTGTTTATCTGTCATACTCGTTTGTGAGAGATTAAATTTAGAAATTCAGCTCTTGTTCTAGCGTCCTCGGTGAAGATACCAGCCATCGCACTTGTTGTGGTTATTGAATTCTGTTTTTGCACTCCTCGCATCATCATACACATATGGTAAGCTTCGCAAACAATAGCAACTCCTTGCGGTTCTAAATATTTGTTTAGAGTGTCGGCAATTTCTTTAGTCATTCTTTCTTGAACCTGTAGTCTTCTGGCAAAAACATCAACAATTCTCGGAATTTTACTCAAGCCAACAATCTTTCCTTTCGGGATATAAGCGATATGGATTTTCCCGAAGAATGGCAGCAAATGGTGTTCGCACATACTGTAAAAATCAATATCTTTTACGATGACCATTTCATCGTACTTTTCCTCAAAAACAGCTCCGTTTAAAACTTCTTCAATATTTTGATTGTAACCTTGAGTTAAAAACTCATAAGCTTTTGCCACTCGTTCCGGTGTTTTAATCAAACCTTCACGATTAGGATCCTCTCCAATTTCTTTAAGAATCGCCTCCACATTTTTGGATACTTCATTAATATTCAAAACATCAACCTTTATATTCTGCGTAATTGTTTTCGGTTTCGTAAATTTTCACCGAATAAAGTCTGCCGGATGGAATTTTATCAACAAGTTGTTCCCAGCATTTTACGGCAATATTTTCTGCAGTAGGAATCACATTTTTCATGAAATCGACATCGCTGTTCAAATGTTTATGATCGACCTTATTTATAACGTTTTCAATTATAATTTTTTTTAATTTTTTCAGATCGATTAAGTAACCAGTTTCCGAGTCTATCTCACCAGTTACAACAACTTCGATAGTATAATTGTGTCCGTGACCATTGGGATTGTTGCATTTGCCGAACAATCTATCATTTTCCGCGTCAGATAGGTTCGGATTGTGCAATCGATGGGATGCGCTGAAAACTTCCCTTCTTGTAACGTATACCATTATTTACCGATTTCCTTCAAGTCTTTTATAATATTTTCAACGTGACCGTTTACTTTAACCTTTTCATAAATTTTTAAAATTTTTCCATCTTCATCGATAAGAAACGTTGTCCTTTCTATTCCCATATATTTTCTACCGTACATGCTTTTCTCTTTCCATACGTCGTATTTATCCACAACTTTTATCTCCTCGTCACTGAGAAGTGTAAAAGGAAGATTGTGTTTGGCGATAAAATTTTGATGGGACTTAATTGAATCCTTACTGATTCCAATTACTTCAATATTTAATTTTCTAAAATTTGGGAACTCGTCTCTAAAATCACACGCTTCCTTTGTGCATCCAGAAGTCATATCCTTAGGATAAAAATATAACACAACCACTTTGCCGAGATAATCTTTTAATGATATTTTTTTTCCATCCTGATCCGGCAAAGTAAATTGAGGTGCTTTTTGTCCAACTTTCAACATCAAATCTCCTTTATAATTAAGTAAGGGAGCAATTAAGCTCCCTTTTATTTAGTCCAATTTCTCTAAAGCTTCTTTAACTGCTTCATAATTCGGTTCATCACCTGGATTTGGTAAAATTTCAGCATATCTAATTTTCCCTTCTTTATCAATAACAAAAGCTGATCTTTTCGCAACCCCTTTGTAATCAAATTTACCCGGAGCAAAAACATCCAGGTAGGAATCATATTTTTGACAAACTTCTTTGTTGAAATCACTTAATAATGGGAAGTTGAATTTTTGCTGATCTACCCATAGTTTGTGAGAATAATAACTATCAACACTGACAGCTAATATTTGAGCATCCAGATTTTCGTAAACACTCATACCATCTCGCCAAGTGCATAATTCTTTTTCACATACACCTGAATTAACAAATGGGAAAAAGAGCAGTACAACATTCTTTTTGCCTCTGAAATTACTTAATGTAATTTCTTCCAAAGCATCACTTTTTAGTGTAAAATCCGGGGCGATATCTCCAACTTTAACTGACATTTAATTTCTCCTTTCTTAATCTAATTTATAACCTATTTTTACTTTTACTTGAAATTCAATTTTTCCGTCCGATGTTACTCTACCTCGTTCTTCTATTACCTCGAACCAGCCGACTTTATTTTGCTTGTTTGCCTCTAATACAACCGATTTTATCGCGTCGCTGCTGGATTCGTTTGATGTGCCGACTTTTTCAATTACTTCAAAAGTTACAGACATAAACACTCCTTTATTTTGAATTTTAGCAATCTGGATTATGTAAGGCTACAAATTTACTTATTTCCGGCACAAGATTAAAGGTAGTATAATTTTGAGCATTGAAATCGTCTAAAAGTTTTCAAAATCGAAGAATATTATAAAAATACATTACTGTATTTTTTTATTGCAAATTCGTGTTGTTTTACCTAATTTTATACAGACTAAATCTAAATAATGGTGGAATTATTCAAAGTCAAGAAGCACACGAACAGTTTAAGCGTTTTCTAAAAAGAGGAAAACATAGGATAACTCCGGAAAGATTCGAAGTTCTTGATTATGCACTTGAACAACCGGGACATTTTGGGGCGGATGAACTTTTCATCTCGATGAAAACGCAGAACAGCAACGTTTCCAGAGCAACTGTTTACAATACTTTAGAGCTGTTGGCAAAGTGTAAACTTCTTGCAAAAAGAAATTTCGGTGATAACAAAGCACATTATGAATCGAGTTTTAAAAGAAAAAATCACGATCATTTAATTTGTACTCATTGCGGAAAAATATTGGAATTTACATCCGACGAAATTCAAAATATTGTTGATATAATCTGCGAAGAACAAGGAATGGAAAGAACAGGCTATTCCTTTAATATTTTCGCAAGATGCAAAGATCCAAACAAATGTAAAAACTTCTAAAGGAATATGGCATTGACTCTAGACAAAGCATTAAAAGGGCACAGCTTGACGATTTCTAAATTGCCGAACGGCGATATTAAATCACAGCTTATCAGACTCGGCATTACAGAAGGCTTAACAGTCAGCTGCATCGAAAAACTGCCAGGAGGCACAATAGTACTGCGAAGAAACCGCCAGGAAATCGCGTTGGGTTCTGCACTGGCAAAAAGCATAGAAATTGTTTTATGATTGGAACTATATGAAAACCGACACAGTTGTAAGTGAAAACGTATTGGCAAAACAAAAACCATCTAACGGAAACTCGAGCAAATCCGGGTCTAGAACCAAAGTTGTGCTTGCCGGAAATCCCAACGTAGGCAAGTCGGTTTTTTTTAATCATCTAAGCGGTATGTATGTTGATGTTTCAAATTTTCCGGGGACTACCGTTTCAATAACTTCTGCACAATATAAAAACTACAACGTATACGATTCTCCGGGTACTTACGGTGTTTCAGCATTTACTGAAGAAGAAAAGGTAGCACGCGACATTATTCTTTCTGCGGATGTAATTTTAAATGTTGTTAACAGCCTTCATCTTCAAAGAGATTTATTTCTTACGCTGCAGTTAATCGAAATGGGAAAGAAAGTTTCGGTTCTCCTAAATTTTTCTGATGAGGTTAAGAAAAACAAAATAAAGATTGACGTAGAAAAACTATCACAACTGCTTGGTGTTGAAGTAATTGAAACTTCCGCAATAAAAAAGGAAGGTTTTGACAGACTTGATTTCGCAATCGAAAATGCCCGAATCGGCAACTGTGATCAAAAAGTAAAAGAATTACTTTCAGATACCACTGATATAACCGGTAGTGAAGCAGAAGCATTACTGATTAAAGAAGGCGATATCGATATCGCCAAGCGCAACAATACACAATCCGGCACTGTGGATGATAGAGAATATCTTTACATTCAAAGAAGAAACCGGGTAAACAATATTGTTGATCAAGTTGAATTTGAGGATTCAAAAAAGGGTTTAATTTTTAGTAAACTGGGAAGAATGACGCTTAACCCGTTTACCGGTATTCCAACTCTTGCTTTAGTATTGCTCGTGATTTATTTCTTTGTTGGTGATTTAATTTCACAGCGGGTTGTGGATTATACTGAAAACCAAATTGGTGTAGGAATTTTTGAATATAATGTAAAATCATTGGTTGCGGATTTTACATCATCAACAATTACCGTTGAAATTATTGGAGATGACGATGCAGTGATTGACAGCCGCACATTTGAATTTCCGGAAGGAAAATCTGCGAATCCAGAATTAGCAGAAAAATTCGAGGCATACTCATCACAAGACGGCTCAGTTTCTGATTTCGTTTTCGAGAACCCGATTGCAACGTTACTATTTGGTGAGTTCGGTGTACTGACCATGACTATAACTTATCTCCTATTTTTACTGCTTCCTCTTGTGATGGGATTCTATTTCGTTATGGCAATCCTTGAAGACAGCGGTTATCTTCCAAGACTTGCTACGATGCTTGACAGAACTCTCAACAGGATCGGATTAAACGGTAAAGCCGTTATCCCAATTATGCTGGGTTTTGGATGTATAACAATGGCAAACATTACAACAAGAATTTTAGGAACGAATAGAGAGAGATCCATTGTAACCGCAATACTTCAATTTGTAATCCCCTGCTCTGCTCAGTTAGCCGTAATTGCTTTTCTCCTTGCAAGAGCCGGAACCGTTCCACTAATTATTTTTATGGTGACAATTTTTACAATTTTGATTACACTTTCTACAATTCTCAATCGATTACTTCCCGGAGAATCCTCTCCCCTACTGCTTGATCTTCCGACAATGAAAATTCCACAACTTAAAAATGTATTAAAGAAAACAGTATTCAGAGCTTACGGTTTTATGAAAGAAGCTTATGTTTGGTTTTTTGTCGGCGCACTTGGTGTCGGATTAATGCAAATTACAAACCTTCTCACGGTATGGCAAAATCTACTTGAGCCACTTACAACAAATTGGCTTAAACTGCCCAAAGAAGCCGCTAATGCATTTATAATGGGTATGGTAAGAAGAGATTTTGGCGCAGCAGGCTTGTTTGATATCAATCTTTCTGCAATGCAGATTACAGTTGCTATAATTACAATTACTATATTTGTGCCTTGTATTGCTTCGTTTGTTGTAATGTTAAAAGAAAGAGGATGGAAAGAAGGAATTTCTATCTGGATCGGGACATGGATAACTGCTTTCTTTATTGGTGGTCTCGTTGCTCAAATAATTATTTAGAAAGGAATTTTTCTTGACCAAAAAACAAAAAAAATATACACCGAAATACCCGCTCGTTTGGCAAAAGGATGATTTTTTTATAGAAATCTTCTGTTCGATTCCAAACATTGCAACGGGGATTCTTTTGACTACAGATGAATCATTTTTTGTAATTGATCCTGGAGATGGAATTCTTAGAGATCTGAACAAAACTCTTAACGCAAGTGAAATTTTGAATATTTCAGACATTTTTATCACTCATGGTCATCACGATCATGTTGGAGGAGTTTGGTCATTTCTTACCTATCTAACAGTTATGAGAAGGAAGCAGACTTTAAATATTTACTATCCGGAAGGCTGTGTTGAAATCGAAAGTATTTACAGAGCATTTTATGAAGTTTATGAACATGAAGTGAATTATAAAATAAATCTTAAAAAAATTACCTCCGAAAGAGCTATTAGAAGAAAGAACGTAGTAATAAAACCTTTTAAAGTTAATCATAGAGAACCGAATGATACCGGAGATGGATCTTTCGAAATACCTTCGCTCGGGTATAAATTTTCATATCAAGGAAAAACAATCTGCTATGGAGGTGATACTGCATACTGTGAAAATTTGGTAAAACATGCAAAAGATTCTGATCTTGCAATTATTGAAGCAGGAGCAGAAGACGAATCTCAAGCTGAATTACACATGACAATGGAACAAGCCAGTAAAATCGGGGAATCCGCAAAAGAATATTTTCTGGTTCACGTTCCCGAATAACAATTATATTAAGAGGATTAAATGAAAATCAAAATGAGTATTTCACTCGTTGTATTGGTATTTTTTGCTGGATTTTTAATTCAGACCGAAGATCCAAATATTACCGAGACAGAAATAAAGGATCATATTACGTATTTAGCTTCGGATGAATTAAAAGGTAGATTTTCCGGAACTGCCGAGGAAAGAATAGCCGGCGAATATATTAAAAATGAATTCGAAAAAGCCGGACTTCTTCCAGCATTCAACGGAAGTTATTTTCAAGAATTTTCTTTCATAGAAGGAATTTCACTCGGGGAAAGCAATTTTGCATCGATGATCATTAATAATGAAGTTTTTGAGTTGGAATATAATAAAGATTTTATGACTGCTCCTTTCTCCAGACAAAGCTCGACTGAAGCTGAGGTTGTTTTTGCCGGTTATGGTATTTCCGCACCAAAACTAGTCTATGATGATTATGCAGACATAGACGTAAAAAATAAACTTGTTTTAGTTTTTCGGTTTAGTCCCGAATATGCAAACCCTCATTCGCAATTCGATGCTTATTCAGCATTTAGAAGTAAAGCTGCTGCGGCAAAAGAGAGAGGTGCGTTAGGAATTATTTTTGTAAACGGACATTTACCGGAAACCGACGAGGATAATTTTATGGAGTTCCATTATGACAGAGCACCTGGAATTGATAATTTCTCCGCGGTCCAAATAAGCCGCAAAATTGCAGATCAAATTTTCAGTTCTGAAAATATTGATATGAAAGAACTACAGAAAAGAATCAGTGAAAATATGAAGCCTGAATCGATGCTTCTGACAAATGTAAAATTTAAACTAAACGTTGAAGTAAATGAAGTAAAAAAAATCGGAAGAAATGTTGGAGCTTTCCTTAAGGGAATTGATGAAACCTTATCTTCGGAAATAATTGTACTTGGTGCGCATTATGATCATTTAGGGATGGGTCAGTATGGTTCACTTTATCGCGGAGACGAACCAATGATCCACAACGGTGCCGATGATAATGCGTCAGGAACAACAGGGGTGTTGGAAATAGCTGAGAAACTCAGTCTGGGTGAATATAAACCCAAAAGGTCTTTCTACTTTTTTGCATTTTCCGGTGAGGAACTTGGATTGCTTGGCTCAAACTATTTGGTTAACAATTTTCCTGCACCAATTGAAAATGTAGCGGCAATGATAAATATGGATATGATTGGTAGAATGAATGAGGAAAAATCCCTTTCTGTGTTCGGTATAGGCACTTCATCAAAATGGAAAGAAATAATCGAAGCAAATAATAGCAATAGATTCAATCTTTCCCTCAACGATGACGGTTACGGACCAAGTGATCATTCATCATTCTACGGTAAAGAAATTCCAGTGTTGTTTTTTTTCACCGGTACTCATACTGATTATCACAGACCCTCGGATGATGCTGATAAAATAAATATTCCAGGGCAGAAACTAATTCTTGATTATGTATATGATGTCATTCGAGAGATAGATAATTTGGAAAACAAGCCTGATTATATAAACGTTCCCCGAAAACAGGACAGTAATATGGGCGGATGGAAGGTTTATGTCGGAACAATCCCGGATTACGCTTATTCGGGTGAAGGTTTTAGATTAACAGGTGTATCACCTGGTAGTCCTGCAGAAAAAGCAGGAATAAAAGGAGGCGATATTATGCTCAAATTCGGAGATCGATCTATTAATAATATTTACGATTACGTTTATGCTCTTCAGGAGTACGTCCCCGGAGATGTCGTCGAAATTGAAATTAAACGAGGCGAAGAAACAATCAACCTCAAACTTGAATTGGGAGCAAAATAAATTTATTCTATTTAACGGCTAAATTCGCTTTATCAGAATTGCCGGTTTGTATTTCATTAAGGCGGTTTATCATTTCAGTTTTCAATGAATCATAAGCCGCTCTATTTTCCTCATTGATAGGTTTTGATGGAGGAAACTCCTGAGTCAAATAATTTACAAGCTGCCCGTTCTTCCAAAATCGTAAATCCAGATGAGGACCAGTTGATAAACCAGTGCTTCCAACATATCCGATTATTTGACCCTGCTTAACTCGAGCTCCCGGTTTTACTCCTTTCCCATACTTCGATAAGTGAAGATAACCGCTTGAGTAAGTTGAGTTGTGTTTGATCCTCACATAATTACCGTTTCCGCCTTTATACTGTGCTTCTTGTACCACTCCGTCACCGATTGCTTGAACTGGAGTACCGGTTGGAGCAGCATAATCAACCCCGAGATGGGGTCGGTGTTTCTTGAGAACCGGATGAAGCCTGCTGTGAGTAAAACGTGAACTAATTCTCGTAAACTTTAATGGAGCTTTTAGGAATGCTTTTCTCAAGCTGTTTGCATTCTCGTCAAAATAGTCTATTTCATCTTCTTGTGAGAAATAAAAACCCCAAAAATCTTTACCGCGATGGTTAAAAAGTGCGGCTTTTATTCTACCGATGCCAATTGATTGGGACCCGATAAATGCTTCGTCATAAATCACTTTAAAATAATCACCTTGCTGAATTCCATAAAAATCGATCTGCCAGGCAAATACATCGGCAAGTTTTAAAGCGAGCACCGGACTTTCATTCTGAGCTGCAATAGTTTCAAACAACGAACTATTAATTATTCCGATAAATTCTTTTTCTGTTCTCCTAATTTCTTTTTGCCCTTTATTTACTATCAAGGAATCCCCAAACTCGAACAAAATGTAATTAACCGGATCAGCTTCGTAAATTATATACTTAATCGATTCAAGTGAATCTTGTTCGGTGAAAAGTATAAAGTTATTGCCACTTCTTATTTTTCTTTCGTCAAAAAGATCGTTATCAACTTCTGTCATTTTTAAAATGGTTTCATACGGAATACCATATGGGAGTAAAATATCTGTCAAAGTTTCATTGGGATTTACTTCTTTGATCGAATAATTGAGTGAGTCGTCGTAAAAACCGAATATATTTGGTTCACTTATGACTGCCGAGATGTTTGATTCAATTTTTTGATCAGGTTCATCTGAACATGCAACCAAAACGAATAGCGACGTAAAACAAATGTAGATGAACAGCTTAAAAAATCTTTTCAACTTCACCTCATCCTATTTTTGATTTTCCAAAATTCTGTTGATAATGTTTACCGAATCTATTCCGTCTGCTTCAGCGCTGAAGCTTGGAATAATTCTATGCCGTAGTACCGGAATCATAGACTTTCGGACATCGTCAATGTTCGGTGAATATCGCCCTTCGAACAAGGCACGAGTTTTAGCAGCAAGTATCAAATATTGTGAAGCTCTGGGTCCGGCACCCCAAGAAATTAATTCCCTTAGTTCGGGTGAACTATTTTGTTCACGTGTAGCAACAACTGTTTTGACAGCATATTCAATCACATTATCCGCAACCGGAACTTTTCTAACAAGTTCTTGATATTGAATAATTTTTTCAGCTGATAAGACTTTATTCAATTGCGGTAAATAGTCACCTGTAGTCGATTTGATAATATCAATCTCTTCCTCATATTCAGGATAATCAAGCCACAGACTGAACATAAATCTATCGAGTTGGGCTTCAGGAAGCGGATAGGTTCCTTCTTGTTCAATAGGGTTTTGCGTTGCGAGCACAAAGAAGGGTTCGTCCAATTTGTAGGACTTACCGGCTGCTGTCACAAAATGTTCCTGCATTGCTTCAAGTAAAGCAGATTGTGTTTTAGGAGGTGTTCTATTTATTTCATCCGCTAAGATTATATTCGAAAAAATTGGACCCTGTATGAAACGGAACGAACGTTTTTTCGAAACAGCATCTTCCTCGATTATTTCTGTACCCGTAATATCGCTCGGCATCAAGTCCGGAGTAAATTGAATTCTGCTGAAACCAAGGTCCAAAACTTGGGCAAGAGTTTTTATTAAGAGTGTTTTTGCCAAACCCGGAACTCCAACTAATAAACAGTGCCCTTTAGCAAATAGGCTTATCAGTAAATCATCAATAATTTGATGCTGCCCAATTATTACTTTTCCGACTTCAGTCTTAATTTTATGGATATCTTCTTTTAAACTATCAGCGAGTGTTCTATCAGAAATTGCTTTAGTATCAGCCAAATTATTCCTTAAATTTTTATTTCCCAATAAATTTTTTCTTTTACATCGTCAAGCCATTCATTAAAAAGATCTTCACCTTTTTTGAATTCGGCAATTCTTTTAATTTCCTCATAATCAGTTTCGAGCGAAGGCAAGTGGGCTTCAATTCTTTTATCCAAACGTATTATATGAAAGCCATATGATCCTCTGCCTACTTCCAATCTCTTCGGAAAACTTATTTCGCCTTCTTTTAATTTAAACACCTGATCCTGCATTGACTTATCCAGCTGCCCCTTTTCAAACGTCCCTAACTTACCTCCGAATTTAGCTGATGATTCATCATCGCTGAATTTTTTTGCGAAAAATTCAAAGGTGTTGACATTGTTCAAAATACTATCTCTTATTTCTGTAAGTAGCTCAATTGCACGAAGATCTGCATCGTCGTCGACTTTGACACTTATAAGAATGTGCCTGGTGTGGATTGATTCACCGCGTCTCTCAAGAAGTTGAATTATATGAAACCCGACAGGAGATTCAATTACTTCGGATAGTTCACCTTCATTAAGCTTAAAGGCAGCAGCTTCAAACTCGGGAAAGAATACACCTCGTTTCACAAATCCAAGATCACCTCCGGCAGCTTTACTTCCAGGATCATCGGATTGAGCTTTGGCAATTTCCGCAAAGTCAGCTCCATTTTTTATCGAATCGAGCAAAGTTTGTGCGAACTTTTTTGCAGCCTCCTTAACCTTTTCACCAGCTTTCGGATTGATAAATATATGTGAGATCTCAAACTTTTCGGGAATCTGACCCAGTGAATCTCTGTATTCTGTAAAAAAATCTTCAACTTCTCTTTTAGTCACTTCTATCTTTCCGAACTTCTGCTGCTTTAATCTTTGAGCCATCAAATTTTTTCTGGTATCCTCACGCAGTTTTCTTTTAATTCGTTCAACCGACATTCCGTAAGCTTGTTCAAATCTTTCTTGTGAACCACCATACTGATTTATTAAATAACTTATTTGAGATTCAATTTGAGCTTCAACTTCTTGATCTGTCACCTGAATCGAGTCCAACTCGGCTTGAGCAAGAAGTAGTTTATCCTCAATCATTTTGTTGAGAATTTGTTTTTTTAATTCAGGGTCATCCGGATTCAAGTTCTGCTGAACTGCTGCAACCTGAGTGTACCAATTAACCTCGGAAAGCAAAATAATTTCATTATTTACAACGGCAGCAATTTTATCCAAAACATCCTGTGCCGGAATAATGGAATTGACAAATAATAATAAGAAAAAAATCTTTCGCATATCTATTTCCTTATAGATGCATCATACTTTGTAAAAAGCTCTTGCAAATATTTTCCTACAAGTTCGTTCCGTTTTGAAATGTAGTAACGTTGTGAAACTAATTTTTTCACATGTAAAAATTCCGGAATTTCGCCTTTTGTCATCCGTTTGGTCAGTTTGACAACTCGATAAATATTTGGTTCCGTTTCGATTACAATTGAAACCTCTCCACTGCTTAACCGGTTAAGAGTTCTAAAAAGTTCTGTAGGGGTAATATCGTGCTTGTATTTAAATACTTCATTTTGATACTCAATTAAAGAACCATCTCCTCTGAAGACACTCAATGCCTTTTTCCAATCGGAATCTAGAACAATCGACCGGAAATGAATTGCTTTCTCTTCTTCTGAAAATGCAACCGTGTTAATCAAGAAGGCATCATCCATAAGTAAAAATTCATCGGAGTTTTGTTTAAAATAGTTTTCAAGTTCAGACTGGGTTGCTTCTGGAACGTTCTCATTTAAATATTTTTCAATAAGCAACGCCGATGCTAATTCTTTTCTGCTGTTTGAAATGATTGAATTAAACATACTGTCGGAAACAAAATTCTCGTTCATAGCTTCCTGATAAAGAAGTTCAGTCTCAACCCATCGACTTATGTACTCCTCCCGATAAATCTTGGAATACTTATAAGAACTCAATGCATTATCAACATCGGATTTCGTAAGAATCTCGCTTCCTACAATTGCTTCATATTCATCCGGTTCATTCTTCTTGTCACACGAAATTAAAAATGTAAATGAAATCAATAATAGTAATGTTTTACATTTTCCCCGATTCAATTGCTTCTTGTAATAATTCATAATTTGGTTCTGGGTTGTATTTATCTTTTAAATACTGTATAAATTCCTTTTCTAGTCTCTTACTCTCACGATCTTGATATAGACTTGCAACTTCAGGTAAAGCTTCTTCGTAAGTTTTTTGTCTAGCTTCTTCTTTTCCAAGCGTTTTAACAATGCTCCAACCTGCAGTTGATTCAAAAAGTTCGGATATTTCTCCGACTTCCAGCGAATCAGCTTTTTGCGCCATAATTGAACTACTTACTTCAACAAGAGTGTAAACTCCATCCACGACATTTTTCTTTCTACGCTCGGTATTTTCAGCAACAAATTTTTCAAAATCATCTATTGTTTTAAGCGTATCTGCCCATTGATCAAGTTTCGCTTTTTTGATCGAGAATAATTCAGCAAAAGTGACACGATCCGGAAGTCTATAATTTTCTTTTGTTTCTTCCCAGAGTGTTTTTAATTGTGTGCTGTCGATATCAATTTTCTGCCAGACTTCTTCGTCTTGAAGTCGGAAGATATAAATTCCATTTTCATAATCTTCCATCATTCTCATAAATTCATCATCCGAGTTCGAGATTGCTTTTACTTCTTCGTGAATCAAGCATTCATCGGTAAATTGTCTCACAGCTTCTGAAATCTTATTTCGATTAATTCCGTAACCTTTAAAGGATTTGTTGGTTTCAGCAAAATTAAACAGGCTGTCTGAAGGAATATCTTTTCCGAGTATCTGACATACGTATAAGTTTTTCAAAGAATCCCTCAACTCACTTTCCCAATATTTTTCGCCAAATGTTGTTTGACCGTCCGATCTTCCAACAACTTGTTGAATATCGTCGTATCCCTTGTAGTTGTATTTACTTTTAAGAGAATCAATTAAGTTATTGAAATCAAACTCAAATCCGGCTCTCTCATAAAATTTACGCAGCTCGGATTTATCATCTTCATATGATGGATAACTTTCTTTTTCAGTAAGTTTTATTATATGATATCCATACGGTGATTCAACTATATCCGACATTTGACCAACTTCCAATTTAAAAGCAGCTTCATCAAAAGGACGAACCATCATTCTTCTTTGAAAAAAACCAAGATCGCCGCCTTTTTCTTTTGTGCCTCTATCGTCAGAGGTTTCTTTCGCAACTTCCGCAAAATCTTCACCGGCATCCAAACGAGCTTTTACTTTCATAATTTTTTCGTAAGCGAAAGCAGTATCAACGTCGCCGCTGTCATTTTTAAATTGAATCAAAATGTGACTTGCTCTTATTTTTGGAATTCTCTTTTGGCGTTCTGTCACTTTTAAAATATGATAGCCGTATTTTGTTTTCACCGGTTCGGGATATATCTCACCAACATTCATATTATAAGCTGCTCTTTCGAATTCCGGTAAAACTTGGCCAGCGGTTACATAATAAATATCTCCGCCTTGGTCTTTCGAATAGATATCTTCTGAATACTCGGCAGCCAGATCTTCAAATTTTTCACCGGTTTTTAATCTCATAAGAATGGTATCTGCTTTTGCCTTGGCTTCCTCTGGTGATGTTTTTTCAAATCTAATGAGGATATGGCTTACTCTAATTTCATCTTTTCGATTCTCATACATTTCTTTTAAGGCTGGTTCGATAAGATGTTTTTCAATAAAATAAGGTACTCCAACCGTCTTTCTATATTCGAGCAATTCGGTTTTAACTGCCGGATCATCTTGATAACCTCTTTCTTCAGCCTCGGCTAATTTCATTTTATAGTTCAGATATAGATCGGTAAATTCTTTATACTCCTCAATAGAGCCGTTGCCCGAATTTGTTGTGCCGATTTTGTTTGTTTGATATGCACTTTGTAATTCCTCAAAACCGATTGACCGATCATCGAAAGTAGCAACAATCATCTCGGAATTTTTGGGTGAGCAGGAAAAAATAAAAAGGGTGAAAATCGATAAAATAAAAGCAAAACGTAATCCTTGCATGTAAGAATATCCTCCAATTTCTAATAGAATTTAATTTAGAATTTTACTTATAGATGCAACCAAAATCAAGGTAAATGCAAATTATGGAATGCATTATTGGCGCTTAAATTTTGTGTTTCTTTCCCAGAAAACACCGTCCTTATACCCTTGGATTGATGTTTCAGTTTCAGCAATTTTTAATCTTTTTTGAGCGAGAAGAGCATAATGTCTATCGAGCTCAACACCGCTAAATTTACGTCTTAATTTTTTTGCAGTAACTGCTGTAGTACCCGAACCGAGAAACGGATCAAACACAAAGTCATTTTCTTCAGTTGAAGCCAAGATTAATTTTGCAATCAGCTTTTCCGGTTTCTGGGTTGGGTGTTCGGTGTTTTCGGGCATCGACCAAAATGGAACCGAGATATCAGTCCAAAGATTGGAAGGAAACGTAAGTCTAAAACTCCCCTCCGATTCGTTCGTCCAATCCTTTGGTTGACCATTGAAATCTCGGTAAGGAGCCAGCACTTTTCTTTTCATTTTTACAGAATCGTGATTGAATTTGTAATTTTCAGAATTTACAGCAAACCAAATGTCCTCCGAACAGTTTTTCCAATTCTTTTTTGCTCCTCTTCCTTTTTCGCGCTCCCAAGTGATCCTATTCTTGACAATAAAATATTTTTCTAGTATTGACGGAATAATTTGCGACGAAATCCAATCCCCGCAAAAATAAATAGATGCATTTTTGCGCAAACATCTTTTTAAATCTCTCAAAAAACTTTCTATCCAAATACCATAATTTTCGTTGCTCGTTTTCTTAAATGTCGTTTTGTTGAATGTTTTATAAAGATTATAAGGCGGATCAATTATAAGAAGATCAATAAATGCATCCGGCAGATAATCGAGTATTTCAAATAAATCGTTATTGATAATTTTATTTGTTATTTCATCTACCGAAATATTCTGATCGACTTTAAGAAGTGCCTGCGAAAAAGATTTTTCCTCTTCGGGATTAAGTGTTATAGTTTTATTTCTTTCGGCTTTTTGATTTTTGAGCATCGTAGAATTCTACTTTACTTTAGATCCCAAACCGCTTTTTTCATTAGGATCTACAAGGAACAAATTTCCATCATTTGTTTCCGCAGCAAGGACCATACCTTGCGACTCGTGCCCGAATAATTTTGCCGGTTTTAAATTTGCGACAACGACTATATTTTTCCCTATCAACTCTTCCGCATCATAATGTTTGGAGATACCTGCTACGATCTGTCTTTTTTCAAAACCCAGGTCGACCTGAAGTTTAACAAGTTTATCACTCTTTTTTATTTTCTCCGCCCCAATAATTTTAGCGGTTCTAAGATCGAGCTTTGAAAAATCTTCGTAATTTATTTCCGGTAGTAAATTCTGAGTTGCTTGAGTTTCCGCTTTACCTAAATTATTAACTTGTTTCTCGATTATACTATCCTCAATTTTTGTAAATAATATTTCAGAAGTACCAAGTTTATGTTCATTTTCCAATTGTGGAATACCACTCTCGAGCCAATTAGTTTTTTCTGCATTCAACATCTTGAATATCTTCTCGCTTGTAAAAGGAATAACAGGAGCGAAAACTTCAGCAAGCGTATAAATTGTCTGAAGACAAATATTGATAGTCGTCCCGCAATTTTCTTTGCTGCTTTTAATTGTTACCCAAGGTTCTGAATCGTTAAAGTACTTATTCCCCGCACGTGCAAAATTCATCATCTCGAAAACAGCGTCCTTAATTTTATATTTTTCAATTAGATCACCGATTAACTTTGGAACATTTTTTATCCGTTCAAGCATTTCTTTATCACGATCATTTAATTCGCCTAATTTAGGCACCCGACTGTCATAATGCTTCGACGCAAATGTGAATGTTCGATTCACAAAATTCCCAAGAATATCAGCTAGTTCAGAATTGTTTTTAAGTTGAAACTCTCTCCAATAGAAGTCAGTATCCTTTGTTTCGGGAAGATTTGAAGCAAGAGCATATCTCAAGGAATCCGAAGGAAATAATTCAAGAAATTCGTCCACATCAATTCCCCAACCTCTGGATTTCGAAAATTTTTTCCCTTCAAAATTTAAGAACTCATTTGCCGGCACATTTTCTGGAAGTAGAAATTTTTCATCATTACCGTCGTTCCAAGCCATTAACATAGCGGGGAAAATAATTGTATGGAATACGACGTTATCCTTTCCGATAAACGCGATATATCTTGTATCCTCATCCTGCCAATATTTTTTCCAAAGCGTTGGATCGTCTTTAGCTATAGACAATTCTTTCGTTGCGGAGATATAACCAAGAACTGCTTCAAACCAAACATAGAGCACTTTGCCTTTAATGTTTTCGATAGGAACTTTAACACCCCAATCCAAATCTCGGGTTACTGCCCTATCAGCAAGTTTATCTTTAAACCAGCCTCGGCAGTATTGCAGCACATTTTCTTTCCATTTGAATGAGTTGTTTCTTTCGTTGATGTATCCTTCGAGTCGTTCTTGAAATTTCCCAAGCGGAAAATACCAGTGCGAAGTTTCTTTCAATTGCGGGGTTGTGTTCGAAATTTTACTTTTTGGATTCAACAATTCACTTGGATCATACAAAGAGCCACATTTTTCGCACTCATCACTCCTGGCTTCTTCATAACCGCATTTGGGACATGTACCTTCAACGTATCTATCCGGAAGAAACATGTTAGCTTTTGCATCAAAGAATTGAAGAGTTTTCTTTTCGCTTAATAGTCCTTGTTCATAATAGCTTAGAAAAAATTCTTGAGCTGTTGCGTGATGGATGGGGAGAGACGTTCGCGAATAAATATCAAAACTCATCCCGAACTTTTCAAATGCAGATTTGTTCAAATTATGAAATCTGTCAATTACTTTCTGCGGTGTAATTCCCTCCTTATCAGCAGTTATAGTAATAGGCACTCCGTGCTCATCAGATCCACAGATATAAATTATGTCGCTTCCCTTGAGTCTGTGATACCTTACAAAAATATCTGCGGGAAGATAAGCACCGCTTAAATGACCTAGATGAATTGGTCCGTTTGCATATGGTAATGCCGATGTAACAAGTATTTTTTCTTGTTTCAATTTAGATTCCGCTTAATTTAAGAATAACAAATATATGAAAATCCGATGAGCTAATTAAATCGAGAGAAAGAGAAAGGGTTGTTGAAAAAAATTAAAATTACAGGTGCTTCCCATCTTAACCGAATCGATTTTTAATTTTATTTGAAAACAACCCCTTTATTATTATGCTTTGTCTTCAAGTCCTTTATACATATCCTCAATCAAATCTCTATAACGTTCTTCAATAACCTTACGTTTAACGCTTAGTTTAGGTGTGAGTTCGCCCGTTTCAATTGAGAATGGTCTATCGAGAATAGTAAATTTTCTAACACGCTCGAAGTTTGCCAACTTCTTTTGGAACTGAGCGAGATCTTTTTCCAATAACTCATAAACTTGTTTCAACTTTGTTAGTTCTTCGGGATTATTATACGATATTCTATGTGCATCTGCATACTCTTTTAGGGCTTCGAAATCAGGCACAATCAAAGCGCTCAAAAACATTCTTCTATCGCCGATAAGCACAAACTGTTCTATATATTTACTCCCTAAAAACATATTTTCGATAGGCGCAGGAGCTACATACTTTCCACCTGAAGTTTTGAACAAATGTTTCTTTCTATCTGTAATTATTAAAAATCCGTCGGCATCGAAAACACCTATGTCGCCGGTATGAAGCCATCCGTCTTTAATTGTTTCCTCAGTTTCTTTTTTACGGTTATAGTAACCTTGCATAATATTCGGACCGTAGGCGAGAATTTCTCCGTCTTTTGCAATCTTAACTTCAACTCCGGGAAGCGGTTTGCCGACAGTTCCGAATTTGTAATCATTCACTCGGTTTGCACTGATAACCGGGGATGATTCGGTTAACCCATATCCTTCAATCACTTTTATTCCTACGGCTTCAAAAAATTCCCCAAGCTCTCGTGCTAGCGCTGCACCACCAGAAATGAAGAATCTTAATCGTCCTCCGGTTGCGGCTTTCAGCTTCTGGTAAACAAGTTTATCCGCCAATTTATGTTTCAAGTTAAGGCTAATAGGAATGTTATCACTCGATTTTTTCAATGCGGCAACTTCCCTTCCGAGAGAAATTGCCCAATTGAAAATCTTTTGTTTTTTCTCTGGAGATTTCTCAACATTGCGTTTTATTTTTGAATACATTCTTTCAAATAATCTTGGAACCGCAGTCATAACAGTGGGTCGAACCTCTGTTAAGTTTGCTGCAATTTTTTCAATTCCTTCCGCATAAGCAATTGTTGCCCCGCAAGCAAGTGCAGTATAATAACCAGCCATTCGTTCAAACACGTGGCTTAAGGGTAAAAATGATAAGAATATATCCTCTTGCGTCATATCGAATATCTGATGAGCACTTTGAACATTTGAGAAGATATTCCAATGTGTAAGCATAACCCCTTTTGGCTCGCCTGTTGTACCGGCGGTATAAATAAGCGTACATAATTGATCAGGCTTCACTTTAGCTAGATTTGATGTAAAATCATCTCCCTTTTTGGCAAGATTTTCTTTTCCCATATTTCGGAGTGAGGAAAGAGTATAAACATTTTTTTGCGTAGAAGTATCAATTTCAGCCATTACAACAATGAATTTAAGTGATTTGCATTTTTCCCATATTTTCAAAACTTTGTTTAACTGAAACTGATTCGAAACAAATATTCCCGTTGATTTTGAATCGTTAAGTATGTATTCAATTGAATCTGAAGTGAGAATTGGATAAAGCGGAACATCGATTCCTCCAAGACCAAGAATAGCCATATCCGCATAAACCCACTCCGGACGATTTTCCGAAATTATGGCAATCTTGTCCCCATCGCCAACTCCAAGTGAACTCAATCCGTTTCCGGCTTCAACTATCGCGGTTTTAAATTCCTGGGAGGAAATTCCTTGATATTTGTCATCAACTTTTTCCATCAAGATTGGGCCCGACTTTTTAAAGTCAGTTGTAAGATATGTAAATAACTCAGCGCTGGTTTTGAACGGTTTCAAAATCGGCATAGTTCTCTCCCTCAAAAATTTGCACCAATTTAATTGCATGCGTTCAAAAATGCAACAGAATAACACAGATAAATATTTTCAATAACAATTTTTTTTGAATGGAATAATTTGATATAATGCAACCTTTATTTTATGAAAATAGTAAGAAAAACATACGACTGGATTCTTCATTGGGCTGAAACACCTTATGGTCCCATCGCATTGATACTACTATCATTTGCAGAATCCTCATTTTTCCCAATACCACCGGATCCGTTATTAATAGCTCTGATTTTGGGGGCTCAGACGAAAGCTTTTAAGTTCGCGGCTCAGGCTTCAGTCGCTTCGGTGTCGGGAGGAATTTTAGGGTATGCTATTGGTTATTATGTTTGGTGGTATCAGCCGGGAGAATTTTCTTCTGTTGCAAATTTCTTTATTGCGAATATCCCCGGTTTTACACACGAAGTTTTTTATTACGTTAAGGATTTATACGAGGAGTGGGATTTCTGGATAATTTTCACGGCCGGCTTTACTCCTATTCCTTACAAAGTATTCACTATCAGCAGCGGTGCGTTCGATATCAATTTAATTATGTTTATAATCGCCAGTTTAATAAGTAGATCGGCTCGATTTTTCTTAGTAGCATTCTTAATTTGGAAATTTGGCGAACAGATCAGAAGTTTTATCGATAAATATTTCAACCTGCTCGCAATCGCATTTACTGTACTTCTAATTGGCGGTTTTGTATTGATTAAATATTTAGTATAGTTTTACATTCCTTAACAATATTCTCCACCCCAAAACCATATTCCTCGAACAGTATTTCACTCGGGGCGGAAGCTCCAAATCTATTGATTCCGAGTATCATTCCTCCATCACCAGCATATCTTTCCCAACCCTGCTTAATTCCTGCTTCAATTACAATTCGTTTCTTAATTGAAGGCGGAAGTACAGAATTCTTATAATCCTCACTTTGCTCTTCAAATAGTTCCCAACTAATAAAACTGACCACCCTTACTTTTACATTCCCTTCCGACAATACTTTGGCTGTGTCAATTGCTCTTTCCACTTCTGACCCCGATGCTATAATTATAATATCCGGAGTTCCTTCAGAGTCAATCAGAACATATGCACCTTTTTTTGCCCCTTCTATTGTATGGGGTGAATTATAAAATTTAATTTTTTGACGAGTTAATAAAATAGCTGATGGACGATCTTTTAGAGATAATGCAGTTTGCCAGCAAACTGCTGTTTCAATTGCATTGGAGGGTCTCATAACAATTAAGTTCGGAATTGCTCTAAGTGCCGAAATATGCTCAATCGGTTGATGAGTTGGGCCGTCTTCTCCCAAGCCTATGCTGTCGTGTGTAAAGATATAGATTGGATTCAAATGAGAAAGTGCCGCCATTCTGATTGATGCTCGCATATAATCACTGAAGACCAAAAATGTACCACCATAAGGACGAATACCGCCATAATAACTCATACCGTTCATGATGCCACCCATAGCATGCTCACGGATTCCATAATGAATATATCGTCCTGAATAGTCGTTGCGTGAATAATTAGAAGTCGATTTAATCGATGTGTTGTTTGATGGAGTTAAATCCGCACTTCCCCCAATTAAATTTGGAATCTGCTCTGCTAAGTAATTTATAACCTGTCCTGAAATATTTCTTGTGGCTGATTTATCAATACTTTCCAATGATTCAAATAATTCATTCCAGTTAATTTCAAAATTATTATTAAAGTAATTATTTAGCTTTTTGAAATCATCAGGATAACGTTTAGAATATTCTTCATATTTTGATTTCCACTCAGACTCATTATCTCTAAACTTTTGCGAAAGAGAATTAAAATATTCTTTAATTTCATCAGGAATAAAAAATTCCTTTTCTTCCGGCCAATTAAGATTCTTTTTGGTTGCCCTTATCTCCTCTGAGCCAAGAGGAGAACCGTGGACTTCTGCAGTATCCTGTTTAGCCGGGCTTCCGAAACCGATATTAGTATTTGTGACGACAAAAACCGGTTTCGAACATTTTTTAGCTTTCTCGATTACATTATCAACTTCCGATAAATCATTCACGTCTTTGATTTTCAATATCTCCCAACCGTATCCTTCATATCTTTGAGCTACATTTTCGGACATTGCGAGTGATAATTTACCGTCGATAGTTATGTTATTGTTATCATAAAATATGATTAAATTTTTTAGCTGATTATGACCTGCAAAGGAAGCTGCTTCATGAGAAATTCCTTCCATCATATCGCCGTCACCGGCAATACAGTAAATATGATGATCAAAAAGTTGAACATCAGATTTATCGAATATCGCAGATAAGTGAGAGCGCGTTGCAGCCATTCCAATTGCATTAGCCACGCCTTGCCCCAAAGGTCCGGTTGTTGTTTCCACTCCAGGTGTTAAACCAAATTCAGGATGCCCTGGTGTTCTGCTTTCCCACTGGCGGAAATTCATAATATCATCGAGCGATAAATCATAACCCGTAAGGTGAAGCAAAGAATAGAGGAGCATGCTCCCATGTCCAGCAGAGAGCACAAATCGATCTCTTCCTATCCATTTTGGGTTTTCTGGATTATGTCTCAGATATTTCGTAAAAATTCTGAATCCCAGTGATGCCATTCCCATCGGCATTCCGGGATGTCCTGAATTAGCTTTCTGAACCGCATCTACTGCCAAAAATCTAATAGTGTTAATGGCTTTCTGTAATAATTCTTTATTTTCCATACTCTAAATTCAACTCCATAAATTTTAATTACTATAAATTTCTCCGTCTACAACGGGAGTGACACATATTAAAGGATTTTCTGGCACAGAAAATTTTGCGAAAATTTCTTCAAAAAGTTGAAAATGCATACCTTGTTTCTCAAGTTTTGCAAAGCTGTTATACTTCATCCATTTTCCAGTTCTATTAATGGGAGCATCGAAGCGGTAGGCTGTCTGGTAATCAGAAATTACGCGCGATTTAAGAAAGGTGATCTTAGAATTATCATCACCTTCCTTTTCATATGCTTTTGCTTTGAATCCGGTTACAAATCCATTTTCGATAATTATATAAATATTCAGAATAATTTCGTTCACAACAAATTAACTTTTAGGACCGATCATATTTTCTGGTTTTACTTTTTCGTCAAACTCTTCTTCAGTCAACAATCCAAGTGCAACCGCTGCTTGTTTTAATGTAATGCCGTCATTAAATGCTTTTTTAGCTACCTTCGCAGCGTTATCATATCCAATATGAGGATTTAATGCTGTAACTAGCATTAGTGAGTTTGTTAAATGATTTTTTATATTTTCTTTATTTGCAGTAATTCCAACAACACAATTGTCAGTGAAACTTTCGCAAGAATCGGCAAGCAATCTAATTGACTGAAGCAAATTAAATATCATTACCGGTTTGTAAACATTCAATTCAAAATTTCCACTTGCGCCGGCAAAATTGATTGCAACATCATTTCCCATAACTTGAGCGCAAACCATTGTCATTGCTTCGGGCTGGGTTGGATTGACCTTACCAGGCATAATTGAACTGCCAGGTTCGTTTGCCGGTAGAGAAATTTCGCCGATTCCACATCTAGGACCCGAACCCAACCATCGGATATCGTTTGCAATTTTGTGCAGTGATGCTGCGATAGTTTTCATCGCTCCACTCGCTTCAACAATCGCATCGTGAGCAGCGAGTGCTTCAAATTTATTTGGAGCAGAAACAAATTTTTGACCCGTAATTTCCGATATTTTTTTTGCAGCAGTCTCGGCAAAATCTTTGTGAGTATTAAGACCGGTGCCAACGGCAGTACCACCCAAAGCAAGTTCGGATAATCTTGGAAGACAAGCTTCGATTCGGGCTAAACCGTTTGTCAATTGCTGCACATATCCGGAAAACTCTTGACCTAATGTAAGTGGTACAGCATCCATCAAGTGTGTTCTACCTATTTTAATAATGTTCTTAAACTCATCGGCTTTCTGCTGCATTGCATCTCTCAGTTTCGTTACCATCGGAATTAATCTTCTATATATTTCTTCCACTGCGGCAATGTGCATCGCTGTCGGAAAAGTATCGTTTGAGGACTGAGCTTTGTTTACATCATCGTTTGGGTGAACCGGTTTTTTGCTTCCTATTTCACCACCTGCAATTTCGATTGCACGGTTGGCGATAACTTCATTAGAGTTCATATTTGTTTGAGTGCCGCTTCCTGTCTGCCATACAACCAGTGGAAAATGTTCGTCAAGTTTTCCATCAATCACTTCATCTGCAGCTTGAACAATCAAATCACCTTTTTCTTTCGTCAACATTCCAAGTTCAACGTTTGCAAGAGCAGCGGCTTTCTTTAAAACACCTAACGCTCTAATTAATTCTCTGGGAAATCGTTCTCCTCCAATCTTAAAGTTTTGTAAAGAGCGAGCAGTCTGAGCTCCATAATACATATTTGACGGTACTTTCATCTCGCCCATCGTATCGGTTTCAACTCTGTAATCCATTTTTTACCTCTTCATTTTTGAATTCAACGATTATAAAACTACTAAATTATTTATTTAAATCTTCCGTAAGTCTTCTTCCGCCGACAAATCTGTTTCTATAATAATCGCTTTGAATCGATGAAATAACGACACCTTGTGACTGACTTGAATGCGCGAACAAATCCTCGCCCATATAGATTCCAACATGCCCGGGATAACTTCTTCTTGTGGTATCGAAAAAAACAAGGTCTCCGAACTGCAATTCTGAAATTTGTGCAACCGGTATCCCAAGTTCAAACTGTTCGCTTGCTGTTCGAGGAATGGTTTGACTTACTGAATTACTAATTACGTTTTGTGTAAATGCTGAACAATCAATACCATTCGTACTGTTTCCCCCATATAAGTATGGAGTCTCTAAGTACGAAATTACTTCGAAAATAATTTTTTCTCTTGTAGTTAAAGCAATGCTGTAGTTTGACATCTTATCATACTTACTAAGAAATTCATTTCTATCAATTACGATTTCTTCTTCGGGAATTGCATCAGGATCTGTGTATTCTGGAAAATTAGGATTAGCAACTGCCGCTTTCTCCTTTTCCTTTACGGGATCCGGATCATCCTTAGATGAAAAACGTACATCATTTTTTGGTTCTTCTTTTGGCTCGGTCTGTTTGTTGTATCTTTGCGAAGTTGATGAGGAACTGCAAGAGTAAATAAAAATAAGAATTAGCGCAAAGGTTATCTGTCGAAAGACTAATTTCATTGCATACATTAACCTAAGTAGGTTCTTAAGTTTCTACTTCGAGAAGCGTGTCGCAGCCGTCTTATTGCTTTTTCTTTTATTTGTCGAACGCGTTCTCGAGTTAGGTTAAATTTTTCGCCTATCTCTTCAAGAGTTAGAGAATGTTCTTTATTCAAACCGAAATACAGTTTTATCACTTCTGCTTCTCTTTCCGCAAGAGTCGATAGTGCACGTTCAATATCATTTTGAAGTGAAAGCGACATCAAACCATAATCCGGTGAAGGCTGTTCTTCATTCTGTAAAACGTCCAGCAATCTATTTTCTTCGCCTTGTGAAAACGGAGCATCAACCGAAACGTGTCTTCCGGAAATTTTAAGAGCATCCGCGACTTCATCCACGTCCATATCTAGTTCTTTTGCTAATTCTGAAGCAGTTGGTTCACGTTCATATTCTTGCTCTAGATTGCTATACGCTCTACCGATTTTGTTCAGTGCCCCCACTCTATTTAGAGGAAGCCGCACTATCCTTGACTGCTCGGCGAGAGCTTGGAGTATCGATTGACGAATCCACCAAACTGCATAGGAAATAAATTTAAAACCTCGAGTTTCATCAAATCTTTTTGCAGCCTTTATAAGTCCTAAATTTCCTTCGTTTATAAGATCACCCAAAGTTAATCCTTGATTCTGATACTGCTTAGCCACGCTTACAACAAACCTTAAATTGGCTTTTACTAATTTTTCGAGTGCTACTTGATCACCTTTTCGGATTCTTACTGCATATTCAATTTCTTGATCCGGAGTCAACAGATCAACTTTACCTATTTCCTGTAAATATTTATCGAGTGATTGACTTTCACGGTTTGTGTACTGTTTTGTGATTTTCAATCAGAAATCCCCTAATTTATTTCTGTGTTCGTAGAATCGATGATACCAACTATTGCTGCATCTACAGGAGCCATATCAACTTCCATTGGTATTACAGCTTCACTGGATGTTATGTAAAAAATGAACTCGCCCGGACCCGCCCCAGCTGTATCAACCGCGATAATTGGTTCGCCGAGATTTTCTTTATTCGCATTCATAGGCTGAACAAGCTGCAATTTATAGGAATTTAATGCTTCATATTTCCTTGTTGCCCAAATTGTTCCGATTACCTTACCGAATCTCATGATTCTGTAACCAAGGATGATAGTTTTTCTTTGACTGAAATATCGAGTTTATCGACTATTGCCATAATGACTGCATCGACCGGTTTGTTTTTAGTGAGCGTAGTCTGTCGTGCCGAGCTTCCTTGTGCTACTAATACAACTTCACTTACTCCAGCGCCCACCGAATCAACAGCTACAACGAAGTTGTCTTTTGGAGAATAATCCAGTTTCAACTGTTGAACTATCAAAAATTTTGAACCGACAAGATTTTCGTCCTTTCTTGTTGACCAGACTGTACCTATGACTCTGCCTAAAATCAATTCGCACCTCAAAAAAAATTCGTTCTAAAAATATATTAAATGTGATTACTTAACAAGTGGAAGGATGCATTGTTTTGCCACTTTTGATTTAACCTGTTAAATATAGTAACAAGGATGTGCATTTTAAAAATATGATTTAATCTTAATGCTATATAAATTAAAGTTCTGAAAGAAAACTAGTGCCTTTAAGGTCATTATTCACTGAATAAAATTCACCAGCTGATTGAGCTACATCAGCAAAAGTATTTCGTATTCCCAAATTTTTCCCTTCAGAGTTTTTCTTATAACAAAGTAAAGGCACAAACTCTCTGCTGTGATCAGTGCTCGGAGTAGTCGGATCGTTGCCATGATCGGCAGTAATGATCAAAATATCAGAATGGTCTAATTTCTCCAGTATTCTCGGGAGTGCTGAGTCAAACTCTATCAGTGCTTTATGAAATCCCTCCGGATCATTCCTATGACCGAAATACACATCGAAATCCACAAGGTTAGCGAAAATGAAAGAATTTGAATTCGATGAAATCTGTTCCTCTAGAGCATTGATTCCTTCAGCATTGGATTTAGTTTTTTCCTTAACATCAATTCCACGGTAGTTGAATAAATCATTCACCTTTCCAATTGCTATTGTTTTGATTCCACTCTTTTGAAGATAATCCAAAATTGTTGGCTTAATTGGATCGATCGAAAAGTCTTTACGGTTTGTTGTGCGTTCAAAATTCCCATCAGTACCTAAAAAAGGACGAGCAATCACTCTACCAACCGAATGCTTCCCTATGAGTACTTCGTTTCTTGCTATCTCGCATATTCTATATAATTCATCTAATGGAATTATTTCTTCATGCGCTGCTATCTGGAAAACCGAATCGGCAGAAGTGTATACGATTGGTTTTTTAGTTTTGACATGTTCGGATCCAAGCTGTTTAATTATTTCGGTACCCGATGCCGGGAAGTTCCCGAGTATGCCTGGAACTCCGGTTAAATCAATAAATTTTGAGATAATTTCTTCAGAAAAACCGTCCGGATAATAAGGGAAATCAATATCGACTTTTAAACCGCCGATTTCCCAGTGACCGGAAGTAGAATCTTTACCTTTAGCAGTTTCAGCCATTTTACCGTATGAAGCAGTTGGGTTTTCAACCGGGTTGAATCCCTCAATCGTTACAATGTTGCCTAGACCCATGGACCGCAAATTTGGTAAATTCAATCCGCCAAGTTTTTTCGCAATGTTTCCGAGCGTGTTGCTTCCTTTATCGCCGTATAAATCTGCGTCAGGTAACTCACCGATTCCAACGCCATCTAAAACGATTATAATAAAATTATTCATTGATTATCAGCTAATACTTTTAACAGTGTTTCCGCCTTTTTCAATTGCTTTTCTCAAAGCGAGCTCTGCATCCTTAATTGCATCTTCCGGTTCTGTAAATTTATTTGAAGCCGCAACTCCAATCGAAACGGTGAACGTCGTCTGTTTACTGACGACTGCGATTGGTTTTCTGGCAATTTTAATTCTTAATTTTTCAGCCCACAAGAAAACGTTCTTTACTGAATCGTTAAAAAAATGAATTCCAAATATTCTTTTATCCATCCTGCCCAAAACATTCGTAGGCGTCATTTCTTCTTTAATCATATCATAAATTGAGTGAAGAACTTTTGGGAATGGGTTGCTCTCAAATAAAGTATCTTGCTCGAGAAACTCGTCAATTTTGATCAAAACAATAACCGAAGGCAGCTTGGATTCTCTTGCTTTAATCATATCGGCACGAATATGCTCAATAAACGATTTGTAATTTAAAGCTCGAGTTTCAACATCTAACGAGAGTAATGATCTAAGCACCGATTGTGTCGTGAACGAATAAAGAATGAAAGCAAAAATCTTTGTCGCGTTTTTAAGAAATTTTATATCATTATTAGAATAAAAATTGTTCTTCAGACTTTCAAAACAAAGTACACCGTAATTTTGATCGTCATAAACTAGAGGAACTGCGAGAAAGGAACCGTCAAAGCTTATATCATCATTTTTTGTATAACGTTTAAAATCGTTTTCAGCAGTATTACCAATGTTCACTGGCATTCCGCTTATAATTGATTTGCCGACCAATGTACCGGGTAATTCAACTTCGAGGTTTTCGCCAACATACTTGAGGGAAGTTCTGTTAATTATTTTAGTCGTTTTAAATTTTTCCGTAAGCGGATCATAATGAACAAATGCAAATGAATCCCATTTTATTAGTTCTGTAATTGCAAATTCAAGCGCTTCGTGTAATTCTTCCAATGTTGTAAATTTTGTATCTTTGCTTAGAATTCCCAGAATTGCGCCTAGTCTTTGCTCCGCTTGTGATTCGCTATGCTTCTCTTCATATAAACCAATAATTATTGAAATTACGCGAACAAATCTTCCAAGTGAATATATTGTTTCGATGCCAAAAGTATCGTTGGATTTTGAATCTAGAGCTAAAACTCCGAGAAGGTTCTTCCCGTAATAAAGAGGAACACCTACAAAACTTTTAATACCTTGAGGCGAGTTGTAGTACCTAATAACGTCTGCTTCAGCAGAAGGTGTTATATCAGTAAGTAGCTCCGGTTCTTCCTTTTGCACAATTTTACTTAATATATCATCTTCAACATCAAACTTTCGTTGAGTTATATCTTTTGATACCGAAATAAAACGCTCCAACGTTAAACGATTAGTTTTTTTATTATACCAAAAATAAAGTACAGTATGCGCAAGAAAAGCTTCTTTAATCACTGTAAGCATTTTTTCTAGAATGAACACAAACTGTTCATTATGACTAAAATCAGATGGAAGTTCTTCTCTAGCAATTTTTATAAAATTTGGTTTCAGATCAGGCGGTTTGAAAAAGTTTGTACCTCTGTTAAGCGATTGTTGCGGAGAAATTGTAGGAGTTCTTACCACTTCTATGTTCTTATGCGGCGAAACTATTTTAAATTCTTCACCTTCGTCAGTTTCGTAATATCCTGATTTAGCCTCGGTCGTTTCGATTTCATGCTCAGGAATAGAGTCTATTTTCGATTCAAACGATTCTTCCGATTTTACTGAGTCTCTTAAAAAGATTATAAAAGCAACATAAATAACCAGAACAATCGATGAAATGAGTCTTAAAGTGAAATCATCAGTAACTAATTGGAGGGCGGATAAAATGGGAATTAAAGAAAATATCATCAATCTTTTCTTATTTCGATTTGAAATTCCCATTTAATAACCGTAACCGTTTGTGTGGAATAGTGAATTTTGATGAAACTTAAGAGTTAATAATAACAAAAGTTTTGATCATTTTCATGAAAGGAACAGCTTCGTAAGTATATTTACTATTTCTTTTTTGCCTTTTCCAGTTACAGAGGAATAATAAAATAAATTTTCGTGTTCAATCAATTCGGGAAAAGTTTCTTTTAGATCTTTCTTAGTCTTTGCCAACTGAGATTGTTTTGGTTTATCAATTTTACTTAATACCGTAACAGTTGGAATTTCTAACTCTCTTAACACACGATTCAGAAGAATATCAAGATCTGTGGGAGAATGCCTACTGTCAATAAAATGAAAAGCATATTGGATGTTTCTGTTTGAATTCAAGTAATTCTCAATTAAACGCTGCCAATTATCTCGCTCAGTTTTCGATACTTTTGCATAGCCAAATCCCGGCAGATCAACCATGTAAAATTTATTTTCAATAAGATAATAATTAAGCGTTCGAGTTTTGCCGGGAGTGGAACTAGTTTTGGCAACGTTTTTTTTATTGAACAAAGAATTTATGAATGAGGATTTTCCCACGTTTGATCTTCCACAAAGTACAATTTCGGGAAGATTATCTTTAGGAATTTGTGATAGATTTCCTACTGATCTTATGAATTCAATTTTTTTCAAAGGTAAAAAAAAAGAGTAACCGCAGGAACGATTACTCTTTTAATCAAATTGGAAATAAATTATTTGGATTCCTTCGTATCTTCAGATTTCTCTTCGGTATTATCTTCGGCTTTCTCTTCAACCGATTCATTAGTATCTTTAATGTTTTTTTCTTTTACTGCTTCTGCACTGTCTTCTTTTTTAACTTCAGTACTATTTTCTTCAGCAGTCTCTTTCACCTCTTCGGCAACTACTGCTTCTTTAACTTTGGTCTCTTTAGCCTTTTTAGGCTTACCGGCTTTCCGCGGCGCGACATCGCTAAAATCCACCAATTCGAGAATAGCCATTTCCGCGGCATCACCAAGTCTTTGACCAAGTTTTACAATTCTGAGATAACCGCCAGGTCTATCGCCAATTTTCTCGACAATTTCACCGAATAATTCTTGCACGATTTTCTTGTCGTTTATGTGTCGAGCAACGTATCTTCTATTTGCAACCGAATCAAGTTTGGCACGTGTGATTAATGGCTCAATAAATATTTTTGCTTGTTTGGCTTTTGCCAAAGTTGTTTTAATTTTTTTATGACGGAATAAAGCAGTTGCCAGAGAACGCAAAGTCGCGGCTCTGTGGCTTGCTGTTCTTCCTAATTTTCTTCCTTTAACTCTGTGTCTCATTTCTTCTACCTTGCAGGATTATTGGTGTTCAGGTTTCTCTTTTGTGTATTTATCAACGTCCATTCCAAAGTCAAGTCCATAATTTTCAACAATTTCCAAAAGTTCCGCTAAGGACTTTCTTCCAAAGTTTCTGAATTTGAGCATCTCGCTTTCGTCTTTGCGCACCAAATCGCCCAAAGTTTTTATGTTAGCCGCTTTAAGGCAATTATGAGATCTCACGCTCAGTTCAAGATCGTCAACACTTGTCAACAATATCTTTCTGAGTCTTTCAAATTCAGCATCTTGTTCACTTTCAACTTTTTCTTCTTCGGGTTCAACGTCAAAATTTATAAATAAATTTATGTGATCCTTCAAAATTTTACTTGCACTTGAAAGTGCTTCTTCCGGCGTGATTGAACCGTCTGTTGTAACTTCCAAAGTAAGTTCTTCAAAATCATTGCTTTCACCGATACGAACATTTTTAACGTCGTAACGAACATTTTTAATCGGAGTGTAGATTGAATCGATCGGAATCATCCCTATTGTTTGATCTTGAATATGCTGATCGTTTGAAGGGACATAGCCTTTACCGATTCCAAGGCGCAATTCAATGGTAAATTTAGCATGATCATTCAATGTCGCAATATGTAAATTAGGGTTCAACACTTCGATATCTGTACAATTTTTTTGAAGATCGGCAGCAGTAAAATCAGCAGGTCCTACCAAAGATATTTCAATTTTATTTGCTTTTTTATTAAGCAATTTCATTCTTACTTGTTTAATATTCAAGATAACTTCGGTTACATCTTCCACAACACCGGGAACGGTGGTAAATTCGTGAAGAACACCATCAATTTTTATTGCATTAACAGCAACACCCGATAAAGACGACAGTAAAACTCGTCTTAAAGCGTTTCCTAATGTAACTCCAAATCCTCTCTCAAGAGGTTTAACTGTAAATTTTCCATAAGTATCATTTGATGATGAATCATCAAGTAAAACATTTTCCGGCATCTTTATAAATGGGTAACTCATCTGAGATCCTCTTTTTCTTAAATTAAAAATTACTTAGAATAAAGCTCAACGATGAGCTGCTCGTTAACATTAAGCGGAATATCGCTTCTTTCAGGCAATTGCAAGAACGTTCCGGAAAGTGAAGCTTTATCGGTATTTATCCAGTTATAGATCCCATCCTTTGCTTTACGAAGCGAATTATGAATAATATCAAGTTTCTTACTATTTTCTCTCACCGAAATAACATCACCGGGAGAAAGCTGGTAAGAAGGTATATCAACAATTTTACCATTGACTAATAAATGTCTGTGTCTAACAATTTGTCTTGCCGATTTTCTCGAAGGAGCAAAGCCAAGTCTGTAAACTACGTTATCCAATCTACTTTCGAGAATTCGAATTAAATTTTCACCGGTAACACCTTTTTGCTGGTTAGCTTTTTCGAAATAAGAGTGAAATTGAGATTCAAGCAAACCATAAATTCTTTTAACTTTTTGTTTCTCACGAAGCTGAACCCCGTATTCCGAAAATTTAGCTCTTCTGCTCAATCCATGCTGCCCGGGAGCATAATTCTTTTTCTCGAGAGGGCATTTTTCAGAGTGACATTTATTTCCCTTCAAAAAAAGTTTTTGCTTTTCACGTCTGCATAATTTACAACTTGGACCAGTATATCTTGCCATCTAAATATTCTCCTATTAAACTCTTCTACGCTTTGGCGGTCTGCAGCCATTATGCGGTATTGGTGTTATATCTTTAATTGAACTAATTGTTAAACCGGCATTTGTCAGAGCTCGTATAGCGGCTTCCCTTCCGGCACCGGGACCTTTAATAAGAACATCAACTCTTCGCAATCCTAAATCATAAGCCTCTTTTGCAGCAGCTTCTGCCGTAACTTGAGAAGCATACGGTGTGTTTTTTCTTGAGCCTTTAAATCCGTTTTTACCGGCGGAAGACCAAGAAATTGTATTCCCGTAAACATCGGTTATTGTACAAAGCACATTATTAAACGAAGCTTTAATATGTGCAACGCCAACTGCATCAACATGCACTTTTTTCTTAGTTTTTCTTACAACTTTTGCCAAATTTAACTCCTAATAAATATTAAACTTATTTAATAGCTTTTTTCTTGCCGGCAACTGTTTTACGTTTACCTTTACGTGTTCTTGAATTTGTACGAGTTCTCTGTCCTCTAACGGGAAGACCTCGTCTATGCCTTAAACCGCGATAGCAGCCGATATCCATCAATCTTTTAATATTCTGCTGAACTTCGCTTCTGAGAGCACCTTCCACTTTGAACTCGGCAGTCATAACTGCACGAATTTCAGCTACTTCGGCTTCGGTTAAGTCGGCAATTTTTTTATTTTCATCAACACCGGCTTTGGTCAGAATATTTTTTGCGGTTGTCACACCGATACCAAAAATATAGGTCAAACCGATATAAGCTTTTTTCTGTTTGGGTAAATCAATTCCTGCGATACGAGCCAATTCAATAACCTCCTATTTTATCCTTGACGTTGTTTATGTTTTGGGTTTTTGCAAATAACCCTTACAACGCCATGTCTCTTAATAATTTTGCAGTGTTCGCATATTTTCTTTACCGATGCACGCACTTTCATAATATACTCCGGCTATTTATATCTATAAGTAATACGACCTTTGTTTAGGTCATAAGGTGATAATTCGATTGCAACTTTATCACCAACTAAAATTTTAATAAAATTCATTCTCATCTTGCCCGAAATATGAGCCAAGATTTCGTGTCCATTATCGAGTTTAACTTTAAAATGGGCATTGGGCAACGTTTCCGTCACGATTCCATCAACTTTTATTGGTCCTTGCTTAGCCATAATTAACAAATACTCAATATTTCAGGTTTTCCATCAATAACTGCTATAGTATGCTCAAAATGTGCTGAAGGTTTACCATCAGTAGTAATTACAGTCCATTCATCCTGAGCAACTTGAACTTGATGCCTACCAAGATTAACCATAGGTTCGATTGCAAAAGTCATCCCGTTTTTAATTTCGGGACCCGTACCTTTTCTTCCGAAATTTGATATCTGCGGATCCTCGTGAAGGAACCTTCCCACACCATGTCCACATAAGGCTTTTACAATAGAGAATCCGTTTGATTCAACGTACTCTTGAACGGCATTCGAAATATCACCGATTCTATTACCAGCTTTTGCTTGTTCAATTCCAAGATAAAGAGACTTTTCGGTTATTTCCATTAATTTTCGTTTATGATCAGATAATTCACCAACAGCAATTGTTATTGCTGCATCGCCGTAATATTTGTTTTTAAGAACACCAATATCTACAGAAATTATCTGACCTTCGAAAAGTTGTCTTTCACCAGGAATTCCGTGAACAACTTCATCATCAATTGAAGAACAAATCGAACCGGGAAACGCAGGAGCACCTCCTTGCGAATATCCCTTAAATGCCGGAACGGCATCATTACTTCTTATATAATCTTCAGCAATTCTATCAAGTTCTAAAGTGGAAACACCAGGTTTAACATTCTTTTTTACCAGTTGCAGTGTTTCTGCGACAATTTTAGCACTTTCTCTTATAAAATCAATTTCTTTTTTTGTCTTTATTAAAATCAAAACATCAACTCGACAGTTTAAGCACGCCGGCTTTTCAGCTTACCGGATTTCATAAATCCGTCATAATGTCTCATCAACAAATGAGACTCAATTTGTTGCAATGTATCTAAAGCGACGCCAACCATAATCAATAAACTTGTTCCACCGAAAAATTGTGCAAAACTTCCTGAAACTCCCATTCTTGAAATAAATGCAGGCAAAATTGCAACTATTGCCAAAAATACTGATCCAGGCAAAGTAATTTTTGTTAAAATATTATCAATAAATTCGGAAGTTTGTTTACCAGGACGAATACCCGGAATAAACCCTCCCTGCTTCTTCATATTTTCAGCAACATCCTGAGGATTAAATGCAATTGCCGTGTAAAAATATGTGAAAAAGATGATAATAATTGCATAAATAAAGGAGTAGGTAAAAGAAGTATAATTAAAATATCCAGCCATCGACTGCATAAATTCGCTGTCAGGGAAAAATGATAATACAGTACTTGGAATAAACATAATAGCTTGCGCAAAAATGATCGGCATAACGCCGGCAGTGTTCACGCGAAGTGGAATATACTGAGTTACGCCTCCGTAAACTTTCCTTCCAACAACTCTCTTTGCATATTGAACTGGAATTCTTCTAGTACCTTGTGTAACCAAAACTATTCCGGCAATTATCATAACCATAATTGCAAGAACAACTAATTCTATCACCAAATTGTTAGTACCGCTTGCTACCAGTCTATACTCATCAAGTATTGCAAACGGGAATCTGTTAATAATGTTAATAAAAATTATCAGTGATATTCCGTTCCCAATTCCTTTATCGGTAATCTGTTCACCCATCCACATCATAAAAATTGTACCGGCAACAAGAAAAGTTACGGCAGGAATTGTAAAACCAAGTCCTTGAATTTCAGCAGGAATAATCGGCATACCGTTGAAATTTATACTCGGTAAATGCAGTGCAGCAATTCCCCAAGACTGAAACAGAGATATTCCCACTGTGCCGTATCTTGTTAATTGAGTGATTTTTTTCCTACCCTCTTCCCCTTCCCTTTGAAGTTTTTGAAGGTAGGGAATAACGGCACCACCGAGTTGGATAATGATTGATGCACTAATATAAGGCATAATTCCAAGAGCAAAAATTGCCGCGTTTGAAAATGCCCCGCCGACAAACATATCATAAAAACCGAATAAATTATCGGTAGTTTGATTAGCCATTGCATCGGAAAGTACGCTTGTATCTATACCGGGCAATGTTATGTGTGCGCCAAGTCTAACAATTACTAATAATCCAAGAGTATAAAGAATTCTTTGTCTTAACTCGTGAATTTTAAAGATATTCCGAAAAGTGTCTTGTAGTTTACCCATTAAAGTTTAATCTCTTTTATCGTTCCACCAGCTGCTTCAATTTTTTCTTTTGCGGAAGCGCTGAAAGCATTTGCTTCTACAATAAGTTTTGCCTTCAATTCACCTTCCCCTAAAATTTTATAAGGTACAGCGGCTTTTGAAATAACTCCTTGCTTATAAAGTGCAACAGCATTAACTATATTATCTTCAAGAACTTTTTTATCAGCAAGTTTTTGAAGTGAAGAAACATTGATAGTCTGAAATTTGACTTTGAAAATATTCGTAAATCCTCTTTTAGGGACACGTCTTTGAAGCGGCATTTGACCACCTTCAAACCAAGCTTTAAACTTTGCTCCGGATCGTGAACGCTGCCCATTCATACCTCGGGTTGCTGTTCCGCCGTGACCACTGCCTTCACCTCTTGCAACACGTTTTCTATTTTTCTTTGCGCCTTTGGCAAATTTCAAATTGCTTAAAACATCCATTTTATCTTTATCCTTCGGTTTCTTCTACTTTTACAAGATGTTGTACTTTATTGATCATTCCTCTTATTTGAGGAGTATCATTGTGTTCAACTGTGTAATTCGGTCTCCCCAATCCGAGAGCTTCAATTGTAAGCTTTTGCTTCTTGGGTCTATCGATAATACTTCTAATTTGTGTAATTTTTAATTTCTTGGCCATCATTTCCTCAATTAGGCATTAAATAATTCTTTAACAGACATTTTTCGCTTTCGAGCCATTGCAACAGCATCAACCAAACCAAGCAGACCGTTTAATGTAGCTTTCACTTGATTGTGAGGGTTGCTTGAACCTAATGATTTTGTGAGAATATCCTGCACTCCGGCTAATTCAAGAACTGCACGTACACCACCGCCAGCAATCAAGCCTGTACCGGCAGAAGCAGGTTTCAACAATACTTTTCCTGCACCATACTTTCCAATTATTTCGTGAGGAATAGTTCCTTTAATAACCGGTACTTTATAAACGTTCTTTTTAGCATCGTCAATTCCCTTTGAGATAGCGTCGGTTACTTCGTTTGCTTTTCCTAGACCAACACCAACATGACCCTGATTATCACCGACCACTACAATAGCATTAAAGCTGAATCTTCTTCCACCTTTAACAACTTTTGCTACACGGTTTATATGAACAACTTTTTCTTTAAGTCCTTCAATACCGGATACTTTTTTGTGCCTCAATTTAATTCTCCTAATTTCAAAATCTGTCTGTTATAAAGTATAATTTACGCAGCTGCCGGGAGAGGATTCGAACCTCTACAGACGCCTCCAAAGGGCGTAGTCCTGCCATTAGACGACCCGGCAGTTTTTAAAATTTTAATCCACCCTTTCGGGCACCTTCAGCTACGGCTTTTACTCTGCCGTGGTAACTGTAACCACTTCTGTCAAAAACAACATTTGTGATATTGTGTTCAACTGCTTTCTTTGCTAAAAGTTCTCCAACTATCTGACTTTTTTCTGTTTTTGTCTTTGCCTTAGCTACATCATCCGCAATTTCTTTTGATAAAGATGATACGGATAAAATAGTTTTATGGGCAGAATCATCTATAAGTTGTGCATAAACATTATTAAGACTCCTGAAGACTGCAATTCTTGGAATATCCGCAGTTCCTCTAATCTTCTTGCTTATTCTTATTTTTTTCTTTTCTCTTCTGTTTAATTTCTTTACTGACATCTATCTACTCTCCAAATCGTCTTATGCACCAGCGGTTTTACCGGCTTTGCGAATTATAATTTCATTGGAATATTTAATTCCTTTTCCTTTGTATGGTTCAGGTTTTCTGAAAGATCTTATTTTTGCCGAAACCAATCCAACAAGTTCTTTATCAGAACCGGAAATTTTTATTTGTGTTTGTGTTGGTGTTTCTATCGTTATTTCATCCGGAGGGGCAAAGTAGATTGGGTGAGAATAACCGATACTCAAAAATAAATTTTTTCCTTTCATTTCCGCACGGTAACCAACTCCAACGATATCTAAAGTTTTACTATAGCCTTCGGTTACGCCGGTGACCATATTTTGAATTAATGCACGAGTTAACCCGTGAAGCGCTCTGTTTTGTTTTTGATCGTCAGGTCGAACAACAGATAATTCTTCACCTTCCATTTTAACAGTCATACTGCGATGAATTTCTTGCTGAAGTTCTCCAAGTTTGCCTTTAACTTTTACTAAGTTTCCGTTAACGTCAACTTTCACATCTTTGATATTAATTATTTTTTTTCCGACTCGTGACACTTCAATCCTCTTTAAAATTTACCAAATGTAACACAATACTTCGCCGCCAATTGATTCGGCTATAGCTTGTTTATCCGTCATCAATCCTTTTGAGGTTGATATAACCGCAATTCCCAGTCCGTTAAGAACTCTCGGAATTTCATCTTTTCCTACATATCTTCTTAAACCGGGGGTACTGATTCTTTTCATTCCGCTTATAGAAGGCGTGCCCTCGATATAAGAAAGATGAACTCTCAATACATTCTGTTTGTTATCATCGATAATATTATAATCTCTAATAAAATTATTTTCTTTCAAAAGATTTGCTAAACCCAGCTTTGTGTTTGAAGCGGGTATATCAACAAATCGTTTTTTAGCTTTCACAGCATTTCTAACTCTTGTCAAAAAATCAGCAATTGGATCAGTTACTGGCATCTATTAAATTCTCCTATCTATTACCAACTAGATTTTTTAATTCCGGGAATTTCACCGCGCAAAGCCATTTCTCTAAATTGCAGCCTTGAAATTCCAAACTTTCTATAATATCCTCTGGGTCTTCCAGTCATTAAACAACGATTATGGAGGCGAACAGGTGACGAATTTTTAGGTAGTTTTTGCAATGCTTCATAATCGCCTTTTTCTTTCAATTCTTTTCTAAGCTCGGCGTATTTTTCCACCATTCTTTTTCTTTTGTTTTCGCGAGCTATCAAACTCTTTCTTGCCATAAATCCCTAATCCTTAGTTTATTTCTTTTTTCTTAAACGGTAATCCAAATGCGGACAACAGTTCAAATGATTCTTTATCAGTTTTTGCCGTGGTTACAAATGTTACGTCCATTCCGAGAACTCGGTTCACTTTATCGACATTAATTTCAGGAAAAATAATGTGCTCTTTAATCCCTAATGTATAGTTACCCCGTCCGTCAAAAGATTTGTCAGGAATGCCCCTGAAGTCACGAACTCTAGGCAGAGCAACTGAAACCAATCTATCAAGGAATTCGTACATCTGCTGCCTTCTCAAAGTAACCTTGGTTCCAATCTTCATACCTTCACGAAGTTTGAAGTTTGATATCGACTGTTTTGCAATCCTCACGCTTGATTTTTGACCGGTAATTGTTTCGAGGTCTTTTATAGCTTCATCGAGCAATTTAGAATCTTGAACAGCTCCGCCAACTCCTATATTGACAACTATTTTTTCCAACTTCGGAACTTCGTTAATATTTTTATATGAAAATTGTTTCATCAACGCAGGGACAATATCTTTAAGATATTTTTCTCTCAAACGTGGAACAACCTTCTCTTCAACCGTTTTTTCGGCTTTCTCCGGCTTGGATTTTTTAGAATCTGATTTAGCCGCTTTGGTTTCTACTTCTTCGTTTTTTGTCTTCTTTGCCATTCTAACTTAATTCCCTAAAAATTATGACAGCATTTCGCCGCTTATTCTGCTAATTCTAACGCTTCTTTTTTTACCTGTTTTTTCGTCAATTATAATTTTTTTTCCGATTCTTGTTGGTTCGTTGGTCTTAGGATCGAGCACCATAATATTTGAAACATGAATAGGGGCTTCTTTTTCAACAATTCCACCCTGCGGATTTTTTTGGCTCGGTTTTGAGTGTCGTTTTCTAAGATTAACACCTTCAACAATTACTCTTTGAGTCTTTGGATAAACCTTCAAAACTTTTCCGGTTTTTTCTTTATTGTTACCGGAAATAACCACAACCATATCATTTTTATTAATTCTCATATCAAAATTCCTTTTATAATACTTCCGGAGCCAACGAAATAATTTTCATAAATTTTTTATCTCTCAACTCGCGTGCTACGGGACCAAATATTCTTGTTCCTCTTGGTTCATTTTGCTGATTTAATAAAACAGCCGCATTTTCATCGAAACGGATATAAGATCCATCGTTTCGTTTAACTTCCTTTTTAGTTCTAACGATAACCGCTCTGGAAACTTCTCCTTTTTTAACTCCACCGCCGGGTATTGCGGCTTTAACACTGACAACTACCAGATCACCAACACTGGCATATCTTCTGCTGCTTCCTCCAAGCACTCTAATGCATCTTACTTTTTTTGCGCCGGAATTATCTGCAACCACTAAATTTGTTTCTTCTTGAATCATTTCTCAATACTCCTTAATCGATGCAAACCTACTTGGCTTTTTCAACTATTTCGACCAAACGCCACTTTTTGTTTTTACTTAAAGGTTTTGTTTCCATTATTTTTACTACATCACCGATTTTACATTCGTTATTAGCATCGTGCGCCATAAGTTTTGTAGTTTTCTTAAAATATTTTTTATACAAAGGATGAGCAACTTTTCTTTCAATAGAAACAATAATGCTCTTATCCATCTTGTTTTTTGTAACAATGCCAGTTCTTGTTTTTCTTAAATTTCTCGTTTCCATCTATCCTAAATTGCTCCTACTTAATTAGCTTTTTCGCTTTTTGATTTTTCTAGTTCTCTTTCTTTCAGAACTGTTTTCATTTTTGCAATATCTCTACGAACCATTTTCAACTTTGCTGTATTTGTTAGGTTCTTAAGTTCGTGTTGAAAACGAAGATCAACTAGGTTATGTTCTTCTTCTTCAATTCGTTTTATAATTTCTTCGTTGCTCATTTCGCGTATTTCGTAGATCTTCATCTTATTAGCCCTTATTCAAAATCTGGTCTTTGTGTTATTTTGGTTTTTATCGGCAATTTATGCGATGCCAAAGTGAGTGCTTCTTGGGCAATTTCTTTAGATACACCAGAAACCTCAAATAAAATTCTTCCGGGTTTAACAACAGCAACCCAAAATTCAGGAGCTCCCTTACCTTTACCCATTCTTGTCTCGAGAGGTTTTTTGGAAACAGGTTTGTCAGGGAAAATTCTGATCCATACTTTACCGTCTCTTTTCATTCTTCTTGTTATAGCCACACGGCAAGCTTCAATTTGTCTGCTGGTAATCCAAGCTGCATCTAAAGATTTTAATCCGAAATCACCAAAGGCTACTGTGTGCCCTCTTTGCGCTTTTCCGGTTCTTCTGCCGCGATGACTTTTTCTATACTTAACTCTTTTTGGCATTAACATGAAAAAAACTCCTAATAAACTTTAGTCAGAAAATCTTTTGCCAAGAACTTCACCCCGGCAAATCCAAACTTTGATTCCTATTGAACCATAAATTGTTTGAGCAGTGGCTGTTGCATAATCTATATCTGCCCTAATAGTGTGCAGGGGAATTCTTCCTTCTTTATACTGTTCGGTACGCGCCATTTCAGCCCCTCCCAAACGACCTGAACACATAATTCTAATACCTTCAGCACCCATTCTCATTGCAGCAGTGATTGACTGCTTCATAGCGCGTCTGAAAGATATTCTTCCTTGAAGCTGAGAAGCAATATTTTCGGCAACTAAATAGGCATCTAATTCGGGTCTCTTAATTTCAGTAATCTGAACTTTTACTTCCGAGTTGGATACTTTTTTCAGCTCTTGTTCAAGCTGGGCAATTTCTTTACCGCTTTTCCCGATAACAACTCCTGGTCTGGAAGTATGAATTGTAAGAATAATATTTTTTGAAGTACGATTAATTCCAATGGTTGAAATTCCAGCTTTTTTCAATCTGTTTCTAACGTAGGTTCTAAGCTTTTTGTCTTCTAATAATTTACTGGCATAACTTTTATTTTCAAACCAGTTAGATTCCCATCCTCTAATAATTCCAACTCTGAGTCCTATTGGATTTGTCTTCTGACCCAAAAAATCCTCCTAATTATTATCTTTAGTTGCAACAACAATTGTTAAATGATTCGATCTTTTTCTCACTCTATATGCCCTGCCCATCGGAGCCGGCTGAATCCTTTTCATCGTAGGTCCTTGATTAACAAAAACTTCTTTAACAAAAAGTTCGGAAGGATCGTGCTGTTTGTTATCATCTTTGTTGTAAAGATTAGAAACAGCAGATCTCAGAGTTTTTTCCGCACTTTTACTTGCATGTTTTGGATTAAAGTGAAGAACTTCTAATGCTTTGTCAACAGATTCACCCCTAATCAAATCAACAACCAACCTCATTTTGCGCGGGGATGAAGTAATAAATTTATTCGTAGCTCTAGCTTCCATTGCTTTTCCTAATTCCTGTTATTTAACCTTAGATGCCTTTTCAGCTTTTGTTCCAGGGTGTCCTCTAAAAATTCTTGTAGGAGCAAACTCCCCTAATTTATGACCAACCATATTCTCTGAAATATAAATTGGCAGCATTTTATTTCCGTTATGGACAGCAATTGTGTGACCAACAAATTCCGGAGAAATTGTGCTGCTTCGCGACCAAGTTTTAATAATCTTTTTTTGATTTGATTGATTGAGCTTTTCAATTTTAGATAAAAGCTTGTAATCAATATATGGTCCTTTTTTTACTGATCTTGGCATAGTTATTAATCTCTAGTTTTTTCTTCTCTTAATAATGTATTTGTTTGAATCCAATTTTTTCTTTCTGGTTTTTAATCCTTTTGCCTTTTGACCCCAAGGTGAAACAGGATGTCCGCCGCCCGAAGTTTTTCCTTCACCGCCACCCATTGGATGATCTACAGGGTTCATTGCAACACCTCTTACTTTTGGTCTTCTACCCAACCAACGACTTCTTCCGGCTTTACCCAGACTTATGTTTTCATTATCCGTATTACCAACTGAGCCGTATGTAGCCATACATTCAAGACTAATCATTCTTACTTCACCGGAAGGCATTTTTAATTGAGCATATTTTCCTTCCTTGGCAAGAAGTTGAATACTGCTACCTGCTGATCTTCCGATCTGTCCCCCTTTGCCGGGTTTCAGTTCAACGTTGTGAAGGAAGCTTCCTAGAGGAAGATCTCTCAACTTAAGAGCGTTTCCCACTTTAATTTCACTTCCGGGCCCCGACATAACAGTATCACCGGTTTTGAGTCCATTTGGAGCGATGATGTATCTTTTTTCACCATCAGTATAATGCAGTAAAGCAATTCTTGCACTTCTGTTTGGATCATACTCAATTGAAAAAACTTTAGCAGGAATTCCGTGTTTATTTCTCTTGAAATCTATGATTCTTAATTTTCTCTTATGACCGCCGCCTCTAAATCTTGTAGTAATTCTTCCTTGATTATTTCTACCACCAGATTTTTTTAGCGAAACAGTAAGTGATTTTTCCGGAGCCGTTTTGGTAATTTCATCAAATGCTGAAATTGACATAAAACGTGTGCCGGGTGTATTTGGTTTTAATTTTCTAATAGCCATTATCTAAGCTCCAATTCCTCTAAACTTCCCCAAAGATATCAATGGTTTGACCTTCTTTAATTGTAACAATCGCTTTTTTGTACTGAGGTGTTTTGCCAGTAAATCTTCCTTTTCTTGTAAATTGCGTTCTATTCTTACCTTTGTATTTTATAGTATTTATATCAACAACATCTACATCAAATTTTTTCTTGATCACTTTTGCAATTTCAATCTTGTTAGCATCTACTGCAACAACAAACCCATATTTATTGGTCTTCTCGGTAATTTCTGTCATCTTTTCGGTAACAAGCGGTCTAATTAGTACATTACGCATTTCTTAATTCCTATCTCTTAGTTAAGCAAACTTTCAATTTTTGCAACAGCACCTTTTTGAAGGATCAACACTTGACTGTTTAACACATCGTAAGTATTTGCTTTAGATGCTTCTAAAGTTTTCACTTTTGCTATGTTTTTACCGGATTTATAAACTACTTCTTGAAAATCTCCCGTCAAAACCAACGATTTTTTACCGTAAACATTAAGCGAATTAAGTATTGAGGCAAAATCTTTTGTTTTAGGTAATTCAAAATTAAAATCCTCAACAACTATAATTTGCTCTGCTTTTGCTTTATGACTGAAAGCTGATTTGAGTGCAAGTTGTTTTACTTTCTTGTTCAATTTCTGACGGTAATTTCTTGGTTTAGGACCAAAAATAGTACCTCCTCCAATCCACAATGGGGATCTTGTCGTACCTGCTCTTGCAGTACCTCGTCCTTTCTGTCTCCAAGGTTTTTTACCGCCGCCTCTAACTTCGGATCTTTCTTTTGTTTTATGAGTTCCCTGTCTTTGATTTGCCAAATAAGCTTTTACCGACAAATAAATTACATGATCATTGGGTTCAATTCCGAATATATTATCCGATAGTTCAACAGATTCACCGGATTTACTGCCGTCAATTTTATATACGTCTAGTTTCATAATATCCAACTACTTATTTAATTCTACTATTGAATTGATTGAACCGGGAACAGCGCCTTTCACCATTATCAGGTTCTTTTCGACATCTACTTTTACAACTCTAAGATTTTTAACGGTTGTTTTTGTATTGCCAGTCCTTCCTGCCATTCTTGTACCTTTAAAAACTCTAGAAGGATATGAACTAGATCCAATTGACCCAGGAGCTCTTAATCTATCACTTTGTCCGTGGGTTGTTCCGCCAACACCGCCAAAGCCGTGACGTCGCATAACACCTTGAAAACCTTTACCTTTACTTATCCCCGTTACCTTAACATTTTCGCCGGCTGCAAATAATTCGGCTTTTATTTCATCACCAACTTTAAATTCTTTTACATCGAAGTTTCTAAACTCTTTAACAATAGCCGCCGGTGTAAGTTTATTTTTTTTATAATTTTCAATTTGTGCTTTGTTAAGATGTTTCTCTTTTCTCTCTCCGAAACCAAGAGTTAATGATTCATAACCATCTTTTTCCTTTGTTTTTATCTGAACAACCTTACACGGTCCAGCTTGAATAACGGTTACAGGAACAAGCTGTCCGTCATCAATAAAAACACTAGTCATACCAATTTTTTTCCCAATTAAACCAGGCATTTTGTTCTATCCTTATAACTTAATCTCAATATCAACACCCGCCGGAATTTCGAGCTTACTTAATGAGTCGACGGTTTTGTTATTAGAGTTATGAATATCAATAATTCTCTTATGTGCTCGAATTTCAAACTGCTCTCGAGATTTTTTATCAACATGAGGAGAGCGTAGTACAGTAAAAACAGTTCTTTTCGTCGGTAACGGTATCGGTCCGCTGACGACAGCACCGGTACTTTTTACCGTCTTGATAATCTTTTCAGTCGATTTATCAATCAATATGTGATCATATGATTTTAGCTTAATTCTAATCTTTTGACCGGGCAATTTATCTCTCCTTAAACTTTCGAAAATAAGGGAGACTTATAGTCTCCCTCACAATTACTTCTTTTTTTTATTCAAATATTTTAGTTACAACACCAGCACCAACTGTTCTGCCGCCTTCACGGATAGCAAATCGTAAACCTTCTTCCATAGCTATTTCGCTGATGAGTTTAACTTTCAATTTTACATTATCACCTGGCATAACCATTTCGGTACCTTCCGGTAATTCTGCAACACCGGTTACGTCGGTTGTTCTGAAATAGAACTGTGGTCTATAACCGTTAAAGAACGGTGTATGACGTCCGCCTTCATCTTTTGAAAGGATATATACTTCACCTTCAAAATGTGTGTGAGGTGTAATAGAGCCCGGTTTTGCGAGTACCATTCCTCTTTGAATTTCGTTTTTATCAACGCCTCTCATCAGGATACCAGCATTATCACCTGCAATAGCACTATCAAGTTCTTTTCTAAACATTTCAATTCCGGTAACAACAGTCTTTTTATGAACACCGAGACCAATCAATTCAATTTCTTCGTTTAATTTAATTTCACCTCTTTCAACACGACCAGTTGCAACAGTTCCACGGCCTGTTATTGAGAAAACGTCCTCGACAGGCATTAGGAAAGGTTTATCTGCTTCTCTTTCAGGGATAGGAATATATTCGTCAACAGCATTCATTAGTTCCCAAACACAATTGTAACGAGGATCATCAGGAGCCGCATCGCTGGAGCCTGCTTCCAAAGCTTGAAGTGCAGATCCCTTGATTATCGGAATTTCATCTCCTGGGAATTCATATTCCGTTAACAATTCTCTTAATTCCATTTCAACGAGGTCAATTAATTCTTCATCATCTACCAAATCAACTTTATTCATGAAAACTACGATTCTAGGAACACCAACCTGACGTGCCAATAAGATGTGCTCTCTTGTTTGAGGCATTGGACCGTCTGTAGCAGCAACAACAAGAATAGCACCGTCCATCTGAGCAGCACCAGTAATCATGTTTTTCACGTAGTCAGCGTGACCGGGACAATCAACGTGAGCATAATGTCGTTTTTCTGTAGAATACTCAACATGCGCTGTTGCGATAGTAATACCTCTTTCTCTTTCTTCAGGGGCATTATCGATACTATCAAAGCTTCTAAGCTCAGATAAGCCTTTCTTACCAAGAGCCATTGTGATAGCAGCAGTTAATGTGGTTTTTCCGTGGTCAACGTGACCAATAGTACCTATATTAACGTGAGGCTTACTCCTATCAAATTTTGCTTTTGCCATTCTTTACTCCTTAGATATTTATTTTATTTCCAATTTGATTAAATTTTTATTTATGCTGTCGCCGATTTTTTATATTGGCTTTTTTCCGAAATTTCATCTGCGACTGACTGCGGAACCGGAGAATAATGTGAAAACTGCATTGTATAAATTGCTCTTCCTTGAGTCATAGATCTTAAAGTCGTAGCATAGCCAAACATTGTTGCTAATGGAACAGTTGCTCTAATTACTTGAGCATCTCTCCTTGAAGCAAAGCCTTCAATTTTCCCTCTTCTTGAGTTTAAATCACCCATCACATCTCCTAAATATTCTTCGGGAGAGGTAACTTCCACCGCCATCATTGGTTCCAATAAAATCGGTTTAGCTTTTTTAGATCCTTCTCTAAAAGCCATCGATCCGGCAACCTTAAAAGATATTTCATCCGAGTCAACATCATGATAGGAACCATCAAATAATTTTACTTTAATATCAACCATCGGATAACCTGCAATAACGCCGTTTTTCATCGCATCCTGGATACCGTTTGAAACAGGTGTAATATATTCTTTTGGAATAGCACCGCCAACGATAGCATTTTCAAATTCGTATCCTTTCCCGGGTTCGTTTGGTTCAATTTCGATCCAAACGTGTCCAAACTTACCACGACCACCGGTTTGCTTCGCAAATTTTCCTTCGGATTTCACTTTTTCGCTAATTGTTTCCCTATAAGCAACCTGAGGTTTACCAACATTTGCTTCCACCTTGAATTCTCTTTTCATTCTATCAACAAGAATTTCAAGATGAAGTTCGCCCATACCGCTTATTAAAGTTTGGCCTGTCTCATCATCAACTTTAACTTTAAAAGTCGGATCTTCGTCAGAAAGTTTGACTAATGATTCCGAAAGTTTATCCTGATCGGCTTTTGTTTTAGGTTCAATTGCGATCTGAATCACCGGTTCCGGAAAAGCCATTTGTTCAAGAATAATCGGGTCGTCTTCTGTACACAGAGTGTCGCCAGTTTTCGTATATTTAAGACCAACGATAGCCGCAATATCACCTGCTCTAATCTCATCCATATCTTCGCGTCTGTTCGCGTGCATAAGAAGAACTCTTCCAATTCGTTCTTTCTTATCTGCAACTGCATTATAAATATAAGATCCTGATTTCAAAGTACCGCTGTAAACTCGAACATATGTGAGTTTTCCAACATATGGATCAGTCATAATCTTAAATGCAAGACCTGTAAATTTTTCTTTCGGGTCCAGTTTTCTGACAACATCATCATTTTTATGAATATGATGTGCATGAAGTTCGTTGAAATCGACCGGTGAAGGAAGATATTCAACAACTGCATCGAGAAGTTTTTGGACTCCTTTATTTTTAAATGAAGAACCACAAAGAACGGGTACAATTTTCAATTGGATCGTAGCCTCTCTGAGAACCGTCGATACTTCTTCTGATGTAATTTCTTCGCCTTCGAGATATTTTTCAAGAAGAGAATCATCAACTTCAGAAACCGCTTCAAGCATTAATGTTCTATATTTATTTGCAAGAGGTTTTAGGTCCGCAGGAATTTCAATATCTTCAAAAGTAGCGCCTAAAGTATCATCGTGATACATTCTTGCTTTCATCGAAATTAGATCGATAACGCCGGCGAACAAATCACCTTCACCTATAGGCAAAGTTATCGGTACAGCATTTGCTTTAAGTCTCTCTTTCATCATATCTACTGCGTGATAAAAGTCAGCACCTATTCTATCCATTTTATTTATGAAAGCAATTCGCGGAACTTTATATTTATCTGCTTGTCTCCATACCGTTTCGGACTGAGGTTCAACTCCACCAACAGCACAAAACAATGCAATAGCTCCGTCAAGTACTCTTAATGATCTTTCAACTTCAACCGTAAAATCCACGTGCCCCGGCGTATCAATAATATTGATTTGATGATCTTTCCATGAGGCTGTGGTTGCTGCGCTCGTAATAGTAATTCCTCTTTCTTTTTCCTGTTCCATCCAATCCATGGTGGCAGCACCGTCGTGTACTTCACCAATTCTATGCACCTTACCGGTATAATAAAGTATTCGCTCAGTTGTCGTTGTTTTACCAGCATCAATGTGAGCCATTATACCGATGTTTCTAACTTTATTTATGTCAACTCTTTTAGACATTTTTCGTTTTTGCCTTCCTAATCCTTACCATTTATAATGGGCAAAAGCTTTATTCGCCTCTGCCATTCTGTGGACATCTTCTTTCTTTTTAACCGATGGTCCGTCGCCATTTGCAGCAGCCATTAATTCAGCGGCAAGCTTTGCAGACATGGATTTATCTTTTCTATCACGTGAATAATTTCTAATCCATCTTAAAGCAAGAGCAACTCTTCTTTCCGGGCGAACTTCCATAGGAACTTGATAAGTTGCACCGCCAACTCTTCGACTTCTAACTTCAACTAGTGGTTGAACGTTGCTTACTGCTTTCTTAAAAATCTCTATTGCAGGTTTTTTAGTCTTCTGTTCAATCAAGTCAAAAGTATCGTAGATCATTTTACGTGTAGTTGATTTTTTACCATCCCACATCATGTAGTTGATAAACTTTGCAACCAGAACATCGTTGTACTTTGGATCCGGTTTAATAAACTGTTTTTCAGATTTTCTTTTTCTCATAACTATTTAGCTTTTGGTTTTTTTGTTCCGTACTTAGAGCGACCTTGTTTTCTGTCTTCGACCCCGCTTGTATCCAAAGTTCCTCTCAGAATATGATAACGAACGCCAGGTAAATCTTTAACTCTTCCTCCTCTAATCATAACTATAGAGTGCTCTTGAAGGTTGTGACCTTCACCGGGTATATAAGCAGTAACTTCGATTCCGTTCGTTAACCTTACTCTTGCAACCTTTCTTAGTGCAGAGTTTGGTTTCTTCGGAGTAGTGGTATAAACTCTCGTGCAAACTCCTCTTTTTTGAGGACAGTTCTGCATAGCTGGAGCTTTGCTCTTCGACAGAATTACCTTCCTACCTTTTCTAACCAACTGGTTTATTGTTGGCACGTAAAATCCTCCGTAACTTTAAGTTAGTTCAACAAAATTCAGACTCTCAATATAGATATATTTGTTTTTTTTGTCAAGAAACGAATATGCTATTTTCGAGCATTACAAGCGTTATTCTACGCTTTGTCCTTCTTTAACTTCTTCGCTTTCTTCTATCTCGTCCTGTGCTACTTTTTCTTCTTCTGTAAGAATTAATTTTTTGTATTTCTTAAGCCCTGTTCCAGCCGGAATCAAGTGACCCATAACAACATTCTCCTTTAAACCGATTAGGTAATCAACTTTAGCTTCAGTAGCCGCATTAGTTAATACCTTTGTTGTCTCTTGGAAGGATGCTGCTGAGATAAAGCTTTCAGTTGAAAGTGCTGCTTGAGTTATCCCTAACAAAATATTATCGAAAGTTGCGGGATCGGCATCTCTAACAACCATCTGCTCTTTTTCTTTTCTAACAAGGTCAGCATTGATTTCTCTAGCTTTTGCTTTGGATATAAGATCACCCATATGCAATTTAGATTGTCCGGGATCCTCTACATAAACAAGGGATTGAACTCTTTCATTTTCCAGAATGAATATATTTCTATTCACTAGATCTTCTTCGATAAAGTTAGTATCACCTGATGATATAACTCTTAATTTTTGAAGCATTTGTTTTACAATTATCTCAATATGCTTATCGTTAATCTTTACACCCTGCAGACGGTAAACATCTTGAATTTCATTGACAAGATATTCTTGGACGGCGTTTGTTCCTTTAATCTTTAATATATCGTGTGGATCAATCGGCCCATCAGTGATTTTCTCACCCGCAGGAATTTCATCTCCTTCCTGAACTAGAATATGCTTTCCGTAAGCGATGTTATATACTTTTTGATCCAGCTTATCAAATGATTCAACAATAATTTCTCTTGAACCTTTCTTCTTTGCACCAAATTTAACAACGCCTTCAATTTCTGAAACAACTGCAGGATCATGAGGGCTTCGGGCTTCAAACAATTCAGTAACCCTTGGCAATCCACCTGTGATATCTCTTGTTTTTGAGGCTTGCTTTGAAATTTTTGCAAGGACTGTACCTGCTTGAACAACCTCGTTTTCGTCAACTGAAAGATAAGCACCTGTCGGTAAGTTGAATACTTTCTCTTCGCCATTATCTTGGACAATTACCAAACTTGGAGTGTAAGCTTTATCTTTCGATTCAATAACAACTTTTTGAACGTGACCGGTTTGATCATCGCTAACTTGCTGCAAGGTAACTTTATCAACTAGGTCTCTGAACATGACTCGCCCGCCGATATCCGTTAAGATAACAGCGTTATATGGATCATGGTTGTAAAGAGACTGCCCGGGTTTTACTTGCTGTCCTTCATTAACAGTAAGCTCGGCACCATAAGGGATATCGTATTTTTTAATTTGTCTGTCATCGTCATCATAAATTCCAATTGAACCCCTTCTTCCGGTGACAACTTTAACCTTTCCGAAGAAGTCTTTCTTCTCTACGTAAGCAATCTTCTCAAATTTAACAGTACCGGCTACGTTCGATTCAACTTGGGATTGACTTGCAATGCGCGAGGATGTACCACCCAAATGGAATGTTCTAAGCGTTAGCTGAGTTCCGGGTTCACCGATTGATTGTGCAGCAATAATACCAACCGATTCTCCGATTTCCACTAAGTGACCTGTCGTGAGGTTTCGTCCGTAACATTTTGCGCAAACTCCTCGATGTGATTCGCAAGTGAGCACTGTACGAATATAAACCGTATCTATATTTGCTTCATCAATCTGTTCAGCTATTGACTCTGTTATCAATTCGCCGGCTTCAATAAGTAACTCATCAGTTTTCGGATCATATATATCTTCTTGAGCAACACGTCCTGTAATTCTTTCAGCAAGAGGTTCTCTTTCTAATTCAACATCTTTAAGTGCAGAAATATACACACCACGAATAGTACCGCAGTCAACTTCGGAAATGATCACGTCTTGAGCAACATCGCATAATCTTCTAGTTAGATAGCCTGCATCAGCTGTTTTCAAAGCAGTATCGGCAAGACCTTTTCGCGCACCGTGAGTTGATATAAAATACTCGAGCACGCTCAATCCCTCTTTAAAGTTTGCAACAATCGGGTTTTCAATAATTTCACCTGACTGTCCGGTCAAACTTTTCTGAGGTTTCATCATCAATCCTCTCATACCCGCTAGCTGCCTTACTTGCTCTTGCGAACCTCGAGCGCCGGAATCAACCATCATATGCAAAGAGTTGAAGCCTTGCTGATCGGTTTTAATTCTTTCCATCAAGGACTTACTGACGTTGTTTGTTGTATGAGTCCAAACGTCAATAATTTTATTGTATCGTTCCGCATCGGTTATTAGACCTTGCTCGTGTTCACTCATAATAGATCCAACTTTTTTGTTTGAATCATTAATGAGTGTTTCTTTTTCATCGGGAACGATCATATCGCTGAAACTAATTGAAATTCCGGCAGCAGTTGCATATCTGTAGCCAATGTCTTTTAAGTCATCGAGAAATTGAGCTGTTCTCTTATTCCCCAGTTTAATGAACATTTTATAAATAAAACCGCTGAAAACTTTTTTTACAAGAAGTTCGTTAAAATATCCCATTTCTTCGGGAACAATTGAATTAAATATCACTCTTCCAACGGTAGTATCAATAAAATTACCATTTACTCTGACTTGTATTCTTGCGTGAAGATCCACAACACCACTGTTCTTAGCTATCAGTACTTCCTCGAAACTGTTGAACTTCATTCCCTGACCTTTTGCTCCAGGTCTTACTTTAGTAAGATAGTAGCATCCCAAAACTATATCCTGTGTTGGAACAACAATCGGGCTGCCGTTTTGAGGAGACAAAATGTTATGGCTCGAAAGCATCAATAACGAAGCTTCCAATTGAGCTTCGTAAGAGAGCGGTACGTGAACAGCCATTTGGTCGCCGTCAAAGTCAGCGTTAAACGCAGTACAAACCATCGGGTGAAGCTGAATTGCTTTGCCGTCAATCAGTATCGGTTGAAATGCTTGGATACCAAGTCTGTGAAGAGTTGGTGCTCGGTTTAATAAAACTGGGTGTCCTTGAATTAATTTTTCAAGAATATCCCAGATTACAGGATCTTTTCTGTCCACAGATTTTCTGGCGCTTTTAACTGTTTTGAATATTCCTCTTTCAATTAATTTTCGAATTATAAAAGGCTTAAATAATTCTACTGCCATATCTTTAGGCAGACCGCACTGATGGAGCTTCAATTCCGGTCCAACAACAATTACTGATCGTCCGGAATAATCAACTCGTTTACCAAGCAAGTTTTGTCTAAATCTTCCCTGTTTACCTTTAAGCATATCGCTCAGTGATTTTAACGGACGGTTTCCATCACTTCTTACAGCACTTGCTCTTCGTGAATTATCAAAGAGAGCATCAACAGCTTCTTGAAGCATTCTTTTTTCATTTCGCAGAATAACTTCAGGGGCTTTAATATCAATTAATCTTTTTAACCTGTTATTTCGAATTATTACTCTTCGATAAAGATCGTTAAGGTCACTAGTCGCGAATCTTCCGCCTTCAAGCGGAACCAGCGGTCTCAGTTCCGGAGGAATTACCGGAACAATGTTTAATACCATCCATTCAGGTTTATTTGCTTTTTTGCCTTCATGTTCTCTGAAAGCTTCAAGCACCTTTAATCTTTTAAGAAGATCACCTCTCTTCTGCTGCGATGTTTCGACAGCTAATCTTGCCTTAAGTTCTCTAAATGTCTCTTCAACAGGTGTTTGTTTCAACAATTCTTTAACAGCATCACCACCTATTTTTGCGATAAATTTTTTCTCATCATCATTTTCAAGAGCATCATTATCGTGCGGAAGCGAAGCAAGAATTTCGAAATATTGATCTTCTGAAATGAGATCCTTTTTTGAAAGTCCTGTAGTTCCCGGATTTATAACAACATATGATTCGTAGTAAATTACTTTCTCGAGTTCTTTTGTAGTCATTCCGATTATGTTACCAATTTTAGAGGGAAGAGCTTTAAAGAACCAAATATGAACAACAGGAACTGCAAGTGCGATATGCCCCATCCTTTCACGGCGGACATTTTTAAGTGTTATTTCTACACCGCATCTATCACAAACAATACCTTTATAACGAATTCCTTTGTACTTTCCGCACGCGCATTCCCAATCCTTAACAGGTCCGAAAATCTTCTCGCAGAACAAACCATCTTTTTCCGGTCTGAACGATCTATAATTTATTGTTTCGGGCTTAGTTACTTCACCGTGAGATCGAGACAATATATCATCAGGACTAGCAAGGCTAATGGTCAATCTTTCAATGTCTTTGATCTTTTTTTCTTGAGTTCTAAACCTCATAAATTTTCTCCTTAAACTTTATTAAACTTGGATTAGTTTATTTTAACATCCAGTCCTAAACCTTGCATTTCCTTAATCAATACATTAAATGCTTCGGGGATATTAGGCTCGGCAAGATTATCACCTTTAACAATCGCCTCGTATGTTTTTGCTCTTCCGGCAACGTCGTCACTCTTCACAGTCAATACTTCCTGCAAAATGTGAGCAGCTCCGTAACCTTCAAGCGCCCAAACTTCCATTTCCCCGAATCTTTGACCACCAAACTGAGCTTTTCCACCCAGAGGCTGTTGCGTAATTAATGAATATGGTCCAATCGAACGTGCATGAAGTTTATCATCAACCATATGACCAAGCTTTAACATATATATGTAACCACAAGTTACTTTCTGGTCGAATTTTGTTCCGGATCTTCCATCATAAAGAGTTGTTTTACTTCCGTCCTCTATTTTAGATTCTTGTAATAATCTTTCGATATCTTCAAATTTAGCACCGTCGAAAATAGGTGTTTCAAATTTAGCCCCAATCTTCTTTCCGACCCAGCCGAGAGCTGTTTCATACAACTGTCCCAAGTTCATTCTCGAAGGTACGCCAAGAGGATTCAGTACAATATCAACCGGAGTTCCGTCTTCGTGATAAGGCATATCTTCAACCGGAACAATTTTAGCAACGACACCTTTGTTACCGTGTCTACCAGCCATTTTATCACCGACCGACAGTTTACGTTTTTTTGCCACATAAACTTTAGCAAGTTGCACAATTCCAGGAGCTAATTCATCACCACTTTGAATGTTCAGTTTTTCTCTTTTGTATTCTTCTTCGTTATTTGCCTTTACTCTAAAGTAATTTGTGAATAACGTATTTATAAGTTTATTGGTTTTGCTATCTTCGAACCAATCGAGAGTATAATCTAGTTTTGTTATATCATCTAAACTACTGAATGTGGAATCCTTGATTGAAGTTCCGCTTCTCAAGACTATCGAACCATCCAAATCACGAATTCCGCTAGTAGTTTTTCCTTCGCAACTCTTAGTTGTTTTTTCAACAAGTTTACTATAATGATTCTTTTTAATTTTTTCGTATTCGATTTCTAATTTCTCAAGTTCTTTCTTTTCAGTTTTCTTTGATTCAGTATCTCTTCGCTTTCTGCTGAAAAGTCTTGTCTTAATTACTGTACCTTTCAATCCAGGAGGTGCTTTAAGCGAAGCATCTTTCACATCACCAGCTTTATCTCCAAAAATAGCTTTTAAAAGCTTTTCCTCCGGTGTTGGATCGGTTTCACCCTTTGGAGTAATTTTACCTATTAAAATATCGCCTTCCTTTACTTCTGCCCCTTCACGGATTATACCGTTCTCGTCCAAGTTTTTTGTAGCCTCTTCGCTAACATTTGGGATATCGCGAGTAAGTTCTTCTTCACCACGTTTTGTTTCACGAACTTGCAGCTCAAATTCTTCAATATGAATTGAAGTATAAACATCTTCAGCAACTAGTTTTTCACTTATAACAATTGCGTCCTCGAAATTGTATCCTCTCCAAGGCATAAACGCAACCGATATGTTTTTACCGAGGGCAAGTTCACCTTGATCGATGGCAGGTCCGTCAGCGATAACAGTACCTTTCTTAACTTTTTGTCCCGTTTTCACAATTGGTTTTTGGTTAAAACAAGTTTCTTGGTTTGTACCTGCAAATTTCACCAAATTGTATGTTACTCTTTTTTCATCATCAAAATTTGTAAGTGCTTCAAAACTATTTTCGTCAACTTCATACTTAACAATGATTTTAGTCGCATCAACATATTCTACGATACCGTTTTCTTCTGCAATAATTATAGAACGCGAATCCCTTGCAACTTTTGCTTCCATTCCGGTTCCTACTATAGGGGCTTCTGGAGTAAGCAATGGCACCGCTTGGCGCTGCATATTCGAGCCCATCAATGCTCGGTTAGCATCATCATGTTCAAGAAACGGAATCAATGCAGCTGCTGCGCTTACGATCTGAGCCGGGGCAACGTCCATATAATGAACTTCTTCAGGAATTATAACGGGAAACTCGCCTTTGTGACGACATTTGACTCGTTCTCTAACAAAATCCCCTTGCTCGGTAATCGGCGCATTTGCTTGAGCGATAGTAAATTCATCTTCTTGATCAGCGCTAAGGTATTCAACTTGTGTTGAAACTTTTCCTCCAGTAACTTTTCTGTAAGGAGATTCCAAAAATCCGTATCCATTAACCCTCGCAAAAATCGTAAGGGATGAAATGAGTCCTATGTTCGGACCTTCAGGAGTTTCGATCGGGCAAAGTCGACCATAATGCGTATGGTGAACGTCTCGAACCTCAAAACCTGCTCTTTCTCTGGTAAGACCACCTGGACCCAGAGCAGAAACTCTTCTTTTATGAGTCAGTTCAGAAAGCGGATTTGTCTGATCCATAAACTGTGAAAGCTGGTTGGTACCGAAAAAAGCATTTATTACGCTGGTTATAGTTCTTGCGTTCACAAGTTCCTGTGGTTGCATCGATTCTGTATCACGCATATTCATTCTTTCACGAATAGTTCTTGCCATTCTCGCCAAACCAACGTTGAACTGCTGCATTAACTGTTCACCAACAGTTCTCACTCTTCGATTTCCAAGGTGATCGATATCGTCGACATTAACATTTCCATCTTTGAGATGGATTATGTTTTTCATTATCGCGATGATATCTTCAATGGTAAGAACTTTTACATCCATCGGGATGCTCAGTCCGAGTTTATCGTTCATTCTAAAACGACCAACTTCACCTAAATCGTAACGTTTTTCATTAAAAAACAATTTATCAATTAATGCTTGTGCAGTATCAATATCCGGAGCCTCGCCTGTTCTTAATTGTCTGTAAATTGCAAATAAAGCTTCTTCCTTCGTAACCGCCGTATCTTTTTTTAGTGTGTTTAATATTAAATCCTGATCCGCACTTACTTCTTTTACGATTAAGGTAATCTTTTTGATACCTGAGGATTTAATAGATTCAATATTTTCTTCCGTCAATTCATCGTCTTTAACTGCAAAAATTTCACCAGTATCGACATCAATAATATCAGCAGCGGCAATTCTTCCAACATGATCAGAGGGTTTCAATTTTTTTGCATCAACTTCTTCAACCAATTGAAATAGATCTAGGATTTCTCTATCACTTTCGTAACCAAGAGCTCTAAGCAAAGTAGTTGCCGGAAACTTTTTTCTTCTATCAATATAGACGTACATAATATGATTTATATCAGTAGCAAACTCGACCCACGAGCCGCGGAACGGTATAATTCGCGCCGAATAAATCGGAGTTCCGTTTGGATGAACTGTTTGGGCAAATGCTACACCCGGTGAACGGTGCAATTGACTTACTATGACTCTTTCCGCACCATTAATAATAAACGTTCCGCTTTCAGTCATGAACGGAAGATTTCCGAGATAGACTTCCTGCTCAACTGTGTTGACGAATTCTTCGGTCTCTTCGTCCTTTGTTGAAAGCCTAAGTTTAGCTTTAAGAGGAGCACTGAAAGTTAAACCCCTTTCCTCGCATTCTTGAATTGAATACCGAGGTTTTTCTATTGCATATTCAATAAAATCTAATCTGTAAAATTCCTTACTGTCGAAAATGGGGAAATTAGTAGTAAAAACTTCCTGAAGTCCTTTATTTTCGCGTTTAGAGGGTTCAACATTCAACTGCAAAAAATCTTCAAAAGATTCTAGCTGAATATTTAAGAGATCAGGAATTTTAATAGCTGGAGTGATGGAAGAAAAAGTAATTCTATCTGTTAGTTTATTCTTCTTAATGTTCTCCAATCTGAACCTCCTAGTGAGTAAAATTTAGTTTGCTTTTAAAATGAAAGAAAAGTGGTAAGGCATACTTCACCGCTTTACCACTTTGGCATTCATAAAAATTATAGTTTTTTTCGAAGTCGGCTTATTTAAGTTCTACTGTTGCGCCGGCTTCTTCCAATTCTTTCTTTATTGCTTCGGCTTCTTCTTTAGTTGCTCCTTCTTTAACCGGTTTTGGAGCAGAATCAACTAATTCTTTAGCTTCTTTCAATCCCAATCCGGTATGAGCTCTGACAACCTTAATAACGTTGATTTTCTTATCACCAACACTTGCAAGAATAACGTCAAATTCAGTTTTTTCTTCTGCAGCGGCAGCTTCGCCAGCAGCAGGCATAGCACCGCCCATCATAACAGGAGCAGCAGCAGTTACACCAAATTCTTCTTCCAATGCTGTTTTTAATTCAGAGGCTTCAACTAAAGTCAGCTCTTTTATTTTGTCAACGATTTCTTGTACTTTTGACATCTCTTGATATCTCCTTTATTTTTTTAATTTACAATCTTTTTATGCAGCTTTTTTCTTGCTTATCTCGTCAACGAGACTAACAATATCGCGCATAACTGCGTTAATTGCCCCGACAATACCTGAAGCGGGAGCAGCGATACTACCCACAATACTTGACATAATTTCTTCTTTAGTCGGCATCGAAGCAAGAACATCGAGTTTTTCACTACCGTAAAATTGAGATTCAATGTAGCAGCCTTTGAATGCTAACTTTCCGGTTTTATCATAATATTTTTTAATGATTTTACCGGGGGCTACATAATTCTCGTCAGTAAAAATTACACCGGTCATCCCCACAAGTCTATCACTCAATTCAGGATAAGTTCCAACTTCATCGATAGCTCTTTTAAGAAGAGTATTCTTATAAACTTTATAAGAAACCCCTTCTTTTCTGAACTCGCGCCGAATTTCGCTAATATCAGCAACGTTAATTCCTTTGTAATCCACAAGGAATACGCCTGAAGCGTTCTTGAGTTTTTCTGTTATTTCGGAAATGACTTCAGCTTTTTCTGTTTTATTCATTTCATTCCCAGTTTTTTAATTAACTGTTACTAAAAAAATAGAAGCATTTATTTTTTTGAGTACGTAATATTCAATTATTTAGTTGAGATCACTGTATCTTTGGCAATCTCCAATCCCGGTCCCATAGTACTGGTCAGAAATAAACTTCTCACGTATTGACCTTTTGCAGAAGCGGGTCTCATTTTCTGAATAGTATTGATAAAAGCAATAGTGTTTTCGACCAATTGCTCATCAGAAAATTCAAGCTTGCCTAAAGAAACATGAACAATTCCGGTTTTATCAACCCGGAATTCAATTTTACCGGCTTTAACTTCCTTAACTGCTTGAGCAACGTCTTTTGTGACAGTACCGGATTTTGGATTCGGCATTAAACCTTTTGGTCCTAATACTCTACCGAGCTTTCCTAATTCACCCATCGAATCCGGAGTAGCGATGATAACATCGATATCTGCCCAACCGCCTTTAATTTTTTCAAGATATTCTTCGAATCCTGCATAGTCTGCCCCTGCATCAAGCGCATCTTTTGCAGCATCGCCTCTAGCAATAACCAAAACTCTAACTTCTTTTCCAGTTCCGTGCGGAAGTGCAACTGTACCACGAACCATCTGATCGGCATGTCGCGGATCAACACCAAGTCGGATTGCACAATCGAGTGATTCAGTAAATTTAACTTTAGAATTTTCTTTGAGAAGTTTTACGGCTTCTTCAACGGTATATGCTTTCTTGAGATCGATATTTTTTCGAATTTCTTTAACTCTTTTTGAAACTTTCATTATCGTAACCAGTTTTTGTTTTTTATTCTTCGACTGTGATTCCCATGCTTCTTGCTGTACCAGCTACCATTCGCATGGCGTTTTCTATATCGTTTGCGTTTAAGTCCGGCATTTTTGATTCAGCAATTTCACGAACTTGCGCTTTCGAAATTTTACCAACTTTTGTTTTATTAGGTTCAGCTGAACCTTTTTCCACTTTAATTGCTTTTTTAATAAGCACTGCCGCGGGTGGTGTTTTTGTTATAAATGTGAAAGATTTGTCTTTATAAACAGTAATAACAACAGGAATAATCAGTCCAGCTTTATCGGAAGTTTTAGCGTTGAACTGCTTGCAAAACTCCATAATATTAACACCTTTTTGACCAAGCGCCGGACCAACCGGTGGAGACGGATTAGCTTGTCCTGCAGGAATCTGCAGCTTAATAAAACCTTCAATTTTCTTTGCCATTCCTAACCTACTTGATTTATTTTTCTAATTCTGCTTGAACAAAATCGATTTCAACAGGAGTCTTTCTCCCGAATATTGAAACCATAACTTTGATCTTCATTTTTTCTTCGTTTACTTCTTGAACATACCCCGAAAAGTTATTGAACGGACCATCTATTATTTTTACATAATCTCCGTTTCTAAATATCGTTTCGGTTCTTTCTGTTTCGTCAGTTTTGGAAATTCTTCCGACAATTCTTCTAACTTCGTCAGGCTGAAGCGGTATTGGTTTATTACCCGCGCCTAAAAAATTCATAACACTAGGTGTATTCACAATAAAATCGATTGCTCTGTTATCTAAGTCAGCGTTAATGAGTATATATCCCGGAAAAAAGTTTTTAGTTTTTGTTCTTTTTTTACCGTCCTTAACCTCAAATACCTTTTCAGTTGGAACAAGCACTTCGAAAATACGTGCACGCAAATCCTCGTTATCAGCCAATTCTGCTTCGATAAGGGTTTTAACCTTGTTCTCGTGGCCAGAAAAAGTCCTAACCACATACCATTTTGCTTTTTCTTGATCCAACTAAAAAATACCTTTTAAAATGTTTGAGACACCAATATCTATCACATAAGTGAAAGCAGCCAATATTAAACAGACCACGATAACGATTATGGTAGATTCTTTTAATTCGTCCTTCGTTGGCCAGGTAACTTTTTTCATTTCCTTGACCACGTCGTTAACAAAGTTTACAATTTTTTCTTTCATATCGATTTTTGTCTACGCTAAGTTTGCACGAGAGGAGGGATTCGAACCCCCAACCTGCGGTTTTGGAGACCGCTGCTCTGCCAATTGAGCCACTCTCGTATTTATTTAGTTTCTTTAAATACTACGTGTTTACGAACTACGGGATCGTACTTTTTGTATTCAACTCTACTTGGATGATTACGTTTATTTTTAGTTGTAGTATATCTGTACCCTGTATCCGCAGTGCTTTCTAAAATTATTGTTACTCTTGCGTTTTTTGCTTTTGCCATATCGGTTCTCTTTTACAATAAATAATTTCAAAAAATTTGATCGAGCTGACGACCGGGATTGAACCGGTGACCTCGTCCTTACCAAGGACGTGCTCTACCAACTGAGCTACGTCAGCTTTAATAAACTCAATACTTTTGATTTGAGAAAAAGGAAAAATTTTCTAGCAAAGAATAATTCTCAAATTCTTTTGAGCGGGAGACGGGACTCGAACCCGCGACCAACAGCTTGGAAGGCTGTGACTCTAGCCAACTGAGTTACTC
>CAZCLA010000017.1:0-62668 GCA_964499285.1 uncultured Melioribacteraceae bacterium
CAAAATCCTATCACTGCCTCTACTTTTGTTTCCTTGAATAACGCTGCAGAATATTTGTTAATTTATTCTTTTATTTTGTGTATCATTTCTGTAACCAATCTCTGTAAATAGGCGTCATAAGGATTATTAAATAAAAGGGGAAAGAATTATGCGTAAGATATTTTTTGTTATTTCTGCAATTGTGCTGCTGATCGGAATTGTTGAACTTAACGCACAAGACAAAGCGCAAAAAATCGATGAGTTTATTCAAAAGATGGTTGAGTATGATTCATTCACAGGATCAGCACTTGTGGCTGACAGCAGGGAAATAATTTTTCGGAAAGGATATTCTCTTGCAAACCGCGAATGGAATATCCCTAACAATGTCGATACAAAATTCCGTCTCGGTTCAATTACAAAACAATTTACCGCAGCAATAATTTTGAAACTTCGCGAAGAGGGCAAACTCAAACTCGAAGACAAAATTACCGATCATATTCCCTATTATAGAAAAGATACCGGCGATAAGGTTACAATTCATCAACTGTTGATTCATACATCGGGAATACCGAGTTATACAAGCAATCCCAATTTCTTCCCAGAAGGAAGCATGAAAGAATTTACCGTTGAAGAGTTTGTAAAAGAATACTGTTCCGGGGATTTCGCATTTGAACCCGGCACTCAATGGAGCTATAACAATTCGGGTTATTATCTGCTCGGTGTAGTTATTGAAGAAATTACAGATATGACTTATGCCGAAGCGCTTCATCATTATATTTTAGATCCGCTTGGAATGAAAGAAAGCGGTTTTGATAAATCTGCGGATATTCTTCCCAAACGAGCCGCGGGTTATGAGCAAATGTTTATTGAATATATTAACACACCATATATAAATATGGAACTCCCCTACGCTGCCGGATCGATGTATTCTACCGTTGAAGATCTTTATAAATGGGATCAGGCGTTGTATCGACCCGGTTTTTTAACTCAAGAATCGCTCGATCTGATGTTCACTCCTTACATAGAAGCTATGGGCGGGCACTATGGTTACGGCTGGGGAATCGGCGAAAAAGATATTGACGGCGACGGCGAAGCTGAAAAAATTGTTAGTCACGGCGGCGGCATAAACGGATTTAATACATTGATTAAACGTGTGCCCGGAAAGGGACAACTAATAGTTCTTCTTAATAATACCGGCGGTGCTCCTCTTGATTTTATGGCAAACCAAATTACTAGTATTATCAATGACCAAGAACCTGAAGTTCCGAAAAAAGGAATAGGATTGGCAATGTACGAAAAGTATAAAGACGATGGAATTGACGAGGCAATAACTTGGTATGATCAATTAAAAGAGAACGAAATGCTGGCAGAATTTTATACCGACCGCACTGAAATGAATTCCTTGGGATATTACTTGATGAATAACAAAAATGATGTGAAAGCTGCCGAGAAAATATTTGAACTTAATATGAACGAATATCCTGAATGGTTTAACGCATACGACAGTTATGCTGAAGTATTAATGAAAACAGGAAATAATGAAAAAGCGATTGAATATTATAAAAAATCAGTTGATATGAATCCGAGTAATCAAAACGGAATTGATATGTTGAAGATTCTTGGTGTTGAGTATAAAAAAGAAATAATAGTCAGCGAAGATATATTAAACGAGTATGTTGGAAAGTATGAACTGGCACCAAATTTTATATTAACCGTTCGTCACGATGCAGGTCAGCTTTTTGTACAGGCTACCGGTCAGCCGGAATTTGAAGTTTATCCTTCAAGCGAAACAGAATTTTATTTAACGGCGGTAGAAGCACAAATTAAATTTAACCGAAATGAGGAAGGAAATGTTGACAGTATAACATTATTCCAAGGCGGAAGAGAAATGCCGGGGAAGAGGTTGTAAATAATTCCCGAAAATTCTGTGCGAAATATTCACGGCCATTTGGCAATTTAACAGTTTGACAATTGAGCAATTTTCTAATTATTCTTACTAAAAATAAACACCGTAAAAAACAGCGGTGGGAGTAAATCTTATTGTTGGGGCAGGAAGGTGGATCATATTTATGAAATCAAGGAGAGTATAAAAGAAAGTATCTTTCTCCGGATTAAATATTTTCAAAAGATCATAATCAAGAGCAAGATACCATTCTTGATTTCCTAATCCTTTCCGGTTTTTGTCTATGTTCCAATTTCCTCTTTCCGTGAACATATCGGAACCGCCGTAGCCGACCGCAAGGTTCAACCAATCCGGCCAATAAGGATCTGCCGATTCCGGAAGCAGCGAGTTTACATCAATTGAAAGCCAGAAGGTTCTTCCTTCATAATCATCCACCGGATTTCTTATCTGGTAGTATTTATCGTCGTTGTAGTTAGGCGTTATGTGCATGCTCATTTTTAGATTGAAAGGCTCAAGCGCAGGATATATTTTCTGAAGTGTAGGATAAACTGCACCGAGAGTGTTTGCGGCAAGATCAGTCCACGCAAAACCATAGGTTACAAAATACCCGTCTTTAATTTCGATCGGGAGCATCTGCAGCCAAGCCAATCCTGTCGCAATCCAAAGCGACTGTGTTTCGGAAAAGTTTGACCATCGCGAAAGTTTATATACTATCTTATGCAGCATTGACGTAGTCCAGAAATGCCCGAGCTTATCAACATTTAAGGAGTGATCGTACCAATCGTCGCGGAATTGAAATTTGTCGGAAGTTCTATCGTACCATGTGTTTAGATAAAAACTCCATGCGGCTGTATTAAATGCAGCGACAGCTCCTCCGCTTATCAAAGTCCGCGATAAGCTGATGCTTTGTTGTTCAATCTTCGAGGAATCCAAATCCGCGGTATCCTGTGCGCAAAGTGCAGTCACAGAAAAGAGAGAAAAGAAAAAGAACAAAACTATTTTTTTTACATGTTTCATTTTGTTACTGAAGCTCTAAAAAGCACCCGATTCCGTAATCGGCAATCCTTTCAAAATAATATTCGCTGTAAAAATTATTTCCTCTGTAGTAGGAAAGATAGAACATAATTCCTTTGCCGAGCCAATCGCCCGATTTTATTCCAAACAAACCGTTGAACGAAAGTCTGTATTTTGGAGTTCCATCTATTCGAAAGTTGGCGGCAAAAAAGAGATGTGTCTCTTCGTCCATAATATTTCCAAGAGCATTTTTGAAGGCAAGTTCTGCCCCGGCTTTTGCAAAATAGTTTGTGAATTCTCCTTCAGGGAAAAATCTTATTCTGTACGAGGGACTTCCGTAAATGCGAAATACTGTGTTCTCGGAATAACTTTCATATGCCGTTGTAAACTCCATGAATTCCTGCGTAAGATTAAACGGTTCGGTTTTATAAAATCGTCTTTCGTTTTCTTCGTCAAAATGTTCGTCAACAAGGTGGGAGCTGTTATGCATCAATCTTAATCTTAAAAAAAGAGTGCTTGATTCGTAGCTGTTGGAATAAACCCAGTTGAGTCCGTAAAGTGCATCGATATTGTCGACATTTATTTCAAGATTTTCCACAAAGTTGAACTGCGCGTAAGCCGAGATGTCCACACCAAAAGTTAACCTCGAGTTTTCATCTAAACCAAAAGAGATAACATCAAAGCTTTGACCGAGATTAAAATTTACATGATCATTCTTCGGGATGTAAACTATGCCGGTTCTTGGTTCCTGATAATCAGCGCGTATTGGTTTAAAGTGGAGTTCGTCCGGGAAATAATCTATCGATTGATCTTGAGCAGAAAGTTGTACTGAAATCAATAGTACCGTAATAGAGAATAATAATAATTTATTCATATCATCCGAAAAATCTGATTAAAGCGTAAAAATATCACAAAAAAACCAAAGTTGGTGTTATTTTTATCTTTGAAGTAAAAATTTTTGACAGAGCAATAATAATTTATTTTCTCAAATAATTGTTTGATAAATTTCAAAACAATCATTTGCTCATTTCGTCAAAAATAATCAGCATATAATACTTTGAGGATGTAATGAAAAATAAAATAATGCTTTCGTTATTATTAACACTTCTTTTATCCGCCTTTGTTTTCCCTCAAGACTTGTCGGAAAATTTGAAGGAAGCCGCTGTACTTAGAATGAAAACCAATCTCGAATATTTTGCGTCTGACGAGCTTGAAGGACGAGAAACCGGATCGGAGGGGATTAGAAAAACGGCGGAACATATCGCCGATATTTTTGAAGAATACGATGTAAAACCTTACGGCGACGAAGGCACTTATTTTCAAAATTTTACTTTGATAGGAAGCCGCTTTGATAAGGAATCAAACATCTCGGTTTACGATGATAAAAACAATATTCTTTCTAAGCTGATGATCGGTGAATCAATAATTTCTATGCCGAATATGCTGGGTGATGCCGAAAAAATGAACACAGCTTTCCCGATTGTGTTTGCAGGCTATGGCATCAATGCGGAGGAATATCAGTACAGTGATTATCTAGACTTAGATGTGAAGGGAAAAATTGTTATTGTATTTATGGGAGAACCATACAGCGAAAATCCGGAGTTCTTCGATGCCGAAAAAAATACCAACTATGCAGGATTCAGGCATAAGATTGAAGCGGCTCAAAAGCATGGAGCGCAGGGGATTATTCTCATTCCGGATGAACAGTATCTTCAATACTGGAGCTTCATCTCAAACATGGCTCTTAACGAAACATTATCAAGACCAAACGAAAACGATGAGCCCAACAGTTCGATACCGGCAGTTATGATATCTATTGACGGTGCTGCTGAGATTTTTAATGGAGAAGAATCATCGTTTGATGAATTAAAAAGTTTAATCGATGAAAAAGATATTCCGCGCGGATTTGATTTAAAGAAAAGTACTTCGATAAATCTGAAAGTTATCGAGAATGAAAAAATCGTTCGAAACGTAGTCGGTATAATTGAAGGGAATGATTCTCAATTGAAGAATCAGTATGTAACAATTGGGGCACATATGGATCATGTGGGTGTTATGAACGATGAGGTTTTCAACGGTGCGGATGATAACGCTTCGGGGACTGTTGCAGCAGTTGAAGCAGCATGCCGTCTTGCAAAAGAAGGAGACAATAAGAGATCGATAATTACCGTTCTTTATACCGGCGAGGAAAAAGGTTTGATCGGTTCGCAATATTTTGTTGAAAATTTTAAAAATCTTGAAAACATTATTGCCAACATAAATTTGGATATGGTAGGACGAGGCGCTGTGGATTCAATTTTCTGCATAGGATCGGACAGAGTTAGTTCGGAACTTACGGAGATTATTGATAAGGCAAATGAACAATCGGCTAACTTTTATTTAGATTACTCCCTGTCAGACACAAGATTGTTCATGCAGAGCGATCATTACAGTTTTGCTAAACAAAACATTCCGGTAGCATTCTTCTTTGATAATATGAGTGACGATCTTCACAGACCATCCGATGATTTTGATAAAATAAATTATGATAAAATCTACAAAACAACTTTGCTTGTTGAAGACATTGTTTCAATGCTGTCCAACAGGAATGAAAGATTAAAAATTAATCCGACCGAAGAGTAAAAAGAGTTAGTATTAACCGGGACTATACGTCCCGGAGTATTTTAGATTTGCTTCTAAAATATTTCAATCCATTACAACAATTCGATTATAAATCAACTCCAACGAAAACGATTTTTTAACCGTACGATGTTCAATATATTCAGCCGCTTTTTCAAGTCGTTTGGGAATAGCCATAATTTTTTCCTGTGCTTTTCTTCCTGCTTCGTTCAACCCGGTTAAAATTTCTATTTTCCATGCGTTTATTGCTTCCTCAACAATTTTTTTATAATCACGCGGACCATAAATGCCTGCTCTTCTAACAATATCAGCCATTTCTCTAAAATTCGGCATTGATATTCCCGGCATATCGATCGCCGGCATAATTGCAAGTGCGGACTGCAGTGCACGGTTCGGATCAATTCTTAAAATTTCTTTAAAAACATTTCTGTAAAAGATGAAATGTTTTGCTTCATCGGCGGCAATTTTTCCGAGTATTCCGTTAATTAAGGGTTCTTCTTCGCCGATATATGTTCCGCTGTTTTTATGAGAATACTGAGTTGCTCGTTCCTGCAGCGTTGTATAAACAAAAACTCGATAAGGATCTTTATCCCAATCCGGTGAAAATCCTTTTTCGACATAAGCGTACTGCATTTGTTCAAGGTGGGAAAAATTAAAAAGCCTGCTGTCCCTTGCATAATCTCGAAGTATGTTTCCGTGTCTGTCCTCTTCTGCTGTCCACAGATTATTCCATTTTGCCCAAAAACTTTCATCACCAAGATATTTAGCAATCAATCTATGAAAGTGAGGAAGCCCTTCTTCGGTAATCAGATTGAGCCCAATAGCTACTCTTGCGCTGTCCTTTATTCCACGAACACGTTCACGGAGTTTAGAAATAACCGACTCTTTGTTGTCATCGCTTTTTTCATCTGCAGGAAGAAAATCACTTGAGAACCAAAGTTTTCTTTTATCTAGATGCTGTCCCATCCATTCTTTAACTTTATTTTCTAAAAGTGCCAAAACCTCGGACTTCGATTCGCCTTCATAATTTTCTGTATTAGTTGATTTATCCATTATTTCCATTTATTGTTTCTCGGTTTATTCAGATAGTTAGTTTTTTAATTAACAACCGGATCAGTTAAAGTGAAACTTAGGATGAGCTTCGGATAACACTTATGCGGATGTTGTGTCCTAATTTAGCCTCTAATGCAACACGAGTCAAATAATAATTCAATGAAAAGGAAAAAGTACAGGTAAAAAAATGATTAAATACTAAAGCTTTCCCAAGTTATATCTTTTTCGTTCGTTCGGATCGAGATACAATTTTCGTAATCTTATAGATTTAGGAGTTACCTCAACCATCTCGTCATCTTGAATATATTCCAATGCTTCCTCGAGGGAGAATTTTATAGCTGGTGCAATTTTAGCGGCTTTATCTGCTCCGGAAGCTCTCATATTTGTAAGTTTCTTTCCCCGCTGTACGTTTACTTCCAGATCATTGTCTTTATTGTTCTCGCCGATAATTTGTCCCTTGTAAATAACCTCGCCGGGATCAACAAAGAATTTTCCTCTGTCCTGAAGCGAATCAATTGCATATGCGGTTGCCGGACCTTCTTCCATCGAAATTAAGACACCGTTTGATTTACCGCCGATTGAGCCTTTGAAATATTCGTATTGATAAAAACGATGGTTAATAACTGCTTCGCCTGCGGTCGCTGTTAATAGTTTTGTACGCAATCCCATTATTCCACGCGAAGGTATATGAAACTCAAGTTTCTGCATCGATCCTTTATTTTCCATTTTTACCATTTCACCCTTGCGTTGACCAACAATTTCAATTACTTTTCCTGCGGACTCCGAAGGAACGTCGACAACTAAAACTTCTATCGGCTCGGCTTTTTTTCCATCTATTTCTTTATAGATAACTTTTGGTTCGCGTATTTGGAGTTCGTAGCCTTCACGGCGCATGTTCTCAATTAATATCGAAAGGTGCAGAATTCCTCTTCCTGAAACTTTATATGCATCCGGAGAATTTGTCTCTTGCACTCTGAGGGCAACATTGCTTTCAAGTTCTTTATAAAGTCTTTCACGAAGATGACGTGAAGTAACATATTTTCCTTCCTTGCCATAAAATGGGGAGTTGTTTACGGTAAAAGTCATGCTTATTGTTGGTTCGTCAATCGAAATAATCGGAAGCGGTTCAGGGTTTTCGGAGTTTGCGAGAGTGTCGCCAATGTTAATGTCTTCAATTCCTACCAAAGCGCAAATATCGCCGCAGTAAACTTCATCTATTTCGTTTCTTGTAAGTCCTTCGAAAACAAACAACTGTTTTATCTGTGCGGGGTGTATGGTGCCGTCTCTTTTAATCAAAGAAAGACCATCGTTTTTCCTGAGAGTTCCTCTGAACACGCGTCCGATTCCAATTCTACCTACGTAAGAATTGTAATCTAATGTCGTGATTTGAATTTGCAAGGGACCCTCTTGAATGGGCGGTGAAGGAATTTTTTCTATTATTGTTTCAATCAAGGGAGTCAAGTCTTTTCGTTCATCATTTAAATTTTTCAATGCCCAGCCGTCACGCCCGCTCGCAAAAACAAAAGGAAAGTCAAGTTGATCCTCATCTGCGCCGAGATCAATGAACAAATCGTACACTTCATCAAGTACTTCCTCAGGGCGGTTATCGGGTCTGTCGATTTTATTTATAACAACAATTGGTTTAAGATGAAGATGAAGTGCTTTTTCCAAAACGAAACGCGTCTGCGGCATCGGTCCTTCGAAAGAGTCCACAAGCAGAAGAACCCCGTCTGCCATCTTCAATACCCTTTCCACCTCACCGCCAAAATCAGCGTGACCGGGAGTATCAATAAGGTTTATTTTAAAATCTTTATAAGGAATACTTATGTTTTTTGATAAAATTGTAATTCCTCGTTCGCGTTCAAGATCATTCGAATCTAAAAACTGATCCCGCACGACCTGGTTTTTTCTGAACACATTGCATTGTTTCAAGAGTTGATCGACCAGAGTTGTCTTTCCGTGATCAACATGTGCAATTATTGCTATATTTCTAAGCTGTTTCAATTTTTTCCTCAATTACAAAAAATAAAGAAGGGCAAATATACGGAAAGCAGGTCATTCAAACTACAGTTTTATTTAGTGCAGATAGAATTAGTTGATTTGAAGAATCTATTCCAAATTAAACAAAGCTTTCAATGAGATGTGATCCGAAATGCTGTTCCCTTTAATATCTTTAACATCTTCAACACCGCTGTCTATTAAAGTTATTTGTTTTAATTCAATATCACTTATTTTATCGTATGCAAAAATATAATCGAATCTTCTGGATGGTCTTCCCTGACGGAAAACAAATGTATATTCCTCATTTGTTCCGTGATATTCTTTGTGTAAATCCCGCGGGTTTCCCAATATTTGACGCATCGAGTTAAATCTCTCTACGCTGTAAGCATTTGAGTTAAAATCCCCTGCCAACAATACGGCAAGATTTTTCGGTTCAACAAGCTTGGTTTCAATTATCTTCTTCACCGATGCTGCAATGAAGCCTTTTATCTGCTCAAGCTGAAATTCTTTATGTTCAGTTGTTCCAAGAGCCTGAACGTGTGTTCCAAAGAGAAAAATATGAGAAGAATCGTTAATGGAAAAAAGTGTCCCCATCACGGATTTGTTCGCAAGGTAATCATGTGATCTCGAATATTCTTTATCTAGAACCATATGCACTACGCCGTTCGAATTATTAATTTCGCTTCCAAAATCAACATCGGAAAGATCTACCCTTGGATATGTGCTCATCATGAAAAGTCCCGAATCCTGAAATATAAATTCAGGCACCGAAACATAATCCACCCTTGAAATTATCGTTCCAAAATAATTTGTATCGGTCTTTTCTACAATTTCGCATCTTGTGCTTTCGTCAAAAAGTTCTTGAAACACAACGAAATTAAATTTGCCGCGGTTTATAAAATCCATCAAGCTATCAACTTGAGTTTCTTCCTTATCGTAAATTGCTTTTATGTTGTAAGTAACAATACTTATATTGCTGTCGTTTTGTTGTTCTTTAAAATAAGTGTTGTTCGTTGTTAAGAAATCGACAGAAGAACACGACATAAGCATCAGTGTAAAAACTGCAATGAAAGGGAGACCGAAAAATATTTTTGTTTTATAATTTATTCGCATTTGTATGAAAGATTTAGGAAAAAAAATAGTGATAATTTTAAAATCCTTTCAACTAAATAGTCACTTTCAAGAATAAAATTTAGCCTCTTACCCGCAAGGAACAAATTTTGTTCCTTGATATTTTTTTTACGTTAGCAAAAATAAGGATCCAAAACATTGGTTTCTGAAAACAGATACTTATAAATTTCGAATAATTACTTACGGTGTGTTATATTTGCTCTGTTTACTTACATAGGATTTCAAACTAAATTAATAGTTAAATCAAAATCCATCTGGCAATTTTATGAATAAAATCCAAAGAGTCATCATTCTATTTTTTCTTTTTTTGATCAGTACTTATTCTCAAACAGTAAAGATCAAAATTATTGAAACCACAGACGTGCATGGGGCAATTTTTCCTTATGATTACAATAACGCTAAGCCGCGGGATGGTTCATTAGCTCAGTTTGCAACTTTACTGAACGAAGAAAGAAACAGATCAAACCAAGAGGTGATATTGTTAAGCGGCGGAGATATTCTGCAGGGAACACCCGCGGTCTATTATTATAATTTCGAGGACACCACCAGTAATCATCTTCTTGCTCAAGTTATGAATTACTTAAATTATGATGCCGGAACAGTTGGAAATCACGATATTGAAACCGGACATGATGTTTATGACAGATTTTGCAGAACAATTAATTTCCCTTGGCTTGCAGCTAATGCTGTTTCAGAAGAAACAGCAGAACCTTATTTCAAACCATATACAATTATCGAAAAGAAGAATATTAGAATTGCAGTGCTTGGTTTAATTACTCCTTGGATTCCTCATTGGCTGCCCCAAAAACTTTGGGACGGAATTATTTTTGAGGATATGACCGAAACTGCTGAAAAGTGGATTAACATAATTAAAGAAAAAGAAGATCCTGATTTAATGATAGGGCTGTTTCATTCTGGCGTTGATTATGAGTACGGTACTTCGGAAAGAAGCACACCAAAGAACGAAAACGCTTCATTGATTGTTGCAGAAGATGTTCCCGGGTTTGATATTATATTTGTCGGCCACGATCACACCGGATGGAACAAATGGGTCACAAACATTAACGGAGATTCTGTATTAATCCTTGGGGCTACAAGTTCCGCTAGAGATATAGCTTCGGCAGAGATAGAATTTGTTTATGATGAAATTGAAAACAAGTGGGATAAAAATATTATCGGAAATATTGTTGATCTGAAAATATATCCTCCCGATTCAACATTTATGGAAATTTTCGGAGAAGAGTTTAAAATAACAAAAGAATATGTATCGAAGGAAATTGGGGAATTTACAAAAACTCTCACGAGCAGAAATGCTGTTTTCGGTCCTTCTCTTTTTACAGATTTTTTGAACAGTATTCAACTCGAAATTACCGGAGCGGATATCTCGTTTGCCGCGCCGCTTTCATTCAATGCAACAATAGACAGCGGTAAAATTTATGTAAAAGATATGTTCGAACTTTACCGTTACGAAAATCTTTTATACACAATAGAACTGACAGGAGCGGAAATAAAGGACTATCTTGAATTTACTGCCGATACGTGGTTCAATGTTATGACTAACAGCGAAGATTTTCTTTTGAACTATAAAACAGACGACGAAGGAAATATTGTCCTCGTCAAAGAAAGACCGATACTTGAAGGGCAATATTATAATTTTGATGCAGCTGCGGGGATTGAATATTTGGTTGATGTTTCAAAACCGAAAGGTAATCGCGTTACTATTTTGGGTATGTGTGATACATCAAAAGTTTTTGATGAAGATAAAGTTTATAAAGCAGCACTAAACAGTTACAGAGGCAACGGCGGCGGCGGTCATTTAACGGCGGGATCAAAAATTGATAAGGACGAACTATCGGAAAGGATAATAAACTCCACAGAAAAGGATTTCAGATATTTCATTATGAAGTGGATTGAAAAGAAGCTGGTAGTTGCTCCGAAGTCATTTAACAATTGGAGGATTGTTCCCGAAGAATGGTGGAAAGAAGCAAAATTACGCGAAAGCAAATTACTGTTTAAATAGAAGATAAAATATTTCACAGAAACCGACTATACGGTAAGCAGCCGGTTTATTTGATAGTATTAATCACTTCTTCTTTTGTTTTTATTTCATCAAAATACGAAAGCAGTTTGTCCAGCACTTCATCAACATAAGCATCCGGGCATGATGCCCCGCTTGTAAGCACAATATTAACTTTATCCTTTGTCGGCAAATAATTTTCGGTTATCAATTCCGTTTTTTGCTTAAGATCAAAATGTCGGATCATTTTTCGCGATAAAATTTTATCGGCATTGTTAATAAAATATGTGAGAAATTTTTCTTCGAGAAGTTCAACAATGTGTGAAGTGTTCGAACTGTTGTAGCCTCCGACAACAATTGCAAAGTCAGATTCGGTTTCGAGCAAACCATAAGTAGCCTGCTGATTGTCGTTTGTTGCGTAACAAAGAGTGTCCCGTGTATCGGCAAAATGATCCTTATATTTTTCTGCCCCGAATTTATTGATCATAGTTTCTTTCAAGTAATCGGCAATTGCCTGTGTTTCGGAAGCAAGCATTGTTGTTTGATTAACCACTCCGACTCTCTGTAAATCTTTTTTCGGATCAAAACCGTCTGAGTATTTGCCCTTAAAAAGTTTATAAAAATTTTCTGTTGGAATTTCATTTAAAATTATTTGAGCCAAAAGTTTAGTTTCTTCGATATCTCTTACTATTACTGATTTCGCATTTCTGATTGAGTGAGAAAACGTTGCCCGCGTTTCCTCGTGGTTATGTTTTCCGTGAATTACAACAGTGTAATCCTTTTCGCCCAATGAATAAGCGCGGTTCCAAACTTTTTCAACAAATGGGCATGTTGTGTTGTAATGTTCTGTTTGAAGTCCTATTTCTCTAAGTTTCTTTTCTATTTCAAGTGTAGTTCCGAATGCAGGTATGATTACAATATCATCCGTTGTAAGTTCCTCCCAATCTAAATAATGATTTCCTTCGGTATCCATTATGAAATTAATTCCATTCGACTGAAGATCGGAATTGACCCCAGGGTTATGAATCATTTCGCTTAGGAGAAAAATTCTTTTATCGGGATTTGCCTCAACGGTTTTGTATGCGATTTCAATTGCGTTTTCAACTCCGTAACAAAACCCAAAGTGGCGGGCAATATAAATCCCAACGGGACCGAAGTCCAAATATGTAGGTGAATAATCCTTCTTTCTCGGATCACTCTCCTGCCGTAAATTTTTAATATCGGCTATTAAAGAACTTTTATATTTATCCGGAATATCGAATTTTTTCATAGAATTTTGTTTTACTTAAATGTAACATTTACAATCTCTTTGAACTCGATCTTGAAACCGGGAATGTCTTTAATAAGTTCCAATGCTTGTTCAAAATTATCCGGTTTTGTTTTTTCTAATTTCTCGAGTTTTTCGGGATCCGAAAGCAGCTTTTCAAAATCCATTTCGAAGAGAGTAATCTTATTTCCGTCAACATACTCGGCATCAGTCTCAATTATTTTTCCGTTCACTTCCAACGAAACAGAAATTTTCATGTTCTTAAACATCATTTGCATCTGGGAACCTATGCCGGTTGTATCCGCTTCCATTTCAACCTCTTCGGTTTCCATAGATTCTTCACTTTCCGATTTTTCTTCCTGTTTAGGCAGCAGTATCTTCAGAGATGATGGATCTCCTATAGTATAATTGAAAGTGATAACATCCTTTTTATCAAGTTCATCCTGATTATCGAAATCATCCGGCACTTTTTCTCCAGGATCATTTTCAACCTTGATTTTGTTTATGTCCTTAAAAGAGTAAACAGCGGTATATCCTTTCATATTCTGGTTTTCGTGTTTTTTGCTTGAAACAAACGAGACGCCCTCGCCGAATGAAGAAGCCTCTTTTTTCAGTTCGTCCTCGCTGAACATATCAACAGGTTCGCCTTCGTTATAGGTGCTGTCGAAAGCCATAAATCCCTCCAGCATTGAAAGTACATCCTTGCTAATAAATACGGTCTCCTCAATTGTCCCTGTTCCGTCCGGGTTAAGTTTAACTCGAGTTGTAACGTCGATGCATGATGAAAGCATCAATAAAAACAGCGCTGAAATTGCTAATAACTTTTTCATATTATCTCCAATAATTTTTTTTGAAGATTAATTTAATCGTTTTTTCTTTCAACTAATGTAAGAATTGTATAAACCGCCACTATTTCATTTTCTTGATTTTTTACTTCCACATACCATTCGACAACACCGTTTGGAATATCTTCCGGTAGACGTTTCTCTTTATATGTTTTTCTTTTACAAGTCAGAAACGCTTGAATTGTATCCCCAACGTAAACAGGTTTAATAAAACGAAGATTTTCCAATCCGTAATTTGCCAGCACCGGTCCTTTTGCCGGATGAACAAATAATCCTGCCGCTGCGGATAAAACAAAATAACCGTGCGCAACTCTTTTTTCGAACATCGATTCTTTTGCGGCAATATCATCCATGTGAGCATAAAAGAAATCCCCGCTGATTCCGGCAAAGTTTACAATGTCCGCTTCTGTAACTGTACGCCGGGGAGAAATCAACGTTTCACCGATTTCGAGTTCTTCAAAATATTTTTGGAAAGGATGAACTCTATCGAAGTTATATTCTGCGCCTTTCAAGTACTGTCCGCTCACTTTTGTTAACATAGTTGGGTGACCTTGGAGAGCAACTCGCTGCATATATTTTAGAACACTTCTAATTCCGCCAAGTTCTTCTCCACCGCCCGCTCTGCCTGGACCGCCGTGTGTCATATGCGGAAGCGGGGAACCGTGCCCTGTTGATTCTTTTGCGCATTCATTGTTTATTATGTTAATTCTTCCGTGATAGGAACCAGAACCGAGTACGAATTTTTCGGCAATCTGGCTGTCTGTGGTGTATAATGAAGCAACCAAACTTCCTTCACCAAGATTTACGATTTTAATCGCATCATCGATTGTATCATAAGGCATAATTGTGTTTACAGGCCCAAACGCTTCAATCTTATGTGGAGCCGAAGTGTTGAATGGATCATCGCATTTTAACAGTATAGGATTAACAAAAGCACTGTCCCTGTTTGAAAATTCAGAACTCCCTTCGTACGCAACTTCCAACGATTCCTTCAAAAGTTTGATCTTTTCGTTTAGCATGTTAACATAACGTTTCCCGCCGAGTGACCCCATTCGTGTTTCTTTTTCCGAAGGATCGCCGATTTTTATTCTAGCTAACCGATCTTTAATAGCCTCTGTTACATCGTTCAATAAATTTTTCGGAACGATTGTCCGGCGGATAGAAGTACACTTCTGCCCTGCCTTTGATGTCATTTCGTTTGCAACTTCTTTTATGAAAAGGTTGAACTCTTCCATTTCCGGAGTGATATCCGGACCCAATACAGAAGCGTTAAGCGAGTCAGCTTCAAGATTGAAGCGTACTGAATTTTGAATGACGTTGGGATGCGATTTTAATTTTTGTCCTATTGCTGCAGAACCGGTAAAAGTAACAACATCCTGATTTATTAAATAATCAAGTAGATCCTGCGGTTCTCCCAATATCAGCTGAAGAGATCCTTCGGGTAAAATTTTGGATTCGTTCATTATTTCGACGATCTTAACTGCAAGATGAGATGATACCGGTGCGGGTTTAACTATTGCGGGCATTCCCGCTAAAAGCGTTGGAGAAAGTTTTTCAAGCATTCCCCAAACCGGAAAATTAAATGCGTTGATGTGAAGTGCAGCTCCCTGCAGCGGAATGCAGATGTGCTGTCCGATAAATGTTCCTTTACTCGAAAGCATTTCCGAATTTCCTTCAACCCATACTTTCCCGTCAGGTATTTCTCTTCTGCCTTTGCTTGCGTAAGTAAATAGTGTTGATATTCCGCCTTCAATATCGACCCATGAATCAATTTTTGTCGCACCGGTCTGAAAGGAAAGCGGATATAGTTCATCTTTTCGAGACATTAAATACTGAGCTAATGCTTTCAGCATTCTTCCTCTTTCATGAAAAGTCATCTTTCTCAGATTTACTCCGCCAACTTCCCTAGCGTATGTAAAAATTTCTTTTATGTTTAATCCCCCATCAAAATATTCGGCAATTTTTTCGCCGTTAACAGGATTAAATAGAGCAATTGATTTTCCGTTTCCTTCCTTCCATTTACCTGTAACGTATGAATTTAGATGAATCAAGTTTTTCTCCTCAATTATTTCCGAATAATTGTAATCAATTGTTAAGTTAACTGATTTTGATATAGTTAGCAATTTTGCAACAGATTAAGAAACATATTTTCTATAAATAATGGAAGTGTTAAATTTTCGTATGCGATTAAGGCAGTTACTGGAAATGAATTAAGGAATTTTTTAATGAGGATAATTTTCATAATCCTTGGGACATTTGGTAGTTTATATTCTCAGGAGACAGATTTGAAAATCCACGACATTCAGAAAGAAATAATACAAAGCGAATACAATTTTGCAGAAGAAGTAAGAAACACATCGGTGCGCGATGGTTTTCTTAAATTTATTGCTGAAGATGGAATTCTATTTCGCCCGGGACCGGTAAACGGGAAAGAATTTTTAGAAAATTCCAAAGCACAAACGGGATTGCTTTTATGGTATCCGACTGAATCGATTATTTCTTCCTCTTTTGATTTTGGAGTTAATACCGGTCCTTGGGAATTAAAAAGAACTGTGGATGAAAAAGCCTCTGCATTTGGACAATTTTTGACTGTGTGGGAAAAAAAACCCGATGGAACTTGGAAGTTTTTAATTGATGCGGGCATCAGTCATTCAAAACCGGAAATAGTTATTGAGGGAATCGAAAACTCTGCAGTAATTGATAAATTCGAAAGCTTAAAAGAATTTGAGGATATTCTCGAAATAGAAAGAAATTTTAACTCCGCCCCGGCAAGTGAAAATTTTAAGTCTATTGTAAATAGCGAAACCACTTTTCTGAGAAATAACAACTTGCCGGTAAAATATGAAATGAAGGATGAATTTTTATCACAGTTTACCGGAACTGAAAAATGGGAGACCCTTGGAGGAAAATCTTCCAAAGCTAACGATATTGCTTATACCTATGGAAAAGGAATTTATTCGGACGGAAATTCTGAAGAAAGTTTTTATTATGTGCATGTTTGGAGAAAAGAAAAAGATAAGTGGATGCTGCTTTTTGATTTACAAAACAAGATATTATAAGGATATCGATAGAAAAATAATAAATCATCAGAATCTATCAAATCTTTGTTGATCGAAGGTTGACAGTTATTTTTTTGAACAAGTAGATTTGCTGAGTTATAGATTCTGCAATCAGACCTTTGGTTTAGATTTGAAAAATAGTTAGAATATTTAGTGTAGACAACAAAGTGCTTTTTGTTGGAAGTAATGACTACTATGCTAAAATTATTACTGGAAAACTAAACTGAAGTTAACATGTAAAAATTTTAAGAAACTATATATTATTTTAAATAATTGAAAAAGTTGAGCTGTAAATCCGGTTGATTAAGCAGGTTGTAAAAATAATAATTGACCAATAGATTTTGGATTCTGAGTAGAACGTTAACATTAAATTGACAAGCGGTATCTGAATTTCTGCTGCTATAATTTTCAATGTGACGTAATTCCGTTAATTGACGATTTTTAATCACTTCGCAATATACCTTTTTATCGCACCATATTAGAAAATCCTATATAAACTGAACAATTATTAAGTTTTATCAATGGCATAAATATTGGGATAAAATCATCCTTTGATGATGGTTTAATTTAACCGGAGGTTTAAAATTGGTCAGCGAAGATAAAAAAGAGAACAGACGTCAGTTCATCACGAAAGGATTAATGGGGGGAGGCCTGTTTGCAAGCGCAGTATTTTTAATAAAGCATGGTTTTTCGTTCGTCCTTCCGGCAGAAGGAGAAACTAAAAAAAGAAAATTACTTGTCGGTAAAGTTGAAGAACTTAAAACCGGAGAAGCAAAAGAAGTTACATACGGTGATAATGATTTGTTTCTTGTACGAACCGATGACGGTTTCAAAGTATTCTCGGCAATTTGCACGCATCTCGGCTGTAAAATAAAATGGGAAGGTTACAGGAATAGATTTTACTGTGCATGCCACAAAGGAATTTTCAGCGCAAGCGGAGAAGTAATAAGCGGTCCGCCACCCCGCCCTTTAGATGAATATCAAGTCGAAGTTGAAGATAATCTTGTTTATATGTGGATGATAGAAAGCAAAAGAGGATTATCATAATGGGAAAAATTAAAAATTGGTTTTCTAAAAGAATACCTGTTGATAAAGAAAAAGCTACTCGGGTTTTTGAAGAATTAATTAAAGAACCAATACCCGCTCATATGAAACATTGGTATTATGCTCTTGGAGCTACAACTTTGATTTTGTTTGTCATTCAAATTGTTACCGGAATACTGCTTACTTTCTATTACATTCCTTCTCCCGAAATGGCTTACGAAAGCGTTCGCTACATTACCGAAGAAGTAAGAATGGGATTCTATATCCGCGGGCTTCATCGCTGGGGCTCTAATTTAATGGTTATTGCGATTTTTCTTCATATGGTTAGAGTGTTCTTTACAAGAGCTTATCGTAAACCGCGCGAATTAAATTGGATTTTGGGCGTAGTGATTCTTCTATCTACTCTAACCCTATGTTTTACCGGCTATTCATTAGTATACAATCAGCTTTCTTATTGGGCGGCAACGGTTGGTACAAACATGATTAAAGAAATTCCAATTATAGGCATACCAATTTTGGAAGCATTAAGAGGCGGATCCGAAGTAACTACCAATACTTTAACACGATTCTTCAATTTGCACGTAATATTTATGCCCATGATATTGCTTGTTTTAGTAATTATTCATATAGTTTTCATCCGGCTTCACGGTGTTGCAAAAATTGAAGGATACGAGCATGAAGAAAAATCATATCCGTTTTATCCGGAACATTTTTATCATACCCTATTAATTGGTTTATTTCTTTTAACTGTTTTAAGTGCATTAACTGTAATATTACCTCCCGGGTTAGGTGATCCGGCAAACCCTCATGTAACGCCAAACCACATTAAACCGGAATGGTATTTCTACGGAATTTATGCATTGTTGAATTTATTTCCTCTGCGATTCGGGATATACCTAATTATAGTTTTTATTATAGTTGGAACCTTTTGGCCGTTCATTGACGAGTACATCAGAATAAAATGGCCAAAGCTAAAAGTGCATTACTTTTTCGGAAGCTTATGTGCTTTTCTTTTTTTGCTTTTCACTGTCTATGAAATGTTTGTTTAATAATAATAAAAGTAATTACGGAGCTTTTCTATGGCTGAACAAGATTCTTTAAAAACGCAAAAAATGTTAGTGGGAATATTTAGCATTCTGCTTGTAGTCATATTGATAATTATAGCAGGTGTTGAAATGAAACACTCGGTTGATCCGCAGCCGGTAATTGAAATAAGCGGATTAAATAAGCGATGCGTAGATTGTCATGTTAGTAAAGGAATTGCTGTAAAAGCAATTGATCACTGGAAACAAAGTATGCATGCCGAGCAGAACATTTCCTGTATAGATTGCCACACAGCAGAAGAAGGTGACTTTGATGAATTCTTCTGTCCCGAAAGTGATTTACGCGTTGCAAAACATCCGACACCTAAAGACTGTGCGGAATGTCATGAAAAAGAAGTTATTGAATTTGCCGACAGTAAACACGCACATCAATTTTGGCTTTTATCAAACGGTGACAGAGCCGTTTTTGAATTTCCTATTGCCACACGAAACGGATGCGAGCAATGTCATAATATTGGGAATACTTGGCCTGACGGCAGTGTGGGGGAGTGTGACGCTTGCCATGCAAAGCATACGTTCAGCAAAGCTGTTGCGCGTCAACCCGAAACTTGCGGCGAATGCCATGTTGGTCCGGATCACCCGCATATCGAAATTTATCTTGAATCTAAGCACGGCAATATTTTCCGGGCAACAGAAAAGAATTTGGATTTAACTTATAAATCAGATGATCATAATGAAATTCCGATAGATATTCCTGTTTGTACAACTTGTCATATGGATTCCGACGGAAAACAGCCAATGACTCATAACGTTAGTGCTCGCTTGGCTTGGGAATCGCAAGCTCCTTGGAGTTTTAGAACTGTTTGGGCCGAAGAAAATCTCGGTGATTGGAAAATGAAACGCGGAAGAATGGAATCTGTATGTAAAAGCTGCCACTCCCCGGATTTTGTAAATGTATATTTCTTAACTGCAGATTTAGTGAATTTACAATACAATGAAATAAGAAGAGAATTTGTTTACTGGACTAAGAAGCTTACAAATGCGGGCATAATTGATCGATTGGAACTTGATGAAAAATTTTATTCGGATCCTGTATTGAACGGTTGGGATGAAAATCCCGAGATAGAAATGTACCATTCATGGCACCATGAAGGAAGAAGATTTAGACACGGGGCAGAAATGATGGGTGCCGACTATACTCAATGGCACGGTATCTGGGAACTGCAGCACAATATGGGCGAAATGATTACCTGGGCGGCTGAACAAGGGGATCCGGAAGCTAAAAAATGGGTTGACTCTAACCACCCCGGAAAATTTATTCCGTTCGCACTTTATGATATTCCTGGAAATGCTTGGGGAATCAGTTCTCACGCAAACACAACTCCTTTCGTTTACAACAACTATCCTGATTACTGGGAAAGAGTTTACACAAATGTAGAACAAGCTTATCAAAACGGAGTGCTGACAGATGCACAGTGGCGGCTGTGGCTGGATAGATACAATAACAAAGAACATTATCTTGGATTACAATATACTGCCGATAACGACAGCCTCTATAGTATCTATAAAAAGAGAAATACAAAGGACACCGAAGCATTTAACAAAGAAGCAGTTGAACTTAAATTGAAAGGAAAAAAATTCTGGGAATATTGAAAATAATCCTATTATCCTCCCAATGATAATGGGTTCGACAAGGGGCATAAGGGTTTCCCGGCTGAGGGGGAAGCCCTTTAATTAAAGGTAAAACAATGAATAGAAATCAAAAAATAATATCTGTCTTTTCGTTAGGAATACTTTGGGGAGCCGCGGAAATATTTGTGGGAAATTTTGTTCAAACTTTGTCGCTTCCGTTAAGAGGAATTATTTTAACTGTAATTTCAATCTTTTTTATAATCACAACAAAAAAACTTGCTGAATTTAAAGGAGCTATTTTGTTATTGGGATTAATTGTTGTGATTTTGAAAGCAGTCTATTATCAAAATATTTTTCATTCGGCACTACTTGCTGTATTACTTTTGGTTGTAATTGCGGAGTTTATAATGTTTGTTGTTTCCGATTTTAGAAAATCATCGATAGTTACAAGTATTTGTTTAATGCTTTATACATACCTGCATTGCATTATTATGCACGATTATTATTTCGGAAGAAATATTTTTTCAGTCTATAGAAATCTTGTTTACGGATCTTGGGGCTTGGATATTTCGATCGAAATAATTCTAATCCTCTTTTTTTTTCTTAACTTCTTGATAGGAGCAGTCGCGGGAATTTTCTTTTTAAAACTTTCTAATAAAATTGAGAAAAACAGTTTAACTTTTTTTTAATTAGTAGATTTTCTCAGTATTGATCTACATTTAATTAAGTTCTTAAATGTTAGAAAAACGGAATGTTTTTTCCGATTAAATTTTGATCCCCGCTGATTTTTTTGTGGTATTATTTTTGTTAATTTTCAATATTAATAAAAAGACATTTAGGTATTGAAAGGAGATTCGATGCCCGATTCAAATCTATTAACTAAAGAAGACTTAATCCAAATACTTGACAGCTTAGATGTCGGTATTATCTATGTCGACAATGAAAATCGCTTTGCTTTTGTAAACAAAGCCGGAGAAGAGATTCGATTCATAAAAGCTACTGATAGAATCGGAAAATCGGTGCTAGAATGTCATTCCACCGGTGTTAGAAAAAAAGTTGTTGAGGATATGAACTCGTTCAAAATCGGCGATTATGCCTCGCGGCATAAAATGATCAGATCAAAAGGAAAGTATTTTGATAATTCCTATAATGTAGTCAAAGACAACAATCAAAGGTTTAAGGGAGTTGTGCTTGTTAGCCAAAACGTAACTGAAAAAATTAGATTGGAAAAAGAACTTAAAAAAGCTAATGAAGAGCTTGAAATTAAAGTTGAGGAGAGAACAAAAGAAATAACCGAAGCCTACGAGAAGTTGAAAATAGCAAACGATCAGTTGATGCAATCAGAAAAAATGGCAGCAATCGGTCAGTTCGTTTCAGGAGTTGCACACGAAATAAACAATCCATTAGATGGAATTCAAAACTGTATTCGCGCAGTTTTGAACAATCCCCGCAATCAAGGACTTTTGGAGGATTATCTTCCGCTTGCATTGGAAGGTCTCTTCAAAATAGAAATAGTTGTAAAAAGGCTGCTCGATTATGCCCGACCGCATTCAAAAGAAAAGATTAAAGTTGATTTAAACGAATTGATTTACAATTCTCTTGAGCTTACAAAATTTCGAATCAAGAAAAAGAAAATAAATATGAGGCTTAATCTTAGCGAGAACTCGATCTATATCTATGGAGAACCCCATTATCTCGGTCAAGTATTCGTTAACTTAATTATGAACTCCTACGATGCCATTGACGATCAAGGCAATATCAATATTTCTACCGAACAATTCGATAATCAAATTGAAATTTGCTTGAGCGATAACGGTCAGGGAATTTCGGAAGAAAATCTAAGTAAAATATTCGATCCGTTCTTCACAACCAAACAAAAAGACAACGGAACAGGATTAGGATTGTATTTGAGCTACAACGTAATTAAAGAACATGGTGGCGAAATCTCGGTAGAAAGCAAAGTTAATCAAGGGACAAAGTTTAAAATTTCGCTTCCGGTTTATGCTGAGGATAAAGTTAAATCTGAACGGGAATTGATTGAAGGCTAGCTAGTATGATGAACTTAGTTGTAATTGATGATGAAAAGACGAAGCGAATTACTATGACTGATGCACTTCGCAACGAAGGCTACAATGTTGATTCCTTTTCATCCTCGATTCTTGCCTTAAGATATATAGAAAAAAATCAAGTCGATATTGTTATTACGGATATACGAATGCATGAAATTGACGGTTTCGAAGTGCTTGAAAAAGTTAAAGAACTGAAAAGCGATACAGCAGTCATAATGATAACCGCATTCGGGACAATAGAATCAGCAGTTGAAGCAATGAAGAAAGGTGCCTTCGATTATATTACAAAACCATTTTCGTCCGAAGAACTTTTACTGATTGTCAAAAGATATGAGCAGCTAAAAAAATTGCTTGATGAAAATCTTTCACTCAAAAGAAAGTTGGAAGAAAGATATTCATTTCATAATCTTATCGGCAAATCAAAGGTAATGCAGGAACTTTTTGAGCAGATAGAATTAGTAAGTGACAACGAAATGTCGATTTTAATTGAGGGGGAAAGCGGAACCGGTAAAGAAGTTGTTGCAAATGCTATTCATTACAACAGTACACGCAAAGACAAACAATTTATTAAACTAAGCTGCGCAGCTTTAAATGAATCTCTGTTGGAAAGTGAATTATTTGGGCACGAAAAAGGAGCCTTCACAGGCGCATACAAAGAGAAAAAAGGAAGGTTTGAAATAGCTGACGGTGGTTCGCTTTTCTTAGATGATGTTGATGACATTCCGGTGACATCGCAAGTAAAACTTTTGCGTGTTTTGCAGGAAAGAGAATTCGAAAGAGTCGGCGGCACAAAACCTATTAAAGTTGATGTGAGAGTAATTTGTGCAACAAAAAAAGATCTTTGGGAAAAAGTTGAAAGAGGTGAATTTCGCGAGGATCTCTATTACCGCCTTAGAGTCATACCATTAAAAATTCCCTCGCTCCGCGAAAGAAAAGAAGACATTCCGTTACTGGTTTCACATTTTTTGAAAAAAAGCGGAAAAGAAAAATTAAAATTTTCAGGCGATGCACTAGATGTTCTTTCCTGCTTTGATTGGCCAGGCAATATTCGTCAATTAGAAAATGCTGTTTATAGAATTGCCGCATTTGCAAAGGGAAATGAAATCACAAAAGAAATGATACCTCAAGACTTAATATGCGGAGAAAAACAAAAACCGAGGTTTTCATTCAACTTAAACGAAAAAGTTGATTTAGAAAAAATTATTGAAGATATCGAAAAAGAAGCTATACACTGGGCATTGGAAAAAGCAAAAAATAATCAAACAAAAGCTTCAGAGCTCCTTTCACTTAAGAGAACAACACTTCGCGATAAAATGAAAAAGTTCGGGCTTATTTAAAGTCTGACGGTTCTTTGTCTGCTGACGCAAATTCGTCCTACTAATAAATCAAAAGCATGGGGAAATCATATAAAAAAGCGTTAGATCTAAATAAATATATAAATAATAAATGGCACTAAAGTTGCGATTTACTATCCCTTAGGTATATCTCAACAAAAAAGGAGTTATGTAGATGAAAAAAGTTATTACTTACTTAACAGTGATTGTTCTTACGGCTACGGTAAGTCTAATTGCGCAAGAAAATGAAAGAAAAATCGACTTTAAACTAAACGGGGTTTATACGACTTGGGGTCAATTTCAAAATGATTTCAGATTAGGCGCGGTACCGTATGAAGACCATTATATTGTTCAAATGCTGCGATTAAATCTCGCTGTTAATTATGGAACGGATGTTAAAGCAGTTACAAGAATGGACCTTGGGCAAGGCTGGTGGGGTGTTGATAATGAACCGCCGACTTACCGGGGGGCAAGCGGGCTTTTCGACAATAAAGATACTCATTATTTTCTCCACGTCGATCATGCTTATCTGTGGTTCAAATTCCATCCGATTAATACCGCGTTTTCTGTCGGGCGTTTCAACTGGTCGGTTGGCAACAAACTAATAATCGATAATAACTACGACGGTATTTCTGCCGATGTAAAAATTAACAATGACAATCTTAAGTTAGGATGGGCAAAAATTTCGGAAGGTTTGGCTAACACATCAGATTACGATGCTGGTAAAGCTCTACCTTATGGAAATAACGACCCGCTGGACGCAAACTTGTTTTTAGCTTCGTTCAACACAAAACTAAATACAACAAGTCTTGAAATCTATGGTATGTATTATAACGATGCCGGTTATAACGATTCAACAGCGTTTAATATTGATGGGCTTAATTACAACAGACCGAGATTTACTCCACAAATTACATCTCTTGGCGTGTTTGGTGTAGCTGGTACTTCGAAGATCGATAAGTTAACGCTTGCTTACGAAGCTAACTACTTAATAGGTAAAGACAAAATTGATAACAAAACACACAAGGGATTCCTAAACACATCTGACGGTAGCGGCGTCGATCCGTTAAAGTATGATATCAACAACGGTGATCTCAGCGGTTACAACGTTTATCTAAAAATGAACTATGCGGTTTCTGATGTAGTTACTTTCGGATTAGCAGGCGGTTTGGGCTCCGGCGATGATGACCCCACAAGCGGGAAGGGAAATGTTAATAAATTACGAACAGCAGGGTTCTTCTATCTTACTGAAGTTTGGGAAGATTCGATTATGCCTGATGAAGAAGGAATCACTCCACAAGGTTTAGGTGCACCCAATGTACGAGCTTATAGAGAACTTGAAAACACAACAGCTATTCAAGCAAATGTCTTGTTCAAAATTACTCCCGAATGGGATTTCTTTACATCATTTACCTACTTAAAAGCGACTCAGCCTATTTTCGCTTGGACGGCAGCAGGCCCTGATTTAACTAAGAGTGCAGACGACATCGGAATGGAAATCGATTTTAAAACCAATTACAAAATTTATGATAAGCTTACTCTGTCGTTTATGGGTGGTTACTTTATGCCCGGAACAGGTGCGCAATACTTAATAAACGGAAACGATAAACATGATGATCCAGCTTTCGAACTTAAGACAACAATCACATTTGCATTCTAACAAAAGAAGGATATAAAAATGAAAAAATTTTATTTGGTTCTCCTAGCTTTATTTGCTGCAGCAATAGTTTCATTCGGTTTTTTCGATGCTGAGCAATCTCAAGAAGGAGATAAACATCCCGATGTCGATTGGACGTTAAGCTGCCAAGAATGCCATTCCGAGATGACTCCTGATATTTATAAAGATTGGGAGCTCAGCAAACACGGTGATGTTGATTTCGGATGTTATATCTGTCACGGCGACGGACAAGAAACATTCTACCCGCAAGGTACCGATGCACGGTGTGGCGGTTGCCATGCAGGGCAGCTGGTAGAATTTGAGGAAACTAAATTTGAAAGCTGTTATGATTGCCACAACGGTCATACACTAAAATTTCATAACGAATAAGTTTTGGAGGAATAATCGATGAGTTTAAGTAGAAGAGATTTTTTACGTGCCTCCGCATTATCCGCCGCCGCTACAACACTCGGCATCGGCTCAATTTTCGGCAACGATGCTTTTGCCAAAGCGAAAATTAATAAAGCCGATTTTATGCAGGACAGTAAAGGTGTTCAGTGGCACAAGTCGGTCTGCCGTTTTTGCGGTGTCGGCTGCGGTGTGATGCTGGGCGTTAAAGACGGAAAGCCTGTTGGAATAAGAGGCGATAAAGAAAATACGGTTAACAGCGGATTGCTTTGTGTGAAAGGTTTTTATTTACATCAAATGATTACTGCTAAGAACCGCCTGCTTTATCCAATGATTAGAAAGAACGGAAAACTAACTAGAGCAACTTGGGATGAAGCACTCGATTTAGTTGCATCTAAGTTTTCCGAAATTAAAGACAAATACGGTCCGGATGCATTAGCCTTCTACGGCTCCGGTCAAGCTGAAACAGAAGAAACATATGTTGCAAACAAATTATTCAAAGGTCATATCGGAACAAATAACGTAGAAGGTAACCCGCGTTTATGTATGGCAAGCGCTGTTGGGGGTTATACAACCACTTTCGGCGCAGACGAACCTATTGGGACATACGATGACATTGAAAAATGCGATCTGTTTTTTATAATAGGAAGTAACACGGCTGAAGCCCATCCAGTTTTATATGATAGAATTGCTAGAAGAAAAAGACAATATCCAAACGTAAAAATTGTAATTGTCGATCCGCGAAAAACTCCCACCAATAAAATTGCCGATTTACACTTACAGGTAATTCCCGGATATGATTTGGCAGTGGTTAATGCAATGGCAAAAATTCTCATCGATGAAAATATGATTGATCAGAAATTCATCGAAGAATCCGTAAACTTTAGTAACGGTTCAGAAGCAATAACCTTTGATGATTATAAAAAATTCTTAGAAAAATATACTCCCGAATATGCGGCAAAACAATGCGGTGTAAACGCCGCTGATATTGTAAAAGCTGCCCGTTTATTTGGGCAAACACCCCGTGTTATGTCGATGTGGTGTATGGGTGTTAACCAAAGAGTTGCCGGAGTATTTCTAAACAATCTAATTCATAACCTTCACTTATTAACCGGAAAACTCGGCAAAGACGGCTGCGATTCATTCTCATTAACCGGTCAGCCAAATGCTTGCGGCGGCGTTCGTGAAGGCGGTGGATTGTGCCACTTACTCCCTGGTCACAGAGTTGTTGCAAACGAACAGCATAGAAAAGAAATCGCCGAATTATGGAATGTTCCGGCCGAAAACATTAAACCTGCACCGGGTAAACATACGGTTGCTATGTTTGATGCTTTGGGAACGGGAGATATCAAGGGAATATATATTCTCTGTACAAATCCAGCTCAATCAATCCCAAATCTTAACAAATACTTGAAGGGAATGAGTGATACATTTATGGTTGTAGCAGAATCATTTAATCCTTCTGAGACAACTCAAGTTGCCGATGTCTTACTGCCAGCCGCATTCTGGGGCGAAAAGGAAGGTGTTTACGGATGTACGGAAAGACGATCACAACATATGGCTCAAGCGTTAAAACCATCGGGCGAAGCAAGATGGGACGGTTTCATTTTAGCCGATATAGCAAAACGTATGGGATACGCAGAAAACTTTGAACATTTTACATCAGTAGAAGCTGTGTGGGGTGAATATATTAAGAGCACTAAAGGAAAAGATATGGATTTGACCGGCGCTACTTTTTCACGATTGAAAAAAGTGCGCGGTTTACGATGGCCTGTTCCTTCGGAAGATCATCCCGGGACAACTCACCGCTTCACCGAAGGCGATCCGTACTTCCCGAAAGATAAAGCTGCCGGTAAGAGAATGTACTTTTATACTAAACCTGATGGCAAAGCGACAATCTTTGCACGTCCTGACAAAGGTCCCGAAGAACCAACTTCACCAGAATTTCCGATTGCATTAACAACGGGCAGAATTATGGAACAATGGCATACAATGACTATGACAGGACAAATTCCCGAACTAGTTCGTGCAGCACCTAATCCATATGTTGAAATTAATCCCGAGGATGCAAAAGAATGGGGAGTGAAAACGAGAGACAAGGTACGAATGGTAACAAAACGCGGTTCGCTTATTGTTGAAGCAAAAGTAGTTGATAGACCGAGAAAAGGAACAATCTTCGTTCCTTGGCATTGGCCCGAAAGCTTAACAAACATATTAACCATTGACGCTGTTGATCCCGGGTCGAAAGAACCAGAATACAAGGTGGCAGCATGCAGAGTAGAGAAAGTGTAGTTAACCCTTGGGGGCTGGTGATTCAGCCCCCTATTATTGAAAGGAGAATTTGTTATGATTATAGCGAGTATGATTGTAAAAGCATTGCCGGAAAATATAGACGAAGTTTTACTTGAATTAAATAACATTCCGAACGTTACAACTTATGGTGTACATAAAGAAGAAAATATTATTGTACTGATTGAAGCTGATTCAGAAGATAAACTAAAAGATTTAGCTAGATATATTAACTCAGAGTTCGAAGGAATTTTAGGCACCTATCCTACGTTCATTGGCTCGGATCAGGACGTTGAAGAAGCTCTGAAGTCAGTTAACTAAAAACTGCAGATTTGCTTGCTATGTTGAAATTTTTTCTGAATTATATTGAAAAAGCAATTTCAGATAAATCTGCCCTTAGACCTCCAGGCGCTGCTGCCGAAAAAGAGTTTTTGAATAAATGCATCCAATGCAACAAGTGTCTGCAAATTTGTCCATACGATTGCATCGTCCCAGCTGGTTTGGAACACGGAACAAGTTACGGTACACCAATCATTATTGCTCGTGATGTGCCTTGTTATTTATGTATGCTTTGTCCGCCGGTCTGCCCAACAGGTGCGCTCGATAACGATCTTATCGAAAAAGAAGATGTCAGAATGGGTGTTGCAATATTAAATGAAGAGACTTGTCTTCCATTTAGAGGGATTATATGCAGAGCCTGTTTCGAAAACTGTCCGATATTTAGAAAGGCGATAATTCTCGAAGAAGAAATGTATCCTAAAGTGGTGGACGAGCATTGCGTAGGCTGCGGAATTTGTGAAAAAGTTTGCCCCGTCGAAGGTTCAGCAATTATTGTAAAGAGTAATCATAATGTTTAGCAAAGGTAAAATTTATAGAAATCTTAATAGATATAGAAAAGCGATGCAGATTTTTAGTCTGCTCTTTTTAGCAGCTATTCCAGTTTTGATATTGCTTGATATCAGATACATCGTCGGCAATTTGTATTCGATAAGTTTTGGGGATTTGGATATTGTAGATCCATCGATGGTAATTCAAACAATCGTTCTTTCAAAGGAATTTTATGTACCGTTACTAATTGCGGCACTAATTCCGGTTTTTCTGGCACTTGTTTTAGGAAGAGTTTTTTGTAGTTGGATGTGCCCTTACAATACTTTACTTGAAATACTTGAGCTTCGTGCAATTAAAAGATTGCGGAGAAAAGTTTTCAAAAGAAAGAAAATTAAAAACAAAAATCCACGCACGTTTATTTACTGGACAATCTTTGTGGCGATATCAGTTTTTACGTTTTTAATCGGATTTCCGGTGTTCACTTGGATCTCAATGCCTGGGATTATTTCATCAGAATTATTTTCAATAATAGTCGGATTAGGAATTGGAATTGATTCTTTATTGTTTGGTATAATTTTTCTTTCGGAAGTAATCATTGGTAAAAGATATTGGTGCAAATATGTTTGTCCGGTTGGAGCAACATTAGCTTTGTTTAAAACCAAGTTTACGCTAAAGATACAATATAACGAAAGTGTTTGTGATTGTGCCGCTTATGCGGAACCGTGTGCAAGTAATTGTCCTTTGAATTTATCACCAAAAGAAAGAATGCTTTATCCATATTGTTATAACTGCGGTAGATGTATAAAAGTTTGCGAACAGACAGGCAACAGAGCGCTATCATTTGTATTTGTCGGTAATAAAAATAAATCAAAATGAGGTTAAAATGTTTGGTTCACTTGGAGCTACTGAAATATTACTGATTGTCTTTGCCCTGTTGATTTTATTCGGTGGAAAGAAACTACCGGAATTGGCAAAAGGTATCGGCAAAGGAATAAAAGAATTAAAATCATCAATGAAAGAAGTTCACGACGAAATAGATATAGAAAAAGAATTGAAAAGTTAATATAACATTCTCGCTCTTGTCCGGCGTAAGATGATTTGCGGCGTTAGTATTAAGGAGGAATGACTCAATAATTATATAATAAATTTTATCTCCGAGCTGAAGATCTAAGGGAAGCATTCCTAAGATTATAAGCCGAAAAGGTATGATGAGAAATCATCATACCTCCCGAATCCCGATCTAAAAGGGATGAATTGGAAAGGAGAAAGAGGAAATATAAGCTGGTAATAGTACCGGCAATCTATTTAAACCTCATCTCCGGATGAGGTTTTTTGTTTTAAACTCATTCCTCCAACCCCTTCTCTACCGGCAAGAGAAGGGGAGTCTCTAAAAAGAGGAATGGATAATGCAAAAAGAGAATGCTAAAATTATTCAAAATAGAAAAACTGTCCGAGAGCAATTTGATTAACACCGCTGTGTTTGCGGCTGTGTGGGGATTAACCGAAATATCCATGGGTACATTTCTCCACGCATCAAAAATTCCATTCCGAGGTGCTGTAATGTCGCTTGTCGCAATACTAATATTAGTCTCTTCAAGATTGGTTCTCAATTATAGGGGTTCCTTAATATTGCTAGGAATTGTGACCGCAACATTTAGACTATTTCTTGGAGTCGGTTTTAACATTACTCCGTTTGTGGCAATATTAATCGAGTCACTAATAGCCGAAATAACTCTGAATAGATTCGGATATAACAGATTTACTTGTGTGATGACCGGTTTAGCTGTAATGATTTATACTTTGCTTCACGGATTAATAATGCAAGCAGTATTTCTCGGGACTGATATATACAAAGTTTACTATGAACTAGTTTTGAATTTAACAGACAAAATCGGTATAACCGAGAATATTGTTATTATTTCATTGTTGTTGGTGCCATTAATTCACTTAATGCTCGGGGGGATTTCGGCGTCATTCGGTTACTCGGTTGGAAGACAAATTCAAAGTTTAATGGAGAGTGAAAAATGAAATACTTGATCGGACTTCTTATGTTATCTGCAATTATTCTTCCGGCGGGGTTTGCAATAACACTTTCTATAATTGCAATGATTGTCTATTCACAAATTGATATTAGTCTTTTGCGATTATTTAGGAGAAAGTCGATTTATTTCTTGTTTACAATAGTAGTCATTATTCAACCAATGATAATTGGTGAGCAGAATATTCAATTATCCGGAATTAACTTTTCTATTGAGGCTTTATTAAACGGACTGGGAATGTTTTGTCGTGCTGTAATAATTATAAGTTCAATCACATTATTGAACAGAAGGACAAACCGAGAAAATGTCAAAGAATTTTGGAAGCGAAGAGGATTAGAAGAGTTTGAAAATGTTTTGTGTAAAGCAGAGGAGATATTGCCGAATATAAAAACAGAGTTTAACAAAGTAAGAAAAGAAAACAATTCAATGAAAGTTGTATTAAAAAATCCATCCGCACAAATGGCTAAAATGATTTACCCACTTTTACACAGACCTAAAAATTTAGTATCAAACAATAGAATCAATGAGGAATAAAATGAAAAAAATAATTTTATTATTATCGCTTTTTACAATTACGTATGCGCAGCAAGACACACTTAAGAATTATAATCTCGGTGAAGTTATTGTGACTTCATCCAACAGCAGTTTGATTAATTCGTCTTCTGTTGTTGATGTTAATTTAAATGAAATAAATCAAACGGACGGAATCAATGTAACAGATCCTCTTAAATATTTACCGGGATTATACATCACAACCACATCAAAAAACGAATCAAGAATTTATATGCGCGGCTATGATCAGCGACAAGTAACAGTTTTTTTAGATGGCGTCCCGATTTACGAGCCATATTCCGGGTCAATTGATTTAAGCAATTTACCCAAAAGTTCAATTGATAAAATCACGGTTTCAAAAGGAATGCCTTCGCTAGCTTACGGCTCAAACTCAATGGGCGGAACAGTAAACTTTATCACAAAAGATAGAATGGATAAAACAGCAATACTGGAAATTGAATCCGGAGCCTCACACAGAACATCATTCGGTCTAGGTGGCGGAAGTGGAAAAATGTTCTACTCGCTTAATGCGGGATATTCAACATCAAATGGATTCGATATTCCCGAGACACAAAGTAATTATCAAAATGAAGACGGTGGAAAAAGAAACAACAGCGATTATGAAAATATAGGTGGTATGTTGAAACTTGGAGTAAACAATTTTCACAATATTAATCTCGCTTACTCATTAATGATTGTCGATAATGAAAAAGGTGTGCCAACAGATGTTTACACATCACGACCTCGTTACTGGCGCTACAGCGAATGGCGAAAAACAACAAATAACTTAATGTTCAGTTCCGGTATCGGATCGTCATTCAGATTTAAGGGAAACGTTTTTTATGATACTTACAAAAACGTTCTCGATTCTTATGATGATGATTCATTCACAACGCAAGATATGAAATATGCTTTCCAGTCAACATATGATGACCACTCTTTTGGAATCAATTTACTTAACGATCTTAATGCACTCAATTTTGGTCTGACAAGAATTTCGCTTTCTTGGAAAAAAGATATTCACAAGGAAGAAGGAAATTTTAACGAAGGATTTTTAAGTTATGAAGCCTCGCTATTCAGCGGCGGAATTGAGCAAGACATTAATATTAGCAAAAAAGTATCTGCAGTAACAGCAATTGGTTATGATTTGTTGACACCGATTTATTCAAACGGAAGCGATTTAAGGAAGTCGAGTTCGTCAATTAATGGTCTTGTAGGTTTAAGCTATAAAGTAAATGATGAAGTGACACTTCACATTAACGCATCAAAGAAAAATCGTTTCCCAACATTAAAAGAGTTTTACAGTCAAACTGTAGGGCGAGATATTGCCAATCCGGACTTAAATGTTGAAAAAAGCATAAACGGTGAACTCGGAATAAATTACAAATTAAGCAGCGGCATATTTTTGAACGGAAATATTTTCTATAGTTCGATAGATAAATTAATCAATCTTGTAATTTTAGAAGATGGCTTAAGACAATACCAAAACATTGGCAAAGCCGAAATGAAAGGTGCCGAAATTGGATTTAATCTTAACGTAGATAGTTTCAGCATGAATTTGGCGTACACTTATCTTTCAGCAAAAAATGTTTCTGATGATGCACAAAGTGAAATATTAGAATATCGTCCTGAACATGTTTTTTCTCTGGTCCCGAATTATCAATTTAGTTTTGGAACCGAACTTCGAGCAGAACTTCTCTTCGTTGGCGGGAAATACGGTGTTGATGCAGATTCAAGAGAATTTCTAAAGATGGATAATTATTTGCTCGCAAACTTGAAAGCATCGCATGCAATTTTCGATAATTATACTCTATATGTTAGAGTAAATAATTTGGCCGACATTTATTATGAAACAGAATATGGTTTCCCGCAACCGGGAAGAGAGTTCTATGTTGGTTTGAAATTGGGATTGTAATAGCATCTAATTATTAGTGGAGAGTAAAAACTAAAATATACAATCAACATTTTTATTCTTAACCCCATGTGATATATTTCATCTTTCAAATTCTAAAATGAAGGAGAAAGATGAAATATTTCTATTGGTTTTTCTTAACACTATTTATTCCTGTCTCCGCTCAAGAAACTTTTGAGCTCTCTGGACAAATTAGACCCAGATTTATTTTAGATAACAAAGACTTTAACGGTAGCACAGATTTTAATTCCTTTGGAGAAATGAGAACACGCGTTGGTGTAAAATTTACCCCCAGCGATGATTTAATTCTTTTCTTTCAGCCGCAGGATACAAGGACGTTTGGTGAAGAACCGAGCACAATTTCTAACACACAAAATTTGGATGTTCATCAAGCTTACTTTCAAGTAAATAATTTATTTGATCTGCCTGTAAATCTGAAAGCGGGAAGAATGGAAGCATCTTACGGGACACAGCGTATAATGAGTATGAATAATTGGAATAATGTCGGTAGAAGTTTTGACGGAGTGACGCTGCAGATTGATTTCTGTACGCCGTGTGAAATGAAACTAGACCTATTTGCATTTCGAGTTGGCGAAAGCGGAATGGTTGACGATTCACTCGATGAAAATGTAATCGGTGGCTTTGCGGAAATGAAGATTTTTGAAGATCATAAGCTTCAGCCATTTGTCATTTATAGAAGTTCCTCTTCAAGTTCATATCCGTTTAACGCATTTGCCGCTGGAGCATATTTAATTGGAAGTATAAATGGATTTTCACATCAAGCTGAATTCATTTCGCAGTTTGGTGATGAAAGAGAAGATGGACCGCAAAGTTTGTCTGCTTTTTTCTTCGGTTATAATGCAAGCTACACTTTTAACGCGGAATTAAAACCGTGGCTCGGTGGCGGAATTGATTATTACAGCGGCGATGATGATTTAACCGATAATGAGTATAAAGAGTTTAACCGTTGGTTTGGCGCCGGTCATAAATATCTTGGTTATATGGACTATTTTCCGCAAAACACTTTTGGTATAGGTCTGATGGACCTTCATATTAAAGCCGGATTGAAGTTGATTGATAAACTTAACATTAAATCTGCGCTTCATATATTTAATTCAGCCGAAGATTATACATTAGCCGATAATTCCAAGTCAAATAAATTCGGAACCGAATTCGATATTGTTTTAACTTACGATTACAACGATTACTTGGATTTTGAAATCGGCGGCGGATTGTTTTTACCGGGAAAAATTTTCGAAGAAAATCTCGGTAAAGATAATTCAACTTGGTTTTATATGATGGCGGTTGTTGATTTATAATTCGCAACTGTTGACAAAGCGTATTTAATTACGTACGTTTTAGATTGATAAAGAGAAAATAAATATGAAAACCATATCTATCACAAATGCACGCAAAGAGCTTTATAAATTGGTTGATGCTACAATCAAAGAAAGCACGCCGGTTCAAATCACCGGGAAACGAGGGAATGCTGTTTTAATATCTGAAGACGATTGGCGCGCAATTGAAGAAACTCTATATCTGCTTTCAATTCCGGGTATTCGTGAATCAATTATTGAAGGCATAAAAACACCGCTTTCGAAAACTTCAGAGGATCCAGGCTGGTGAGTTGGAAAGTTGTTTTTACAAAACAAGCTCAAAAAGATGCAAAGAGAATCTCTTCTGCCGGATTAAAGGATAAAGCTGAGAACATAATCCACCTGTTACGAGACGATCCTTTTACGAACAATCCTCCCTTTGAAAAACTAAAAGGTGATTTAACCGGAGCATACTCGAGAAGAATAAACATTCAACACAGAATTGTTTATCAATTATATGAAAAGGAAAAAATTGTAAAAGTTATAAGGATGTGGACACATTACGATTAACTTTAGACTTCATTTGACCTGTACACATCAAAAATTTGAATAACGCCGATCATATTGATATATTTGTTTTTAATCTGATTTACACAAAACAAAATGTTTTTGCTTAATAACACCTTAGAACCATCCGGCAACACCTTTTTTGTACCGCTGAATTTCTTGTCGATAGCTTTTTCAGAAAACTGACTGATTTATTAATATTACAAAATTAAAGAATGTCATCAAACGATAGACCAAGACCTATAGTTATTAAATATGGCGGCAATGCAATTGTTGATACGGAGTTGACTCGAGAAATTTTAAGCAGAATTGTTAAACTTCACAAAGAAGGACACAAAATTGTAATCGTTCACGGCGGTGGACCTTTCATTAAACAAAATTTAGAACTTGCCGGAATTAAATCCGAATTTATCGGTGGACAAAGAAAAACCGATTCGAATGCGATGAAGTATATTGAAATGTCGCTTAAAGGTGAAGTGAACGGAAAAATTGTTAGAGAACTAAATTTACTAGGTGCAAAAGCTGTCGGACTTTCCGGTAAAGACGGACAACTTGCAATTGCAAAAAGAAGATATCATTACGATGAAAACAACAAGCAAGTTGATCTCGGTCAAGTTGGCGATGTTGATAAAATTAATACGGAAATATTGAATTTACTCTTAGACAATAATTACATACCTGTAATCGCCACAATTGCTGCCGGAAGTGACGGTAACGATTACAATATTAACGCAGATAACTTTGCGGGATTTGTTGCTGCTGCGCTCAAGGCAGATGAACTAATTTTAATGACGGATATCGATGGCTTGATGATGGATCCTGATGATGAATCAACAATCATTACCGAGCTAAAAACAGACGAGATTGAAGGATTAAAAGGAAAAGTTATTAAAGGCGGAATGTTGCCCAAAACAGAAGCGTGCAAATATGCCGTAGATAACGGTGCGGAGCGTTCTATAATTATCAATGGTACAAAACCCGATTTAATAGAAACCGCAATTAAAAAACAAGATTTTTTAGGAACGATAATTACGAAATAATAAATGGTGAAAGATAAAATGAATTTGCAAGAGTTAGATAAGAAATATTATTTACCGACTTTTAAAAGATTTCCTATAACATTAGTAAAAGGCGAGGGCTCAAAAGTTTGGGACGATAAAGGTAATGAATACATTGACGCACTTGCCGGAATTGCTGTAAATAGTTTGGGACATAAACATCCCGCAGTAGTAAATGCTATTAAGGAACAGGCCGATAAATTAATTCATATATCAAATTTTTATTTAAACGAACCGCAGGCATTGCTTGCAGAAAAATTAGCAAAACTTTCCGGTCTGGATAAAGTTTTTTTCGGTAACAGCGGTGCCGAAGCTGTTGAAGGTGCAATCAAACTTGCACGAAAATATTCACACACAAAACGTGAAGGCGGAGATATAATTTCTTTCACGGGCTGCTTTCACGGCAGAACCTTGGCTACGATTGCTATGGGCAAAAAGAAAATGCAGGAAGGTTTTGAACCAATGCCCGGTGGTTTCAAACAATCCGAGTTTAACAATCTTGAAAACGTAAAGGCAGTAGCAGATGATAATACCGCCGCAATAATTGTAGAAACAATTCAGGGTGAAGGAGGCATAATTCCGGCGGAACCAGAGTTTTTAAAAGGATTAAGTGAATTTTGTGATGAAAAAGATATCGTTTTAATATTCGATGAAATTCAATGCGGCATCGGGAGAACGGGATACATTTTTGCAAAAGATTTTTACGGAGTGCAGCCGGATATTTTAACATCGGCAAAAGCTCTCGGTGGAGGCGTTCCAATTAGTGCAATACTATGTAATAATAAAATTGCTAATGCAATAAATCCCGGTGATCACGGAACAACTTTCGGCGGAAATCCTTTGGCTACGGCGGCGGCACTTGCAACTCTTAATGAAATTGAAAAAGAGAATTTCCTTGAAAAGGTAAAAGAAAAAGGTAAATGGTTCGTCGAAGAAATTAAAAAACGTGATCCCAAAAGAGTTGGTATGAAAGAAATTCGCGGAATGGGATTAATGCTTGGAATCGTTTTCGAATTTGAAACTAAAACTTTAGTTCAAAATATGATGGAACTCGGTGTGCTGGCGAATGCAACAGCCCAAAATGTTTTGCGTATTGTTCCGCCGCTTACTATTTCTAAGGAAGAATTAAGCAAAGTTATTAATGTTATCTTCAAAGCAGCGGAGGTGATAAAGAAAAATGCTTAAGGTAGGTATTGTTGGCGCAACCGGTTATACCGGTTCGGAATTAGTTAGATTGCTTCACTTTCATTCCGAAGTCGAAATTGAATTTATAACTTCGGAATCGCATAAGGGAAAGTTGTTTTCCGATATACATCAACAATTCAGAAGTATAGTTGATATAAAACTTGAATCAGTTGACCAAATTAATCCCGAATCAGTTGATGTTACATTCCTTGCACTGCCGCACGGTGTATCGATGGAGTTTGTAGAGAGTTTTATCGATTTCGATGTTAAGATAATTGATCTCTCCGGTGACTTTAGATTAAGCAGTAAATCCGTTTACGAAGAATGGTACAAAAAAGATCATTCGTATGAAGCTGGTTTTAATCGGGCGGTATTCGGTTTACCTGAATTATGGCGAGATGAAATAAAGAAAGCCAAATTAGTTGCAAATCCCGGCTGCTTTCCAACCGGAGCAATTTTAACGACTGCTCCTTTAGTCAAAAATAATTTAATTGATAATAACAGAATTATCATTGATTCAAAAACAGGCGTAACCGGCGCTGGAATAAAAGCTAAGGAAGTTACACATTTTCCAAATGTTAATGATAACTTCAAACCATATGGTGTGAAGTTTCATCGACACACAATTGAGATTCAAGAACAGCTTTCAAAAATCGGGAATACGGCAACAACAATTCAATTTACCCCGCATCTCCTGCCAATTGATAGAGGAATATTGACCTCGGCATATTTAATTCCAACCAAAAAAGTTAGCGAAGAAATAGTAATAAACATTTATAAAGAATTCTACAACGATTCATATTTTGTAAGAATCGTTGATGAAACACCCGAAGTAAAAAATGTAAGAGGAACAAATTTCGTAGATATTTATCCAACTTATGATGAGAGAACAAACACAATTTTGGTTTTTTCTGCAATTGATAACCTTGTAAAAGGTGCATCGGGAGGAGCAATTCAAAATATGAACTTGATGTTCGGATTGAAAGAAGAAACCGGATTAAATCAAATACCAATTAAACCGTAAATAAAATTTATAATAAATAAAAGGTTGTAATACAAAATGGAAATACAAGAAAGGAGTAACGAGTTAGTTAATAATCTCACCAATGTAAAAGGTATTAAGTGCTGGGGTGCGCATACCGGTATTAAGTCTTTGAGAAGAGACTTAGCAATTATTTTTTCTGAAACACCCTGCGCAGCGGCAGCTACGTTTACACAAAATGATATGGCCGCCGAACCGATAAAACTCTGTAAAAGACACATTAAAGATAATCTTGCACAAGCCATTGTGATTAATGCGGGAAATGCTAATGCCGGTACAGGAAAAGAAGGATATAAAGGTGCTGAAGCGATGGCCGAAGTTTTGGCTAGCGAATTGAAAATTGATATAGAATTGGTCCTTGTAGCCTCTACGGGATTAATCGGTGAGCCCTTTCCAACCGACGAAATCGTCCAGGGTATTAAAGAAAATGTTGTTAAACTTTCTAACTCTCGCAAAGCAGGTACTTTTGCTGCAAACGCTATTTTAACAACGGATACTTTTGCAAAAGAAGGACACATAAGTTTTCTGATTGATAATAAGGAAATCAATATTGCCGGGATTGCAAAAGGTTCGGGAATGATTCATCCCAATATGGCTACAATGCTTGCGTTTATAGTTACTGATGCAGCAATCGAAAAATCTTTATTAGATAGAACCGTTAAAAGATTGGTTGACAAAAGCTTTAATATGATTACGGTAGACGGTGATACTTCTACAAATGATATGGTAGCAGTGCTGGCAAACGGTATGGCTGAAAATGAAGAAATAAAATCCGAAGATGACCCGGCCTTTAAAGAGTTTGAAAAATATCTTGAATATATTATGATTCATTTAGCCCAGTTGATTGTCTCCGACGGAGAAGGCGCATCAAAGTTTATTCAATATTCGGTTAAAGGCGCACGCGATTATGAAACAGCCCGAAAACTTGTGAAATCTATTTCCGATTCATTACTTGTAAAAACGGCAATGTTTGGGCGCGACCCAAATTGGGGCAGGATTGTAATGGCAGCAGGCAATGCAGGAGTTAATTTAGATACTACAAAAATTGATCTTTCTTTAGGTGATGAAAGCCAATTAGTAGAGGTATTAAAAAACGGAGCGCCGGTCGAATTTAATAGAAGTCATTTGAAAAAGCTCTTGCGTGAATCGCATTTGAGAATATCGATGAATGTAAATGACGGTAATGCCGAAGCTGTCGGTTGGGGATCGGATATTACCACCGATTATGTAATGTTTAATTCGGTTTATACAACCTAAAGGGTAAGGGTTTACTAATTTTTTTAGTATTCGGATTGTATTCCGAAATATTAATCAAGAGGTATTTCAAGAAAAAAAGTTGATCCGGCACCGTATTTGCTTTCAAGATAAATGTTCCCTCCGATCAGTTCAGTATATTTTTTAGCAATAGATAATCCCAGCCCGCACCCCTGATAATTTCTCGTTGTTCCTTCGCTGACTTGACGGAATTCTTCCCAAATTATTTCTTTCTTTTCTTCTTCGATTCCAATTCCGGTATCGGATACCCGGATAATTAATTTGTATTTTGAATTAGTGATTTCCTTGTACACGTCAATTTTAACTGTTCCTTCGTCAGTATACTTGATAGCATTACTCACGAGATTATTGAGAATTCCGGCGAGAAGATTTTCGTCGGTAGAAATAAAATTGTTATCCACATTAATCAGTTTTGAAAAACTCAAATTTTTCCTTTCGGCAGGTTTTTTGTAACGCATATATATTTCGTTTATAACGCTTTTAATATTCACTAAATCACGATTTGCCTCTATTTTCTTGTATTCAAGTCGAGTGATATCAAGAATTTTTGTTAATGTGTCTGTCAATCGAATTGAAGTGTTTAAGATACCATCTGCCATTTCTTTTGCTTCAGGGTCAGTAAGGGTTTCGGAGAGCAATTCCGCATATCCCATTATTCCAACGAAAGGGGTTCTAAGTTCATGGCTCATATTTGCAAAGAAGACAGTTTTAATCCTATTCATCTCTTCGGCTTTTTCTTTCGCTTCAATCAAGTCTTTAATCATTTTTTTCTTTTCAGAAATATCTTCCTTAATTGCAACGAAATTTATTATTTCGCCTTTTTCGTTTGTGATGGGAGTAATAATTGAACTTTCCCAATACATCTCCCCATTTTTTCTTTTGTTTTGCAGTTCGCCTCTCCAATTTTTTCTTGATAGAATTGTTTCCCATAGGTTTTTATAGAATTCATTATTCTGCTTTCCCGATTTGAGGATCCTAGGATTTTTATTAATTGCCTCATCAAATGTATATCCGGTTATGGTGGTGAAGCTTTTGTTGACGTATTCTATATTTCCATTCGTGTCGGTGATTACGATCGCGGCAGAACTCTGCTCAACCGCTTTGGAAAGTTTTATCAATTCGGTTTCATATTTTTTCCACAAACTGATATCCTGAATAAATCCTTCAAAAGTCTGAATGTTACCCTCTGTATCTCTATTTACCCGCACCGTATTCCTTACCCAAATTTTTTTGCCGTTCTTCTTTTTCCAGTACAATTCAAGTTCGTATCTCATCTTTCCTTTTTTTGTTTGATCGATCAGCATTTCTCTAATTTTTGGATTAACATAAATATCTTTCGTAAAGTTTAATTTCATTACTTCATCAGGTGAATCGTATCCTAGAATTTTTGCGAATCGGTCGTTGGCTAAAAGTACTTCACCGTTAAGTCCGGATTGATAAATACCAATTGGTGAATAATCGATAATATTTTTGTACTTCAATTCGCTCTGTCTTAATGCGGTTTCGGCGAGTACTCTTTCGGTAACATTCAGAAGCGAAAGTATAAGTCCATCAACTTTTCCTTCGCTTGATTTTATCGGAATTAGACTCCAGTCCCAATAAGTAATATTTCGCTCTTGGGAATAAGCATATTTAAAAGGCTTTGCAAACACAAAATATGGTTCTCCGGTTTCAACGACCTTCTGAAAGATTCTTTTATTCTCATCGTTTGGATAAAGATCAAAGTGATCTTTTCCCTTAAAATAGGACGGCTCCTTATTCTCAACGGAAGCATAAGCATTATTCACTCGAATAAACCTAAACTGATTGTCAAGATAAGCTATCATAATGTGAGTGTTATCGAAAACAGTTTCCAGCAGTTGGTGAGCTTCTTTTAATTTTTGTGCTGTTTCAACCTGTTCGGTTATATCCTGCACAGTGCCGACTGATCGCAGCGCATTTTTTTGATCATCATAATATGTTTCACAGTTTTCTTCAACCCATTTTATACGACCGTCTTTTAATTTAATTCTGTGAATAACTTTGTAAGGTTCTTGTTTTTCGAGAGAATCCCGATAGGCTTTATTTACTTTTTCTTTATCATCCGGATGGATTAAGTTTAGGAAAGCCTCATATGACGCACCAAAATTTTCTGGGTCGATTTCGAAAATTCTATAAATTTCATCCGACCAAATAAGTTTATTTGTTGTAATATCCAGAATCCAAGACCCGATGTGAGCAATTCTTTGTGCTTCGTCTAATTGTTTTTTGCTTTCCCTAAGTTTTTTCTCCTTAATTTTTTGTTCGGTTATATCCATAATGCTGCATTGAAGTAAAGTTTTACCCTGATACTTAAAACTCGCCATATGAATGACCGCATCCCACAACTCACCGTTGATTTTCTTTCCTTTCCAGTCGAACAGAACAGATCCTTGCTTGAGAGCAACATCTATTTTTTCTTTAAAAACTTGTGAAGAGGAGATGTTCTCACCATAAAAGTCCGCGGAGCAATCGAGAAAACTGTGGTTTAATATCTCTTCTTTCTTATTAAAGCCTAAGTAGAGCAGATATGCATCGTTACAGTAAAGACACATTGAGTTTTCTGGATTTATGATGACTATCGGAATTTGCGATAGATCAAACAATACTTTATTAAAAAGATTGCTTTCATTAAGAGCATTTTCAAGTTCTGCACGTGTTTGGGAAAGCGTTTTGTTAAGTCTTTTTATCTTGATGGAAGAAAAAATCAGAAAAACAAACACGATCGTGGCAATAACTATCCAAACCCAATATCTTATTAAGACATCTGTAAGTGAAAATTTGCCGAAATTTTCATATGGTGGTACTTTAATCTCTATTAAGCAATCGTGAACAGATTGATAATTATAAGGGATTGTCCAGCCGGCGTATCCTGCTGCAAGGGCGGCTTCAGAGGAAGGAGACATTTCCAAGAGCCTAAGGGCAACCTTCTCCGCCAGATCTTGAGAAACATGATTTAGCTTTGCCATAGGCCATTCGGGATAAGGGCGGGTGGAGCAGCGGAAATACAAGTTTGTTTTTTCCCGGCTTTGCAGATTTAAAACTTTAATTTGTGACGAATCAAATACTCCCATCTTGCTCAAGTTGCTGAATATGTCAGCTCTTACGGTTCCAGCATCAGAAAGTCCGTCCAATACGTTTAATACTACCTCATCATGTGTACCCATAAACTTTAGTGCTTTAAAATCATCGAACGGATTTATTCCTCTATTCTCCAATTCTCGCCAAGCCATTTGAAAACCGCCGAATGATTCACGGTCAACAGCGGCAAAGGTTTTCCCTTCAAGATCGGTCAGTTCGTTAATGTCAACTCTATCGTATCGGCAGAAAATAATTCCTGCATAACTAGAATAAGAGGAGTCGCATAGTCCACGGTTTTTTAATGTAGCAATTCTGCTTATTCCGTAAAATTTTTCGAATCGCACATACATTGAAGAATTTAAAAATATAAAATCAACGTCCCTATTTTTTATTGCGGGATCAATTTCCTCGAATTTTAACGGAACAATCACAAATACTTTACCTTCGATTCTGTCAGATAGATAATTCACAGTAGGTTCCCACTTCTGGCACTCACCGTCGATTCTTGTAATTTTTAATATCCCAATCCTGACAGTGTCTTTGGCAAAAGAATTCCCGATTAACGAAAACCCAATTAGCAAATAGAATAATAATAGAATGATATTTAGTCTTATAGTAATAGAATTAAATAGTCTTAAAATATGAGCAGAGATCTCTTGATAGAGTTCGGAGAAATGAATTTCTGTCTTAAGGTGCGGTGATATTAGGTTGAAAATACCTTTCATTTTTTCACCAATAATTTCCCGAAAATAATCTGGTGAATCTCAAAAAAAGATGATACAGGCAATTAAATTAAAGGACTTAATTGTATTCTTGAACTCCCTGTTTTCGGAGAAATTCATAATAAGAAATATAGAGGCATTTACTATCATAAACAAACTAAATGAGATTGCAAGTGTTATTATAACCCAGTAGAATCAACTACATGAGCAATATTGTAATTTTGAATTTCCTTGTATAAAATTATATTTTAATTTATCAAATAGCCGCGCTTGTTATTTTTAACAGTGACAAAAGGTAATATTATGACAACCTATGTACTAATGACAAAACTAACCCCTGAAGTTTCAAGCAAGGTAAGTGAACGAAAGGAAATCGGAAGTTCCTGGCTTGATCAGGTAAAGGAGAAATGTCCCGAAGTCAAATTCATCGCGCACTACGCACTCTTGGGGACCTACGATTTTATGGATATTTACGAAGCTCCCGACGCCGAGACGGCAGCTAAGGTTGCGATGATAAGTATGGCAAACGGCGCAGCTCAGGCAGAGAGCTGGACGGCAATTCCCTACAATAGATTCGTGGAGCTTACTGGGGAAATCTAAATTATAATGATCTGTTTTCTTTTAGATATTTTAGTAGATCAGTAAGAGGACGCAGATCAAACTTAGATTTTACTTTTCGAAATCCTCCACCATAGATCGGGTCGGGATCATCTAAAATTAATTGTACGGCGTTTGAATTAGAACGGTTGTTTTTCAAGTAAATATAGCTAATAAAATTGCTGCTTCCCTCTTCCAATTCAAGTGAATGATCAAGATTTGTATTCTGTGAAATCCAAACATGCATCACTTCGTGAGCAATTGTCGATTCAATGTAATCCGAAGGTACTCCGTCGAGAATGTAAATTGTGTGTTCTCTTTTAATCGCTGTTTTAGAACCGGATGTAATTTCATTTACAATAGTGCTGCAGTAACCTTTCATGTTTTGCATATAATTTTTACCTGCTGCATCTCTTAATTCATTTCTATCCGCGGCTTTTATGGTAACAGATGAAACATCAATGTGTAATCCGTAATCGGAAAGTTTGCGCACCACTTTATTAAAAAGTGATTTAACTGAAAAGTAACCATTCACAGCCGAGTTTTTGCAGATCATACAGATATTTCTTCCATCGGGATAAGTCACTCCGCCGCCGGTTGTTCTTGACGAAATCGGGTGATTGCAATTATCGCATCTCTTGAGTGTTTTTTCGTGTTCGATGTGATATTTGTTATTGTTTGTGTCGATCAGATAATTGCCTAATAAAGGTTCCCCGCAGATTACACATTTTTCAGCAACTGATTTCGAATAACATTCCTTGTGATATTTCTTTGCTCCATTTTGAATAAACTCGTCGTTAATTACTTTTCCGCAGACGGCACATTTGGGAAGAACCTGGGAGTGATAACAAGATTCGTGGTAGCTTTTCCCGTTCGAACTAATGTACGTCCCGCTAATGGGTTTCCGGCATACATCACAAATGTACGTTGCATTAGCGGACAAGCATTCAGTATGATAGACCTTGTTGTTATCTTTCACATATTCACCGCCAATAGGCTTTAAGCATTTTGTGCAAAGAAAATGCTCGGGATGATATGCTTTTCCCTCTACAGTGACATAGTTTCTTTTTATTGTTTCCCCACAGTAAGAACAATTAATCTGTTGTGCGTAAACAGCGCCGAGCACAACTAAAAAGTAAGTAAGAAATATTTTGTTCATAATATTAATTGTCGAAAGCAAAATCTAAAAATTGAGCAAAGCATCATCATAATTTGTAAGGTCAATTTTTGCTATATTGCTTTAAATATATTGTTAAAAATTGTTAAAATAATCGCCGATGAAAGATAAAAAAATTTACATAGCAGGGCACCGTGGAATGGTCGGCTCTGCGATTAAAAGAAAATTTGAAGCCGAAGGATTTTCAAACTTGATCACAAAAGATTTTTCGGAACTTAATCTGATAGATCAGCAGCAAACGGAATTGTTCTTTAAAAATGAGAAACCGGATGTTGTTATTGTTGCAGCAGCAAAAGTAGGGGGGATTCTAGCAAACAATAAGTACCGCGCGGAATTTATATATGATAATATTATGATTGAAGCAAACATTATTAATTCTGCATACAAACACGGTTCCGAAAAATTAATTTTTCTTGGAAGTTCTTGCATCTACCCCAAATTAGCCGAACAGCCCATGAAAGAAGAGGCGCTTCTTACGGGATCTCTCGAATACACAAACGAGCCTTATGCGATTGCTAAAATTGCCGGCATCAAACTTTGTGAAAGTTATTATAAACAATATGGTTCGAATTTCTTTTCGGTTATGCCGACAAATCTGTACGGTCCAAACGATAATTTTGATCTCGAAACATCTCACGTTCTTCCGGCGTTGATAAGAAAATTTCATGACGCAAAAATTCATGGAGATGAGAAAGTTGTTGTTTGGGGTTCCGGTAAACCAAAACGCGAATTTCTTTTCGTTGAAGATTTAGCGGATGCAATTTATCATCTTACTGGGAAAATTAATGCTTCGGATTTATACGACAACAGCTTAACGCACATAAATATAGGCACAGGCGTAGATTTATCGATTGCTGAACTGGCTTTATTAATTAAAGAAGTTGTCGGATTTGACGGAGAGATAATATACGATTCCGAGAAACCGGACGGAACACCTAGAAAATTGATGGATGTATCGAGACTTGCAGAACTCGGCTGGAAATATTCAACGGACTTGAAAGATGGAATCAGCAAAACATACAATTGGTTCTTAGAGAATTATAAATAGTCGTTAATGGAATTAAAATGAAAAAAGCATTGATAACCGGAATTACCGGACAAGACGGCAGTTATTTAACCGAAATACTTCTTGAGAAAGGATATGAAGTCCACGGTATAATTAGAAGAAGCAGTTCTTTTAATACCGGCAGGATCGATCACCTTTATGAGAACAAAGAAATCCTCGATAAAAAAATGTTCCTTCATTACGGTGATTTGGTTGATACAAGCAGTCTTAACAGGCTTCTTGAAAAAATTGAACCCGACGAAATTTATAATCTCGCCGCACAGAGTCACGTTAAAGTTTCTTTCGAAATACCTGATTATACAGCACAGGTTGATGCACTTGGAACATTGAGATTTCTCGATGCAATAAGAGAAACAGGTCTGCGTAAAGTACGATTCTATCAAGCATCAACCAGCGAACTCTACGGAAAAGTTCAGGAAGTACCTCAAAATGAAAACACTCCTTTCTATCCGCGCTCACCTTACGGAGTTGCAAAACTTTATGCGTATTGGATAATTATAAATTACCGCGAAGCATATAATATTTTTGCAAGCAACGGAATTTTATTCAATCACGAATCACCCCGTAGAGGAAACACGTTTGTAACTAAAAAAATAACAACAGCCGCTGTTAATATCGCAAGAGGAAAACAGCAGAAACTCATTCTTGGGAATCTCGACGCAAAAAGGGACTGGGGTTATGCTCCTGAATATTGCGAAGGAATGTGGAAGATTCTGCAGCACGAAACCCCCGAAGATTTTGTGCTTGCTACCGGAAAATCTCATTCGGTAAGAGAATTTGTCGAGTGGACTTTTAACGAATTAGGAATTTCACTCGAGTGGGAGGGAAAAGGCGACGCCGAAAAAGGTAAAATTTCGGAAATTAATTTCGATAATTATTATAAGAAAACCGGGTTGGATTCGAATTCAGTTGTAAAAACCGGAGATGTTGTAGTTGAAGTTTCTCCTGGTTATTATCGACCCACAGAAGTGGAGCTGTTGATCGGGAATGCTGAAAAAGCCGAAAAATTATTGGGCTGGAAAGCTGAAACAAGTGTTGAGGAATTGGTGAAAATAATGGTTGATCACGATCTGAAACAATTGTAGTTCTTCTCATATTTCTATTACTGTATAATAAAACCGGAAAGATGTGCTGGTAAAATTTACTGGAAGCTTTTCACAATCATATTTTTTCGGAAAATTTCGGGAATTTGTTTTGTTATTTAACAGCACGATTTTTGCTCTATTATCTTTTCACTTATTAGAATAATTAGATGAATACTGGTCAAATGTTAATTACGATAGGGGCTATGGTCCTGCTGGGGCTTGTGGTTTTAAGAGTGAGTTCAGGATTTCTTACCACAAACACCGTAATGCTTGAGACAAAATTTGACGTACTTGCTGTTTCTTTGGCTACATCGGTTATAGAGGAAGCTACTGGAAAAGCATTTGATCAGAACACAGATACATCTGCTGTCAATCTATTAAGCAGTCTTTCAACTATCGGGAAAGATGGGGAGACTTACCCAGATTTTAACGATTTTGATGACTATTACGGTTTCACTAAAATCGATTCAACTCTTCCTAGTGCGATATTTAGAATAGATTGTCAGGTTGGCTATATCGATCCAGCCAATCCTGAAGTACTTAAAACGACACCCAAAACATGGCACAAAAAATTAAACGTTCAAGTAACAAGTCCATCGATGACAGATACGATAAAACTTTCGACCATATATAGCTATTTTCATTTTAGGTAGAGAAATAAATGGGATTTAGCACCATAATAGACATACTTGGATCAACTCTCGTTGGCGGAATGCTGTTTTTAATTCTGCTTCGACTTAATGATGCATCGGTTGAAAACACGTTTGTTTACGGCGGCGAGCTGATAGTTCAGCAAAGTCTGGTTGAAGTTGTGAGAGTTCTTGAATATGATTTCCGAAAAATAGGTTATTGCAGCGATTGGAAGAAAATTCCTGATCCGGCAAATGCTATTATTTTTGCAGATTCGAACAAAATTTCATTCCTGACAGATGTTGATTCTGACGGCGATGTTGATACTATTCATTATTTCACAGGATCAAAAGATGCACTTACCGGAACTCCGAATCCTGATGATATGATATTGTACCGTGTTGTTAACGGACAAACTCCAAGAGGTTCAAATTTAGGAGTTACCAGGTTCAGTTTAACATATTATGATGCACTTGGCACAAAAATACCTTTTCCCATTACTACTTATCCGGCGGGAATTTACACAATGCAGATAGACATCATTGTGGAGAATACTTCCGCATATGATGAAAACTATAGTTCTGCATTCTGGAGGCAGATAAGATTAGCAGCTAGAAATTTAAGAAACAGGTGATAGCATGGGCGGAAAAGCAGCAATACTTTTAGTACTTGGCTTCAGTTTGATTTTTTTGGTAGTAACCCAATATTACGGCGGTCTATCCAACAGAGCTGTTGATAATTCAACCGCATATTATGTAGAAGCAAACGCACATCAACTGGCGGTCAGCGGCGCAAATGTTGCATTAAATCAAATATTCTTGGATGGAAGCTGGAGTGCAGGTTATTCGAATGTTGAGATGAATGGTGGTGAGTATGACGTAACTGTTAATAAGATAAGTTCAACTCTCACTGAAGTTATCTCGACCGGAACTTTTTTGGGTGAATCTAAAACCGTTAAAGTTATGATGCAGCCCAGCAGTTTCGCTAAATTTGCTTGGTATATCGGAAACATGAGTTCCAAAACTTTTATTACCGGGGATACAGTATGGGGGCCGTTTCACACGCAATCAGCGTTGAACATAGAAGGCGATCCCGTGTTTTACGGTAAGGTTACAAGCTTAAAAGGGTTGAATCCGGGTGAGAAACAACTTGCTAAGCTCGGTTACGATCCTAAATTTTACGGGGGATATGAATCAGGCGTTGATGTACCGCTTCCGAATAATTACGAATTTTCTGACCAAAAAGATGCTTGTATTGATGGAGTAGCAAATCATGGTGGATCATCATATTTTGAAAACACGGATGTTTGGATTGAATTCAATGGGGATGGGACTTTAACTTATAGAACCGGTTCCGGACGCGACACTTCAGCTTACGGTGCACCTACAACAATTGATCAATCTGTTTTTGCACCTAATGGAGTAGTTTATGTTAATAAAGGGGATCTTTATGTTAAAGGAAAAGTCAAGGGGCAAATTTCAATTGTTGCTGGTGAATCATCCGGTTCAGGTTCAGGTAATGTATATCTTTACGATGATATAACCTACACTTCTGATCCGATGACCTGGGATGAAGAAATAAACAACTATGTGCCGAACAACAGTTGTTCAGATATGCTGGGAATTATGGCTACCAATAATGTGCGTATCATGGACAATGACAATAACAATAAAAACAAAAATGTTCGAATTGATGCGTCAATATTCTGTGCTCAAGGCGGATTTGAACTCGAAAATAAAGATATGCCTCCCTCAGGAAGTCTTTATTTAAGAGGTGGAATTATTGCGGCAAAAGAAGAACTAATTTCACAAGTAGATAATTTGGGGATGATAAAGAACGGATATAAGAAACACGTTGTTTTCGATCAGAGAATGCTTCTTGCAATTCCACCACACTTTCCAAGCACCGACAAATTTGAAATTGTCTCTTGGTACGAATGAAATAAGGGAGAGTTGATTTAGCTTTCCCTTTTACGTTTCTGCTTTAAAATTTTTATTAAACGCAAATCTCCGTATTTTTCGCATTCAAATTTTTAGGAGTGTTGATTTTGTCTGCGAAAAAATTCTATGCAAATGCTCAAGCATATGACCTTGCATTCTCCGATAGAGAGTTCGATACCGAATGTGATTTTTTAATATACTGTTTAGAGAAATACGGCAAACTTAAAAATCAGGATGAAAAATCTTATCTCGAAATGGCATGCGGTCCGGCACGACATGCTCGCGAATTTGCCAAACGAGGATGGCGATCCGTAGGATTGGATATTTCGGAGGATATGATCGCTTATGCTTTTGATGAAACGAAAAAAGAAAACCTGAACGTAGAGTATCTCGTTGCCGATATGGTAAAATTTAAGCTGAATAAAAAAGTTGCTCTTGCAACTACATTGATGGAAAGTATTGCACATCTCGTAACTAACGAACAGATGGTATCCCACTTCAAGTCCGTGGCAAAAAATTTAAAGAAAGGCGGATTGTACATTATTGAGGCAACTCATCCTATGTTCTTTTTTCCAGATGGCGAAGCAAATACTTGGAAAACGAGAGTTAACGGATCACATGTTGAAGTCACTTTCGGACTTCCGACAGATCATTATGACAGCGTTACTCAACAGTGGATGCTTACGTCTAAGCTGCATATAAAACAAAAAAACGGAGCCGATATTGTTACTGAAGCAAGACATCCTGTAAGATGGTATCTTGCTCAGGAGATGAGAGCATTAATTGAACTTTCGGGAGTTTGGAGCAAATACTGGTTTTTTGGAAGTATGTATTTTACCCCGCCAAAACCACTTGACGATTCAGAAGATTCTGATGCAATGGTTATAGTATTAAGAAAATAAAAATTTAAATGAAACTAAAAATTTTATCTGCAATTATTTTTTTGTTTTACTCCGCTTCTTTCGTGCTTCCGCAGACATACAAGGTGCATGGCGTTATTTCGGATAAAGCAAGCGGAGAGCTTTTAAGTTATGCTAATATAAGATTACAAAACAGTACGTTGGGAACCTCGGCAAACATTAACGGCGAGTATGAATTAAAACTTCAGCCGGGGAAATATACTCTGGTCACTTCTTTTATAGGATATCAATCGGATTCTGCTTCATTTGTTGTAAATGATGAATCAATTGTAAACTTTTCACTGAAGCCGACAGCAATTCAGCTTGATCAAGTGACAGTTTTTCCAGGAGTAAATCCGGCGGTTGAAATTATTAAAAGAGCGATCGAAGCAAAAAATGAACGCAACGGACGGTTGAACAGTTACATTTACAAAGCTTACACTAAAGGGTCAATTAAAACAACACAGGATATTTCTTCGGGAAACAGCAGCATCGGCATAGGAATAGGCGATGCGGATTCATCGGAATTAAAAATCACCGGCATAGTTGAAAATGAAAGCATAGGTTATTTCCGGAAACCTTCGGATTATAAGGAAGAAATAATTGCAAGGAAGCAAAGCTCAAATTTTCCGTCTTCAATTAATATTCTAACGGGCGGAAGAATGCTTCAAGATTTTTATTCGGACGATATAAATTTTTTCGGAAAGCCTGTCCCAAGCCCCATTGCTGATAATGCTTTGAGCTACTATTATTATTATATAGAGGACACTCTCGCAATTGATGATCAAAACGTATTCAAAATTTATTTTGCACCTGATGATGAGTCCGACCCCGGTTTTTACGGGAATGTCTTTATTACCGATAAAACTTTTCTTCTACTGAAAATTGATATTAACCTTAATGCGGCGGCAAATCCCGGTGGTATATTTACAACCGTAAATATCTTCCAGCAATTTTCATTATATGAAAAAGATATTCCGATGCCGGTTGATTATAGAATTTTTGCCGAAGGAAATTTTTTGGGTCTCGCAAAATTCGGGTTTGAGATAAACACAATTCTATACGATTATGATATTAATGCAGTAATCCCCGATGATTTTTTCGATATGGCGATTATAAAGGTTCTTCCCGGCGCTGATGATAAAGATTCTCTTTACTGGAAGAACACACAAACTATACCGAATACAAGCGAGGAGATTAAAGCATATGCAAGAATCGACAGTATAGAATCGGTGCCGCAAACTTTCTGGGATAGATTTTCACCGCTTTCTACTAGAATATCATTTAACGATAATTTCTCAATGAGCGGACCGCTTTTTATCTATCATTTTAATAGAACAGAAGGACACGCGCTTAATCTAGATTTTTATGCAAACGATCTGCTTGATAAACGTTTTAGCGGAAACATGTCCGCAGGTTACGGTTTTTCCGATAAAAAATTAAAATCGGAAATTGAATTCATGTATCTTCTGGGGGAATACCGGACTACATCAATCTCATTTTCCGCTTTCAATAGATTGAATGATCTTTTCGGAGAATCAATAAATTATAATAATCTTACGTCAACACTATTTAACTTAATAAGCAAATATGATTTTCGGGATTACTATTACTCCGAAGGATTCAAAGCAGAGATCGAAGCAGAACTTTTTCCGATTTTGAAAGCTGGTATTGGTTTTATTAACAGAACAGACCATTCGGCATCGGTGAATACAGATTTTTCATTCTTTGCAAAAGAAAAAACCTATAGAGAAAATAAACTTGTAAACAAGATTCGGTTGAATCTTATAACCGCTTCACTTACTCTTGATTTTCGAAAATATATCGAGGACGGTTATTTTAAAAGACGATTAAGTGGAACGACAAAATTGCCCATAATAACCGGCGAAGTAATCAGCAGTTCAAAATCATTGAACTCAGATCTTGATTTTACAGTTTTCAAAACCAATGTAAGATGGAACACGCGTACGTTTAATTCCGCTTCACTAAGTGTAAGGTTCGACGGATTTTATTCGAAAGGTCCCGTTCCTTATCAACTTCATTTTGCTCTGCCTGGCAACATCAATTCTGGCGGAAAGAATTTCACATTTCGTACATTAAGGATAGGAGAAGTGATTGGCGATAAAGTAGCTTCGATTGGCATTAATCATTCATTTAATGATGAACTTTTCCGTATGTTAAATTTGCCGGTACTGAAAGATTTGGAACTAACTCTTAATCTTTATGCAAATGCTGCTTGGGTTAATGTTTCGGAAAACAGTAAATCTTTGATTCCTTATAAATCGACATTGTTTTTATCACCCTTTGTTGAAGCTGGCTTTGGAATCGGGCAAATACTATTCCCGTTTACCCTTGAATTTACATGGAAACTCAACTACCGCGGCGAAAGAAATTTTGTGATCGGTATAAACACAATAGCTCTTTAAACAAAAAATTAAAATCATGATTAGAAAAATATTTGTGATCGTAGTTTTGTTCATCTTTGTTAATACATCGTTTTGCCAAGAGATGAGAGTCTCAAAAGTTGAACCGCCAAATTGGTGGTGCGGTATGAAGTATAACTCGCTTCAACTGATGATTTATGGAGAAAATCTGAAGAATGTCTCGTTAAGTATTGATAGCAAACAAATTTCAGTTGGAACAACATACGAAACAGAATCAGGAAAGTATTTGTTTGTTGATATTGAATTCGATGAGAATATTCAGCAGGGAGAGTATTTATTCAAATTACGCTCAGTTGAAAGTGAAGTCGATTTTATATTTCCGGTTTTTGCTTCGAATAAAAACGAAAAAAATCATAAAGGTTTCGATAACGGTGATGCGATATATTTAGTAATGCCGGACAGATTTGTGAACGGTGATCCGTCAAACGATTTTGTGGAAGGTTACGTCGATAAGTTCGAAGGTAATGCCACACAGGAAAGAAAAGGCGGAGATCTTCAAGGAATCATAAATAAATTTAAGTATTTGAAAGATTTGGGTTTCACAACAATCTGGATGAATCCCGTTGTTGAGAACAATACTTTTAGAAGTTATCATGGTTATGCTGCAACTGATTTTTATAAGGTTGATCCAAGACTTGGAACCAATGAGCTTTATAAAAAATTAGTGGATAAAGCTCATGAACTTGGACTTAAAATTATTATGGATCATGTAGCTAATCATTTTAGCATCGATCATCCATGGACTAAATCGCTTCCGTTTAACGATTGGATTAACGGTGAAATTGGAAACAATCCCCTGGCAAACCATCATAAAATGATATTTACCGATCCATATAGCGATTCACTCAATATAAAGGAGATTGAGAAAGGCTGGTTTGTGGATTATATGCCCGACTTTAATCAATCGAATCCGCATGTTGCAAAATATATAATTCAAAATACGCTTTGGTGGTGTGAATATTCGGGTATCGACGGTATTAGAGAAGATACTTATCCATACGCACAGCAGGATTTTATGTCCGAATGGAACAGTGTTATTTTAACAGAATATCCCAATTTAAATATTGTAGGCGAAGTGTGGACAGGCGATCCTGTCTTTCTGGCGGGTTATCAAAAAAATAATCCTCTAAGAAAAAATTTTGATACAAACCTTCCCGCTCTAACGGATTTCGGACTGCGCGATGAGCTGAGAAGATTTGTAAGAAAAGAAAGCGGACTGTTTAAAGTTTATGAGATATTTGCCAAGGATTATATTTACTCAAATCCGGATAACCTTGTAACATTTGTCGATAACCATGATGTTGAAAGAATTATGTTCAATGCTGATGGAGATGTCGACAGAGTAAAACTTGCGTACTTTCTTCTTCTTACCTCTAGAGGAATTCCTCAGATATTTTACGGTTCAGAAATTGGCATGATCGAAAACGAGGATCACGGAACTCTTCGGGCAAAATTTCCCGGTGGGTTTTCGGGCGACGAACGTAATGCGTTTATAGAAGAAGGAAGAACTGATTATGAAAACGATATTTTTGATTATATGAAAACAATGCTTCATATTAGACTGGATCATCGGGCAATTTCTCAAGGAAAATTAAAACACTTTCCTCCGGAGAATGACATTTATGTTTACTTTAAATATGATAAACAGAATGCTTATCTTCTCGCGGTAAATGGAAATGAATCTGAAGAAAGAGTAGATATAAGTTTTGTAAAAGAAATTTTCCCGAAACATAGTACATTGGAAATAATTTTCGGAAGTGATGGTGGTGATAATTTTGAAAACGGGTATATTCATCTTCCTGGAATGTCGGCAAAAATTTATAAGTTAATGCAATGAGCAGTAAATATAAAAAACCTGAACTTCTTGCCCCGGTCGGGAACTGGGCTATGCTTTCCGCAGCAATTAAAAACGGAGCGGATGCAGTTTATTTGGGTGTCGATTCGCTAAACATGCGTGCCAAAGCAAAAAATTTTGAATTAGACCAGCTAGAAAAAATAACTGAATACTGCAGTGAACATAATGTTGATGTGCATCTTACACTTAATTCAATTGTATACGAAGATGAAATTGAACAAGCTCGTCAAATAATTCGCAAAGCAAAAGAGACGGGAGTTAGATTTATCATCTGTTGGGATTTTTCTGTTATACAACTCTGTCGTGAGGAAGGAATGCCGTTTTGTATCAGTACGCAAGCTTCAATTTCGAATTCAGCGGCAGCAAATTTATATAAACAGATGGGCGCGGAAAGAATTGTTTTGGCAAGAGAATGTACTCTCGAGCAAATAAAGACAATCAGACAAAACACAGAAATAGAAATCGAAGCATTTATTCATGGTGCGATGTGCGTTGCAGTAAGCGGAAGGTGCTTTATGAGTCATCACGCATTTAACCAAAGCGCCAATCGCGGGGAATGTCTTCAGAATTGCAGGCGCGAATATGAAATCCACGATACAAGCGGTGAAACAAGTTTTATTATCGGGGAAGATTATGTTATGTCCCCAAAGGACCTTTGCACTATCGAATTTATTGATCAATTGATTGATGCTGGAATAGACAGCTTCAAAATTGAAGGAAGAAAACGAAGTCCTGATTACATAGCAAAAGTTGTTTCATCTTACAGGACAGCAATTGATCTTCATCTAGAAAAGAAACTTACAACTGATATAAAGAAAAAATTGAAAGAAGAACTTGAGAAAGTCTACAACCGCGGATTCTCAAACGGTTTTTATTTCGGAGTTCCCGGTGATGAAGATTATGCAGGCAAGTACGGAAGTCTTGCAACAACAAAAAAAGTATATGTCGGAAAGGTGCTTAATTTTTACAAGAAAGCCGCTGCTGGCCTAATAAAACTCGAAGCTGGCGAACTTAATTTGAACGATTCAGTTTATATCATTGGGAATAAAACCGGCTGTGTGAAGTTAAAAATTTCGCAGATATTAAAAGATGAAATCCCTGTTGTAATTGGTAAAAAAGGTGACGAAATAACATTCCCATGCAAAGAAGAAATACGTCCGAGAGATCAAGTCTATAAAATAGTTCCCACCGAAGTATAATGATATTTATAGTTGTTCATTTAATTATAAAACGCTTCAAGAGCGGATTTTAATTCCGGTGAAGTATTAAATACCTTACCCATTCCAGTCATCTCAAAGATCATCCAAGCTGGTTTATTGCCGCATACTAACCTCATCTCTCCTCCGAAACCACCTATTTTTTTGAGAATAACAACAAGCGTTCCGAGAAAGGTAGAATCAATTATATCACAGTAATCCAAATCCACTATTAGTTTAGTCGTTCCGCCCTCAATTAATCCGGTTAGAATTTCTTTTAATTTCGGCGAGTAAGCAAGCGTGGCTTCCTTTATGTTTACAGTAAGAATATCGATATCATCATATCTAACAATATCAAATTGGTTTTCCTGGTTCATCCGGCGCTTAACCGTTTTAATATCAATTCCGTTTTCGGGAGGTTCCTCGGGTTCAACTTCTCTTGTAATGTTTATTATTCTTGTTTCTTCAATTTCATCAACAGGCTTCTCGGATTCAACTTTAGGTTCTTCATCGGATTTTAACGGGTAATTAAATGATGGTTGATCATATAGTGTCCCCTTAAGCTCCTTAGCAAACTTTTCGTAATTTTCCTTAACCTGTTTATTTGTGGAAAGAAAATGATCAACTGTTTCTTCATTAAGCAGATAATAATAAGTATCTCTCACAGCAATTGCAGTGGAATCGCTTATTGATGAATTTGTAAAATCGTGAGGAATAAAATCCCCTTCTTTATATGAAATCACTTTTGTTTTGCCGTTATCGTCCTCCACAAAATGATTTATTTCTCCGGATTGAAGCAGGAAAACTGAATCTATTTTCTGTCCTTTTCTAAAAAGAATTTTCGATTCGTTGATGCAGTTTATCGAAAGTTTGATGTTTTGAAAATCTTCGGGAGTGCAGTAAGAGTCCTTGAAGAGCTTGTTCTTCAGAACAGATTTTACGATTATATCCTGCATTTTAAAAGCTGGTTTTTATAGAAAGAAATAATTTTAACTCTGCTCGAAACTTTCAACGGCTTCGTTAAGATCTTTGTAAATTTGAAACACTTGGTCCATTTTAGTCAAGCTCATTATTCCTGAAGGGGCTTCTTTAGCAATAACTACTCTCATCTCGCCCTGCCCGGCAATAATTTTTTTTAATCCAAAAACAAGGGCGCCCAAAAATGAAGAATCGAGAAAATCGACCGCGCTTAGATTGGCAATTACTTTTGCGGGATTCTGTTCAATAACATCGAGCAGAAAAGTTCTAAATTGAGGGGCACTGTCCATAGTTGCACGCGAAAGATTAACATTTACAATTACTATATCGTCCCGCTCTTCACTGGTAAAAATCATACTTAACCGTTTTATTTGCTCCCTAAATATAAATTAAAATGGAAATCATAACAAATAACTAATATCTTACACGCTCGTAATTTTACTATGTTAAATTAACTGAGTTATATGAAAAATTTTAGTTTTAAACATGTTATCTGGGATTGGAACGGAACAATTCTTGACGATGTTTTTCTTTGCTGCGATATTATGAACAATATATTAAAGCGAAGAAAGATGCAATCAATAACCCTCGATCAATACCGGGATATTTTCACTTTCCCAGTAAAGGAATATTACAAAAATGTTGGACTGCCTCTCGATAACCGAAATTTTGAAAAGTTAAGTGTCGAATTTATTGATGAATATGAATCGAGGAAGAATAATTGCAGCCTATATCCCGGTATTAAGGAAACCTTGGAGCATTTCCGTTCTTTAGGTCTTGGACAGTCAGTACTCTCTGCATATTCACAGATTACCCTTGAGGAAATAATTGAAAACTTCGGACTCAGCACCTATTTTCAGAAGATAAACGGATTAGATAATATTTATGCAGCAGGAAAAATCGATAACGGAAGAAAGTGGATTAATGAACTCGGACTTAAAAAAGGAGAAGTGCTTCTTATCGGTGACTCGGTTCATGATAACGAAGTTGCTGAGGAAATCGGTGCAGAGGCAGTGCTTATTTCTGCCGGACATCAATCGGAGAAAAAATTAAGAGAAGTGACGCAAAACGTGTATCCATCAATGAAATCGTTTCTCGCCGAGCTTCAAAATCTGAAAAAATATTAGGAAAAAAGAACATTAAATAATAAATTAATTATCAGAGATTAGCTTTGCTTTTTTAAACAATTCGAGTAAAACTCATCTCATTTAGTAACAATCAATAATTTTTAGGAGTTTTATATGTCAGAGAAAGTCGAAGGAACCGTAAAGTGGTTTAACAATTCAAAAGGTTACGGTTTCATTTCCAGAGAAGGGGGCGAAGATGTTTTCGTTCACTATAGTTCCATTAACAGTGAGGGATATCGATCTCTGGAAGAGGGTCAAAAGGTCGAATTCATTATTGGTGAAGGAGAAAAAGGACCTCAAGCGCAGGAAGTTTCTGTTCTAAAATAAACCTATCGATTGAAAATGACTGCCGAAGGAGCACAAAAGTGCTCCTTTTTTTGTTTTAAAAATTCTTTAAATATTATAGGATAACAACGTGCTATTTTAATTCTATTTTGATAATTTTCATAACAACATCACACAACCACATAATGGGGGCTTTATGAAGTCGCTTTTCAATTTTCTTTTTCTTGTATTTATCAGCTTTTCTTTTATTAACGCTCAATCCGAATTCGAAACCGGTTTAAACGAAATTACGGACAATGTTGTACAAGCGCAGTTGGAATTCCTTGCAAGTGATTGGATGGAAGGAAGAGAAACCGGAACTAGAGGCAACGAACAGGCTGCTGATTATATTGCATCGATGTTTAAACTTTACGGTCTTCAACCTGCTGGCGATATAGAAAGATCCTATCCTTCCAGACGAGGAGGTGGAGAAGTAATAGAAACACCAACATTTTTTCAGAACTTTAGTCTTATTGAATATTCCCCGGGGGATCATCAATATCTCTCTGTAATCACAAGCTCGCAAGGCACCGAAAAGAAGATTAATTTCAAACACAATGTGGATTTTTCTGCGAGAAGTTCTTCGGTGGGAATCAGCATTGAATCGCCTATTGTGTTTGTTGGATACGGATTTAAGAGCAAGGACGGCGATTATGATGATTTTGAAGATGTTGATGTAAAGGATAAAATTATTTTAAGATTATCCGGATATCCAGGACATAAAGACACAACAAGCGAGGCATATAAAAAATATAAACCCGAAGGCAGATGGGGTATGTGGATGCTCGCACGCGAGAAAAACACGGCAGCTTCCGAAGCAGGCGCAATTGCAGTATTGGAAATCAATCCCGAATCAGATCCTTCACTAAATTGGGCGGTTAATTATCCTTTCCGTTATTCCGAAAAAAATTACGAGGGTACGGAAAGACTTACAGCCGGAGTAAGAAACCGAATGACGCTTCCAGGCAGAGACCTTTCACAATCTACCGTTATGATTGAAATTACAGAAAGAGTAGCTTCGGAAATCTTAAGCGGTACAAAGATTGATCTTGAAGAGTTCGAAAAAAATGCTATGAATAAAATGAAGCCGGCTTCCGTCGCATTGAAAGGGAAAAGCATTTATATAGAAACAACAGTTGATTCAGAAATTTACAAAGTAAGAAACGTGCTTGGAAAAATTGAAGGAAAAAATCCAAATGAAGTTATTGTTATCGGCGGTCATTACGATCATGTTGGAATGAACAAAGGATACATCTGGAACGGCTCGGACGATAATGCTTCGGGAACGGTTGGGGTTATGACGATCGCAAAAGCGTTTGCCGAAAGCGGCATCAAACCGGAAAAGACAATTATATTTGCGGCTTGGACAGGAGAGGAAAAGGGACTTCTTGGATCGCAGTACTTCGTAGAAAATTACGAGCCCATCAATAATATCATACTGAACTTAAATTATGATATGATCTCGAGAACAGCCGAGACAGATTCTCTCGGAGTTGAGTGTAGTATGACTTTCACAAGCACTTCGCCGGTGCTGCAGGAAACGGCGGAAAAGTTGAACGAAGATCTTGCGGCAAATTTGAAAATAAATTTCAGAGGTTCGGAACAGCCGGGCGGTGGTTCAGATCACGCACCCTTTGCAAGAAAGGATATCCCGATTTTTTATTTTATGGCGGGCTGGCATGATGATTATCATCAACCCAGTGACCATGCTGATAAAGCAGATATCAATAAAATGAAAAATATTATCAGACTTGGCTACGGCATGATCTGGGAATTTGCCGTAACCGGAACAGCACTTAAATAAATTTTCCGTACAACTTAATATTGGTTGAGGAGTCTAAAAGGGAAACACCAAATTAAATTTTTTACGGGGGAATATGTGATGAAATATTTTAGACTCTATTTATTAATGATTTTGTTTGTCGTGCCCGCACTGTTCGCACAGGAAACGAAAGAATACGAGCAGACTTTTTCTGTAGATAAGGATGGCATGCTTAATATCGAAACTTATAAGGGTTCTATCACGGTTGAAGCGTGGGATAAATCCGAAGTTTACTTCAAGGCAGTTGTTGAGCCTGATACAGACGGATGGTCAACCTCACCGAAAGATCAGCTTGAAAGATGTACGGTTGAATTTGGAAAATCGGGAAATAGAATTTTTTTGAAATCCGATTACAAGAAAAAATTAATCGACGCATTAAATACTCTAGCTTATGTTCATTACACTGTTAAAGTGCCTTCGAGCTTCAAACTCGTTGTCGATGATTATAAATCGGAATCGAAAATTTACGGTCTGGCTACCGAGATTGATTTCGAAACCTACAAGGGAGATGTGAAAATATATGACTTTGCCGGCAGTATTGATCTTGAAACATATAAAGGTGAAGTGAACATTGATTTTACTGATATCAAGGGAAACTGCAGCTTCGATACTTATAAAGGCGATATTGAATTATTGATTCCGTCCGACGAAAAGTTCAGCGTCGATTTCGATCTTGGCAGGAAGGGAGATTATTCCGGTGATTTTGATGTTGAACTAAACCGCTTTGATAGAGAGTCCGGCGAAGTTTACGGAAATGTGAACGGCGGCGGTGATGTTATATATTTTGAAACCTATAAAGGCGAGATCAAATTAAAAAGAAAATAAAATCTGCCAAATAAAAACTTTAAAGGCTGTCACATTGTTATACTTATGCGGCAGCCTTTTTTATGCTACTTAGTAGTACTTCCGTCGTACATTTTTTCAAAAACTTCATCCACAGGTTCCCAGAGTTCTATTTTGTTCCCTTCCGGATCCATTATGTGGACAAACTTACCGTATTCATAAGATTCGATTGTATCAAGCACCGTAACACCGTCTTTCTTTAATTGTTCAACCAAAGCTTCAATGTTAACCACCCTGTAGTTTATCATAAATTCCTTTTCGGAAGGTTCAAAGTATTTAGTCGATTTTGAAAAAGGACTCCATTGAAGATAAATTTTATTCTGTGAATCGGAATCCCTGAACTCGAATATTGAACCATAATCGTTTGGGGCAAGACCCAGATTTTTATAATACCATTCGTTTATTTCCTTGGGATTTTCGGACTTAAAAAATATTCCTCCAATTCCGGTTACTCTTCCTTCTTTTTTGTTCATCTCCTTCACCTCGCTTTCTTGTGCAAATAATAATGCCGGTAAAGTTAACAAAAACAAAACTACTAATGCAGCTGCTTTCATATTTTTCCCTTTCAGTTGAACCGCCGCAAAATACACAACGGATTAATGTAAATCCATATCTGGAAGAAATTTGATTTGAAACGATCAATACTACATAATGCAAAAACTTAATTATCTGACTAATTAATCTATTAAATAAGTGAAGTTAATAGGGAAGAATTGTATATTGAAT
>CAZCLA010000018.1:0-30814 GCA_964499285.1 uncultured Melioribacteraceae bacterium
TTCAGAACGTCGTGAGACAGTTCGGTCCCTATCCTATGCGGGCGCAGGATACTTGCGAAGAGTCGCTTCTAGTACGAGAGGACCGAAGCGAACGAACCTCTAGTGCACCAATTGTCACGCCAGTGGCATAGTTGGGTAGCTACGTTCGGAAATGATAAGCACTGAAAGCATCTAAGTGCGAAGCATACTTCAAGATTAGGTATCCCTTCCTTTATTGGACTAAAGACTCCTTGGAGATGACAAGGTTGATAGGCTGCAGGTGTAAGTATGGTAACATATTCAGCCGAGCAGTACTAATAAGTCGTGAGACTTAACCAATTTTTTATTAAAATATGGACTCTTTCGGATTCAGCTCTTTCAAAATTTATTTTTGTTTTTTTTACCTGTTTTTCAGGTTAAAGTTTTCTGGTGACTATAGCTACGGGGAAACACCTCTTCCCATTCCGAACAGAGAAGTTAAGCCCGTATACGCCGATGGTACTGCATGGGAAACTATGTGGGAGAGTAGGTAGTTGCCAGGATCTATTTTTTACCCTCAATCGTTCATTCGATTGAGGGTTTTTCTTTTTAAAATCGTCTTTTTAATAATTGATGAAAGATTATTGTAGGGATTATTTTCTTTCCTGACCTCTAAGGTGTGTTTTAATTGCTTTTATTAATTCCGAATCATCTGCGTTTTGGTCAAAGTTATCATAATCGTTTGAATCCGAATCTCCCTCGATTTCCAACACTAATTTTTTATTATTCCCTTCGAACTGATTTATTATGGAGTTTAAATAGTTTTTTTCTTCCTTGATTATTTGAAAATCGTCATTACTTTTTGCTGAGATTATTATTTTCTTTTCGGTTTCGGTGTGAGAGCAGTTTGTAAGAACAGACTGAAATAATGGTCTATCATTACTCGTTATTTCGAGCATCCAATCCCAAAGGGTTTTGAATTTAGGAACATCATTTGGTTGGATTGATTTTTCGTGAAGGGCATTACTTTCTTTCTTGAGATGGGTTTCTTCTCTAATATTTAATGGAATGGTCTTTTTTTTTTGAATGGAATCGGGTCTGTTTTCAATATGATCAAGAAGTGAAGAAATCGTTGATGATTTTTCAAGTCCAATTAAATAAGCTAAGGAAACTTCTAACTTCAGTTTTTGGTTTGATGTAGTTTTTATTTCGTAACTGACTTTATTAATGAAATTTAAAATCCGTAATACATCTCCTTCCGAGAAGGCATCTTTATATTCTAGATAACGTTCCCTGTAAATTTCTGCAGATTCAATTAGTGAACTATCTTTTCTTATAATAATAGTTAAGATGTTGCGGAAATGTTCGTTAAGACCATTTACAAAATCGATAAAATTCCACCCGTTCTCATAAATTTTATTTGTGATTTCAAAAGCGGAGTCGAATTTTTTTTGTAGGATCGCATCAGAAACATCAAAATAAATTTCGTCATCAATCAAGTTTAGCATCTGGGACAATTCATCAGAATCAACGTTTGTTCCGCAGAATGATACCACTTGATCGAAGAGACTTTCTGCATCGCGCAATGCACCGTCTGCTTTTTTTGAGATTAGAGTTAGTGACTTATCATCAATCTTAATTTTTTCTTCCTCAGCGATTTTCCTCAAAAGTTCTTTTATCGTATTTAACTCAATCCGTCTAAAATCAAAACGCTGACATCGTGAAATGATTGTCAAGGGAACTTTTTGTACATCGGTTGTAGCAAAAATAAAGATTGTATGTTCGGGGGGTTCTTCTAAAGTTTTTAGAAGTGCATTGAATGATTCGGTAGTCAACATATGAACTTCATCAATTATATAAACTTTGTATTTTCCTTTTGTGGGCGAGTATTTAACAGATTCACGTAACGCTCGTATTTCTTCTATTCTTCTATTCGAAGCACCATCGATTTCAATGATATCCATCGATTGTGACGAATTGAAAATTTTGCACATCTCACAAGTGTTGCAAGGTTCTCCTTCCTGCGGCGATGAACAGTTAATGCTTTTTGCAAAAATTCTCGCAGTAGTAGTTTTCCCAACTCCTCGGGGACCAGCGAATAAGTATGCATGAGCTATACGGTTATTCTGAATTGCGTTCTTCAATGTTGTGCTGATGTGATTTTGTCCGACCACTTCAACAAATTGCTGAGGACGCCACTTTAATGCCGTTACACGAAAAGACATATCAATTACCCATTGTTAGGAGTGAATCAAAATTTATTTTCTTTGATATGATTTTGCAAATGCTTTCCAAATATTTTCTGTCGATATCATTAAATGATGCGTAGTCAAAACTATCTAAATCAAGAACGGCTATCGCTTTATTATTCCTTATTATTGGAACTACGATCTCTGATTTGGATCCGGAATCGCATGCTATGTGACCGGGAAATTTATCGACATCATCCACAATTATTGTTTTTATTTGCTCAAACGATGTTCCGCAAACACCTTTTCCGATTTCAATTCTTGTGCATGCTATTTTCCCTTGGAAAGGTCCTAAATAGAGAAACAATCCATTAAAAATATAAAATCCAACCCAGCTGATTTTGTTAAATGATTCCTTAAGTGCAGCAGTAATATTAGAAAGATTAGAAAGTGCCGGCACTTTCATATCAAGAAGCGAATCAATTTGTGGCAGAAGCAACGAATAAATTTCTTCGTCTGATGCAAATTTATTTGTTTTTAGGCTTTCGGACATTGGACTTTTTCGTTACAGTATTTTTTGTTTTAGTTATTTTACGTTTAGTTCTTGCGAAAACAATTTCGATTGCATCTTTTATATTCTCTATACAAATAATGGTCAAGTTACTTTTTACTGCGTCCTTAATTTCTGATAGATCTTTTTCGTTTTGTTTAGGAATAAGAACTGTTTTAATCCCGCTTCTTTTTGCCGCAAGAAGTTTCTCGTTTAAACCACCGATTGCAAGAACTCTGCCTCGTAACGTGATTTCACCAGTCATTGCCACATCACTTTTAGCCGGTTTCCCGCTAAATGCCGAATACATTGCAAGCGCAAGTGTTATTCCAGCTGATGGACCATCTTTAGGAATAGCTCCTTCAGGAAGGTGGATATGGATCTCTTTTCCTTTATAAAAATTTTCATTAAGTCGCAAGGTATTTGCATTTGAACGCAGATAACTAAGAGCTGCAACTGCAGATTCTTTCATCACATCGCCTATCTGCCCGGTTAATGTAAGTTTTTCACTGCCATTCATTACTGTTGCATCAACATTTAAAATATCACCTCCTACACTCGTCCAAGCTAAACCAGTAATACTTCCTATTCGCGCTTCTTTTTCAGCTTTTTGTTGTCTGAATCGCGGAACACCTAAGTAATTCTCAATCTTACTGGGATCAATGGTAAATGATTTCGGAAGAGATTTTTTCTTGTTTTTCTTTTGAAGAACAATATCTCGGGCAGTTTTTCTAAGAACGGAAGCAATCTCTCTTTCTAGGTTTCTTACTCCGGCTTCCCGTGTGTAAGACTCAATAATCGACTTCAAAGCGGTAGATGTAAAATCAATGTTAATTCCCGAAAGACCATGTGCCTTTAACTGTTTCGGGATAATATGTTGCTTGGCAATCTCTTCTTTTTCATGAATTAAATAACCAGGAAGTTCAATAATCTCCATTCTATCCTGAAGCGGAAGCGGAATATTGTACTTCACATTTGCTGTTGTTATAAACATTACCTGAGAAAGATCATAATCTATATCGAGATAGTGATCATTAAACGTATGGTTCTGCTCGGGATCAAGAACCTCAAGCATCGCAGAGGAAGGATCGCCCCGGAAATCCATACTCATTTTATCTATTTCATCCAGAAGTATCACTGGGTTTATAGTACCGGCACGCTTCATTGATTGAATTATCTTACCGGGCATAGATCCTATATAAGTTCTTCTGTGACCCCTTATCTCAGCCTCGTCGCGAACACCGCCAAGACTTATTCTTACAAAGTTTCTTCCCAGTGCTCTGGCAATTGATTTGCCGAGAGATGTTTTGCCAACGCCCGGAGGTCCGACAAAACACAAAATTTGTCCGCGGATCTGCTTTACCAAATTCAGAACAGCAATGTGTTCAACTATTCGTTCTTTCGGTTTTTCCAAACCGAAATGATCTTCGTCAAGAATCTTTCTCACATTTTTAAGATCAAGATTATCCTTTGTTTTTTTGTGCCAAGGAACATCACTAAGCCAGTCTAAATAGTTTCTTATTACAGTGGATTCAGGAGAACTTGGCGGAGTTTTTTTGAGCTTATTGAATTCGTCGAGAGCTTTATCTTCAATATCCTTTGGCATTTTTGCTTTTTTAATTCTTTCCCGCAATTTTGCGAATTCCGGGGATGCTTCTTCGTCATCGCCCAGCTCATCTTGAAGAATTCTTATTTGTTCGTTAATGATAAATCTTCGCTGAGTTTTTTGTATGTTCTCGTGAACCTTTCCTTCAATTTCCTTTTCGATTTTTAATATTTCGTTTTCCGAGTTTAGTATTTTTATTACTTCATATAATTGTTCGATGAGCGTAAACTTTTGGAGTATTTTTTGCTTCACATCGATTGATTGATTTATATTCGCGGCAACGTAATATAATTTTCTGTCAGGTTCTGAGATGTTATCGTAAGCACTTATGGCTTCTGAAGGAATGTTTCGGTTAATTTTTACATATTCCTTAAAAAGTGAGGTCATTTGTCTAATCAGAGCGTTCTTTTCTCTTGCATCTTCTTTCGTTGGAAGAATTAAGTCTATTTCTGCTTCAAAAAATTCTTTATTCTCGTTAAACTTTTTAATAACTCCCGGTAGGATTCCATCAATCAATATTTTAAGAAGTCCGTTTGGCAATTTGAGAATCTGAATAATCTTTGCTACAGTGCCTTCAAGAAAAAGATCTTCTTTTTTTGGTGATTCTAAATCAGATTTTTTCTGCGCTGTCAGAAAAATATATTTAGATGTGTCCAAGGCATGGTTTGCTGCAGTTATTGATTGTTTTCTTCCAACCAAAACCGGAAATATCATATAAGGAAAAATAACGGTATCTCTCAAGGGAAGAACAGCTAATTTTTCTGGAATCTCATCCACAATTAATTCATTGATCGCTTTCGAACTTGTTTTTTCAGTCATAAACTATGTTTTCTCAATAATTTCGTTAAAGATTTAGGGGACGAAATATAAAGAAATAAGCATGTCCGAACAAGGTAAGCAAAAAGCGCATTTTTATTAGCTATGTTATTTATTAATTTGGTTTAATTATTATAAGGATTTTTTATGATCGAAAAAGTTGTGTTTATTTCCAGGATAGCCGGCAATATTATCCGTGAAGGTTTTGGCAAAAATCTACAGATTGAATTCAAGACCAACAAATCAAATATTGTTACAGACATTGATAAAAAATCAGAAAATGTAATTAAAAATTTTATTAAAAAAGAGTTTCCAACACATGGTATTTTAGCGGAAGAATCCGGACTTGAAAAAGGTTCATCGGATTATATCTGGGTAATTGATCCATTGGATGGGACAACAAATTTTGCCCACGGACTTCCAATTTTTTCCGTGTCTATTGGAGTTCTAAAACGGAAGGAAATTATTTGCGGCGTGGTTTATGATGTTATGCGGAATGAAGTTTATTCAGCTGAAAATGGAAGCGGTGCACATTTGAATAGTAGAAGGATAAAAGTGAGTTCGAACAGTCAAATTGAAGAATCTCTGCTTGTAACCGGTTTCCCTTATAACATTTCCGAGAATCCCGAGAATGCAATTGAAAAGTTTGCAACCATAATTAAACAGGCTAGAGGTGTTAGAAGACTTGGATCGGCAGCAATTGATTTTTGTTATGTTGCTTCAGGAGTGTTCGATGGATTTTGGGAGGTAGATTTGAATCCTTGGGATGCTTGTGCCGGAAAACTTTTGGTCGAAGAAGCCGGAGGAAAAGTAACTAATTTTGCGGGAGAAAATATCGATATTTACTCTAGACAATTTCTTGCAGGAAATGGAAAAATTAATTCTATTTTGGAAAATATTTTGAGAAAATAAAGTGTAATTTATTTCTAAGTACTTATAAAACAACTATTTAGATAAAAATTATATTGTATTCCCTCCTTAATTTTTATATCTTTGTTTTCTATGTCAAAAAATTTAGTAATAGCTATTGATGGACCTGCAGGTTCCGGCAAAAGTACGATTGCGAAGTACCTAGCTCAAAAATTAAACGCAGTTTATGTTGATACAGGCGCTATGTACAGGGCAATTACTTTTTTGGCATTACGGAATAACATTGAAGACAATATTCCCGAAATAATCAACTTAGTTAATGATTTAGAGATTGAATTAAAATTTGAATTCGGAATTACCAGAGTTTTTGTAAATGATGAAGAAGTCACTGATAATATTCGAACAAAAGATGTAAATGATAAAGTAAGTGATATAAGCAGAATTCCTGAAGTGCGGGAAGAACTCGTCAAAATTCAGAAAAAGCTCGGCGAAAATCAGACAATAGTTGCCGAAGGAAGAGATACAACAACTGTTGTTTTTCCAGACGCTGATTTTAAAATCTTTCTTACTGCCGATCTTGATGTTCGAGCTGAAAGAAGATTTAAAGAGTTTCTTGAAAAAGGGACTGAAATAGATTTAGATTCAGTTAAATCAAATCTTGCCGAAAGAGATAGAATTGACAGCAGCAGAAAAGCAAGTCCGTTGAAAAAAGCCGAAGATGCTTTTGAATTGGATTCGACAAGCCTTACAATAAAAGAAGAGCTTGATATGTTGCTTGAAAAAATTAAAAGTTTGAAGGAAACAGAGCCGCAATAAAACGTTATGTTAAACTAAAACCACGTGCAAAATTATTTCTGCGGCGGAAATAATTGAACACAAGTATTTTTATTTGGAGGATAGATGTCCGAGTTAGAAAAAGAAAAAGCTTCCGAAACAAAAAAAACTCCGGTGATGGATAATTACAAATTCATCAATGCGGATGAATATTCGGAAGAAGAATTAAAGTCGCTTGCTAAACTTTATACTGAATCTTTCCGTGATATTAAAGAAGGCGAAATTATCAAAGGTAAAATTGTTGGTATAAGCGGCGACAATGTTGTGCTTGATGTTGGTTTTAAATCCGACGGTACAATTTCAAGGAACGAATTTACTTCAACAGAAGAACTAAAACTTGGCGAAGAAGTTGATATAGTTATTGAAAGTGTTGAAGATGAAGAAGGGAACTTGATATTAAGCAAAAAACGAGCTGACTTTCTTAAAATTTGGGGTCAGATTATGGACGCTTATGAACAAGAAAAAATTATTCCCGGCAAAATTCTTAAAAGAATTAAAGGAGGAATGGTAGTCGATCTTCTTGGTATTGAAGCGTTTCTTCCCGGTTCGCAAATTGATATTAGACCTGTGCGTGATTTTGATGCATTTGTTGGTCAAACAATGGACTTCAAAATTGTTAAGATAAATGTTCCCACCGAAAACGTGGTAGTCTCACATAAAGTTCTTATCGAAGAAACTATTGCTGATCAAAGAAAAGAAATTCTTGACGGATTGGAAAAAGGACAAATTCTTGAAGGAATTGTAAAAGCGATAACTGATTTTGGTGTTTTTGTTGATCTCGGCGGCGTAGATGGTTTAGTTCATATTACCGACCTAAGCTGGGGAAGAATAAATCACCCGAGCGAAGTTGTCAAACTTGATGAAAGTATTAAAGTAGTTGTTACAGACTTCGACAAAGAAAGAAAGAGAATCTCTCTTAGTCTTAAACAATTGCTTCCACATCCTTGGGAAGAGATTGATCAAAAATATAAGATCGGTGATAAAGTATCTGGGCGCGTTGTCTCCTTAACTGATTACGGTGCATTTATCGAAATCGAAAAAGGTATTGAGGGACTAATACATATATCAGAAATGAGCTGGACACAACACATAAGTCATCCATCACAGTTTGTATCTATGGGTCAAGTTGTTGAAGCCGTTATTCTTAGCTTGGATAAAAATGAGAAGAAAATTTCTCTTGGAATGAAACAATTAACTCCCGATCCATGGCAGGAATTGCTTAAGAAATATCCGGTTGGTTCAAAGCAAAAAGGTGTTGCTAGAAACCTGACAAACTTTGGGGTTTTTGTAGAATTGGAACCAGGAATAGATGGATTGATTCATATTTCTGATTTATCGTGGACTAAGAAAATTCGTCATCCCGGCGAAGTTGTGAAAAAAGGTGAAGAAATTGAAGTTGTGGTTTTGGGCGTTGATACCGAACAAAGGAAAATTTCCTTGGGTCACAAGCAAGTTGAAGAAAATCCATGGACTAACTTTGAAAGAGAATATGCCGTGGGTAAATCAACCCAAGGTAAGGTTGTAAGAATAATCGAAAAAGGCGTTATAGCTGAATTGCCTTTAGGTGTCGATGGTTTTATTCCTCAAACACAGCTTTCAACAAATAAAGTTAAGAATCTTGCACTTTCATTTCCTGTTGATACTACATTACCGTTAAAGGTTGTGGAGTTTGATAAAGAAAACAAGAAAATAGTATTAAGCGTTCTTGCTGCGTTAAAAGAAAAAGATGATCAAACAATTGAAGATTATATCAACACACACAAACTTGAAAAAGTTACAGTGGATGATATAAAGAATGCAGATGCAGGTAAATTTGATTCATCGGACTTTAATTTATACGACGAGGCTGGAAACGACAAACCGAGAGAAGTTTCTGCTCCTCAGCCATCAGAAGTAAAAGAAACATCTGAAAAGAAAACCGAGAAAGCTGAAAAACCGGAAGCTGAATCGAATGAAGAAAAAGAAACAAAAGAATAATTAAATTATTATTGAGGCTGTATCATTAAAGGTTAAATCCGATGGTACAGCCTTTTTTATTAGGGGAAATAATTTGTTAAAAGCAGCTTTTCATACATTAGGTTGCAAGCTTAATTTTTCCGAAACCTCAACAATTGCAAAACAATTTTCTAATAACGGGTTTGAAATAGTAGATTTCAATTCCTATTCGGATGTGTATATAATCAATACATGTACAGTCACTGAAAATGCCGACCGTGAATGTCGTCAAATAGTAAGACGAGCTTTAAGAAACAACCCGGATGCATTTGTTGCAGTTGTCGGTTGTTACGCTCAACTCCGTCCGGAAGAAATTGCTTCAATTGAAGGAGTCGATGCAGTCTTCGGAAGCAATGAAAAGTTTAACATTTTTTTGCATATAAATGAATTTAAGAAAAGTCATCTCTCTTGTATCTACATAGATAATTCCAAAGACAGAGACAATTTCCACGAAGCACACTCGACCGATGCTGATTCGAGAACAAGAGCATTTCTGAAAATTCAGGACGGCTGTGATTATAAATGTTCATTCTGCACGATTCCTCTAGCTAGAGGCGGCAGCCGCAGTCAATCTCAGAAAGATGTAATAAATAATTTTAAACAACTCCTTTTCAGTGGATATAAAGAGATCGTTCTGACAGGTGTTAATGTAGGTGATTATTCGAACTCGAGTGGAGATAGCTTGTTTTCGCTTTTATCTAAACTAATTGAAATTGAAGGTGATTTTAGAATTAGAATAAGTTCAATTGAACCTAACCTGCTGAATGATGAGATAATTAATTTAACTTCTCAATCTGATAAACTTGTAAATCATTTTCATGTTCCGTTACAGAGCGGCAGCTCAAATGTTCTTCGATTGATGAAACGAAGATATGACGCTGAACTTTACCGAGATTTGATTATTAAACTTTCTGACAAGATTCCGAACATAGGAATAGGCGCCGATGTAATAGTTGGAACTCCGGGTGAGACTTGGGATGATTTTATGGAAACATACGAATTTATTAAAGGACTTCCATTTAGCTATTTGCATGTTTTTACCTATTCAGAACGTCCGAACACATTTGCTTTGACAATGAGCGGGCAAGTTGAAAAGAGCGATCGGAAAAAACGAAATCATATGTTAAGGATTTTAAGTGAAAAGAAGAAAAATGAATTTTACAGGAAAATGATCGGTGAAGATTTGACTGTACTTTTTGAGGGAAATCCCTCACACAACGAAATGTTTGGATTTTCGGATAATTATGTTCGCGTAAAACATCCTCTGAATTTTGACTTGGTTAATAAATTCACAAATGTTAAAATTACGGATGTGATTAACGGCGCATGTGTTGCTGAATCAACTAAAATAACATCAAAAAAATTATTGACCGGGTGAAATGAAAAAAATACTTTTATCTTCTTTATTCTTGTTCTTTTTAACAAATCTTAATGCCCAATCAGATTCGAAAGATTTTCTTGATCTTAATGCTGATCTTTATTTGAATAATCAAACTTTACCCGCACTTGATGAAGGTGAAATTATCCAGGCAAAAAAAAGTGCAGGACTCGCTGTGCTTTACTCACTTTTACTTCCAGGAATGGGAGAATTGTATGCTGGTGATTATTCACTCGGTAAGTATTTGACAATAACAGAAGGAGCGCTTTGGGGAACATTTGCCGGATTCACTATTTATGGTAATCAACAGGCAACTAATTATAAATCCTTTGCCGAATCTCATGGATCCGTTAACCCCGATGGAAAAGACGAGCAATATTTTGCAACTATTGGTTTGTATCAAAATATTGAGGATTATAACAATGAAAAATTGTTGAACCGTGAGTTCGATCAAATTCTTAATCCCGAAACACATTACTGGAAATGGCAATCCCAAGATCAAAGAAAAGAATACCGCAATACATGGAGTGACAGCGAAGCAGCATTTGACAAAATTCAATTTGTCGTGGGCGCAATGATTCTTAACCGTGTTGTTAGCGCAATAAATGCAGTTCGTTTGGTGTCGGCTTTTAATAAGAATTTGCAAAAGGAACAACTTTCTTGGAATTTATCCGTTGGGATGCAAAAATTTCACATAACACTTCCCACAAGTCTAACGCTTAATTTCAGATCAACACTTTAAACGTTTTTCTGAATTTCCTTCCATTTGTCTGACTTAATTTCTTAAATTAAGCTTAACGAAAATTGGAGTATTAATGCACTGCCCCAGATGTGAAAATCCTTTAATAATACTTGAACTTAAAGAAATCGAGATAGATTATTGTGACGACTGCCAAGGTATTTGGCTTGATTCGGGAGAACTTGAACTTCTTCTTGAAGATTCTGATCAGAAAGATTTGCTTCTGAAATCATTTAATAAATATTCTGAATCTTCCGAAACAAAACTCAAATGCCCAATCTGTAGTAAGAAAATGCAAAAGATTCTTGTTGATAAATCCGAGAAAATTATAATTGACGAATGCCCAAATCTGCATGGATTGTGGTTTGATAAGGGTGAACTTTTAGAAATTGTGAAAAAGGGAAGCATCGACAAAGAGAATCAAATCACAACTTTATTAAAAGATATGTTTAAGTATAAAATAAATCAAACGGAGGAATAGATGACTTTCTTTCTGGTTTTTATCGTAATTATAGTAATAATAGGTTTTTACTTAGTCTCGATTTACAACGGACTTGTGAAATTACGCAACCAAGTAAAAAATGCATGGTCGCAAATTGATGTGCAGTTGAAACGCCGTCACGATTTAATTCCTAACCTTATCGAAACTGTAAAAGGTTATATGAAGCATGAAAGAGAAACTTTGGAAAATATTACGGAAGCCCGCAGCAGAGCAATGGGTGCGGATTCGGTTGCCGATAAAGCGAAAGCTGAGTCAGAACTGAACGGAGCAATGAGTAAGTTTTTTGTAGTTGTTGAAAATTATCCCGATTTAAAAGCGAATCAGAATTTCCTTTCACTTCAGGAAGAGTTAACTTCGACTGAAAATAAAATCTCTTTTTCAAGACAAAACTATAATGATCAGGTACTTTTTTATAACAATAAAATTCAAATGTTTCCATCTAATATTGTAGCCGGCATGTTCGGATTTAAAGAAGAAGTTTTCTTCGAAATTGAAGAACCGAAAGAAAGAGAAGTTCCAAAAGTTCAATTTTAAGAGTCTTTTATGTGGGAATTAATTCAAGCAAATAGAAGAAAATCATTCTTCCTTTTTATATTGATGGGAATTGCACTTTTATTGATTGGTTCATTTGCCGGCGTTGCACTGTTCGGCGGTGAAAACGGTGCGATGTTGGGACTTTTCTTAGCCGCGATTCTGTGGTTTATTCTGACATTAATAAGTTATTTTTCCGGCAGTTCAATAATTCTTTCCATTAGTAATGCAAAGGAAGTTACAAAAGATGTTCATCCGCAGTTGTTTAATATTGTTGAGGAAATGACAATTGCCGCAGGATTAAGTAAGATGCCGAAAATTTATATAATAAATGAAGCTGCACCCAATGCATTTGCAACAGGAAGGAATCCGGATAACTCTGCGGTTGCTGTTACAGCAGGATTACTAGCGAGGTTAAACAGGGATGAACTGCAAGGCGTAATCGCTCACGAAATGGCGCACGTGGTTAATCGGGATGTTCTATTTATGACCTTTGCCGGTGTAATGCTTGGCAGCATTGTGATAATCTCGGAAGTTTTTATACGAGGAATGTGGTTTGGCGGAGGTTCCTCCAGCAGGTATAAATCAAGATCCTCAGAAGGTGGTCAAGGTCAAATGATAGTAATGATTGTTGCAATCGTTTTTGCTATTCTTGCACCGATACTTGCGCAGCTTCTGTATTTTGCAATTTCGAGAAAACGAGAATACCTTGCCGATGCAAGCGGAGTAAGATTTACTCGTTATCCGGAAGGACTTGCCTCTGCACTTGAAAAAATTTCTTCAAACACTGTTGAGCTTAAAACAGCCAACAAAGTTACAGCAGGAATGTATATTGCAAATCCGCTCAAGAAAAAAGGACACAAACTTTCGGATCTCACATCGACACATCCTCCCATATCGGAAAGGATTAGAATTTTAAGAAGTATGTCCCAGGGAGCAAGTTACCTTGATTATCAAAATGCTTTTGCGGCAGTTAAGGGTAAAAAGGAAAGCATAATTCCAACAAGCGAATTAAATGAAGAGAAGATAACTATAAAAACAACAACCGATGAGACAAAGCAAGATACTTCTAAAAAGAAAACACAACGAGATCTGGGCGACTTGATGATGAAAGTAAATAACTATCATTTCCTAACTTGTGTTTGTGGATTGAAGATGAAGATTCCTCCGGATTATAAAAAATCAAAATTTAACTGTCCACGATGCGGAAGATCACACGATGTTCCTTTGGAGGAACTTGCAGCTCTTTCGGGAATGATAGCTTCAGTTAATAAATAATAAATCTTTGATGTATAACTACAAATTAGCTATTCAATACGACGGAACGAATTACGCTGGCTGGCAGATGCAGGAAAATGCTGAAACGGTTCAGCAAAGAATAAGCGATTCTGCACAAATTATTTTGAGAAAGAAAATTAACTTGATCGGATCTGGAAGAACAGATGCCGGAGTTCACGCGCTCGGGCAAACAGCTAATTTTAAAATAAATGAACCGATTGATACTGGAAAGTTTGTGCATTCGATGAACGGAATTCTTCCCGAGGATATTTCACTTTTGTACTGCTCGGAAGTCGAGGTGAATTTTCATTCACGTTTCGATGCAAGGAAGAGAAGCTATTTATATTTTATTAGAAATTTTAAGTCCCCCTTTTTTAATAAATACTCTTACTTCCTTAAAACTAGTGATGAAATTGATTTGGAAAAACTTAATTATCTAAGTAAACTTTTAGAGGGAGAACATAATTTTTCTTCCTTCTGCAAAAAAAATATCGATGTTGAAAGTAAAATTTGTAATTTGTTTGATATACATTGGTATAGAAGAAAAGGATTTTTAATTTTCTATGTAGAAGCTAACAGATTTTTGCACGGAATGGTTAAAACTCTGGTGGGCACATTAATTTGGTTGACAACACAAAATTATTCGGAGGATTTACTTAATCAAATTATTGATGCGGAAGATAGAGAAGCTGCCAGTGAAGCTTTTCCTTCGAAAGGATTATTTTTATACAAGGTGAAATACAAATGAAAATTGATTTAAGTAATAAAACAGTATTAATCACCGGTGGTTCACGCGGAATAGGTGAATCGTGTGTAAGAATGTTTTCAGAAGCCGGCGCAAACATAGCATTTACTTATGTTAAAGCAAAGGAGAGAGCTGAACATCTCGTTAATGATTTGAAAGGAAACATAAAAGCATATAAAGTTGATATGGAATCACCCGAGGAAATAGATGAATGTGTAAAATCGACGGCTAAGGAATTCGGTTCGATAGATATTCTCGTACACAATGCCGGGATTTGGAATGACGGTGAAATTGAAAAAATGGACCTCGATCACTGGAAGAAATTACTTAGGGTTAATTTAGATTCAACATTTCTCTTCACAAAAGCTGTTTCCCCTTATATGAAAAAGAAAAATTGGGGGAGAATAATTTTGGTAACCTCAACGGCGGGACAAAGAGGCGAGGCATTTCACTCTCATTATGCGGCTTCTAAAGGTGGAATGATTTCATTTACAAAATCTATGGCTGTTGAGTTAGGTCAGTATGGCATTACTACTAATTCAGTTGCACCGGGATGGGTCGACACAGATATGAATATTGAAGTATTCAAAGACAAAACACTTGTCGAAAAAATTAAAAATGATGTCCCGATTGGAAGAATTGCTTCCGCAGATGATATAGCAGGCCCGATATTATTTTTAGCAACAGATTTAGCGAATCATGTTAACGGAGAGATTTTAAACATTAACGGAGGATCGGTACTTTGTGGATGATTTCGAAATGTTAGGTGGAATTTAGATGGAATTTTTAGCCGGTTTACATCCTTTAGTGATTCACTTTCCCATCGCGTTGTTGATGGCTTACTCTGTATTTGTATTTTTAAGTTTTTGGAATTCTGACAGATATTTTCCTGCAGCGTTGATAATTCTGCTGATGGGGGTTTTGGGCGGAATATTTTCTGTGTTAAGCGGCAATCAAGCTGCCGAACTATTCAGAAGAGAAAATTTTTTAATTAGTCCTATAATTCAAAATGCAATTGAAGATCACGAATTTTTTGCGACGGTAACACTTTGGTTATATATATTTTTATTGGCGGTAAGTTTTTTTCTGTATGTTAAACACCTTCTTGATAACAAGAAAATTTTACTTTTGTTCATTCTTTCCTTAATTGGATGCGGATTAATTTACACTACTGCAAACATAGGAGGGGAGTTGGTTTTTGATCACGGAGTTGGAGTTGATTTACTAATCGGAAAATGATTTGAAAAAAGTTGTACGAATATTTTTACTTTTTTTGATTTTCACCACGGCATCGCAAGCACAGTTATTTAAGCTTGGAGAAGCCAAGGGAATGTTTATGTCTGTCGGTGTCGGGCCAAGGTTTTCGCTTGGAGATTTTGCTGACAGCAGAAATATAGGAGTTGGCGGCGATGTCGCTATTTCGTACACCGATAATCAATTTCTTCCCCTATTTTTTTATGCTTCAGTCGGATTTACTCATTTTCCCGGAAGGCAAGATTATTATCGTAAAACAGACTTGTCTTCCATTTCTACAAATATGTTAGTTTTTCAAGGTGGACTAAGATATTATTTCCCGACGCTGATTGATCAATTTTTGATTGTTATGCCAGTTGTTGATGTGGGTGTTACTCTTGCTTATTTTGAAAATCTCCATCAATACAAAATAAGTTCTGGTAAACCCGATCTGGTTGAAGAAATTGGAAAACCCGGATTTCATATAGGCGGCGGATTTTCGATGTTTATTCTTGATGTACTTGCATATTATAACTATCTGCACGATAACCAATATTTATCGGTTGATTTTCGTGTGCGGATTCCTATTTATGTAAACTATTAATGATGGAGGATGAAATGGATTACAAAAATATTTTAATTGAAATTGAAAATAAAATTGCTTTGGTGACAATCAATCGTGAGATAAAGTTAAATGCTCTTAATGCTGAAACATTAGATGAATTATTTGATTGTTTCTCTTCTATTAAGACAAATGAAAATGTTAATGTAGTTATCATCACCGGCAGCGGTGAAAAATCATTTGTTGCGGGAGCCGATATAAATGAACTGCACAGACAAACATTGCTTACCGGAAAATCGTTCTCGGAAAAAGGGCAGCAAGTATTCAATTTAATCGAAAATCTAGGAAAGCCTGTAATAGCAGCGGTAAATGGATTTGCATTGGGCGGTGGGTGTGAGTTAGCTTTGAGTTGTCACATTAGATTGGCTTCGACAAATGCAAAGTTCGGGCAGCCGGAAGTCAATTTAGGAATTATTCCTGGTTATGGTGGAACGCAGCGCTTAACCAGAATAGTTGGTTCGGGAATTGCTCTTGAACTTATTATGACCGGTGATATGATCACTGCAGATGAAGCACATAGAATTGGTTTGGTTAATAAAGTTATTGTGCCATCGGATTTATTAGCGGAAGCAAAAAATCTTGCCTCAAAAATCTCATCCAAAGGTCAAATTGCGGTAAGGGCGGCGTTGGCTTCTGTGCTTGTTAATAAAGAGGTTCCGGAACGAGAAGGATTGAATTTCGAATCAACTTTATTTGGGAACTGCTGTGGAAGCGAAGATTTTAAAGAAGGAACTAAAGCATTTCTCGAAAAAAGAACTCCTGAATTCAAGAACAAATAAAATTGGCATAAGCATATCAAAGTTCGTTCAATTTACATATTAACTGCGATAGTAGTAATACTACTTTTATCAAATATAGTTTTTGAATTTTTGTCAAAAGAAGATGATCCAATCATTAAGACCGAAGAATTTATATTTGAAATAGACAGCACCTTCCTAAGTTCGTTGAATAAATTTGCAATTAAACCGGAATGGATTGATAAAAAATCAATTAGCAACAAAAATTTCGATTCGCTTAAATATGTTTATTATATACAAGTTCCACCCGATCAAAACATAACTGAAATTTTAAGTTATATATATTTTGACTTCGAAGACAAAAAAATTGAAATTGAGTCCGAAGAACTCCAGAACCATCAAAGAAGTGTACTCAAAATTTTTTCTGCCGGCAATTTAAAACACCAAAGCTATTTTTCACGATCAAAAAGAATAAGTGAGTCTAAAACCTCGATTTCCTTCGTGATAATTCCCGACAAAAATCTTTCGCTTAGCGAAGTGGAAACACTTTGTAATTCTATCGATCCGTTTGATGTTTGTCTTATCCCTTCACAGGAATCGATAGTGCAAAAGGGAATCTTGTCCCAAGCAGGGAAGAGTGCAATAATTTTTCTATCCGATAATATAAGCGAAAGAGATTTCAGACTGGTGCATGATTTGCCGAGAGGATTGCTTATTCAAAATATTGAGAGAATAATCAATTCTTTTCCCGAGAGACGATTAGTTTATATTAATACTGAGTCCAGCATATACAATTCGACATTGTTCGCATTTATAAAAAGCGAATTTGAGAGAAGAGGTTTTTCTTTTATTACGAACCGAGATTTTATTAAACTGACAATGGAAGATAAAAAAGAAATGAAATCAATTTTTGATTTTCAAGTTGCACAAATAATGGAAGAAGGACACAAATCGTTTCTGATCTCCCCGGAAAATTATTTGTCATTGAAAGATGCAGTGGAAGAACTAAAACTTAAAAGAGTAAGAGTCTATCAGTTTCTGCCTAATTTATAATATACTATCCTTATCAATTCTAATAAAATTCTTAATAATATTGTCTTCAAATGAGGAAGGATTTCCTACAATTACAGTGCACATCATATCATCTTTTATGTTTGAATTTGCTGCTTCAATAACTTGCTCGCAGGACACATTTTTGATATTATTTTCATAAAATCTATAGTAATCCAAAGGAAGGTCATGTACAGCAACATTAAATAAACTTTTCATTATCTGTCCGCCCGATTCAAAAAATGATGGGAGACGTTTAATTAGATATGATTTTGCGAATTCAAGTTCTTCATCGGTAATTTTTTCTTTTAATTTCTGCAGTTCCAGCATTATTTGCCTTACAGAATCTTCAGTAACTTCTGACTGCACCGATGTTGAGACGGAAAAAATTCCAAAATTTTTATTGTAATTAACAGAAGAATAAATTCCATACGTATAACCTTTACTCTCGCGTAAATTACTATTTAATCGGCTTGTAAATTGACCTCCCAAGATAGTGTTCATAAGTGTTCTTGAATAAAAATTTTCAGAAGTTCTTCCGCTTAAAGTGTGCCCTATTAAAATTTCGGATTGAGGCGCATCGCTTTTGGAGATTAAATATTTCTTGGATCTTGAGTGAATCACATCAGAAACCAAAGTTTTATCATCCTCACCGGTGGTATAAGTCCAATCCGAAAATTTTTCACTACAAAGATCAACTGCTTCATCGTATGATATATCCCCAACAATAACAATGGTGGTTTCATCCGGTCGAAATCTTTTGTTGTAAAATTTACCTACTTCATCAACTTCAATCGATTTTAGACTTTTCGATTTTCCGATTGAAGAATGTGAATATGCAGTTCCTTTAAAAATAATATCCTGAAAAGCGGATCGGCAAAGTAGAGATGGATCATCCTTAACTTGAAGTATTTTTGTCAGCACATTTTTTTTCTGTCTTTCAAAATCATCTCTTTCTAATCTTGGATTTTGTATTATCTGTGAAAGAATATCGAATGTCTCTCGGAAATTTTCAGTAATTGATATCATCGAAAGTGCGATATTTTCGGAATCCACATTTATGTTTAAGGAACTGCCGAGAAATTCAATACGATCGTCAAGTTCAAGTGATGAAAAATCGCCTGCCCCTTCGTCAATAAGCATACCTAAAAGATAAGCCAATCCCTCTTTCCTATCGGGATCGAATTTACTTCCAGAATTTATCAGTGCTCCCGAATAAATAATTGGCAAATTATCTTTACGCGAAAAGAGTAATTTAATTCCGTTCGGAAAGGTTTTGCTGAGTATATCCGGCGGATCAAACTTAATTGACTTAAAGGGTTCAGGTTTTATTTTTCTATTCGGCATGATTGTTTTTGGGGATTATTCTTAATTCAATGAAATTATTATTTATAAATTTTTCTGCGGATTTTAAAATGCTCTCTTTTTCCACTTTATCATAACGATTGTAATCGAACTCAAATCCATTAGGATTGTTTAGATAAAAATTATAGCCGTTTATCAGATTTGCAACGTTCTCGATATTTTGAAGAGAATAAATAAAAGAAGATTTGTAACTGTTTTTCACTCTTTCCAATTCGTAATCATCAATTCCATTTTTCACCAGCCGCTTGATCTCGGAGAAAATTTCGTCCTTAATTTGATCTATAGAAATGTTTTGCTTTGCAGTTGCGACAATTAAAAACATTCCGGCGTGTTTTGCCGAAAATTGAAATGCGTTTATATCCTGAACAATTTGCTTTTCAAATAAAAGTGATTTACTTAACCGTCCACTTTTAGAACCGGTTAATAACTCGGATAAAAAATCGAGTGATGCATCAAACTTGCCGTAATATTTTTCACTTTGCCAAGCCAGATAAATTCTTTCGAGTTGCACTTCATCCTTGTGTATAATTACTTTGTGCTTACTTAAATTACTTCCCGGAATTTTTATTTTCGGTATATCTTTTTTTGAATTAAACTCACCGAAATATTTTTGAATCAGTTGCTCCGCGATTTTTTCTTCGAAATTTCCTGCAACGACCAATGATGCATTGTTTGGTGAGTAATAAGTTTTGAAAAAATCTTTAACATCATCCAAATTATATTCATCAATATCTTTCATCCAGCCAATTACTGGCCAATGATAGGGGTGAGTTTCATTGAATAAATTTGAAAAGAGGAGCTCAAATGCAAGTCCGTAAGGCTGATTTTCATATCGCTCTCTTCTTTCGTTCATAACGACATTCTTTTGATTTGTGAGCTTTTCTTCAGTAAGAGAATCGAGCATAAATCCCATCCGATCCGATTCAAGCCAAAGCGCAAGTTCGAGTGAATCTGCAGGGAGCGTTTCAAAATAATTTGTTCTGTCGTGTCCTGTCGAAGCATTAAGAGAGCCGCCGGCTTCTTGAACAAACTTAAAATGTGCTTCCTTAGGAATGTGCTTCGAACCCTGAAACATCATATGTTCGAATAGATGTGCAAAGCCTGTTTTGCCGCGTTTCTCATTTACCGAGCCCACTTTATACCATAAGTTGACTGCAACTGTAGAAACATTTGTTTGAGGATATAAAATGACGTTTAATCCGTTGTCAAGCTGATATTTTTTGATCTGTAAATTTAAATGGTTGCTCATAGTAATTATTTTAGAATATGTTCAATATTTACAAAATTGCCGTCAATGTTTTTATTCGGTTCTATATTAAAAATTTTACATAGCATTGGATATATATCTATATTTGAAATTGTTCCAGTCATAAAACCGGATTTGAATGATGGACCTTTAGCAATAAAAATTCCATGCATATCAGTTAGTTTATTATCATAACCGTGATTTCCCCTTCCTCTGTAATCAGAAAATCTTTCTACCTGCTCATTATTTAGAATTGACCAGCCTAGATCAGCAAGCATAATAATATCTGGGATGTTCGGATTTTTCGAGAAATGTAAATAATTGGGCACTTCACTTTTCAGATAAACCTTAAAGTTGTTCTCATTATTTTTTAACTTATTATAAATGCTGTAAACATTTTCTGGTTCGGTTCTAATGAAGCCAAAGGTTTTATCTCCTTCAAGAGTGAAAGATGCATCGGGAAGTATTTCATCAATGTTAATTACTTTCTTCGAATCAATTTCTGTCATTCCATGATCGGATACAAAAATTAAGTTGACGCTGTCGGCAAACGACAATTCACTTATTCTTGAATATAAATATCCGGCAAGACTATCCATACTTGTAATACACTCATCGATCTCCGGTGAATTTGGACCAAACTCATGACCGATATCATCAGTGTCATGAAAATAAAGTGTGATAAACTTTGGTCTTTCGGAATAAGGAAGCTTAAGCCAATTAATGACTTCATCTATTCTATGCCTGCGAGGTGTGTTATGGTTATAATTTTTAAAATATGATGGTCGTCTTAGTGTGTTATTTACTTCGGACCCGGGCCAAAAATAACTTGCGCATTTAATTCCGTTTCTTTCAGCGGTTTCCCAAAACGCTTCGCCGTTGTACCAATCAGAATTTCTAACTGAAACCGTATCACCCACTTTATATCTTAATCCGCACAATCTGTTGTAAAAGTCATTTGCAATTATCCCGTGGTTTTCTGGATACATTCCTGTGATTATTGAATAATGATTAGGAAATGTTTTTGATGGAAAAGACGGCTGTAGAGATAGGGAAGCAACACCTTCGTCTTTTATTTTACTCAGGTTAGGAGTAATTCCTCTCTCCGAATAATCCCATCTGAAACCATCAAAACTTACAAGTATTACATACGGTTGCTGTGCGTTAAGTGAAAGCACTAACAAAGAAAACAGAATTACCACTGATAAAATCTTTATTTTCATGTTGGACTCCGAGTAAAAAAAAAGTCCGGCATTTGCCGGACTTTAAATTTAGGAAATAATGGGATTAGAATCTGATAGAGAAACCAGCTTTAAAGTTTCTTGGTAATCCCGGGAAAATTTCAGCATCATCAGCACTGTGGTTTACACCGTTTTCATCATATGCATTAAAGCTGCTGTTATCGGTAGCATCAGCAACGTATAAAGCATCGAACAAGTTGAAGATATGACCGAAAACTGAAATGTCTGCAACATCAATAGGTAATTGATAAGCTACGTGTAAATTGAAAACGTTAAATGCTGGGATCTGCCATACTTGACCTCTATCATCCGGATCGTTTCGGCTGAAAGGATCATAAGCTGAATAGTATTCGTCGTTGTAGTTCCAAATTAACTGAGCTTGGAATCCTTGGAACGGAAATACTGTGGCACCAAGAGCTAATTGCATTTGAGGAGCGTCGCCAACCTTTAATCCGTCGATATAATAGTTATATTCTACTACTGAAGATGGGTCACCGGCATCAGGAATATAAGAACCACTTACGTCCTTTCCATATTCCCAGATTCCTTTCGAGAACATACCGTCTAACCTGAAAGCTCGAATTGGTTGGAAAGCTGCTTCGAGTTCGAATCCCATATGTGTTGACTCAATACCATCTAAGCGAATTAAACCTTCGCTACCATCAGCATTTGTAACACCACGAGATTGAGCTCTATCAGTCCAATTTGTGTAATAAACGTTAGATTTAATGTTGAGCATATTATCTAACAATCTGAAGTTAGCACCAATCTCACCGGATAAGAATTTTTCATTCTTGGGATCTTCGATTTTTACGCTGTTTACGTCGTCGATTACTTGATCAAATATCGGCACTTTAGAAACATAACCAAAGTTAGCATAAACATCAGTTTCAGGAGTTACACGGAAACTTGCACCACCCTTGAACTGATAACCGCCTATCCAATCTGATTCAATTTGTCTTTCACTTCCGTCCGTACTTTTTTTGAAGTGATCAACAAAATTGTATTTAATTATGGAATAACCTGCTGTTCCATAGAAAGTAAATCTATCGGCAGTATATTCACCTTGAACATAACCACCCAACCAATTTACCGTGTTGGTATTGTCATAATTTATTTTGTCACCGAGTTTCACGTAAAGATCATTCGGGTTTGTGATGAACTCATTGTTTCCATCGAATTCTTTAAATACATCACCACCGAGAAGGTCACGAACTTCTCTGTAATGATATATTTCAGCAAGACGCCAATCAGCACCAAATGATAAAGTTAGGTCTTGATCAACTTTGTAGTATGCTTTTGAAATAGCACCGACTGTCCACTGCTGGTTAACTGAATTTCTCATAATACCGCGTGCTACTCTATAAGAGGTGCTATCTCCATCGCCGTTCAAATCAAGCAATTGAGTATTGTTCATATTTCTTGTAATTGTACCGTACCAGTCGGCAACTCTCTGTTTGTTTGTATAATCCCAAACCATACTTCCGTAAGTTCCCGAACCACCACCTTTACCGCCAGACCAATAAGCAGTTGTGTATAGTGAGAAATCATCACTAAACTGTGAATACCAGTTAAAGTTAATAAGCGGTTTGTGATAATAATTTTCTCTTTCCCAAATATTATTAGGATCATAACGGTCAGAAATCGGTGTATTCCAATATTCTTCATAATATTCTTTTCCTTGATACCATGAAGGTGCACCGTTCCAGTTTGGGTTGAAGTTAATACCTAATTCTTGGAATAATGGGTCTTTTAGTGCTTGTTCTGAAAATCCTAAATCTCGCGCTAATTCATGGCTGTAAGAAGCAGCATTCAGTTTATAAGATCTTTGACCGTGACGCTGTGGAGCACCCATAGCATATAGTTCAAGTCTATTTGTTTTGTTCAACTGATAAGCTGCACCAAGATAATATGACCATGCATCTGTGAAAGTTCCTTGAGCAATTCCGTCGCCTGTCTTTTTAACAAGGCCAACACTCAAAGCGAAAGTTTCGTCAACTAAACCGGTATGAGCAAATACAGATTGTTTTGAAAAATTACCGGTTCCGGTTTCAGTTTTAAAGAACATTGAAGCTCTTTGTTGAGTAGGATCGGAGATAACGTTCATTGTACCACCGATTGATGGGGTAGCCAGGTTTACCGCACTCAATCCTCTTTGAACCTGAATTGAGGAAGTAGCATCACTAAGACCATCCCAGTTTGACCAATAAACCCAACCGTTTTCCATATCGTTTATTGGCACACCGTTGATCATAATAGCAACGTTTCTTTGGTCAAAGCCGCGGACGTTAACTCTAGCATCACCGGCACCGCCGCCTTGCTCTGTTGCATATACTGATGGTGTAGTGTTAAGTACCATCGGGATATCTCTCGAACCAAGTGTGAATTCCATCTGCTTTTTGTCAACATTAGTAAAAGCAACCGGAGTTTCTCTTTCTTTTGCTCTGTTTGCTATCACTTCAACAGAAAGAGAGAATTCATAGTCGTCAAGACTAAAGTTGATGGTTTCATCACCGGTCAAATTGACATCAACCGATTTTGTTTCAAAACCAATGTAGCTGCAAACCAAAGTATAACGGCCTTTTGGTGCTTTGATTTCATAGTCGCCTCCTTCTGTGGAAGCAGCACCAAATGTTGTTCCTTGCAGATACAAGTTTGCACCAATGAGTGCATCACCTGTTCTACTGTCAGTTACTTTTCCGCTTATGGTGTATGTTTGTGCATATAAAGCGGATGAAACGAACAGTAAAGCAAGTATCAAGCTTTTGTAGATTTTAGACATAGGGCATCCCTTTGTTGGTTAATAAATTAGTTTATTTTGTTTGGTTAAAATATAATTATTACTTAATCCATTCCACTTTGGGAACGATCTTAATAAAAAATTAATATTAGATAAATTTGTAAATTGATCGGAATATGATTTGTAATTTATAAAACCTATTTGCAAAAAGTGATTGTTCAAGGCTGTTTTCTTATCTTGTATTTTTGTTTTCGCTTAGGGTTGAGAGAACAATTTTTGCATTGACGGATTAAATATATGAAATGTTTGACGAAACTCACAATAATTTTTTTTGTTAAATCTTGCTGTTAAAAACTGTTAAAAATCAATAAATTTCAACAAATATGTGATTTTTATCATATAATCTGTACATTTGCTCCTTTTTAAGAGCTATTAGTAGTATTACCGTTAACAATTTATAGAGGATTCTTTTGGACTCAATCATTAAGAAATATTTTTCAAAGCTGGTCAAGATTAAAATCATTTTCTCCGATGTTGATGGAGTACTTACGGATGGAGGGCTTTATTACACTGAAGACGGTCTAACGCTTAAAAAATTTAATGTAAAAGATGGAATGGCTGTTAATCTGCTTAAAGAAGCGAAAATTTATTGCGGCATAATTTCGACTGATAAATCGAAAATTATTAAAACTCGAGCAGAAAGATTGAAAATGGATTTTGCTGTCATAGGTGAATTGGACAAGAAATCTAAAGCTGAAGAAATTTGTGCCGGCTTCGGTCTTGATCTTTCGCAAGCTGTTTTTATTGGTGATGATGTTAACGACATCGGACTGCTTAAATCAGTTGGTTTTTCAGCTTGTCCTAACGATGCGGTAAGAAAGGTTAAGGAAACAGTAAATTTTGTTTCATCAAAAAATGGCGGAGAAGGAATTTTAAGAGAAATTGCTGATCTGGTTCTACAAGCAAAAGAAAACCCGGCATAAGCCGGGCTTAACATCATTTGTATTCGATTGAAATGAGCTGCTTTGGTTCATGAAGTTTGTCATAAATAATTTTTTTTACAAGAAGACCTTCATTGTAAACCAACTCAGTTTTTGTATAATTGTCGGATTCTTTATCATCCACAATCATTTCTGCTAAGTTGTCTCCATCGTAAAGATATTCAACAATTAAAGTCAAATCGTTTCCTTTATAGTGACTTTCTGATTTTAGTTTGCCGTCTGCGAAGTAATCATATTTTTTGCTGGATTCAATTCTTCCGTCATCGTCATATATAGTCTCTTCGATAAGTTTACCATTATCGGAGAATGCAAAAATTTCTTTCTCATCAATATCACCGTACTCATCATAAAGAATGTATTCTGTAAGATTTCCCAACGGATCATAAGCAAAGGTTTTTTTGTTTTTAATCTCTCCGTAGGAATCGTATTGAATCTCTTTAACTTTTTTATCCTTTTCATACTCGTATGCTGTTTTAGAATCAGGCTCACCATCACGATTGTAAATCACTTCTTTAAGCAAATTTTTATTTTCATCGTATTCATACATAGTTTTTATGATAATATTCCCATCCTCATCAAATTTGGTAATTGATTCAAGTAAATTCAATTGATTGTATGAGTGAACCCACTTTTCATCTAATTCACCATAGGAATCAAAAATTCTGGTTTCAGCAATATTGTTACCGTTAAAATCCATCTCATTTTTACTTAATATATCTCCATCAGAATCTAATTCTTGAACACTTGTAATATTTCCTAAAGCATCTCTGCTGAAAACAGATTTTGATTCAAAACTACCGTCAAACGAATATTTTGTTTCTTCGATAATATTTCCATATGAATCGAATTTTAAATTTAGTGTTTTAATTCCTGTTTGTTCAGGTTCGCCAAATTTGTACTGAAAAATCATTTCAGTAAGTTCTAAAATATTTCTGTTCTTAATTAATTCGGGCGAATAATCCTGCGCGGTGATTTGTGAACAGAAGAGCATTAATACGAAAAGTCCGATTGTTAAATTTTTCATTTTCACCTCGGTTTTATGAATTTATGAAAATAATATAAGGAAAATGAAAAACTAAAATGCAGGAATACTTTGAGGTGCTAAATTATTTATAATTAGTAAACTGGACCGGGAAATCTAGATCAGCCGCTTTAACCGCATTGATAGCAGTTTGTAGATCATCTTTGTTTGGTCCTTGAACTCTAACTTGTTCATCCATTATCTGTGAATTGACTTTTAAACCTAGGTCCTTAATAAGTTTTGCGATCTTTTTTGCATTTTCTTTTGATATCCCGGATTGAAGAGATATTAAAATTTTTAATCTACCTTGAGATATGGTTTCCGGTTCAGACGGCTTCATTGCCTTGAGTGAGATTGCCCGCTTAAGAAATTTTGATTGAAGGATGTCAATGGAAGCTCTTAATGAATAATCATCTTTAGAATTGATGGTGATCACATTTTCTTTTTTGTTTAACTCGATTTCTGTTTTTGAATCTTTGAGATCGTAACGCTGTTGAACTTCTTTTTTTGCCTGATTTACGGCGTTATCTACCTCTTGAAGATCGATTTGAGAAACTATATCAAATGAAAAATTTTTTGCCATAATATCGATTTTTGAAGGAAAAACTGAGTCGGGGTGATAGGATTTGAACCTACGACCTCTTCGTCCCGAACGAAGCGCGCTACCGGGCTGCGCTACACCCCGATTTTTTCTGAAAAAAATCTTTTTTCAAAACAATAAACATATATAATTTTGTAAGAAAATAAAAATATGAGTTGTTTTTGCCGATTATTATTATATATTAATTAAACTTAATTTTCTCAGAATTTGTTGATTTTTAGCTTTCATTTTGTTAAATAACATACGATTGAAAATATTAATTACTTATTATTCATTAATAGAGAGGGCGTTATGAAAAAACTCATTACGTTTTTTGCCGCTTTGTTGTTATTCAGTACATTTTCTACTGTATCGGCTCAATTAGCAAAAGATAGCTGGTCGGTAGGATTTGGTTTTGCATATCCAAGATATTTCAGCAGCGATCTTCGTCCTGTGGAAGATAATTATGGTGGATTTCTTTCATTACAAAGAAATTTTACCGAAAGTGTTTCAATGCGATTAAAAGGTTACTACCTCAGCCTGAATGGACGTGTTCCAGGTGGTTGGTTCTTATATGATAATGGAACAGTGGTCCCAAGTGGAGCAGAAGATATCACTACAACAATTTTGATGGGAGATGTTGATTTTATCTATCACTTTGTTCCTTGCGAATCTGTTAGCCCATATCTTTTTGTTGGTGGAGGTATTGCTCACGTTGATCCTGATTGGGATGGAATCAAAAACAACTATGCAAAAGCTGCAACAGATTTCAAGTGGAATGCCGGCTTGGGTGTTAACTGGTCATTAGGTGCAGATTGGAAACTCTCGACAGAATTGACTTGGCACAACACTTCCTCAAAGGTTGAAGGAATCTTAAATAACAATCGCCAAGGCGTTTTTGGATCAAACACAACTACTTTCTTAACGATAGATGTTGGTGCTCAGTACTATTTTGGGCAAGGAGAACCATCAAAACTTTGCCAATTGTATGATGGTATAAGTGTTGATATGGAAGGTACTGATTACGAAAGAATCGAAAATATAGTGAAGAAATATATTCCGAGAGAAGTTGTTAAAGAAGTTGTTGTTGAAGTTCCGAAAGAAGTAAAACAAAATTGGGTTCTTGTCGGTGTTAAATTCGACTTTAACAAATACAGCTTGAAGACTGAATCATATCCGATCCTCTGGCATGCAACTCAAGTTCTTCTTTCAAATCCTGATCTGAAAGTTGAAATTCAAGGGCATACAGATGCAGTTGGTTCAGAAAGTTATAATATGACTCTCGGTGAAAAGAGAGCTCAAACAGTTAAAGATTATTTAGTTGCAAGAGGAATTAGTGCTGATAGATTATCGATAAAATCATTCGGTGAAAGTGCTCCGATTGCTTCAAATGATACTGCAGAAGGTAGAGCTCTTAACCGCAGAATCGAATTTAAGGTACTTGATTAGAATTACTTAATTCTTTTTTTGAGGGGTTCATTTAAATGAACCCCTTTTTTTTATCTATTTATCAGGATTGATATTTGGGAAGAATTCAAAAAATATTATTTCTATTTTTTTTCTTTTTCATTTCTTTTTTTTCGTCACCGGATCTATTTTCTCAAACTGAACCTTTCTCAAAAATTACTATTGCTCTTTCGGCAGCCCGTCAAGGAAACTCAACTCTTTTAAATGAATTTTGGGACAACAATTTTGCACTGGAAGGTAGTATTGAATCACCATTTTATTTTGGAGATGTTAAAACAGGATTAGTCTTTTTGCCGTTTGAAGGTAATTCTGTTAAATACCCCAATTTTAAAATTTTTTATTTTTATCTCGGTTGGAACGGAGTTTTACATTTTTACAAAAATTTTAGTGCTTCATTTGGTGTCTCGGCTGGATCTTCGCTGATGTATTTTCACGAGGACGAGATCGCTGCATTTGAAAGAACTGAAAGTGAGTTAACTTTTTCAACCGGGGCCAAAATAAAATATCAAATTGCCGGAAAGATTGGAATCTTTTCGAAAATCGATCTAATTAAAATTTTTACTAAAAACAACATTGATTTGATGCTTGTTTCGGCTGGAATTGACTTCGCAATCGATACTCCAAATTGGCTGGAGAATTTCCTAAAATGATCTCCAGATTACTTACAATTATTCTCCTCTTTTTCTCTATCTCTATTTTTGCACAAAACAATTTTTTATACGAGCAAGTGTTGACTGAAAAAGAGATTAAAGCTAAGGGAATTTTTTCGTCAGCAGATCTTCTGAATTTTTTAGATGGATGGCTTTCCGAAACAGCCGACGGAACCAATTTTTATTTAACGAATCGGTTTAATTTCTCATCACCAGAAAAAATAAAAATTTATTTGAATGATCAATTGATCGAACTTAATGCACTCGATCATTTCTCACTTAATTTGTTGCCTATATCTATGGATCAAGTTGATTCAATAGTTTATTCTTCCATACCTACAACTTTCAGAGGGGAACATTCTAACGCCGGAATTATCAGAATTTATACAAAAAAGGTAGCCGAAGGATTTACAATTAGAGGTGTTCATTCTGCCGTAAACGAAACAGGTGATCCGGGACCTTATAAATTTACAACATATGAATCTGATAATGTTGATAAATTAAATTTTGATCTTAGCGGCGGTATTGATGCCGGCGGTAAAAATTGGTATTTGAGCGCCAACTACAAATCAAATGAAAATTTTGTTACGGACCCAAAACTTGAAAGAAGAGTCGGACGATTATCGATTGGTGATAAGAAATCCAGGTTAAGTTCCTCTTCGCTTATGCTTGGATTTGACTATGAGTTGGGAAAAAGCAAATTTTATTTCGGATCAAGCGAGTATGCGGATTTCTATTTTTTCGATCCGTATCACAATGAAATACCATCTATGCGAAAGTATCTTCAATCCGGAATTACGGGTTCGTTAGGCATTTCTACACAAATTTCTATCGAGTATGATTTTTCGTTCACCAAAAACGAATTAGGTTTCCGGGAAAATTGGAACAATCTAAATTTCGATTGGAAACATGAGAAATATTATGCTAAAGTAAACGGTATTCTAAAACATGATCTATTTGAATTGACTGCAGGACTTATATATGAGCAAAATGTTCCTTCTACAAGTGAAATTTTAGATATAAATCAAATTGTGTTTGGAAAATTCTTTGCATCATTATTTTTTAAAACAACGCCAAAATTATTTCAAAATATAGATCTGCAGCTGACAAAGTACAAGAATGATTCAGCAATAAAAGCTGGATTGCAGAATCTTTATAAAATTGATAACTGGAACTCGATTGGCTTGAATTTCAGTTATGCGGAAAAATTTTATCAAGAATCGCTAAATTACTGGTCCTGGGCTAACGAAGGTTACTCAAGCAATGTAACAAATCTATTTACTCAACCTGATTATGACTTTGGAAAATCTTCGGTATTAGATTTTATTTTTTATTATGACTGGAACTTTAAGCAGCAGATAAATCTGAGACTTTCTGCATTCTATTCTGAGTTACAGAATCAATTTATCGAATTAGAATCAGTGCGTTTTATAACAGAACAATTTAAACTTTCAAAGATAACTGATTTTAGAAGAAACGAATTTTTACACACAGCCGGTGTAAATTCTGAAATTAAATTGAATCTTTCAAGGCTGTTTTCTACAAAGATGTATTATCAATTTCAAACCGATGTAAGCGGATCGAATGTCCTATCTGAAAATTGGCTTCGTCTGCCTGATCATACTGCGTCTCTTGAATTAATATTTAATGTTGATGAAAACTTTACGGCTTGGACAAGATTTAAGTATTTTTCTTCGACAACTTGGCTTGAATATCGTTATGTGGAACAGCAGTCAAATTCCTTGTATAATTACAAACTGAAGGAAAAATATCTGCTTGAACTTTCACTTAGTAAATGGTTTTGGGAAAAGAAAGTTTGGGCAAATGTTGTGTTTAGAAATTTGTTAAATCAAGAAGAAAACTATCATCC
>CAZCLA010000018.1:30914-57836 GCA_964499285.1 uncultured Melioribacteraceae bacterium
AGTAATTCAATCTTCAGTTCGGAGGTTTTTTATTTTGTTACTGCTGCAGTGCTTGCAGGGGTAGGCTATTTAATTTGGAAAGATAATGCTACCTCGGAAGAAGCTTCTTCAAAAACTTTCGGATTACCTCCAAAACCATAAGAGAGAAGTGTTATGAAAAATTTTTTTTTAACAATAATATTAATTTTACTTATAATTGATTTACATGCTCAAAACGGACCTGATTTGATCCGTCCGGAAAATAATCTAAACTATGTCCAGACCGATAATCTTGAATTCATGTGGCACAGTATTCCCCAAGAGATTTTTTACAGAATTCAAATTTCACGAAATATTACTTTTGATCCAGGTTATATTGTGCACGAATCCGATAGATTGGATACAAGTGTTGTAATAAGCAACCTTCCAAATAATTTAACCTTGTTTTGGAGAGTGCTTTCGGCAAAAAACAGTTCTTGGTCGGAAATTCGAAATTTTACAACTGTTGACTTTCCATCAACTCCGATTTTAATTTCTCCTAAAGACGGTGCAAATAATCTTGATACTGTTGTGACTATGGTTTGGGATAAGAATCCTAATAACTCAGAATATAGACTTGAAGTAGCAAGAAATTCTTCTTTTACAGAATTAATTCTTGCAGAAGCATTGCAGGACACATCATATGTAGTTGATGAGCTTGACTATAACACGTTTTACTATTGGCGAGTTCGGGCTTTAAACGTCGACAATATGATAAGCGGATGGTCGGTGGCAAATAGATTTAAGACTGGCTTAATTGCTCCGATAATTGTTTTCCCTGAAGCAGGACAGAGAAATGTTCCCCTTGAATTAAGAATTGATTGGGAATCAGTTCCCGGTGGAACTGCATACGATTTTCAATTTAGCGTCGATAATGAGTTTCAAAATTTACTGATCGATCAAAGGACATCAAATACTTACTACGACATTGCCGATTTGGATTACTTCAAAGAATATTTTTGGCGCGTAAGAGTTAGAAATGTTGCGGGAGAACTAAGCCCTTGGAACGAAGCTAATTTTTTTACAACTCCGGGCTTTATCTTCGATCCTATCTTTTTAGCAGATTCAATAAATCAGTCGGATCGTCCAACTGATTCACTAAAGATGTTCTACGTATCGAACGAGGGCGAACAACAACTTGGTATAGATGAAATTTTTGTAACTCCTGATTCTATTTTCAGCGTTAATAAAAACTCATTATTCTTAGCACCGGGACAAAAAGATTCACTTCTTATTAAGATCGATACTACTCAAGTAGATTCAATTAATGTGAGAGGATCTTTAGTGCTCATCAGAAATTCGGAATCGGAAAATGACACAAGTGAAGTTAAAATATCAGTTCTGCTGCAGAGAGCAATAGCCTCCTTTAGTGTTGATTCAGTCTTGTTTGATACCACACAATCTGCAACAAAATCTATCTCTTCATTTTTCCTTAAAAATGTTGAAGGCAATACAAGACTTAAGATCAATAAATATCTGATAACGGGCGAGGATACTTCTGCATTTAAAGTTATAAGATCTCCTGAGAGTATCAATCCGGGAGATTCAACTTTGGTTCAAGTAGAATTTTCCCCGATAAAACTCGGACAACACAACGCTCAGTTGAACATTGAAACAAATTCTTATCCAATAAAAAATTATTCTTTTGTAATTGAAGGGATTGGAAGAGGAGGTGAAATAGCTTCAGAAACAATTCAGCAGCTTGAAACTCTATCTTCAATTTCATTTGAATCACTCAATAACAACAATAAAACTTTTGAAGTGAAGAATACGGGAAGTAAGGATTTAACTTTCTCACTTGGATTTGATGAATATTTTTTCAATATAATTACAGATGAACCGAATTCGTATAAACTAGAACCCGGGCAAGCAAAAGAATTTTTCGTTCAATTTCTTACTCCAACTTTTCACGAAGAGGTTGAGGACTCATTGATCATTTGGCACAATGGATTTGGGAAATCACCAATTAAATTTTCTGTGAAAGGAAAGTTTGACAGCCTGCAGTCGACATCTGTTTTAAGAAATGGTATAAGGATAAATAGTTCATCTTTCAATAACGAAGCGTTAATTGTAGGAGAAGCAACAACTCTTCAATCTTTTATTGATCCTTCTCTTTTGGAATCGTATGAAAACCTAGAAGTTAGGTTCAACTATTATCTTGGTGGACCCGGTGGAGTTAGAAGAGCAGTAAACACAGGTGATGGAAGATATTTGATACCATTCGATAAAGTTAATGAACGGGGAATACTTCTTTATGCAGATTTAATTTCATTAAGCAATAACGGAACAATTTTAGACTCAATAAATATTTTTAATGAAATCGATGTTCAAGTTGTACTTGATAATTATTCAACTGTTTCTATAAATGTTCCAAAATCTTCTCCGGCTGAATCGGGAGACCTGGCGAATACAAAATGGGTCTTCTTTGGTTATCCGTTTAATGATGTTTTAACTGATTCAGTTTTTGCTGAATTCGGCGGACGTGAAATGATGCTTGATGGCGAATGGATTGTTTACGGATTTAATTCAACTGCTGATGAATTTTTTCAATATCAAGAATATTATTTCGAGCCCGGGAAGGCATATTTTGCAGCTCAAGCTTTAACGGAATCATTTAATCTCTCATATACATATGAAAATTCGGTACTTACCCGAAAGTTGAGCGAAAATGTCATGTCACTGGAAGGTTCCGGATGGAAAGCTATCACTAGTCCCTACACCTTCGATGTCGAAGTTGATTCTAGTGTAATTCTATATAAGTATGAAACCGGTACAGGTTCGTTTAGGCTGACAAGTGTTATGAGACCCGGTGTGGGTTATTTTGTGCCAGATGGAATTCAACAAATAACTTTCACAAATCATGGTATATACTACCCTGATTTATTTCCAAAACAGTTATCAAATTTGTCTTTGTTGTCTGATCTAACAGTTAAAGGGATTGACGAGGAAGAACAGCTTTATATTGGTTTTAGAGATAACAATTTTGAAAAGAGAGGAAGTGAAATACGCAAAATTCCATCTGTCCCAAAAGTATTTGACGGTCTTTCAATTTACTTATTCGGCGATGAAAAAAAATATTCCGCAGTTATCGAATTATTAGACGAAGGTCATATCTTTGATTTAATTGTTGAAAACAATTTAGAAGATGATATAATTAAATTCTCGGAAAATTTGATCGGTGATTTGCCCAACGGTTATTCGACGCTGATCTATGATTTACACACGAATCAAATAGTTGATGAAAATCAACATATCGAAATTATTAATAACAAGTCATATAGGTTTAAGTATATTGTTGGTCCAAACGAATTTATCGAAAAATCGATTGAAGAGATTAAAGCGAATGTGCCGGAGGAATTCAGACTGTATCACAATTATCCTAATCCTTTTAATCCAATCACCACAATCAAATTTTCTATTCCATATAATTCAAATGTATCGCTGAAAATATATGATCTGCTGGGCAGAGAGGTTGAATCGTTGCTTTCTGAATATAAAAATGCCGGTACTTATGAGATAACTTTTAACGCATTGAATCTTGCAAGTGGAATCTACTTTTATAGAATAACGACCGATAAAAATAGTGATACAAAGAAATTAATTCTGCTCAAATAATCTATCGGCTGTTAATGAGGAAGAGTAAAATATATTTAATTTTAATTGTTGCAGTAATTACAGCCTTTGTGATTTATTTATTATTTAGAAATGCTGATAACGAAAACATCGATACTTTTTCACCTGATACAACCTCTACTGAGATAACTCCAGTTGACACAGATACTTTAGAAAACAAAGTTGATTCTACTAAAACAGAAGTAAAATTAGTTCAACCGATCTTTTCGAGCGAAAATAAATTCGGACTTTTGGAAGGATATGATGTATTAACCGTGTTTCTTCCAGACTTAATTGAAAATATGGATGCAATTGGTGATGTAAGATTTTTCGCACGGCAAAACAAACTACCGATTCACTTGTCTTCAAACAACAATCTAAAAATTTTTCCGATAGATGATGATTGGTTCGGAGCGGACACGATTTCGTTCGGAGTGATTAATCAAAATCAAGAATATTATATTCATAAGTTATTTTTAGATATTGCTCCCTTAAATGATCCGCCGGAATTTCATAATCTCCCGCATAATTTAGAATTTGATGAGGACAAATCTTTAGAAGATTTTCGATTGATCGATTATGTGCTTGATAAAGATAATGATATAAGTGAATTGACTTTCAATTTCGAAGAATCAACCGAATTCTTTATAACCCAAATTCGCAATGGAATTTTTAGTATCTCCGTAAAAAATGAAAATTGGTACGGTACTGATTCTATTCAATTTTCTGTATCAGATGATTCAGTAAACTTCGTTTCAAAAAAAATTGAAATCAAAGTTAATCCGGTTAACGATCCGCCGATTGTGTATCCGATTTCTTCACAGACAATTTTTGCAAATCAAAATTTCTCCGCGGTTCATCTTGATGATTTTGTTAAAGATCCGGATAATGATGAAATCAAATGGTTAATTACCGGCAGCAAATTTATTACATCGGAAATCACTGAAGAAAATATTGCACTATTTGAATACCCGGGAGATTGGTACGGAAGCGATACAATAATTTTTATTGCTGAGGATGAAGGCGGATTAAAATCGACGACGAGTTCAGTTTATACTGTCAGGGAATTGGAGTTCTGGGATAAACAGCCGCAGAAGGATATTAAAACTCTTGCTTCTATGGCAGTTGAGGATGCAGTTTCTTTAGTTATTACCCCTTACCGATGGGATACAGAAGACTGGCTTATTTTTGCAGGTGTGTTGGGAGGAACTGCTGCTCTGTTTTCTTTGGATAAAGAAATTAGAAAAATCGGAATTCGTAATTCTCATCTAAAAGATTCTCCGTTAATGGAAGCCGGAGAGTTTTATGGAAGAGGATCTACGGCATATTTGCTCTCAGGAGCTGTTGCTGGTGCTGGTTTGATCGCACAGAATAAAAAAGTACTTCTGATCGGTCTTGAACTTTTTGAATCATATTGGGTTGCTAACACAATGACAACAACTCTTAAAGGTTTATTTGGAAGATCAAGACCTTATGCCAGCGAGGATAATTTTGATTTTCACTGGACTGATTATGAAGGAAGTGGACAACTTGCTTTGCCTTCTGGGCATGCCACTGTTGCCTTCTCTATGTCGTCGGTATTAGCTGCTCACGTTGATGAATGGTATTGGAAAGCCGCCTTCTTTGCTCCGGCCGTGCTGACGGTATCGCAAAGAATCATCTCGAATTCACATTGGATTTCAGATACTTTCTTTGGTGCTGCTATTGGATATTTTATCGGGACGTATTTTGTGAATCGGCATAAAGGGACTTTAGATGAATCTTGGGTATTCGGATTGGATCCTATGGGAAGATTAAATATTGTTTATAATTTGAACTAAACTTTACAAAGAGGAAAAAATAATCTAAGTTTACCGGAAAAATAAACCTTTAAATTTATCCGGAGAGATAAGAAAGGAATGAAAAATAAGACAACAACAATAGGAGAACCTCAGCGGCGTAAGCCAATGAGGATTTTTTGTATATGAACATAAAAGCTAAAATTATTGACGAAGCCGGTCTTCAAAGAACGCTTACAAGACTCGCACATGAAATACTGGAAAGAAACCGCGGTTCTGAAAATATCGTTTTAATTGGAATGAGAACCCGTGGTGAGTTCATTGCTCGGAGGATTTACGAGAAAATTAAGGAAATCGATCAATCGGAAATTCAACTTGGGATACTTGATGTTACACTATATCGCGATGATTTCAGAACCAGGTTGAAACAACCAGAAGTTTCGGTGACAGATATTACGTTCGATATCAACGAAAAAGATGTAATCCTGATTGACGATGTCCTCTATACCGGAAGAACCGTTCGCGCTGCACTCGATGCACTGATGGATCTCGGAAGACCCAACACCATTCAACTTTGTGTTCTTGTGGATAGGGGACACAGAGAACTCCCGATAAAGCCGGATTTTGTAGGCAAAAATATTCCGACTTCCATAAACGAAGAAATTAAAGTTAAAATGAATGAGATAGATAAAGAAGATTCAATCTATCTGGTAGAAACAGAAGAAAAATAAAATAAGCGAGAAAATTAATGCCACTTTCAAACAGACATTTATTAGGTCTTTACGGTGTACCAAGAGAGGATATTCAATTGATTCTCGATACTTCGAGTACTTTTAGAGAAGTGTTGGAGCGACCTATAAAAAAAGTTCCTACTCTTACCGGTAAAACAATTGTTAATCTTTTTTTTGAAAATTCCACCCGTACAAGAATATCATTCGAACTTGCGCAAAAAAGATTGTCTGCAGATACGGTTAACTTCTCAACCTCGATGAGCAGCACAAAAAAGGGTGAGACTTTTAAAGATACCGTAAAAAACATTGAGGCAATGAAAATTGATATGATTGTCGTGAGACATCAATCAGCTGGAGTCCCTCATTTTTTAACGAAAATTTCAAATGCAAATATCATCAATGCCGGCGACGGCAGGCACGAACATCCGACCCAAGCTTTGCTGGATATGTATTCTATTAGAGAAAAATTTAAGTCATTCGAAGGTTTAAGACTTTGTATTGTTGGCGATATTGCTCACTCGAGAGTTGCTTTGTCTAATATTCACGGCTTGATCACTATGGGCGCTAAAGTATCGGTGTGCGGACCTCCTACGATGATCCCGCGTGGAATTGAATCTTTAGGAGTAAAAGTGCTGCACAGTATCGATAAGGCTATTGAAGAAAACGATGTATTAAATGTACTCAGAATTCAATTGGAGAGGAAAGCTGGCACCAATATTCCTTCGGTACGAGAGTATCATAATTACTTCGGAATTACTGCCGAAAGAATTGAGAAGAATAATCCAAATATTGTGATACTTCATCCCGGTCCAATTAATAGAGGCGTTGAACTATCTTCGGAAGTTGCGGACGGTCCGTATCAAATAATTCTTAATCAAGTTACCAACGGAGTTGCCGTGAGAATGGCGGTTCTTTATCTACTTGGAACATTGTAATTAAAAGGTGAAAAATGAAATTATTACTTAAGAACATTCAAATTGTAAATCCGGCTCAATCATTAAATGAAAGAAAAGATATTTTGATTTCTAACGGAATAATTGAAAATGTAGGACAAATTGATGAAAAAGGATGTGATCTTGTAATTGAAGGGAACAATCTAATTTGTTCTCCCGGATTATTCGATATGCATGTTCATCTGCGTGAACCCGGAAGAGAGGACGAAGAAACTGTTCAAACCGGATGCAACTCGGCTGCTGCGGGTGGTTTTACCGGAGTTGCTTGTATGCCAAATACATCACCCGCGATAGACAATGCTGAAGTTGTAAGCTCAATTCTCGAAAAAGCAAAAAATCATCTTGTCGAGGTTATACCGATCGGAGCCGTTTCGGTTGGCCGCGAGGGAGAATCCTTAGCACCGATTGCCGAACTATATACTGCTGGCGCGAGAGCTTTTTCCGATGACGGAGTTGCTGTTAAAAGTGCTTCTCTCTTACGAAACGCTCTTGAGTATCTTCAAATGTACAACGCACCAATTATTGAACATTGCGAGGATGAATCGCTGGCGGATGGAGCGATGAACGAAAGTGAAGTATCCACGCTTTTGGGTCTTCCTTCGGTACCAAGTGTTGCTGAGGATTTAATAGTTATGCGTGATATACTCATGGCAGAATATACTGGTGGAAAAGTTCATATTGCACATATCAGTTCGAAACGAGCAGTTGAACTTGTGAGAGATGCAAAAGCAAAGGGAATTAATGTTACGGCAGAAGTTACACCACATCATTTTACACTAACCGATGATTCACTAAAATCCTACGATACAAACTTTAAGATGAATCCCCCCTTAAGAAAAGCGGCTGACGTTGAAGCAATGATTGAAGCTTTAGCGGACGGAACTATTGATTGTATCGCAAGCGATCATGCTCCGCATTCTATCGAGGAAAAAGAGATGGAGTTTATTTATGCACCAAATGGAATCCTTGGTTTGGAAACTGAGTTAGGACTAACTCTCAGCGAATTGGTTCATAAAAACCGTATTTCTATAGAACAAATGATTGAGAAACTTGCGATCAATCCAAGGAAAATTTTGAATATTCCAGTTCCTAAAATTGAAATAGGAGTAGAAGCAAACTTATCAATTTTTGATCCTGATCTTGTCTGGACTGTTGAAGTAAGTAAATTCAAATCGAAATCAAGAAATTCACCGTTTAACAACAGGCTGCTTACAGGCAAATCTGTTGCAGTCATCAATAAAGGAAAGTTATTCTACCAAAATGAATTTCATTCGTTGTAAATCTTAGTGAATAAATAAGTGTCCATTTTAGTCTACATAAATGGACACTTCTCTTCTAAATCATAATAAAACGGTAGAAAAATACCGATTAAATTAGTTTTTGAGTTTGGCATTTCATTTGTCCTATATTTAGAAAAAACGGAGGATGAAATGAAAAAGCTAATGTATTTGATATTACTTGCCGGTCTACTCTTGACCGTCACAAGCTGTGATGATGATGAATATTATTACGATTCCACACCTCCGGAACCTCCTAGAAACGTTACGACGTATGTTGGAGATAATCAGGTCGATATCCTTTGGGATCACAATACTGAATCGGATCTTGCAGGTTATAATGTTTATTTTGCTTGGGACTATCAAGGTCGATATGAACTGATCGGAAGCACAGAAAACAATTTCTTTGTCGATTTCGATGCAGTAAACGGAGACAAATATTACTATGCTGTGGTGGCTTACGACTATAATGGAAATGAAAGTGAATTAAGTTATGATGTTGCATACGGTGCACCACGACCAGAAGGAAGAAATGTTTCCGTATTTGATTTTAGAAGATATCCCGAAAATTCAGGTTATGACCTCAGCACTTACTCAATACTGCCATATGATTTTATAGATGACGAATACTCAGCCGATTTCTTTTACGAAAATTATGAAGGAACTCTCTACATAAACGTTTGGTACGATACAGAAATTCAAGATATGGGTCCCACGAACGATATATATGATATTACTTACGCACCGATTGATGGCTGGGTACCAATGAATCCGGGAGATAATGTAAAATATGTTAAAGCAATTCCAGGACACACTTATGTAATAATGACCTGGGACATGCACTTTGCTAAAATTAGAATAAGCTCGGTAAAACAAGAAAGGATGTTTTTTGATTGGGCTTATCAAACAATTCAAGGTGAACAACAGCTTAAACCGAAACCAAAAACAGAAAAAAGAAATCTTGGTGAAATTAAGATTAACAAAAGCTATGAATAAGTTTAGTCACTTCCTCTCTTCTCCCGTCAAAGCATACCTATAAACGGTATGCTTTTTTTTATCTATTTGGTTATTTTAACAATTATTTGGGAATTGAAATGATCAAGAAAATGTTTCTCGTATTATTGTTCTTCTTCTCCTGTCACATTATATCAGCACAGGATAAAACGAGCGAGATAAATTTTATTCTGAACAAAGCACATAATGGAATTGAGAAAACAAACGTAAGCTTATTTTCGGATTATCTAAACAGCAGAGTTTATATAAGTTTAAGCGACGGAACAAAAGGTTATTTCAGCGCAAATCAATCCTACTATATAATTCAAGATTTTTTGAACAGTATAAATCCTATAGAAGTCAGTTTTGAAACAGCATCGGAAGATTCCGAAAATCCGGTTGCATTCGGTGAAATTCAATATTTTTCATCAGGCAAGAAAAATAAATTAAAACTCTTTATATCGATGGAATTCTTTCATGATAAATGGAGAATTACTCACATCTCGATGACGAAATGAATAATTTACCTCCCAGCAAGAATAAAATATTGATCGCTTTTATCGCTTTGTTTTTACTTATCACAATCATTGTTGGAATTTATTCACCGCAAAAAATTGATTCAGTGCGTGAAAATTGGGAGGAAATCCTATCCGAAAAAATTCTAATTGTGAAACAGATTGCTCAGGACGAATTCAGTAGCAAGTTGAGTAATATTAAAGATGCTGAGGGTAAATTGATCGCACAAATTGATTCTCTGCAAAGCATAGATGAACTCATATCTTACTTTAGTAAATTCAGCAAAAATGAAAATTTACTTTACCAAATATATAACAACAAAGATAGTTTGGTAGCATGGAACGGTGAGATCAATGATGTCGGAAATATATTCAACTATGTTAATTTAAAAAAAGATTCTTCTCAATTCATAAATACTGTAACATCAACTCATTTTGTTTTATCACAAGAATTTGTATTAGAAAACAGCCAATTTTTATTGGTCACAATTTCTCCGTTTGAGACGTTTATTGATTTTAATGTTGAAAATAATGAGCGGAGTTTCAACACATATCTGTCCAAGCTTTTAAGTACGGATATCAAAATAATTTATTTCTCGGAAGATGAAGAAGTTATTAACGGTAGATATTTTTCTTTTGAACTTCTTGATAATGAGTTGAATGTATCCGTCGAAGTTATTGCGCAGAAACCAATACTGGATAACTATTTAATTGAGCTCAATCAAAAATTTGGGGCGATTCAATCAATTAGTTTGTTCTTGCTACTCTTAACTATTGTAATCTGGTTGTGGGTCAATACATTACGCAATGATTCTAAGATACAAAAAGTAGCTGTATTTATTCTTTTAATTTTAACTCTTCGTATTGGTTTATTCCTTCTAAATATTCCTGCCTTGATCCTAATGTCCGAATTACTAAATTCAGCATATTTTTCCTCTACTTGGGGATTTGGGATTGTAAAATCCCCGCTAGAACTGTTTCTATCACTTCTTGTTTTGATTTCAGCATTACTGATTATTTATAAATATTTTGTTTTTGATAGAATTGATTTTTCAGCTCACAGAAAACATGGAAATGTCGTTAAATTTCTGGTATCCGTCTTTGTGATTTTAATCTCACTTGCACTTTTTAGAGCTCTCGGTTCAGCGATAAAAAGTGTTGTTTTCGACTCATCAATTTATTACTTCGAAGATTTCAACATAGTGCCCGATCCACCAATTTTATTAATGCATTTTAATATTTTGTTGATGGGAGTAATAATAATTTTTGCTGCAGTAATATTATTCGCTCTATTATTCAAATATTTATATGATGAAAAGAAATCGAAATTGCTGTATGTCTTTGTCGGTGTTTTTGTTGCGGTTCAACTACTTGGGTTAGCTTATCATTCTTTTCAAAATAGTCCGCAGTTAACAATTTTCTTAAGATTTGTTCTTATCTCACTTTTATTTGCTGTGCTCTATTTTATTGTAATTCGACGAAGTTACAGCAAAGTAATCTTTTTATATATAGCTTTTTCGTCTTCTTTTGTGACGGTTAGTTTATTAAATCATTATAACGGAGAACAGCAAAGAGAATCTCTTAAAAAGTTTGCCGAAGATTTAACTAGACCAAAAGAGCATTGGTTAGATTATGTTATCTTCGAAACGCTTAATAATGAAGAGAACGAGGAATTAATTTTATCATACCTTAATGACCCTCTTTCTGCCTCAAGAATCTGTTTCAGAATTTGGAACAGCAGTCTACTTCATCAAGAAGGAATAGTTTCCTGTGTTAGAATTCTTGATTCAACTTTTCAAACTATTGGCGAAATTAATTTTGATAAAAGACTTTTTAGGGATCGACTTTGGACTTCGTTGCCTGAAGATACGGATCTTGAACTTGAAAGATATGCAGCTTTAAGCTCGGATGGTTATGTCCTTTCGGGAATAAGAAGAATTGATCTTCCCGATAAAGAAGTGTACTTAGAGGTTAACACTTACAATAATCCTTCAGGTATTGACTTAAAGTTTCTTCCGGCGTTTATGGGGCAGAACATTTATTTGATGGAACCTCAGTTTAGTCTCAGCAAAGTTAATCTGTTTGAAATTCAAGATGGTAAACTTGTGAATTCAATCAGCGAAGTTGACATCGGAAGTGAAAATATTAAAACAATAGGTGATGCAGAGTTTTCAAGACTTAACGAGGCATGGCTTAATCTAAAAATAGATGATGAGCAGTATGTGTTTTATCTATTAAAGGATGACAGAGGAGAATTTGAGAAAGTGATTGCAGCAGCCTCCAAGCTAAATGATCTATCATTTAACTTGTTTCATTTTTTTAAAGTGTTTTTCATTCATTCGATAATAATCTTCTTTTTTGCGTCGATTACTTTCGCATTTGAATTCAATAAAAATAAAGAAAGACTTTTTACATTCCGCGCAAAACTTTTATTTGTTCTTCTGTTTATTTCGATCATCCCGATGATAACAATGGCTATTTATTTCAAGCAGTTAACTGATGAGAAAAATGAAAGTGCAATTCATTATAAATTATTAAAAAGAGCGACATCGGTAGAGGAATATCTTAACAAATACAACATTCCAGGTGCGCTAAATATCGATATCTTGTATAAAAGAATAGAAAACGATTTGGGTATTTCATTTGCACTTTACAAAGATAAAAAGTTGAGCTATGCATCAAAGAAACTTTACTATGACAGTGGATTGCTCTCATCATTATTAGTTCCTGTCGTGCAGGAAAAGTTGTATCTCGATGGAAAAACTTCGGTTCTCATTCAAGAGGAGATAAATGATTATAAATTTGATGCAGTGTATAGAAGAACAAAAATTGGAAATGATGAAATAGTTATTAAAGTCAGCGACTTGTTTAATTCTATTCTTCTTCCACTTTCCGAAACGGATGCTAGCATATTTATTTTCGGTGTTTATTCATTTGCCGTGCTGCTGATAATTGTTATAAGCACATTGCTAGCAAATCAAATATCATCACCAATAAGAAAACTTACAGTTGCTACTAAGTCAGTAGCATCGGGTGATCTGGGATTGAAGATTGAACAAAAATCACGCGGGGAAGTCCAGCAGTTAGTTGATGAATTCAATTTGATGGTGGAAGAAATAAAAAAGAATCAGATTGAACTGGCAGAAATTGAAAGGGAAAGCGCATGGAAAGAAATGGCAAAGCAAGTAGCACATGAAATAAAAAATCCGCTTACACCTATGAAACTTTCCGTACAGCAGTTGATCGCAGCACATTCGGATAAATCTCAGAAGTTCAACGAAATTTTTGAGAAGGTGACAAGGACTTTAATAAATCAAATCGAGACTCTAAAAAATATTGCCTCAGAATTCTCCAGCTTTGCCAGAATGCCCGGCATGAAAATGGAAACTATTAAATTAAGATCTATAATTGATGATGCAGTTGATCTTTTTATGGAGGAACATGTTAAAATAAGTTTAGATCTTCCAGAGGATATCACAGAGATAAAAGGTGATGTTCAACAATTGCGGCGTGCATTAATAAATCTTGTTCGAAATTCTATTCAAGCCAATGCGACAGAAATTATTTTCAAACTTACACGTAGAGATAAAAAGTTAGTTTTAGATGTTATTGATAACGGCAGCGGAATTCCCAAGGAAATAGTTGATAAAATTTTTAATCCCAATTTTACTACAAAAGAATTGGGAATGGGAGTCGGACTTACTCTTGCAAAACGTCTTATGGAAAACCTTGAGGGTAGAATATTTGTTAAAAATACTTCTTCATCCGGAACAACAATAACTTTGGAGTTTCCGATAATAAACTAAGATTATGACAAGCCAACAAGAGAAAAAATTAACCCCGTTTCAGCAGAAAGCGCTTGATTATACTAAGCATATCTCTCTTACAGCAAATGCAGGAAGCGGTAAAACTTTTGTTTTGAAGAAACGCTTTGTCGAAATCGCAATTCAACCCGGTATAAATCTGAGGAACATTGTTGCTATTACTTTTACCGAAAAAGCTGCAAGTGAACTTTATAAAAACATTTCCGAAGAGATTGAATCAAGAATACTTACAGAAAAAGTTCCAGAAATAAAGTCAAAATTAATCTCGCTGAGGAAATATTTAGTCTCAGCCAACATTAGCACAATTCATTCTTTTTGTTTGAACATTCTTCGCGAATATGCTCCGCAAGCAGGCATTGATGCGGCTTTTATTCCGCTTGATTCTGCTGCGGCATCGGAACTGATTGATTTATCCATCGAAGAACTTTTTCATATGATTGATGTTGATGCATCGGTTGGTGGTAAACTTAAAAAAGTAATCAGGATTCTTGGTTCAAGGAAAAATACGGCGAAGGAGCTTAGGAATTTAATTCATTCTCGCTATACTGCAAATGAAATTTTGGATTTGCTTAACTCACATAATAACGAATCACTTGCGAAATATTATAGAGATTATTGTACTGCAAGTTTGGCTGAAATAATAGATTTTAATTTTGAGAAAATCATTTCCACAATCCAACTGATCAACAACGAAGTAAAAAAAATACAGCCTGAAAATAAATATGTTGCTCCAGCAGATGACTTCGCATCAAAATTTGATAAGAAAAAAGATTTAATCGAACAGTTGAGATATTTTCAATCCAATCCGAATTTTTTAACTGCGACATACTCATTAAGAAAAGATTGGACGAAGAGAGTTGAAGATAAATTCTCAGCAGAAATAAATTATCTCGAAGAAAAATTTGCGCAGATAAAAGAACTTTTTTTTGATGATGAAGCCGACGAAGCCGCAGAAAATCTTGCCTCATTCAACTTTCTGGTAAAAGATATTTATGAATTGTTGCTTGAAATATATTCTCAAAAAAAACGCGACAGAAGTTCGCTCGATTTCGAGGATATGCTATTAATTGCTAGAGATTTGCTGAACAGGGAAGAGGTTAAGAACGAACTTGCCGAAAAATATCACTACATAATGATAGATGAATATCAGGATACGAACGAGCTTCAGTACAAAATCATGATGCCGATTCTTAGGAATTTAGAAACCGGTAATCTTTTCGTGGTCGGTGACGAGAAGCAGAGTATTTATAGATTCCGCGGGGCAGAACCTGAAATTTTTGAAACGACAAAATCCGATATAGGAAGTAAATCAAGCACGGATTCAATTCTTACTTTACCTCATAGTTTCCGAATGGCGCCGAACATCGCAGCATTTGTAAATTCTGTATTCTCAAAATTATTTGAGAGACGAAATAATACTTTTAACGAAATTCCTTACGTAGAATTAATTTGCGGACGCGATGAAAATGAAGGCGGAAAAGTTGAGTTTCTTATTTCAGAGGATGAGAAGATTGAAGAAACCGATTTGGTCGTGTCAAGGATTCAAAAACTTCATGAGGAGAGAGATGACTTTAATTATGGTGACATTGCAGTTCTTTGCAGAAAACGCAAATGGTTCGAATCCCTTTCAAAATCATTTTCTGAATGTGGAATACCGTTTACAATAGTTGGAGGAAAAGGATTTTACAATCAGCCAATTATATTTGACATAACAAATTACCTTGCATTCTTAATAAATCCTTCAAATGATTTTGCACTAGCTGTCATACTTCGTTCTCCCTTTTTCTCGATATCCGATATTGCGCTCTACGAAATATCACGACTCGAAGAAAAAACATTTTTCGAAAAATTGAAGGCTTATTCAATTTTAAACAAAAAACACGATTTAATTGAAATTCTTGAGAATCATCTTTCCTTTGCTAAAACTTTGGACCTTCCGAAACTCATCAGAAAAATTCTTAAAGACACCGGATATATTTCTGTGGTGGCGGCAAAGAATAATTCCGAACAGGATCTTGCAAACATTGAAAAGTTAATTGGACTTGCCTCAGAAAAATCAGCAAAAGGATTTTCAAATCTTTATGATTTTGTTGATTTTCTAGCAACTGCATCAGAACGTGAGGAGGAAGAAGGTCAAGCAGCAATTGATCTATCAGATAATTCTGTGAGAATAATGACAGTTCATCAATCTAAGGGTCTTGAGTTCGATACAGTCATTCTCTTCAACTCTCACGATAAAGCAAAATCGGATAGGCTGGCTTCCAAATCTATTTCAATGGATAAAAAATCTGGATTCCTGACCAAACTTCCGGTGGAAGGTAATTTTTTCGGGGACTTTAAAAAGTCCTATATCGGTACGTTGTATGATTATATTGAACGGCGAAAACAGTCGGCGGAAATTAAAAGATTGTTTTATGTTGCGGCAACGAGAGCCGTAAATCATTTGATAATATCTGGTCAGAAAAAGAAAACCAACTTCGATCGAGATTCGTTTCTCGGTTTCTGTGAAAGTGTTTTTGGTAAAGAAAGCTTTACAGAATCCGAAAATATCGAGGTTTATTTTAATCAAGAGTTTATGACACTAAAGGAAACAGAATTTATTCGTTTTAATAAAGAAATTCAGTGTAAAATACCGATAGTAAAAAATGTTTTTGAAACGACTGAAGTTGAAGACGAAGAATCTAAAGTCAATTCTGATGATCTTGAAATAGAAACGAATGAAATCACTGATAAAGAAGAGAACGAAATAATTTCTGCTACGAAAATTGCGACCTTTACTCAATGTCCGGTTAAATACCAATTAACTTATGAACTCGGTTATGGAAAACTTCTTAACTTGCTGCAGCGAGATGATGACCGGTTCGATTTTAATAATTCCGAGGATTCTGAAGAAAAACTTAATCCTAACGTAAAAGGTTCGATTATTCATAAAATTTTGGAAGAAGAAAATATTGAAGACCTGCAAAAATCTATACGGACTGCCGTTGCTGCTGAATCTGGTTTGTCGAATTCGAATTTAATTTCGCAAAAAGAAACTGATAAAATAGAAGTCTCAATCAAGAGATTTCTTCAATCAGAATTGTGGAGATATATCAGATCTTTTCCAACCTATTTCAAAGAATATGAAATTTACAGTAAGCATAAAGATTATTTTCTCTACGGTATTATTGATCGATTGATTATTGATGAAGACAAAATTCTAATTGTAGATTATAAATCAGATTCGTTTCATCCTTCGGAAGCTGTGGAGAAGGGAACTCATTATCTGCCTCAACTTATGTTCTACGCTCTGGTTGTCAGTAAGCAATTCAAAGAAATTAAAAAATATGAATTGAGACTTGCATTTATTGAACAGCCGCAAATTGAATTCAAAAAAAATATCGGAATTAAAGATTTAGTTTCTTTTGAAAAGGAGATAGAGAAAATTATTGCTGAGATAAGAGATAAAAATTTTATTCCGAATTTTGAACATTGCGGAAAATGCCATTATTCACCGGATAGGAAGAACTGTGTTAAAAAGTTTTAAGTATATGAGATTTGTTTCAATTATTTCAGTGATAGTTTTGTTTTCTTCAACTTGTTCAACTTTTCGCCAGGTTGAAAAGGAAAAAGATCAAAATGCCGCAAATGAGACTATTAATGAAACAGTGGACGATTTCAATACAATCCCGCTTTATGAAAAACCAAGCGATTGGGAAAATCTTGAAAGCAGAGAAAATGTTATTCAGAAGTACTCCGATTATTTGAAAGGATTAAGAATATTTATCGATCCCGGGCATGGAGGAGATGACAAGAGAAATAAGAATTTGGGTGGCTTGGTTGAAGCCGATGTAAATTTAAGCGTTGCTCTTTATTTAAGAGATTTACTAATAAGAGCCGGTGCAGTTGTGGGTATTTCGCGCGAGAAAGATGCAACTGTCGCTCTGTATGAAAGGGCTGAACTTGCCGAAAATTTTAAAGCAGATTTGTTCATAAGCATCCATCATAATTCGGGAGCTTCAGTAAATGACTATCGCACAAATTATACAAGTACCTTCTACCATTCAAAAGATGGTGCTGAACGTTATATTGCATCGAGCCGTGATCTCGCAAAATTTATTCAAAGAGAGTTAGCTTACGTAATGAGAAATCCTGGAGGTTTGGGTTCTTTCGACGGGACATATTCTGATTACATTATTTATCCGGGAGAGGGGTTTGCTGTTTTACGGGAGACAAATATGACCGGCGTTCTAGTTGAATGTGCATTCTTTACAAACAGGATTGAAAATAAAAGATTACGAATACCAGAATTCAATGAGATTCAAGCTTGGGGAATTTTTAAAGGAATCGGTCGTTATCTATTAAACGGTGTTCCCTCATTCGAATTACTAGCTGATGAAAGCATTCTGAACAAAAGCATACTTTCATTAAAATTATCGATAAGGGATTTTCTTTCAGTCGATCCTGCATCTATCGAGATCAAACTTGATGGTATAATTCTTATGCATCAATATGATGTAAACTCCGGAACTGTGTCCGTCGAAATTACGAGTCTTGAAAAAGGCGAATATATAATTACTGCTTTATGCCGCAACAAAAACGGCAATCATAGCAGTCCTTTTTCTAAGAAAGTTGTTATCAATTAAGACTCTGCTTTCTGCTTCTCTTCTCGTGTTGCATCAATTCTGTTAGTTACTAATCGGAAAATAAATAATGCAACCGCCGAAACTAAACCAACTGCAAGAAAGTAGTACCATATAACATGAGCATCTGAGTAATATGCTGCTTTTTCTATCTCCGTTAAACCAACAGGAAGAGTATTAGGATCAGGGCAGTAAGCATCCAGCAAAAATCCGGAGGATATAAACCCTAACAATGCCGAAAAGAATGAATGTAAATGACTGAAGCCAAGATAAAGTCCTTCTTCTCCTTTCGGCGATTGAAGCGAAAAGTATTCCAAAAATCGCGGGGAGATAAAACATTCTGCTAATCCTTGAATTGCTATTCCGATTATCATCATTACGGTAAGCGGGTGAGCAGAAAGAAATCCGAAAATTTGAATCACGGGTCCCGTGATTTGTTCTAGTTCTTGACTCATTGCCATTGCCAGAGCTGAAAAAGGCATTAGCAGCATTCCGACCAGCATTGCGTTTACTGCTTTGTGTTTTTTAGTTAACTGTGTGATAAGAACAACAAAGATTACGACAACTGCAGGATTAACATTAGCAAGCCATTCAGGTTTTGCCTCCTCGCCTAAAAGTCGTATTACGTATTTAGGCATAGTTGCATAAAGCTGATGCTGTATTATCCAGAATCCAGTTACAATTAATGTAAGAGTAATTAACCTTCCTGTACTAAATATTTTTATTAATGATTTCCATACATCTTTTATAGATTTTGGTTCAAGTTTTGTATCTAATGGTTTGAAAAGAAAGATAGCAAATAGAAGAGCTACGAAGCTCATCGCAGCCGAGAAGAAGTTTACATATTCTAAACCTACTCCTTGCCGGATATAAGGCACAAAAGTTTTTCCGCTGAATGCGCCAATATTTACAACCCAATAGAAAAGTGAAAAACCTCTCGCTCTATTTACCTCAGAACTTGTTTTTGCAACCGTTCCTGTTATCAAAGGCTTAATAAAAGAACCGCCGATTAAAACAATAAAAAGAAAAATTATAACAAGAAATTTTTCATGCCAGACACCAAGCAGGAAATATCCAATTGTCAAGAGCGTAAAAGCTATTATAAGCCCTTTCTTAAAACCGATTTTGTCACCAATTGCCCCTACAAAAGGTGGAAACAAATATAAACACGCAAAGAAAATGCCAGCTACAACTCCTGTTGCTTTATCGTCAAATCCGACAATATCCGTCAAGTACAGAGTAAGTACAATAAAAAAACCGTAATAAGCTGCTCGTTCGCAAAGTTCCATTAAATTTGCCAGCCAAAATTCTTTAGGAAAACGCCAGCTTTCTTTTGTTTCCACCTCAATGTTCGTCATCGACACTCCATCTTCATTAGTAAAAGAATTCCGAAAATTATGTAAAATCAAAATAAAATTGAACCCTAAGATCGGATTTTTTATTCTTTCGATAGATTAATAACCATCATTTTTTAGTAATTTTAGTGTACAGTTAATAAAGTGTTGTCGATTTCAAAGTTTTTTTTAATAGATAAACGATTCAATAACTTGAGGTTAACATGCAACACGCAAAATCATCAATTAAAAAATTTGTGAGGGTAGTTTTGATAGTAACATTTTCACTGTTTGCGGGATCATCAAATTTTCTTTTCGCACAAGAAGGGGGAGGCGATCTTCCGACTAGGGATAAAATTGCAGACGGATACAAATGGAATTTAACCGATGTTTACGAAACTGATGAAGGTTGGGAAGCCGATTTTAATTGGGTAAAGGAAAATGCCCCGAAATATTCTCAGTTCGAAGGAAAGTTAGGAAATTCGGCGGCAGATTTACTTGCATGCATTAAATTCGATGAAGAACTGAGTATGAAGATTGACAGACTTTTTCTTTATGCAAGTTTGAGCAGAGACCTCGATTTAACACATGAAGGCAACCAAGGGCGATATGACAGAATGATGTCTCTCTATTCAAATGTAGCTGCATTAAGTTCTTTTATCCGTCCCGAAATTCTAAAAATGGATGAGGAAAAATTGTGGTCATTTGTAAAAGAAGAAGAGGGTCTTAAAATTTATGGACAGATGCTTGATGATCTCCTTAGGACTCGAGAGCACACTCTAACTAAAGAGATGGAAGAATTGATGGCTCTTTCTGCTCCGCTTCAGCAGGTTCCGTACAATGTTTTCAGTTTGTATAAAAATGCCGATATTCAATTTCCTACAGTGAAAGATGATGAGGGTAATGATATTAAAATTTCTGACGGCAGATATTATGCAGCTCTTTATTCAACCAAAAGAGAATTCCGCGAAAGGGCATACAGAGCTTATTACAAACCTTTTGAAGAATATAAAAATATGATAGGGGCAATGTTCAACGGAAATTTGAAAGCAATCTCTTTCAATGCAAAAGCAAGAAAGTATGAATCAAACAGAGCTGCTGCACTTGATGCAAATAATATTCCGCTTTCTGTATATGATAATCTTGTCAATACGGTAAGTGAAAATCTTCAACCTCTTAATAGATGGTGTTCTGTTAAAAAGCGTGTTCTTGGTTTGGAAGATTTCCATGCTTATGATACTTATGTTACTCTGTTCCCTTCAGTTAAAAAAGATTATACCTACGATGAATCTAAAGAAATTCTTCTAAAGGCATTAAAACCACTCGGTGAAGATTATCTAAACAGCCTTAAACTGGCTTTCGATAACCGATGGATTGATGTTTACGAAACTAAAGGGAAAAGAAGCGGTGCTTATTCTTCGGGAACAACTTTCGGTGTGCATCCTTATGTGCTTCTTAATTGGAACGATCAATTAAACGATCTTTTTACGTTTGCACATGAAATGGGGCATAATATGCACTCACATTATACTGGACTAAATCAACCTTATCCGTATGCTGATTATTCAATATTCGTAGCCGAGGTTGCTTCGACAACAAACGAAGCTTTGCTTCTTGATTATATGATTGAGAATGCTAAAACAAAAGAGGAAAAACTTGCGCTTATTGAAAAAGAGCTGAACAATATTACAACCACTTTTTACAGACAAACAAGATTTGCCGCTTTTGAACAATGGGCTCATGAAACGTCCGAAAAAGGGGAGGCTCTGACTCCGGAAAAACTAAGCCAAAAGTACGGCGAAATGTATCAAGCTTATTGGGGATCTGATATGGTTCTTGATAAAGAAGAAACTTACACTTGGGCAAGAATTCCGCATTTCTATTACAACTTTTATGTTTATCAATACGCAACTAGTTTTGCGGCATCACAAGCACTTGCAGCGAAGATTAAAGCAGAAGGTCAGCCTGCGATTGATAAGTATCTTGATTTCCTTAAAGCGGGAAGCAGCGAATATCCGATCGACGTGTTGAAGAAAGCCGGCGTCGATATGAATTCCCCCGATGTTATTCTTGCAGTGGTTAAGAAAATGAATTCATTGTTGGATCAACTTGAAGAATTGCTGGCGGAATAGATTTTAAATATCATTAAATTGAAGGGACGCATTAATTTCGGCGTCCCTTTTTATAATTTTTTTCTTCTTAATCTAAGTGAGTTTGTCACAACTGAAACCGAACTAAATGCCATTGCAACAGCACCGATCATTGGATTCAATAAACCAAATGCTGCGAGGGGAATTCCGATTGTGTTGTAAATAAAAGCCCAAAACAAATTTTGTTTAATTGTTCTTAAAGTTGACCGCGAGAGTTTGATTGAATTAACTACACCATCTAAACTTCCTTTAACAAGAGTAATTTCGGAAGATTCAATTGCTGCATCCGTTCCTGTTCCCATTGCGATTCCCAAATCTGCTTGAGCTAACGCAGGAGCATCGTTGATACCGTCACCAACCATTGCAACAACTTTTCCTTTTTCTTGAAGTTCGATAACTAAGTCTCTTTTCCCTTTTGGAGTTACTTCCGATCTGTACTTTTCAATTCCTACTCTTTCAGAAATTGCTTTTGCTGTCTGTTCGTTATCACCTGTTGCCATAATTACTTCCAGTCCCATACCCTTTAAAACTTGGACTGCATCTATTGAGTTTTCCTTAACGGGATCTTCAACTGCTATTATGGCAGCCACTTGGTTTTCAACGGCTATGAAGATGGTAGTTTTGGATTCAGAGGCTAACCTTGAAAACAGCTTATCCAGCTTGTCGGTTTTAATCGAGAAAGAATCCATGAGTTTTTTGCTTCCTATAGCGGCGGTTTTACCGTTTACCATTCCTATAATTCCTTCTCCGGTAATCGAATCAAATGATTCAACATTTTTGAGTGCGGTTTTTTCTTTAATGGCGAAATTTACGATCGCTTCTGCGATAGGATGCTCTGATTTGTTTTCGAGTGAAGCAGTAATTTCCAGTATTTCATTTCTATTTTCTGCTATACATTCGAAGTCGGTCACTTCAGGTTGACCAGCTGTTATAGTCCCTGTTTTATCAAGAATTATTACATTGATTTTATGAGCAAGTTCTAAGCTGTCACCGTTCTTTATTAAAATTCCTTTTTTTGCACCCAATCCTGTTCCGACCATTATGGCAGTTGGCGTTGCCAATCCAAGAGCACATGGACACGCTATTATTAAAACAGCAACAAAATTTATCAAGGCAAGATTAAATGCATTTTCTTCAGCGCTTATTAACCAAACTATAAATGTAAGAGATGCCGTGACTACGACTGCGGGTGAAAAGATAGAAGCAATTTTATCCGCAAGTTTTTGGACTTCTGCTTTTGAACCTTGTGCTTCTTCTACCAGGTGAATTATTTGTCCGAGAACAGAATTATCACCTATACTCTGAACAACAAAATTAAAAGTACCCGTTTTATTTACCGTACCACCTATAACTTTTGAATCAATGCCTTTTTCGATCGGAATACTTTCGCCCGTAAGCATTGATTCATCAATTGACGAACTTCCCTCAATTATTTTTCCGTCAGCGGCAATTTTTTCTCCGGGTTTAACGATTACAATATCACCGTTTTTTAATTGATCAATTGGAATTGTTTTCTCTTCCCCGTTTTCTATAACTCTAACTGTTTTTGGTTTAAGTTCGAGAAGTTCTTTGATAGCGGACTTAGTTTTTTCTTTTGCTCTTGCTTCAAGGTATCTTCCTAATAATATCAGAGTGATTATAACAGCAGCAGTCTCAAAATATACGTGAGGAGTGACTCCCGCAGATGAAATCAGGTCAGAAAATAATGAGCTGAACGTACTGTAAACAAACGCTGCGCCTGTCCCTATGGCGATTAGTGAGTTCATCTCAAAAGTGAAATGCTTAATGTTCTTCCAAAAGATTTGATAAAACCTTTTTCCCGAAATGAAAATTACTGGAATGGTTAAGAGGAACAGAATTTTATTCGTATAGTCTCGATCAATCTTCCAAATTTCACGAAAGAAATCAAAATCGTAAAACATACTGATTATAAAAATTGGAATGGTCAGTATAACAGATAAAATTAACTCATTCTTTAGTTTCATTAAGTCATGGTCATGATTGTGTTCATCCTCAGCAGATTTAACCACATCATCTGCATTAGATTTTTCTTCTGGTAAAATTAATTCGTATCCGTAATTGGATATAGATTCCGCGAGTTTCTTAAAATCTACTTTACTCTCATCTGCTTCGAATGCAACTTTTTCGGACGCAAAATTTACTTTTACATCTGATAGATTTTTATCTTTACTAAGAACCTTTTCGACTCGTGCGACGCAGCTTGCGCAAGTCATCCCTTTTACATCCAGATTGTACTTTTTCATTTTTATACTACTTCATAACCGGCTTCTTTTATAGCATCTATTATTTTCTGTTCATCGGTGCTGTCAGATATTTCGGCTTCTACCTTCCCGATTTCGACATTGAATTTTTTTATACCGGCTTCCCTTAATTCAATTTCAATTGCTTTTACGCAGTGCATGCAGGTCATTCCTGTCACGCTATATATAACTTTCATTACAACCCCTTTCTGAAAATAGATAATGTATCTTATTATTAAGAATTTTTCAAGACACAAATTACAGACGAGATAAGAATAAATAAACGTCGATTATTTTTTCCTTGTTATTTTGATTGGTATTAAATCATCAGAATGATTTTCGTCCGAATAATGATCAAGAATATTTCCCTTGGCAGCTTCAGATTCCTGAACTTTTTCACTTTCAACTTTTGACGAAGAATGTACTCTAGTCGATTTTTGATGTTTCTTTGATTCGTTTCTGTTTTCTTTACGTTCTTTGTCTCTTGAGTAAGAATGATCTGATTTTCTGGATTTTGATTGCTTTCTTCTTTTCCGATTTACAATTGGTTTAAGTTCTTGTTTGCTCACTTCAGTTTCTAATTTGTCGCCTAATGACAGCTTTTTTAGTTTATATAGAATGAAAGATACGATAAGGAAGATTAATACCGATGCGGCAAAAATAAAAAGGCTTGTATATATTATTTGAATGAATTCCATGCAATAATTCAAATTTTAATCTGAATTATAAAGGAATCGTCCTAATTATGCAATTGAAGCTGTAGTTTACTTGAAATAAACCGGAGGAAAACAAGCTAAATCATCATTAGCATAGTAATTCATCATATTGCCCCCACCACCGGAATAGTTTCGAGCAGGATTTGAAGCGCCATCCTCATTTTGAGATGGATTGTTTAGAATTCTAAACCTGTCTTCAGGGTTTGTAACCCTTACTCTAGTATTTTCGGGTCTTGTGTTCTGAGATTGAGCATACATTTCTCTCGGACGACTTTCCCTTAACATTTCAATTCTTTGAACAGGCTGATTATATGTGCTGCTTGGTCTATATTCAGTCTGCCGATAAGCTGGAGATGCTGCTTCTCGCGGGGAATATCTTTGTTCTGAACCCGGACTAGTAATATAGTTTTCCTGACGAGGAGGATTAGTCATCCTTTGACTTGAAACCTCATTTGGAGAATTCTTAACAATTGGTCTTAATTCATGCTTTTTAACATAAATGTCGTTCTTGTTTCGAAGCTTATAAATTACGAACGAAACGACTATGACAACAAATGTTACAGCGATGAAAATTAATAAACTAGTATATACAATAGGTATTAGATTCATATTTTTTCCTCATTACTAATACATTATTCAACAAATGTGCCAGTAAAAATGAACTGTTTTTGATGATTTATTATATATTATTAGTCTATATTTGAGAGTGTGTATTAAAATGAAACACAGCCATTCGATTCCGTAAATGATTTTATTTTAAGTAGTTAGGAAGTTTTACCCCTCTAAATTTCTTTGAAAGTTCAATTTTTTTTTGATATATTTGACGGCTTCAGAAAAAGTTGTGAAAAAAGTTTAAGGAATGTCAAATGACTAAGGCTGATATAGTCGAAAAAGTTGCCGCCGGAACCGGATTAACGAAGTTAGAAACGGAGGCGATTATTGAAGGCTTTCTTAATACCGTTATTCAATCATTACGCGAAGGAAACGGGATAGAAATCAGAGGATTCGGAAGTTATAGAGTTAAGAAGAAAAATGCTCGTTATGCAAGAAATCCTAGAACCGGAGAAAAAGTTTATGTCGCAGAACATTACGTGCCGGTTTTTAAGTTTTCAAAAGATTTCAAAGCAGCAGTCGATAGGGGATTGAAAAATAAAGTTGCGGAAAAGGAGTAATTAGTTTCAAATATGTCAGATAAGTTAAATAACAATGTTCTTAAATGTGATGTTTGCGGTGAAGAAAATGAGCTCGGAACAAAAGCTTGTTTATCATGCGGAGCAGATCTTTCGAATATAACACCTTCAGCAAAATCCAAAGAATCCGTTCAATTCGAACAATCAAATACTAATCAAATCAGGATTAATTCGGATCAACATGTAAATAAGGCAGGAAAAAAGAAAAGAGAAGGAAAATCATTGTCTCAAGTTAGAATGCTTTATATTGGATTAACGCTTGGTGTAATCGGGTTGATAGTACTTTACGGTTCCGGGACGTTTGAACCTTTGCCTAAAGTTGTTTCGCAAAATCAAAACATGTCATTTCAGCAGCAGCACGGAGGTGTTGATCTTTCGAAGCTGGAAGAAATAAACCAACTCGAAAAAATCTATCAATCAAATCCCAATGATCATCAAACACTTCTCAAATTGGCTCATCTGCTCGGAGACTCTAGATTCTTTGATAAAGCGATTGAAAAGTACACCCAGTATTTACAGACACATCAAAACGAAGCAGATGTATGGGTTGATATGGGGGTTTGTTATTTTGAAAAGATGGACTATGCAAAAGCTATTGAGATTATGAACAAAGCGTTGGAAATAAATCCGACTCATCAGATTGCTCATTTTAATTTGGGAATTATAAATTTATCAGCCGGTAATCACGATGAAGCAATAAGCTGGTGGAAAAAAACTGAAGCATTAAATCCCAACAGTGATATTGGCAGACGAGCAAAAGAATTAATAAATCAACATTAAGCAGGAGAAACTTATGCCTTGTGGAAAAAAAAGAAAACGACATAAAATGTCGACGCACAAAAGAAAAAAACGCTTAAGAAAAAACAGACATAAAAAGAAAGGGAAATAGTAATTTAGGTTTGTTTTAAGCCGACTTAGCTCAGTTGGTAGAGCAGCTCATTCGTAATG
>CAZCLA010000019.1:0-27602 GCA_964499285.1 uncultured Melioribacteraceae bacterium
ATACCCACATAAAGCACTGGTTGATCGCTATGTAGGCATAATTATCGTTGACGTTTATTTTATTTATCTGGTCATCATCCGCGGCTCTGTAGAAGCCAAGGAATGTAATTCCTACAAGGAGGATAAGGACCGACAAATAACTAAATTTCTTATACATAATAATTCTCCAAATAGTTTTTCAATTACCAATTGGTAAAGAATTAATAACTTAATCTAACACCTAATCTTATTTGTCTTGGTGTACCAAAATTTCCTGAAGTGTAGGAAATCGCCTTATAAATATCCTCATAAAGCTGACCAAATTCCTCACCATAATTAATGGCATAGTTAGCTCTTGCAGCTTCTCCTGCTTCACTAGATAACCAACCATCATCATAAGCATCGCCTGAGTTAGGGAATACGTTCGTAATGTTCTGCGTATTAAGAACATTTATTACCCAAACATAAATATTGAATCCAATCGGTCCGAGATCAAAAGATTTATCAAGTTTTGCATCCAATTGGAATGTCCAAGGTGTAGTGGATGCATTCAACGGTTCTGTAGGAATACGTGCATTACCCCAATCTTCTGCACCGATCTTTGTATAGTTAAACCCACTGTTGAATGAGAACAGGAGATTCAAACCTAGTCTTTCAAGTATTGGACCACCATCATCTTTTCCGAATCTATAATCAAGATTCATGAAACCTCTGTGAGTCTGGTTAAAATCCAAGGGAGCAATCTGCTGCGGGAAAAATGGAGAAGCAGTTGGTGACTGCCAGATAGCTCTAAATGCTGTGGAAGGCTGAGAACCTGTACCCAGAGCATGTGAAAAAGTATAGTCGAACGTCATTGCTAATCTTTGAGTTCTTCTTAAATCAAGTTTAACTTCGAATCCTTTAATTGTTGAGAAGTCACCGTTGATCCAAGCATAATATTGCTTATGGTTAGCACCTTCTTCTGCAAATACTGAACGAATTTGAACTTGATCTTTAATATCTTTATAGAATCCAGTTATATCGAAAGCAAATGTTTCGCCTATCTGCTGTCTGAATCCAATTTCATAAGAAGTTGTTCTTTCAGGACGCAGTCCGAATCCAACCGGAGCTTCAATAGCAAATCCACCTTTTATATTGTCCGCAATAACATTATAGCCCTGATAAACGTCTCTCAATCTTGATTGTTGAATAAATTTACCATACTGAGCGTGAAATACCGTTCTGTCGGTAACCGGGAATGAGAAACCAATTCTTGGACTAACTTGGAGTAGAGGATCAACTTCTTCCAATGCATCGGGTGAAATTTCTCCCTCCGGAGTAAATGTAATGTTACTTGGGTTCTTAAATACCTCTCCATCAATGTCAATATAATCCAAACGGAAACCAACGTCCAATACAAGGTCGGAAAATTCCATTTTATCCTTTATATAGAACGCAGCAAATGTAGGATTCTTTGCGGCTAATGTTGGATCATCACCTTCGTATTGGTTACCGTAAACATCATAACCGTAGTTATCCAATCTATTATAAATATCATATACGTTTCCATCGGCTATTGACCTCTGAAGTGTAGCCACATTAAATGCGTTTCCAAGGGAATATCTTCTAATTGTATAATAAGTAAATTCACCACCTGTTTTAAATTCATGATGTTTACCCAATTGATACAAGAAGTTTACCTTTCCGCCAACACTTTTTGTTCTTTGTTTCTGATAACCGCTGATGGGTTGATCACCGGGACGTTTAGCAACGCCCATTCCTTGCCAGTTAAGCAAAGTTCTGCTGTCACCTCTCAATTGTCTGCCGACAGCAGCATTAGCTATAGAGTCGCCATAAAGTGTAACATCGTGACGGAAAATTGGATCCATCGTTGTGTAATAATCATCGAAGAAATTACCGATTATATCAAAAAATGAATTGTTTGATAAAACGTAAGTTCCTTTGACACTTCCGGAGAAAGTGTGACTTTCATTTAACGAAGCGCTAGATTCTGCAAGAAGATTGCCTGCACCAACACCGCCTCTGTTGTCATTTCTTACAAAGTTACCATTAATTCTCAGGTTAAATGGGTTTAGATCCCATGTTAAGTTACCTTGAATTTGGTATGTGTTGTTCGGTGTATTGACCGTATATCCTTCAGGATAGAAATAGTCAAACGTATCAGCGCTGGCGCCAAGGCTTGGATCATAGATATTTCTAAAATCGTAACCTTTTCTGAATGCAGCACCTGTTCTGCTGAACACATTGCTACCTGCAACGAAGAATTTCAGTTTCTTGTAGCTCGGTAAAACCGGTCCACCAGCGGTAAGAACCATTTCAGTGTATCCAGTTGTGTAGGTTCCTAAGAACTTTTCACCCAAGGATGTAAAATTATCAGTTATTGCTTCGAAAGATACATTATAATCTTCTCTTCCGGTTCTTGTTTGAGTACTGATAATACCACCGTTTGCACCGCCAAATTCAGCTGAATAACCACCGGCTTGAACCTGGATTTCCTCAACCGCGTTATTAATAACACCGGATTGAGCACCTCCAAACACCGGATTATTTACGAGAACACCGTCAACATAATATGCAACGGCATCGTTTCTCGAACCTCGGATATTTAAACCGCCTCTACCGCTTACAACGCCGGCTTGAGTTGAAACGATTGCGTTTACACCTCTTACCGGAAGATTTTCGATATCTTCAGATTTTACAACACTTGTTGAGTTTGTAATGTTTTTATTTACCAGAGGTCGTTCTGCAACTACGATAATATCCTCTGTTTGATAATCTTCTGTAGGCAAACCAAAATTAACTTCGGTTGTTAAGTTAACCGAAACGTTAATATTACTTTTAACCTCTTCTCGATAACCAATGTATCTACCTCTTATCGTATAATTCCCAGGAGGAACGTTAAGAATTATATAATCACCATTCTCATCTGTAGCAGCTCCAAGACTAGTGTTATCAATAATAACGTTTGCACCTATAAGAGGTTCACCGGTTTCGAGATCTGTCACTTTTCCGACCACTTTACCAGTTTGCGCCATAGTAGCCAACGGCAGAGCGATCAACAGGAAAAGTACTAAAAACTTTATACGTCCAATCATGATCTTCTCCCCTTAATTGAGTTCGTCTTTTTTTCTAACCGGTAGTGGATTTTGCTCATCTTTCAATACATCGAAATCATCCGGAAGGCCATAAACGTAAATATAATTACGTGTTCCGGCGGCAAGACTAACTGTTGTTTCGATTCGCATATCAACATTAGCAGTATCTGTATTAAAAAGATGAAGTGCATATTGACCACTTGCAACCTGGTAAGCTTGGTTGTCTGAAAGTTCAAATCCGGCAACATTCTGTGCAACTGAATCATTATCAGCTGTAATTAGTGCATAAGCAATAGGTTCTGCACCAAGGGTTGGCCCGTCAGTTACCAAATTCACGAAATTAACCCACGCGCTGTCTCCAGGCGGAGCTTCGAGCACAGTTACATCACCTTCAATTATAGAAAAGAACGCAAACGTATTTAATGTGTCAACCGGAGAATAATATCCGGCAAATGTTATTGTTGTTTCCTCGAATGAAGTGTGCCCAATTGGGTTCTCATAGATTACGTTACCGTCTGCATCAGTTAACTTATACACCCTGCTTCCCGAGGTCAGATCGAATCTGTTCGAAACTTGACCTTGAGCTAATGTTAAATTCGTCTCCCCGTCAATTGTTACGGACATTGAAGCAATGTTAGCCGTTAGGTTTGCAACTCTAACACTGGAATAAGGTGTAGCAGCTGGTGCAATGGTCGGTTCTTCAACGCAACTGTAGAGGAAAATTACTGCAATCATTGCGAATGCAAGTAACACTCCTTTTTGTAACTTTAACCGCATCATTTACCTCGTGTGCTATTTATAGTTAAACTTTAATCTTAAATACTAAAAGTAGTAATCATAAAATAGATTGCCCATACATTTATTCAATATATGGGCAACCTAATTTTTTCAGAAATAAGCACCGTTAACGAACGTTGTTGAACTTATTTCAATAACATCATTTTCTTTGCGCTAACGAAGTCGCCTGCTTGGAGTCTGTAAACATACATACCAGCAGCCAAGTTTGAAGCGTCAAAGTTAACTTCATAAGTACCAGCACTTAAATTGTCATTTAACAATGTTGCAACTTCACGACCCAATACATCAAATACCTTTAATGATACGCTTTCATTTTGAGGCACTTGGAATCTGATTATTGTGCTTGGGTTGAATGGGTTTGGATAGTTTTGTGACAATTCAAATTTTGTTGGAATTGTTTCAAGTTCACGAACGTCAGAGATGAAATCCTGTCCGAACCAAATAGCAGATTGGAATGGGAAGTTATATTCTTCATAACCATGCCATGTATAGTTATCACCATGATCTCCATCAGGATCTGTGTTCAGAGTGATAGGATCAAAGGTTAAGAATACAACTTTATTTCCAGCCGGCTCATTAATGATACCTGCAGGAAGAATCTGAACGTCTGTAGCACCGCCGATACCTCTGGTTTCAACAGTAATTTGAACTTGACCTGCTTTATCTGCAGCATCAAAAGCATCCATCCAGTTATCTAATCCAACTTCATAAACCGGATCTGCTTGCAATTGCTGACCTTCAGCAATATTTTCCAATAAAGCATCACCAAACGGAGTTCCTTCAACCGGGAATACATTTGAAGGAAGATCTTGTCCGGCACCATCATAAGTAATATCATTATAGCTGTGAGCAAGACCGAGAACGTCATATTCGAAGTCACCGGCAACATAATCCACATCTTCAAAACTATTACCTGCGCCTAACCATTCCATACCAGCTAAGAAATATCCTCTTCCTTCTTTAGCAGCTAACCAAGTTCTAACAGCATCTTTATGGTAATCTAAACCGCCGCCATTAAAGAATTCATATACGTAATCATAGTTATCCAAAAGTGCAGTTTCAACCGGACCATAAGCCCAAACGTCCATACCATTATCAAATTGGAAATCGCCGCTTGCATTTCTAGCACCGAAGTAATAAGCTACAGGATAACCGCTGTCACCCCATCCGTTAGAAATAATAAGTGCATTTACACCTTCGGTCGGTAAGAAAATGCTGTATGTCTGCGGAAGAGTTTCACTTGTATTGCCTTCAACGTCAGTAGCTTCAACATAGTAGCTAACTTCTGTTGCGGGAGCTTGTCCAGGAATTGCAGCTTCATATGTGTCACCCTCTGTGTTGGTCATTGCAACTGCCATATAATCCCCACCATTAATGCTGTACATTAAATTTGCAGCATCAACACCTGCGGGACCACCGGATGGGTTTAAGTCAACTATTGTAGCACTTACAGTTCTGTCACCTTGGTCAACAGTTGTTCTAAGAGGAGTAACATCGCTGATTGTAGGAGCTTGGTCACCGGTTAAAGTAACGTCAAGAGCAAAGTCCCAAGTAAATTCTCTTGACCACCAGCCCGGGTCACCAACGCCAACACCACCGATAACAAGACGACCATTTGCGTAGAATTTGAATCCGGGGATTCCTAATCCATTATATGCTAAGAAACCAATACGGTCATTTACCTGACCCATATCAGCACTTTCGTTCTTAACTGAAACACCTATAATATCACCTTGAAGTACTTCTGGTTCAAAAAGAAGATTCATATCGAACCATTCGTAAGCATTAACAAAACCGGTACCAGCTTCGAGAGGAACAAAAGGAGCACCAAAACCGCCGTCACTCCAAAGATCTTCAGCAAAAGGAGATGTTGGAGCGTTGCCTTCAAATTCAACCCATCCGCCTGTAACATCAGGATCGTCCATATAAGCTGTGATGTCGTTGAAACCGTTACCAGCAGCTTCGTACCAACCTAATCTAGTAACACCAACAGGTAAAATTTGATCTTTTGTCCAAGCAAATTTAACCAGTTTAAGTGAAGCAGGAGCTAAATCTGGGTTCTCATAAGTGTTAACACCGGCTCTTCTGATTGTCATATCAGCAGGTGCTTCGAACCATTGAACCATTCTATCCTGACCAAATTGACCGAAATTTGAAAGTCCGGATGTTGGAAATTCGTAGAAAAGAATAACATCTGTATCAGTTAGATCATTGTGATCCATAAAGAAATCTTTTGCTGCTTGCATTTGAGTTTTATCGATAGCTTTTACTTCATTACCGTCGATCAAAGCTTCGCTTAAAGATCCTTTAATTAGTTCGCCATTTGCCCTTAAAACGGCTCTTTCTTGTGCGTTAATTAGTGTAGGCACTAAAAGCAGCACAAACAAAAAAACGGAAAGCTTTCTCATCATAACTTACTCCCTTTTTGTGAATGAATTTGTTGTTAGTTAAAAAAAATTTTTGTTGAAATGAACTTTGTCATTTGCAGAACGTCTTATTTACCATAATTTTCAAATGTTTGCCCTTCAGCACAACAATTTAACAAAAAATTAATATTTGACAAAAAAAAAAAGACCATCAATGTTGTCAAAGAACCCTTAATTCTCCCGATATTTCATCAAGGGGAAGTCAAAATAATATAATAAAACATATTAGTCAAGAACTGAAAAAATACCTTCTCTCTAAATTTTGAGGGAAAATTTGCTCAAAATTTTTGTTTCAAAATATTTATTTCGGATGGAATTGTCAATAAAATTGAATACAACATTAAGTTCAAAATTTAGATATCGATTTTCCACAATTTCATTATTCCATCAAGTTCATAAATTTTATTCATCAAGCTTATTGACAGATCTTCATCAAGTTTAATTATTGTTATTGCTTGGCTGCCCTTCGAATTTCTACCCAGAGAAACACCGGCAATATTTATATTGCTTTCAGATAAAGTATTTGAAACCTTTGCCAATATACCAGGTTCATCCAGATTGTGATAAACTATCATTTTTCCATTTAGTTCAAATTCGACCGGATAATCATTGTAGCCGACAATTCTCGGGCTTGATGCGCCTATTATTGTACTTCCCAGTTTAATTCCTTCCTGACTTGCAGCAATTTCCACTTCGACAAAGAAAGAAAAGTTGGGATGTGTTTTAAATTTTGCGGCAGAAATTTTAATTCCTTTTTGTTCGGCAAAATGAATTGAGTTAATAAGATTTAAATTGTCCGAAGAATATTTTTGCATCAGATTTTTCAAAAGAGCAGATTTGATTAAGTCAAAATATTCCACCGCTTTACTTCCATAAGCATTTATTGCAACAGAACGAATTCCATCCGTAACTATTTGCGAAAGAAAACTTCCCAACTTTTCCGCAAGTTTTATTACGGGTTTAGCTTCGGGAATATTACTAAATTTTATTGCGGCAGAGTTTACGCTGCCGAAAAAATCTTTGCCTTCGCAGAATTTCACAAACTCTTCAGCCAGTTGAAATGCTACTTTTTCCTGCGCTTCTTTTGTCGATGCACCAAGATGAGGAGTGGTAATTACATTTGAATGATTAATCAAGTCAAAATTCTGTGTGGGTTCATTTTCAAAAACATCAATTGCCGCTCCGCCAACTTTACCTGATTTAAGTGCGGAAAACAGATCCGCCTCATTTATTATTCCTCCTCTCGCACAGTTGACAATTTTTACTCCATGTTTGCATTTTTCAATTGAATCTGATGATATTAAATTTTTCGTTTCATTATTCAGTGGAACATGGAGTGAAATAATATCTGCCAGATCAAAAAGTTTGTCCATCGAGACGAGGGTGGCGTTTAAAATTTCAGCATTTTCCTTCGTCAGGAACGGATCATAAGCTATAACTTTCATTCCTAATCCGTTAGCCATTACCGCCACTTCTTGTCCAATTTTACCCAAACCGACAATTCCTAAGATTTTGTTCTTGAACTCTTCACCCGAAAAAGATTTTCTATCCCACTTTTTCATTTTCATCGAAAAGTTTGCCTGCGGGATGTGTCTGAAAAGTGAAAGCAGCATTGCGATCGTGTGTTCGGCAGCCGATCTTGTATTTCCACCGGGAGTGTTCATTACAAGAATACCTTTCCGGGTTGCCTCGTCCAAATCAATATTATCCACCCCCGTGCCAGCACGTCCGATTACTTTTAATCTTACTCCGGCATTTATTACATCCGCAGTCACTGCAGTAGCACTTCGAACAAAGAGGCAATCATATTCCGGTACTACCTTAATTAATTGTTCTTCACTAAGTGCAGTATTAATTTCTACCTCGTGTCCGTTTTCCTTGAGGAAAGGAATGATATCAGGATTGAGCTTATCGCTAATTAAGATTTTCATAAAAATTTTAAGATTTAAAATAAAAAAGCCGGCAAAATTCCGGCTGAAGATAAAAAATATATTTGAGAATAATAATTATAAAACAGCATTAATTTTTTCAGTAAAGATCGATTTTGGCACTGCACCAATGATAGTATCCTTCACCTCGCCGTCTTTTAAAAGAAGAACCGTGGGTATGCTGCGCACACCGTATCTAATTGCAGTCTGCTGATTTTGGTCAACATCAAGTTTCCCAACCTTCAATTTTCCATCAAATTCATTTGAAAGCTCTTCAACTATTGGTGCAATCATTCTGCAAGGTCCGCACCATTCTGCCCAAAAATCTATTAAAACCGGAACATCGGACTGAAGCACTTCATCTTTAAAATTATCGTCTGTTATTTGAACTGTAGCCATCATATACTCCTATATAATTTAAATTTACATTTTCCCTTTTTTCTTAATCACTTCTCTGGCGATAATACCTTTTTGAATTTCATTTGTTCCTTCAAAAATTCTGTTGATTCTAGAATCGCGGTAAAACCGTTCAACAGGCAGTTCTTTGGAATAACCCATTCCGCCATGAATTTGAACTGCGTAGTCCGCAATTTTATCCAAACTTTCTGAACAGTAAAGTTTTACCATCGCCGATTGTTTTGAAATACTTTTTCCTTGGTCATAGTCGTAAGCCGTCCTGTAAACTATCGATTCCATAGTAAAAACCATTGTTGCCATTTCCGCAAGCATAAATTGAATTGCCTGGAAGTTGCTAATTGTCTGATCAAACTGTTTTCTTTCCTTCGAATAAACCGCCGACATTTCGAGAAGTTCTTTTGCAGCTCCGAGACAAGCGGCACCTAAACCCAATCTTCCGGCATCCAATGTTTTCATGGCAATCATAAAACCTCTACCATCAACTCCAACTAAATTTTGCTCCGGAATTCTAACATTATCAAATGTTATCGGGTTGGTAGTACTTCCTTTTATTCCCATTTTCTTTTCGGGCGGACCTGCCTGAAATCCCTCGGTTTCTGTTTCGACAATAAATGTGGAGATACCTTTATCTGTCCTTGCGAAAACAGAAACAATATCCGCAATACTTCCATTTGTTATCCAAAGTTTTTCGCCGTTTAGAATCCAATAATTTCCGTCCTTTTGTGCAGTCGTTTTAAGATGAAAAGAATCCGATCCGGCTTGAGCTTCGGTTAAGCAGAAAGCTCCAATTTTCTTTCCTTCTGCGAGCGGAGTAAGGAACTTCTTTTTCTGTTCTTCGTTTCCACCCAAATAAATCGTGTTTGCCCCAATTGATTGGTGTGCTCCTATAAATGTAGCAGTTGACATACATCCCCGGGCAACTTCTTCCTGTGCGAGACAATACCCAACCTCGCCGAAACCGCCTCCGCCGTATTCTTCGGGAAAGGATGTACCAAGTAAACCGAGTTCAGCAATTTTGTTAATAAGATCTCTTGGTATTTCCTCATCGTCATCAATTTTTGCTGCGATTGGTTTAATCTCACTTTCCGTAAAGTCCCTTACCATATCGCGAAGCATAATCTGCTCGTCGGTGAATTTAAATTCCATAATTTTCCTTATTTATTTAATTTGTTTTGCAACTTTTTCACCGATATAATTAACGATATACTCGCCACCGTCAACGCCGATCACGTTTCCTGATATCCATCCAGCCTCTTCTTTGCAAAGGAGAGAAATTGCTTTTGCAACATCCTCAGCTAAAGTTAATCTTCCGTGAGGATTTTTGGCTTCTGCTGATTTCAACATAAGTTCGTTTCCGGGGATTTTTCTAATTGCCGGAGTGTCAGTCACTCCCGCCATAATTGCGTTTGCAGTAACACCCATTCCGCCTAATTCAACCGCAAGTTGACGAATATGAGATTCGAGAGCTGCTTTTGCAGCAGACACCGCCCCATAGTTAGGAATAACTGTTTGGGATCCCGCACTAGTAAGACCGAAAATTCTGCCGTTCTTTGCCAGAAGTTCCCTTTGAACCAAACCCTGAGTCCAATAAACCAACGAATGTGCCATCACGTCAAGAGTCATACTCATTTGTGAAGATGTAATGCAATCATTTGGATTCTTTGTGATGTATGGTTTAAGAGTGCCGAAAGCCAATGAATGAACGAGGATATGAATTTGAGGATGCTCTTTAGTTGCAAAACGCTCCTTAATTTCATCAAGAATGTCGTTTCGCTTTATTGCGTCAGCCGCATTCACATTAAAAAAAACTGCTTTACGACCGGCTTTTTCTATTTTTTTTATAATTTGGTTAACCTTAGGCATTGTTATCTGCCTATCGAGATGGACACCAAGGATTTCGTAACCTTCTTGTGCCAGTGCCACTGCAGTAGCGCCGCCGAAACCGCTAGATGCGCCTAAGATTAAAGCCCACTTTTTTTCCATTTCATTCCTTTGGAATTTTAAAAAATAACTGTCAAAACTAAGAAATATGAGTTGGTAAATCAACCAAGTGATTCTGCATTTGTAAACGCCGGATTGAAAGCTTAAAGCGTAGAAAACTTATACGCTTCTTCCCCCACAATTTTTGTCACGTGCTTGAGAAACTCATCAGAAATATTGACTTTATCGGGAATATGGAAATCGCGCTTCAAGCCATTATCGACCACGCGAATAAAAACCGGAGTTTGCCCTTCGTACTTTTCGATAAGCTCTTTAAGAGTTATAACTGTATTTTCATCATGCGAATCGCTGTGAAGATAAATTCCGACTCGTTTAGTTAATTTGTCCTTAGCTTCCTCAAGAGGAATAATCTCCTCGGTATGAATCTTAATCTCATCGCCGCTGCTTTCCAGTTTACCTTTCACAATTACGGTGGATTCTGTTTGAATAAAATCGCCGTATTCTTTATAACCTTTCGAAAAAATAAGGCACTCACAGGATCCGGAAAAATCATCGATTTTGAAGAAAGCCATTTTTCTTCCTTGTTTATCAGTTTTTGTTCTCACTGATGTAATGACTCCGCAGCATCTGACATGCTCGTTTGATTTAAAGGTTTCCGGATCACCGAGGTGAACATTTGCGAAAGATTTGTACTCAACCAGATAATTTTTAAGTGGATGGTCGGAAAGATAAAATCCTAGAACTTCCCTCTCTTTTGCCAATTTGTGCTTTGTATTCCATTTCTCAACTTTCGGAAGCTCAGGCTCAACAATATCGACTGCTTCATCAATGTTTCCGAACAATCCTTGAGACTGAGTTTTTATTGTTTCTCTAACTTTTGACCCAAATGAAAGCGCCGATTCGATTGCTTCAAAATTTTGAGCCCGTGTGCCTTTTAGTCTGTCAAATGCCCCGGCAAGCACCAAACCTTCGAGCGCACGTTTATTAACAATTCTTGTATCGATATTTGAACAGAAATCGTAAATCGAAACAAAATCTCTTCCTAGTTCCTTCCTCGCTCTTGTAATCTCCTCAACAGCTGAAACGCCAACATTTTTTATTGCCGACATTCCGAAAATTACTCTCCCTTTTTCAACATTGAAGAAAACCGAAGGTTTATTCACATCCGGAGGAAGGACTTTTACATGCAGTTTTCTGCAGTCATCCAATAGAATTGTGACTTTATCAGTGTTCCCGAATTCGTTAGTAAGGTTAGCGGCAAGAAATTCCGGGAGAAAATGTGCTTTTAAATAGGCTGTTTGGTATGCGACAATTCCATAAGCAACAGCATGACTTTTATTAAAACCATAGTTTGCAAATTTATCAATCGCAACGAAAATATCTTCAGCAATTTTTTTATCGATATTATTTTTAACAGCGCCATTCACAAATTTTTCCTGCTGTTCCTGCATGGCTTTCAGATCTTTCTTTCCCATAGCACGGCGAAGCAAATCCGCCTCGGCAAGACTCATTCCCCCAATTTTGTTTGCTATTTGAATCACTTGTTCCTGATAAACAATGATGCCGTAAGTTTCCTTTAATATTTCTTCCAGATAAGGATGAAGATATTCTATTTTTTTCTTACCATGCTTTCGTGCAATAAAATCGTCAATAAATTCCATTGGACCGGGACGATATAATGCGTTCATTGCAGCAAGATCATTGATGCTGGATGGACGAAGTTTTTTCAGATGTTCGCGCATTGGGGCAGATTCAAACTGAAACACTCCCGTTGTTCTTCCCCGGGAAAATATTTTGTAGGTTTCTTCATCAGCAAACGGAATTTCATCGATGTCCACATCGATATTTCTTGTCTTTTTAACGAGATCGATGGTATCGCGGATTATTGTCAATGTCCTCAATCCCAGAAAATCCATTTTGAGAAGACCGGCATCGTCAAGTTCTTTCATATTGAACTGGGTCACTATATCACCTTCTGCGCCGGCTTTCGAAAGTGGTACAAAATCGCTTACTTGTCCGGGAGTTATCACAATTCCCGCAGCATGTTTTGAAACGTTTCTGTTCATTCCCTCCAAAATTCTCGAATATTTTATCAGTTCTTGAATCTTTGGATCGTCGGAATTTTTTACCCATTTTAATTCTGGAACTTCCTGCAACGCTTGATCTATTGTGAAGACTCTTCCGAATTTTGAAGGTATCCATTTTGTGATTTCGTTTACCTGCGGAATAGGTATTTTTAAAACACGTGCGACATCGCGAATTACCGCTTTTGACGAGAGTCTGTTAAATGTTACGATTTGACATACAGATTCCTCCCCGTATTTGTTTTTTGTGTATTCGATAACATCGCCGCGTTTATCATCTGCAAAATCAACATCTATATCGGGCATCGATTTTCTTGCAGGATTTAAAAACCTTTCGAACAACAAATTATATTTTAATGGGTCGACATTTGTTATACCCAATGCAAATGCTACAAGACTACCTGCAGCACTACCTCTTCCGGGACCTACGGGAATTCCTTTTTTCTTGGCTGCGTTGATAAAATCCTGAACGATCAGAAAATATCCAGAATAACCCATCGACTTAATCACATCGAGTTCGTAGTTAAACCGATCTTCAATAGACGAAGTGATTGTTTTGAATCTTTTCTGAAGTCCTTCTCGTGCTAAAACATCGAGATAATCATCAAGATTATCTACGCCCGAATTTTCCGGAATCGGGAACAATGGGTAATGAAATCCGGAAAAGTCCAAAGAAAGATTTATTTTTTCATCGATCGCGACTGTGTTCTCGATTGCACCTTTATAATTCTTGAACAAATCTTTCATCTCGACTGGAGACTTAAAATAAATTTCATCGGTGCCGTACCGAAGATCTTTGTAATCGCCGTTTCCTGTTTTATCTCCCAGAAGAAGCAATATGTTATGGGCAATTGAATGTTCTCTTTCAATATAGTGAATATCGTTTGTTGCAATCATCTCGATGTTTAACTCTTTGGAGAGTTTCGGAATAGCTTCAAGAATTATTTTATCTTCCTCCATTCCGTGATCTTGAAGCTCCAGGTAAAAATCATCTCCAAACATTTCTTTAAATAGAATCGCATTTGATTTGGCTTTCTCATAATCGCCGTTCAAGAGGGGAGCGCAGACAGGTCCTGCCAAACAAGCTGAAGTACAAATTAATCCTTCTTTATATTGATTGAGCAGTTCTAGATCTATTCTTGGTCTGTAATAAAACCCTTCCAGATGACCTAGAGTGCTTAGCTTCATCAAGTTTTCGTAACCAATTCTATTTTTTGCCAGAAGAATAAGATGATTGTAAGGTTTTGTTTTTCTTGATTTCAATTTGGGGTCATTTTCACCGCGATCGAATCTGCTGCCGCTCATATAAATATAAGCTTCAACACCTATGATCGGTTTTATCTTTGCTTTGGTAGCTTTTTTATAAAACTCGCTAATACCGTACATAACACCGTGATCGGTCAGCGCGATAGATTTCATATTAAAATCAACTGCTTTGTTAACCAGACCGTCTATTGTCGCAGCTGCATCTTGAAGACTATAATGTGAGTGGTTGTGAAGATGAACAAAATCGCACATATTTTATTTAAATCCTTTAACTTTTTCCCGTATGTCCAAATCCTCCGTCCCCACGGGAACTTGTGTTCAGCTCGTCAGTAACATTAAAATTTATTTTAGCGACTTTCGAAAGCACAATTTGTGCAATTCGATCGCCGCGTTTAATCATAAAATTTTCTTTGCCAAAATTGAAAAGAATAATTTTAATCTCGCCTCTATAATCAGAATCAATTGTGCCCGGTGAATTTAAAATACCAATTGAATGCTTGGCGGCAAGTCCGCTTCTTGGTCTCACTTGAATTTCGTAGCCTTCCGGAATCTCAACCTGAATATTAGTGGGTACCATCTCAACTTTGCTGCTTTCGATAATCATTTCATCTAATATTGCCGCCCTTATATCCATTCCTGAACTTCCTAAAGTTGCATATTCAGGAAGCGGAATATCCCCAAAAGCAGGATCTATTCGTTTAAGTTTAATGTTAATAAAATCCATAATCACTTTCTTAATTTAAGCATTTTGAAAATAATCGCTAATTCATCTTTATTAATTATTTTCATTGTAAAAATGAGTACCAAGAATCCCAAGAAAATCATAAATCTATAAATGAAATCAGCAGCATTATTATAGAACAACAAGTAGAATCCTATTATTACCAAGGATGTCAATACAAGTGCAAGAAGAATTTTTTTGTACTCATATTTTATATAATAAAATTTTTGAACAACAATAAACAACAGCAATGCCGTCACGAGGTAACTTGCGAGAGTTGCAATTGCTGCACCCATCAGCCCGAGTATTGGAATTAACCAAAGATTAACTAATACATTAACTACAGCTCCTGCACCGGTAATTAATGGAAAATATTTTGTCTTCTCTTCGATATAAATTCCTGCTTGGAAATTTATATACATTCCGTGAAGCAAATATGAAAAAAGTATTACCGGAACAATGACGAGTCCATCCCAAAACTTAGCATCGATCAAAGTTCTGGTTTCGGAAAGAGGTATTGCGACGATGTCATTAATAAATAAGGTAAGAAGAACCACGATAATCGATCCCACTAAAACAAATGCGGTGAGTACTTTAGAAAAAATTTCCTTGGCATTTTTTTCTTTAGCATTATTTAGAAAAAACGGCTGCCAAGCATACTGAAACATACCGACGTAAAGCATCATCGAAATACCGAGTTTATAATTTGTAGTATAAACCCCAACAGTAGCATCATCCGTAAGGTAAGTTAAAAGAGGTCTATCTATTACTTGTACAACCGTTGCGGATAGAGCAGCCGGTAGATAGGGCAGCCCGAAATTAAGCATCTTTTTCAGAAGCATTTTATCAATTTTTAGCGAAAGAAATTCAAGAATGTCCGGGATCAAAATCAGAAATGTTATAATCGAAGCCGCTGCATTACTTATAAAAATTGCATCAATATCAAAATTCAAAAAACCTATAAGGAAAATATTCAATAAAAGATTTATACTGATGTTCGCAATTTTTATTATCGCAAATTTTTTCGCTTTTCGTTGAAGCCGGAGGTGAGCAAAGGGAATTAGTGCAAGAGTATCGAAGAATAAAATTAGTCCAACATAATTTAACAGAAATGTATAGTGAGACGGAGTTTTTATCCAAACACCTATCGATTCAACATTTATCGTGAAGAGCACAGAAAAGATTAGTGAAGTGAAAAAGACAAAAATAAACGGTGTCGAAAATACTGCTTTTTTTTCCCTATCTTCTGCAACCGAAGTATATTTCAAAAATGCGGCATCCATTCCATAAATGTAGATGATATTTAAAAATGCGATGTAAGAATAGATGTTGCCATAAACCCCCATCTGGGATTTACTCAGGAACTGTGACAAGAACGGAATAAGTATAAAGCCGAACAATCGACCTACAATTGTGCTTATACCGTAAATGGCAGTATCTTTAGTAAGTTCTTTTAGTTTATCTCTCATCAAAAAAATTATTTAGGAGCTTCAAAGTAAGGATTCAGTACTTCGATGTAGAACTTTGGAGGTCGTACCGGCTTTTTTGATTCTTCTTTGATGAATATATGTTCGGTAAATCCCTCTGCTATTAAATCGTTAGTCTCTTCTCTTTCAATCACGTAATCGATTCTCAATCTTGCTGAATAAATATCTTTTACAATCGCAGTAATCTTCAATAAGTCATCATAATGAGCGGGGTTTTTGTATTTTACTCCGGCTTCTATAAGCGGAAGCTGGTAACCCATCTTTTCCACTTCAGAATAAGCTAATCCATATCCTCTTAAAAGTTCGGTTCTTCCCACTTCAAAATATTCAAGATATTTCCCGTTATAGACAAACTGCATTTTATCCGTATCGGCATAACGGACTCTAATTTTAGTTTCGTGTTTTAACATTTTTTACTCGTCGTAAATTCCCATTTTCCCGAACTTCTCCAGTCTATGCTGCACAAGCTTTTCCGGTTTCATCTTTTTTAGTACTGCAATTTCAGCAAGCAGTTCAGCTTTAAGTGCAGCAGCAATTTTTTTATGATCGCGATGTGCACCTCCGAGAGGTTCAGGTATTATCTTATCAATAATTCCCTGATCTAACAAATCGGGTGCCGTAAGCTTCAATGCCTCGGCGGCTTGTTCTTTATAATCCCAGCTTCTCCATAAAATACTTGAACAAGATTCCGGACTAATAACAGAGTACCAGGTATTCTGCAACATCATAATGGTGTTTCCAACGCCAAGTCCCAATGCTCCCCCGCTTGCCCCTTCGCCGATCACAACAACGATAATCGGAACTTGCAGTTTAGCCATCTCAAAAAGATTTCTTGCAATAGCCTCGGCTTGACCGTTTTCCTCAGCTTCAAGACCCGGGAATGCACCCGGAGTGTCAAGCAATGTGATAACCGGTTTGTTAAATTTTTCGGCAAGCTTCATAAGGCGAAGTGCTTTTCGGTATCCTTCGGGATTGGGCATTCCGAAATTTCTAAAAAGATTTGATTTAGTATCTCTTCCTTTTTGATGCCCAATAATCATCACTTTTTCGTCATCCATTTTTGCAAAGCCGCCGACTATTGCTTTATCGTCTTTGTAATATCTATCTCCATGAAGTTCAATAAACTCATCGGTCATCATATAAATGTAGTCGAGAGTGTAAGGTCTTTCGGGATGGCGCGCGAGTTGAACTCTCTGCCATCTGGTTAAATTTTCGTAAACACTATTTTTTAGTTTGGTCACTTTTTCTTCGAGATTTTTAATCTCATCATTTATATCAAGATTGTCTTCGTATTTACGCATCTCTTCGATCTTCTTTTCGAGTTCGATGATTGGTTTTTCAAAGTCCAATATATTGTTAGCCATTTTTACTCCGATTTAAAAATCATTTTCGATATTGTTTTACCAAATATTTCTATGTCGAGCCAAATGTTTTGATTTTTCGCATAGTAAAGATTTAATTTTTTTATTTCATCTTGATCTGAATGATGTATATCTTCAACGTACCAAAGACCGGTCAAACCAACTTTTCCTAAGTAGATTTTATTTCTTGAATCATCCTTATCGATTCCCACAAAACTTTTTTTACCCAAAAGAACAGCGAAAACTCCTCTCAAAAAATTCTGAGCATCAGTTTTTCTGCGAAAAAAATTTGTAAGAATGTACAGCAGAGGATAAAGCAATAATAAAACAAGAGATGTAAATTTATCAAAAATCCACTTAGTTGTTTTATGAACCGGCGCAGAAATATTGTATTCAATCTTCATCAGCGATATATCATCGAGGATAGAAAACGTAGATTTTCCTACAACAAAATCCAACTCGCTGCCTGCAACAAGAAATTGAGTGGTTCCCGATCCGCTCAAAGCAATAGTTCTAAAAATTTCATTATAAGATAACGCTTTTGAATTAAATATGACGGTATCAATTTTTTGCTCGGAAATTGTTTTGTTAATCGTATCAATTGAACTGATGATCTCTATATTTTCAATTTTTTTGCCCAAATCTTTTTTTGAGGAACTGACTAGACCCACTATCTCATTAAGGTTAGACAAACTTTTTCGCAGTTTTCGTATTAGATCTTCAGAGCCTGTTTCTCCTGTAACAATCAATGTTCTTTGCTTTTTCGAATCAGCTGCAATTCCAATTTTAAAGACCAACTTAAAGATTATTCGCCAAGAACTGAGCACGATAAATAATATCGTATAATTTATTAACAAAACGGCTCTACTGAATGCAAACTGTTTGAAGAAAAACGTAAGTGCTGCAAGAAACAACATTCCTGCAAAAAGAGCGACAACCAGCTTTAGAATCGATAGATTTTTTTTCTGATATACTCCAATTAAAATAGAGATGATGAATTGAATTATTCCCGGAACAATGTAGACGTAAGGAATCACGAAATCAGGAAAGCCGGGCCATTTTTCGTTTGCATAAATTGATTCCGCCTCCATCAAAGCAAAAATATATATCAGCAAATCCAGAAAAATTGCAAAGAGCGGAAGTTTGTACAAATTGAGAAGAGCAGCGGTTTTTCTAAGTGTAATTGCAAATCTTAACATCCAACCTACAAGAAACGAAGCTGTAAAATGCTTTCGTACGAACAACTGCATTGCCTGATAGAAAATTTTTGTTTCGTCTATACTGCTCCTTTTTGTGCTTTCACCTTTGTAGTGGATAATCTCGGTTTCGTGAAAATAATATACCTTGAAGCCGGCTTTCTGTATACGATAACATAAATCTAAATCTTCTCCATACATAAAAAACTGCTGATCGAATCCTCCTATTTCATCATAAACACTTTTCCTTATCATCATAAATGCACCCGATAATGCATCTACTTCGTAAGAATTATTTTCATCCAGGTAGGTTAGATTGTACTTTGCAAAAATTTTAGAATTCGGAAAAAGTTTACTGAGTCCGACAACTTTTGTAAAAGATGTCCACGGACCGGGAAAACTTCTCCTGCAAGCAAGTTGAAGAGATCCATCGGGGTTAAGCACTTTGCAGCCTGCTGATCCGATTGTAGAATCGGAATCCATCAATTCAATCATTTTTTCGAGTGTATCTTCTTTTACGATCGTATCGGGATTGATAAGAAGAAAATATTTCCCTTTCGCAATTTTTAGCGCTTGGTTATTTGCCGAACCGAAACCGACATTATACTTGTTTTCAATCAAATTTACTTCGGGAAATTTCGATTTGATTAGTTCAATACTTCCATCTTCGGAAGCATTATCGACAACAAAAATCTCGTGCGAAATATTTTTTGCTGCAGTACGAAGAGAGTGCAAGAGGTTCGCTAAAAATTCTTTAACGTTATAATTAACAATAATGATTGAAAGATCAAGCATCTATATTTTCTTGTCTTTTGCCATTGCTTCAAATCTTAACTTCCAGACCATGAAAACAGCTTCGTAAACTATTTTTCGGGACATCTTTGATGAACCTTCAACACGGTCTGTAAATATTATCGGTGTTTCTTTAAGTTTGAATCCGTTCTTCCATGATTTGAAATTCATCTCGATCTGGAACGAATAGCCGTTGGAGTTAATTTTATCAAGATCAATGGATTCTAGAACTTCGCGTCTAAAACATTTAAATCCTCCGGTAGAATCTTTAACAGGCAGTCCTGTAATTATTTTTGTATATATATTAGCGAAGTAGCTAAGCAGAAGCCGGCTTATCGGCCAATTAATAACATTAACCCCCTGAACGTATCTGCTGCCGATTACCAGATCGAATTCTTCCGCAAGTTCTAAAAATTTCTTTATTTCTTTTGGATCGTGGGAATAATCGGCATCCATTTGAACAGCCAATTCATAGCCATGCGCCAGCATATACTTAAACCCCGCAACATAAGCTGTCCCTAAGCCCATCTTCTTTTCTCGTTCAATTACATGAATACGTTCGTCATTTTCTGAAAGAGATTTAACATAGTCACCGGTTCCGTCCGGGGAATTATCATCAACCACGAGTACGTGAATTTCCGGATAAAGTTTAATTAAATCGGATATCAACAGTTCAATATTTTTCCGTTCGTTATATGTCGGGATTATGACTATTGTTTTTTTCATATAATTCGATTTTAGTTTTCAAAATGACCTTTACCAAACAGAACAACAAAAACCGTTCGGAAAATAATTTTTATATCTAATCTTAAAGACATATTCTCAATATAAAAAAGATCGTAGTTTAATTTCGTTTTAACATCTTCTATTGATTCATCGTACTTGTGCTTCACCTGTGCCCAGCCAGTTACTCCGGGACGAACTTTTAACCTTCTTTTATAATATGGAATTTCTTTTGAAAGCATATCCACAAAATATGGTCTTTCCGGACGAGGTCCCACCAAACTCATTTCTCCTTTAAGTACGTTTATCATTTGAGGAAGTTCGTCAATTCTAACCTTTCTGATGAGCCTGCCAACTCTTGTAATTCGGGGATCATCTTTTATCGACCAAACTGGTCCCGTCTTTGCCTCGGCATCCGAAACCATTGATCTAAATTTATAAACCATGAACTCATTCCCGTTCAGCCCGCTTCGTTCTTGTTTGAAAAACACCGGACCTTTCGAATCTAATTTGATAGCAATTGCAGTTAAAATAATTATTGGTGAGGTGATAATTAAGATCATGAACGAAGCAACTATATCCAGAAGACGTTTTGCTTTCTTTTCCCATTCGGGCATAAGCTGCGGCATAACGTCGATTAGCGGGAAACCGTAAATTTGAGTGACACGAGCTTGTCCATAAATTATATTGTACAAGTCTGGCACAATTTTAATTGATACATTTTTGTTTTCGCAATTAGTTATCACATTCATCATTATATCGTCTTCGTGTTTTTCAAGTGCGATGATGATGTTTCTAACCTTATAATCGTCAATCCACTTTTCTACGTTTTTAACACTGTCAAGTACTTTAACATCTTTGTATCGCTTACCGACATTTTCATCTTTTACAGCAAGATAACCTTGAACATCCAATCCAAGCGATCTGAATTTTATTATTGAATCGTGAATTTTATGAGCAGTTGGATTGAATCCGATAATAAGTGCATTTCTTCTACCAATTCCTTTAATAAGCAGACTTCTTTGAAAACTTCTTACGAACAATCTTCCGGATCCGACAAATGCAAGCAGAATTCCCCAATAGAGAAAAATTAAAAGTCTGTTAGAATCTGAGGTTCCGTGAATTGAATCATCATAAAGAATCACAACAAACAGGATAAATATTCCAACGAATGTGGATTTAAAAAGAGTGGAAAGTTCGTCAAACCTTGATAATGCAAACCAAGTTCTATACATCCCGACAAAAATGAAAAGAATCAGCCAGTATAGATATAATCCTGTTGAGGCGAGCCAATAACTTGGTTCGGAAAACATCTCGAACCAGCCAGTCTCTACTCGAATGAAGAAGAAGACAGCAACGGAAAGATTGATTGTTATAAAATCAACGAGCAGAATTAATATTTTCTCTAAGCGTTTATCCAAATCAGCTATAAAAATTATTAAAGTTATGCTATATACTAAATCCTCTTAAAAATTACACCGTAAGCGAGAGCGACTAAACATTCAAATTCAATTTGGCAGCTATCGATTCGCCGATAGAAAACGCCGAAGTTGCTGCCGGTGAAGGAGCGTTGCACACGTGTAAAACTCGAGAATTCTCGACAAAATAAAAATCATCCAATAGTTTTCCATCACTTGAACAAGCTTGCGCTCTTATTCCTGAATTACCCGGGATTAAATCGTCTTCAGAAATTTCGGGTATCAGTTTTTGAAGCGCTTTAACAAAAGCTTTTTTCGAGAATGACCTGTAAAACTCTCCTGCTCCGGTTTTCCAATATTTTTTTGCAATTTTTAAAAAACCTTTGAATGCAACTGAATCGACTGTATCTTTCAAATTAAACGCAAGTTTTTCGTATCCCTCTCTGTCAAACGAGAAAACCGCATTTGGTCCTGCTTCGACCTTACCGTCAATCATTCTTGTAAAGTGAACGCCCAAAAACGGGAATTCCGGATCGGGTACCGGATAGATTAAGTTTTTAACCCGATGTTTAGCAGTGTCTTTAAGTTCGTAATATTCACCACGGAACGGAAGAATTTTTAACTCAAGATTTTTCTCGGTCCGTTTAGCAATCCTATCGGATTGTAATCCGGCGCAACTAACGACATTTTCGGCTGAGAATGTTCCGGCATTAGTAAATACATTTACTTTCGACGAAGTCTGTTCTATGTTTTTGACTTTTTCACCGAACATAAACTTGACGCCATTTTCGGTTAAAATTTCTTTTAACTTTTGTGAAACATCTTTGAAATCGATTATTCCCGTCTGCGGAACATGTATTGCTTTAATTCCTGCAGCATAAGGTTCAATTTCAGCAAGTTCGGTTTCGTCGATTATTCTTAAGTTTTCAAGTCCGTTCTCAATTCCTCTTTTATAAATGTCATCAAGTATAGGAAGTTCTTTTTCCTGTGTAGCGACAATAACTTTTCCGCAGATCTCATATTTGACATCATACTTATCACAAAATTGAAGTAATTTTTCATACCCTTTTCTACAATTAATTGCTTTTAAACTTCCCGGTTTGTAATAAATACCCGAATGAATAACCCCGCTGTTATGGCCGGTTTGATGTTTTGCTACATCATCTTCTTTTTCAAGCACAAGTAAAGATAAATTCGGATAAATTCGATTAATATTGTAAGCGGTTGCTAAACCGACAATACCCGCGCCTATGATAATGAAGTCATATTTCATTGTGCTCTCTCCGTTGGATCCCAAATCACGGTATGTTTTCCCATAATGAATCTAATAAGTCCGGTTAAGATTGCCGCATTTGTTACAATAAAAAAGTACGGCAAAGAAAAAACTATGACCCTAAGCTTAAATTTATTTAAGACGAGTCCCAAGACTGCAAACAAATAAAAAATACACTGGAAATAAAGAAACACCAAATATCCGCTGTTGAAGAAGGACAGCAATAAGGTATCTACAAATAGTAATATCAGAAGTAATGGTAAAATCCACCTTGATATTCTATGAGAAAAAAAGGCATACGTAATTAGAGGTGTTTTAAGTAAAAGCTTCTTCCCAAAAAATAATAATGTTTGAAAATTTGTTGCTGAATACCTGGCTTTTCGCTTAAATTCTTCCCCTATTGTAACTCCGACACTTTCAAACGCAAGAGCATTTGAGCAATATTTTACTTTGTAGCCTTTTGCCAACACATTTAAAGAAACAAAAAGATCATCTGTGACTGCTTTATCAGTAGGTATATTATCAAACAAATCTTTTCTGATTGCAAACAGTGCTCCGTTTGCACCCATTAAAATTCCAAGTCTTCCCTCTCCAATTTTAATACTTGTTTCGAAAGCCCAATACTTTGTTTCCTCAACACCTTCGCTTATATCCACTTTATTATCGAGAAGAACCAATTTTCCCGAAACCGCACCAATTTGTGGTGATGAGAATTCGGCTACAAGGTTTTTAATCGCATCTTTATGGAATATTGTGTTCGCATCCGAGAATACAATTATCTCTCCTTTAGATTTGGGGACTATGGAGTTTAAAATACCGGCTTTTCCCATTCTTTTAGAAGAGATAAATAGCTGAAGCCATGTATACTTATTCTCGAGTCTTTCGAGTATTTTATTTGTATCGTCATTTGACAGATCTGATCCGGCGATTACTTGTATTTTATCAAAATCATAATTGAGCGAGGCTATATTCTCTATTCTCTCTTCAATCACTTTTTCCTCATTATACGCTGCAAACAAAATCGTGATATTCGGTAGTTGATTTTGAGGTGCGGCTTTAGCACTTCGTTTTTTACATAATGCGATTATGTTCATTATAAGCGGATAGATGAGGAATGCATTTAGGATTACACCGAGAATAATGAAAAAGATTAATTGTAATATTTGGTAAATCATACCTTAAGTTATCATTAAAATTATCAAATTGGGCTATGACATTAAATTCATTCAATGAATTGAATTAACTAATAATCTATCAATCAAATTTATTTTCGGGATAAACAAACAACATCTTAAAATAATTTAAAGATTTTATTAACGTTTTTTTCTCTGCTTTAATTAAAGCAATGATCAAATACACTGGAATTCGAATTAATATTCCAGAAAAATGAATGACGATAATCAACAAAAAATTAATTCCGTCGAAATGCTTTTGATAATATTGAATTTTTCCAATTGATAAATTTTTAAAATAAAACCATAAATCCTTTTTTTCGTTTGCGGTTTCATAATGTATCACCGAAGTGCCCGAATAAAAATAAACCTTTCCCCCTTTCTCGGAAAATCTTTTACAAAGATCAATGTCCTCGGAATAGAAAAAGAATCTCTCGTCAAATCCGCCTATTTTTTTCAACAAATCTGTCGAACAGAACATAAAGGCGCCTTTAACCGAGTCTATGCTTTGGATAGTATTAGTTTCGCTAAAACTTAAATGTGATTTAGAAAACGTTTTATTTTTGCGGAACATATATGAAAGGAAAAAACTTTCTGTAAATGTGTTCCATATATTTGGAAATTGATATGCGGATTCTTGAATCGAACCATCCGGATTCAAGAGCTTTACTCCGACTATTAATTTTTCGTTTTTTTTATCAACTAGCTCAAGAATCCTTTCCAAGGAATTTTCAGTGAAAAAAATGTCATTATTAATTAGCAATGCATATTTTGTATCAACCAACTCTATTGCTTTGTTATTTGCTGCGGCAAAGCCTATGTTTTCATTGTTCTTGATTAACTTTATGTTTTCGTATTTATCGGAAATTTTACTTACATCACCCACAGAGTTATTATCCACAAGAATTATTTTATAATTATTCGCATCTAAGTGATTAAAGATTGACTGCAAACACTTTTCAAGTAGGTCAAATGAATTATAATTCACTATAATTATCGAAACCAATTTTTTCACGAATTTTTCCTTAATACAACTGCGAGCGTCATGTCACGTTCTATGAAAATATTATAGAGAAAATTTGAAATATCTCTCACCGGTTTTACTTTATGCATCAAAAATCTAAAAAGATTTTTTGCTGAAGGATCAAATTTATTCCACTCAGGGGAGTAATTAATTTTTTCCCAATAATCATTTAACGAACCATTTTCCTTGATCAAAGAAGGTTCAATTAATTCTCTTCCTTGTCTTATGTATTTTATAAATCTGTTCTCGTTGCTCGGATAATATTTTGAGTAGCTAATTCTGCCACAAGCCAAGTTTAATTGGTTGGATATCTTTTCGAAGCTATCTATACTCATCCAACTTAAGTGTACGGGAGGATGAGCAGTTCTCCAAATCTTTGCTCGTCTACTGAAATCTTTGTTTGGAGTCGTCAATAATAAACTTCCATCACTGTTAAGTAATTCTGATAAGTTTCTTACAAAATCAACCGGCGATTTCACATGTTCTATAACTTCGGCTGCGATTATCAAATCAAATTTTTCCTTAAGTAAATTTTTTAACTTGTCAGCCGGGGCTGCAATAAATTCACCCCCGAATAATCGTTGGGCTGTTTCAACCGCGTTGCGGGAAATATCTACACCTAACGCATAATAGCCTCTTTTTCTCAGTGCATGAGTTAAATAACCGTAGCCGCTGCCGACCTCTAAAATTTTTTTTACGCTTCTTTTTGGTAAGAATTGTTCGACCCCAAAATAGACCGAATCAATTTTTGCAAAGATTGAAAGTGGATCTTCTTCCTCATTAGCAATGCTGCAATATTTTTTATAACGATGATAGCCGAAGTGTTCGTTCACTGAATAAATTTTGTCATAGATTGTTTCATCAATTGAATTAGGATCAACAAAGTTTGTGTTACATTCGCTGCAATGATGAATATCGTAAAATGATCCCTCGACATATCCCGGATAATTTTCGAATATAAGTTCAGTGTTTTTGTTCGAACAGATAATACACTTCAATTCAACATCTCAATTATGATTTTTGATTTTTAATAATCTTCTTCCCAACTCTTCTTTATGAAGTAGTTTAAAAAACAAAAATAATTCTTCGTTCAAGAAATATTTAACCGCAAATGTGATTAGAATTATCACAATAATTCCGAATGATAAATAATAAATCAATGAAAACATTTGAGCTAATAAGTAAAAGCCTCCGGAAACAAGAATTATCCAGACAGCAAGCATTCCGGGTCTAAAAGTAAGAGGAATATGAAGTTTAGACATAGATAAAATTATGAAACTAAATGCAATTACACTTGCGGTAAGTTTTGCTATGGCAGCACCGTTCACCCCGTAATCGGGGATCAACAGAAATGCAAGTAACAAATTGCTGCCCATTAACAAAAGTGAATAAACGAAATTATAGAATTGCCGATTATGAACGATCAACACAGCTATTGCAAAGAAATTAAAAAATAAAAATACCTGCACCCAGTAAAGTATTGAGGAAGCATAAGCAGCCGGAGAATATTGTGTTCCCCAAATTAATGTAACAAGCTGTTCCGCCTTAAATGTAAAAACAACTGCAAAAACGTAGGAGATAAAAAATAGAATCTTAAAAACAAAATTAGAAATAAAATTACTTCTCTCTTTTTGCTCTAACTGTTGAACGAGCATCGGAAACACAGTAGTCACTATTGCTGATGGAATAATATAAAGCGGCATTGTCAATCTTAGTCCAACCGAGTATACCCCTGCATCTTCTCTTCCGCTGAGAAAATTTAGTATGACAATATCAGCTTGCTGAAAAATTGTAATAAGAATAACATAACCGAACATCGGCAGTGATTCAACAATAAGCCATTTGGCATTCTGTAATCTTAAGTTAATTTTATAATTGAATTTTCTTTTAAGAAAAATGAACATTAAAAGAAATCCCGGAAAATTAGCAAGCGTATATACTGTTCCGAAATAAATCAAACCCAAATCGAAATACAACATAGGAAGTACGAGAAGCAACAAAATCAGATTATCCAAAACATTAACCGTCATAGGATAATGCATTTTTAAAACAGCTTTAAATGGTGTTGAAAGAAGTTCCCGGAAAACAACAGTCTTTGCTGAAAATATGATAGTAAGGAACAAAATATTGATTAGGACAATTTCCGTTGCAGAAAATCCAAATATTGATGCGGATAAATTAAAAAGAAGAACCACAACCAGGTACATCAAAAACCGCAGTGTAAAAGCGGTTGAAAACAAGTGGAAACTGCTGTCATTTTTAGAAAACTCTCGAAAGACAATAGGTTCAATTCCAAGATCAACGAACTTGGATAGAATACCGACAATCGCGATAGCGCTGCTGAATAGACCGAAATTTTCCACACCAAGAGCCCGCGCCGCTATTACAAAAATCACAAAATTAAAAACAAGCGGAAGACCTTGTCCGAAAGTAAGGGAGAATATATTTTTTGTTATTTTGTTGATGGAAGTATTCCAAAATTGGAATTATAAAATTATCCT
>CAZCLA010000019.1:27702-56161 GCA_964499285.1 uncultured Melioribacteraceae bacterium
TAAAATTATCCTATTATGAATATTTATTTTTTTTCCACTCCAGTTTGACCTCTCTAAACACATCTAGTAATTTATTTGCTAGAAGGTCGCGATCGAAAAATGATTTGACGAAAGATCTTCCGTTTTCGCCAAATTCTTTTAATTCATTGCTCGATTTTGATAATGATAATATCTTTTCAGCTAAAACTTGAGGGTCATCAGGTTTAATAGTTATTCCTGCTTTTGCATTTCGAACAATTTCAGCTGACTCACCTTGAACAGCATGTAAAATCGGTTTCTGTACAGCCATAATTTCAAATATTTTTGAGGGAATAACTGTTTCAAATAAGGGGATCCCTTTTAAAATAACTATCATTAAATCCGAGATCGAATAAAAACTTTTCAGTTTCTCTCTAGGAACGGTCTTTAAGATTTTCACATTACTCAAGTTAAGATTCTGCTTGAGCGAAGTTAGCTTATCCTTCTCCGCCCCATCACCGACAAGAAGAATACAAATTTCATCATGTTCTTTTAGAATATTTGCAGCATACAAAACTGTCTCCAAAGAATGCGATAAACCGAAAGTGCCAAAATATGATACGATAAATTTATTCTCCAGATTCAATTCTTTTATAAGGTCAGTGTTTTTCTGTAACGGCGAAAAATATTTTGTATCAACACCGTTCTTGATAACAATTATTTTATCTGCACTAATTCCATGTTCAGTAATTTTGTTAATATAGGAATCTGTTACACTAATTATTCGAGCTGCAGATTTGTAGAGAAAGATTTCAATACTTCTTAAAATTTTAATAATAAATTTACTTTTAACTTGCTCAAGTTGAATTATTGAATCCGGCCACAAATCTCGAACTTCAAAAACAAAAGGAATTCGTTTTATTTTACTTAAGAGCCATCCGGAAATTCCAACAGTAAATGGCGGACTAGTTGCGATTATTAAATCAAAATTCTTGGTCTTGTAACACCCCTGAATAACTGACGAAAGCATGAATGAAAAATAAGCTAACGTTCTTTTAATAAACCCCTTATTGGGGGTTGCAAATGTGAATGTTCTTACGACTTTAATTCCATCAATTACTTCCGCATAAAATTTCTTTCCGCGATATTTTTCCGGTATTACGCCGTTCGGATAATTCGGCATACAGGTTATTACGGTCACATCAGCGCCGCAGCCAATCCATCTTTTCGTGTGTTCATATGCTCTATTGGAACCGGCACCAGTTTCGGGCGGAAAATATTGTGATAGTAAAAGTATTTTTATATTTGAGTTATTCAATTAGCGTTCATCCGTATTTACTTTCAAAAGATTATTATAAATCTCTTGAAACCTCCTGCCGATTTTTTCCCAAGTATAATTATCTCGAATAAAATTTCTGCCATTTTCTTTTTGAATTTTATATTTGGCAACATCGTCTTTGTAATTCAAAATCGCTTCGCAAAATTCTTTTTCAGTATCTGCAATGGATATTTGTTTGCCATTCTTTACACCAATGCCTTCGGCTCCAATACTTGTTGATACAATATTTATCCCAAAAGCCAGCATTTCAATTATCTTAATTCTAATACCTCCACCGATCCTCAGCGGCACTATACCAATACTTTTTCCAACCAGATCCCCCCAAAGATCATCTGCAAAACCCATTATTTTGACATTATTCTTTAATTCATGTGGGATTGGAAATTTCGTGGTACTTCCGCCACCGTAAATATAAAGCATATAGTTTGAATCTCTAGCCAAAATCATAGGATAAATTTTATTGAGAAACCAATTTAATCCGTCATAATTGGGATACCAATCAGTATGTCCGATATGAACCAGACTATAGGGATCAGGATCTTCATTTTCGTATTTCAGAAGCCGTTCATCAATGCCAGCCGGAACAGATGTCGCATTAATTTTAGGATTCATTGATCTAATTCGCTGCTCATCTATCGGACTAATCATAACGCAGACATCAAACTTCTCACAAAGCTTTGGCTCATATCTTCTCAGTTTCTGAAACTGTAAATATGAAAATATTTTTATAAGAATGTTCTTTTGATTTTTGTAGAAGCGCTCCATAATAGTAGTTTCAACATTTTGAGGGCGTAATACAATAGGGGCATCTGTATACTTTCTAACAATATCCACGACCCAACCCATATGCACTTGTTCAACTTGAACAATATCAATTTTATTTTCCCGCAGAAATAAAGTTAATTCTTTCTTCATTCTACTTGTTCTGTATTTCCACATGTTGTACGGAAGTTTAGAGAAAACACTTAATATTGCTCCCATGATCGTATTGCCGGTATCTACAAGGACCAAATGAGGCACAGCATATTTTGAGATCAATTTTGACGATTTAATATTATTCTTATTAGCATAAGCAAAATAATGAACTTCATGTCCGTAACCGGATAAAAATTTTGTTATTCCACTTACGCTAAGCTTACCGCCGTCGTTAGCTGGAAAAGTATTTTGGGATACTATTTGAAGAATTTTCATTTTACTTTTTGTTTTTAAGCTATAAGTGCGAAAAAGATCTATTTTGCCTACTGATACTGTTCAATTATCGCATTTATCTTTTGAAAAATTATTTCATCCGAGTAATTAGTTTCGAACCACTGTTTTGCTTTCAATCCGATTTCACATTTCTTTTCTTCCCCAATTGTTTTCAGTAATTCAAGGCATCGAGATATTTCGGTATATGAATCATTCTCAATATAAATTACGTTGTAAAGATTTTTCAATCCAGGAATTTCATTTTTGGGTTTTGTTGTAATGACGGGAATTCCAAGAGCCATAGCCGTCATAAAGCTTCCTCTTTTTTCAGAAAGCCCATCCTTAAATGGAAATATAACGAAATCAATTTCCTGAATAAATTTGAATAGTTCTTCCAAAGATAAATAACCTACATAAGTACAGTTCTTGGATCTTTTCATGAGGTCGAATAATTCAATCGATTTCTGATCTTTAGAATCCGGTATATCCCCAACGACATTTAGATAAAAAGGATTTTCACTTTCAAGATCATTGAAGACATCAAATAAATTCTCTAATCCTTTACCATATTTAATGAATCCAAAATATAATAGACGAATACGATTAGAAGGAGTGGGCGACCAAGAAAATTTCTTTATCAACTCGACATTTAAATTTACACCACCCGGAATTTTTGCGACTTTATTAAATTTTTTATTCACTGCACGATATGAAAGTTCATCAACACAAATAATGAAATTACTGAAAAGCAATATGGGCAAAATTCTTAATCGGCCAATCTTACTGTAAATATAATATTCGTGTAAATAAGAGATCACTTTTATACCAAAAAGACGAAATATAATTGGCACCAATGAAATTGAGATTTTCCTTCCATAAAATGTGGTTGGGTAATGAAATATTAAAAGTGTATTATTATTTTCAGATAATAATTTAGCTGACCGTATTAACTCAATAATCGAAAAGTTCTTCAGGTGATACGAAATATCATTATTTGCCGGCACATTTGATGATGCAATAACTGAAGACATTATCTTATTTAAATCAAAAAGACGTTTTAATTTTGCAGAAAAATCACCTACGCCATCTTTTATGGGGGGATATGTACTAGTAAATTGTAAAATCTTCATTCACAATCCAAATTGATAAATTAATATCTATTTTTCTTTAAAACTCTAATCAACATTACTAACAAATCCTTGGAAATGAAAACTGACATAAGAATAACTAATGGAAGAAGAATAAATAAATTGTCTACTAAAATTAATAGAACTACAAATATAGAAAGCGCCGTAAAATACGTAAGATCACTTTTATAAAATATGAGTTTGTATTTTAGCTTAATAACATGATAAAATTGAATTGCAAATGAAATAAACTCAGCTGAAACATATACTATTGCAACTATTAATAGACCATATTTTTCAGTGAAAATTAACAAAGCCCCTAATTTAAATACAGTCGAAGCCAATGCTGCAAATGTAATCGCGTTTTCTTTACCGGACGCAATCAAAATATTACTATTTAGTGATGTAAAGAAAAATATTGGAATTGCAAGACTCATTATTGCTAGTAAATTGTGGTAATCTAAGTACTTTGAATATAACATTGATATAATAATTTCTGATTTTAATATTAATACAACACACATGAAAATTGATACAATCAAGAATTGTTTGCCAATTTTTGAATACATCTCAAGCAGAAACGGTTTGTTTTGTGTGAATAAACGTGAGAAAAACGGTAAGAGTGAAACCCCCAAATTTATGGGCAAGAAATAAATTGCATCAATTAACTGAAAATTGGCCCTATAAGAAGCAACTTGAGTGTTATCAAATACTTTTGCAATGTAGAAAATGTCAAATTTTGTATAGAGCATTGAAATGAGTGTAAACCACCAGAACATTTTTGACATTTTTACTATTTGCAATAACAATTTCATATCAACATAACTTTTTACATTCATTCCCCTATAAACCAGATAAAAGGAAACTAAAAAAATAGTGCTGTTCGAAATTAGTATTGCAAAAGCATACGAATAAATAATATTGAAGAATTGCAATGAAAATAGAAATATAATGAGGCTCAAGAGTCGTTCTGAAATAATTATCGCGCTTGAGTTTTTCATCCGCTCTTGACCCTCGAAATACTTGATAATACTTATCACGAAAGACTGAGAAAGCATACTTAATGAAAAAATTACCGAAAAATTTTGCACCTCTGGTTCCAGTTCAAGAATCAATGGTGTTATAATGAATAACCCCAAAATAATTGGAGAAATCACTCCTTTCCCAAGAAGGATGCTCAATAAGTACTTTTTTCCTTTTTCACGCTCTCTAGCAATAGATCTTACCAAGAATAAGCTTGAGCCAAAGTCCTCAACTGCGACAAAGATACCGCTTAATAAAATCAGAAGTGTCAAGGAACCAAAACTGGATTTTTCCAACACTCGCGTAGCATATACTAAAATTGAAAAAGTAACTAGCTTGGATATTACCTTGTTTAAAATAATGTAAAGATTATTCTTTAAAAATTTGTTCTTTTCACTCAATTTTTCGTTCTACCTTGTATGAGTAAATAATACCAAACAGCATTCCGATAAATGGAGTGAAACTCCACATATTTAAGTGCCAAGTTGTGAGGGCTTTTACCATCAAAAAGATTAGGATCATTAAGAAAGTAAAAGTGATTTTTTCTTCTTCGCTGGATAGATTTGATTTTAGTAATCCGAAAATTGAAGTAAGGTTTGATAACAACAAACCCATGAAGGGGATGATTCCAAGCAGACCAACTTTAGCTAATACATAAATATAAGAGTTATGAATAAAAATTGTATTCTTATGTCCCATCCCCGGGGCAAAGTAGCTAACGTGCAATCCTAACCCACCACCTGTCCACGGATTATCTGAAAAAAACTTTAAAGCAGTTGCCCATTCTAATAATCTACCCAAGTTTGATGTATCAATTCTTGATGCACTCACTGAGGTAGCTCTTAAGACCAATGTGGATATTGAAAAGAATCCTGAAATATCCAATAAAGTTAGGAAGAATGTGGATGTGATAATAAAGGTGAAAACGTGAATAAATTTAATTCTATCCCGAAATCTTATAACAATGAGAATGAAAAATATTGCTAACGCAACCATAACGCCCAGCCAAGCCCCTCGCGTGTAGCTCAGAAAAGTTGCTAGTAACGAAATCAAAATAACCGGGATCAGAAATAACCTTTTGTTTATCGAATCCGTGATAAAAAAATACACAATGGAAGCAACTACCAAAAGCGGATAAACGACATCTGAGTAACCAGTTAATCTTGCAAAATTTAGAACTAATCTTGTTGCTGAATCATATGTGTTTGGATAAACAAATAAAGACAAGTAACTATCTATTAAACATTTTGCAGAAGCAAAAACGATCATAGACCAGAAAAGATATCTTAAGTATTTTTTCTCCTTCAAAACAAAAAAGGTTGGGAAGAAGATTAAGTAATAAAAAAAACTTCTAAAGTCATGAAACACATGAACAAATCCGTTCGAATTTTTCATGCCGACAAAAATGCTAACAATGAGAGCCAAGAATAAAAATAAGAGCCAGAATAGCATACTGTCCAATTTTATTGTAAGTTTTCCTGACAAACCGTTGAAAAACAAACTGATCATAACAAAGAACAAGATCAAATCGATTATATACCAATTACTTCCGACAAGTCGAAAAAGAATAAAATCCTCTACAATTCTCCCCTCGATTCCCATCGTTACAAATAAGAGAAGAAGGAGACCCCAGAAAGGATTTAAAATGACTGGAATTGCAAAAAATAGTATAGTTGCAACAACAGTTACCTGATAAATCTCAAGCCCTAAAAATAAGATTGATATTACTTGAAAAGCTATAAGGAAAACAAGAGGTACAGTAAAACGCGAAAATAATCCTGAATATTTAATTGCAACTTCACTATGCAATAAGTTTATCCTTAACTTTTTTATACGACTCGATCATTACCACATAAGCAATTGAGAAAAAAGAGCCTAAGAATGCCCCTAATAGTATAATAACAGCTCTCTTCGGTTTGTCTTTATATTCGGGGATATTTGGATTATCAATCAATATAAAGTTTAGTGTGTTCTTGCTTTGATTAAATCTCATTTCCTCAATAATCGGATACATAATCTCAAGAAGAGACGATTGGATTTCAATTTCACGATACAATTTTACATACTGATTGATCAGTTCAGGTGCTAATTTGTATGAAACCAATATATCTTCAGTACTGTCTTTTCTATTAATTTCACTTATTTTGTTATTTATTACTCGTAATTGAGTTTTTATTGATTCCAAAGTGGGTGCTTGTTCGCCTTGATTTGATTTAATAATTTGAATTTGTGTTTCTAAAAACAGTCTTTGGGCTTCAAGTTCACTTATAACTTTAATAGTATTTATAAATTGATCTTCAGGCAGAACGATATTATATTTTTCCTGAAATTCCTTTAAACGATTATCGGCATTTTCAAGATCTAACTTGTTTTTTGCAAATCTCTGTTCCATCATTTCATAAGTACCTTTAGTCTCTAAAGCATTCAGACTATCCAGCATATTGGAAAGAAGACCCAAGTATACAGAAACCATTTCCTTAGCAATTTCAGGTTCAGTATCCCATACACTAATTGATAAGGTATTTGATGTAGGATCCAAATTGAATGAGGTATTTGCATTAAGTTCTTCTATTGTTTTAAAGTAGTATTCCTTATCGTATCTATTCATTAGATCAAATTTTTCTATCATTTCCATAGATATAGACCGACTTTGAAGCAAATATGCAAAATAGTCCAAATCTGAATATTGTAATCCTCCTATGTTGAAACTTTTCCCCACAGAACTTAATCCAGCACCTGAGAGCAAAGAAGCCATAAAACTTACATCACTTTTTTGCGCAGGTTTTAATGAAGCGGTAGACTTGTACCATTTAGGAAGTAAAAATGCAACAAGAAAAGAGACTACTAAGACAAAAATGAAGTTTATAATCAGAAATTTTTTCCATTTAATTAAAATTTTCAGATAATCTGAGAGATTCATAAATCTTCCGCTAAATAAATTCTTGTAAAATTTTATTGAAAAACCAATATTATGGTGGCAATACTTCCTAACAAACCAGCAACCGCACCAATCCTGCTTAGATAAAACCAAAATTCTTCTGTGGGTCTTTCTTTCTTAACGTATATGTAATCTCCGGCTTCTACCGGGATGTTTTCGTTATCCTCCACCAGATACCAGTTCCTAGTCTTTCCTTTAATTAAGTAAACTTCGTCCTCACCATAAGCAATATTTGCATAACCGCCGGCATCTTTAATATAGTTCCACACTGATTTTCCTTCTTCCAACGGGAAGTAGCCACTTTCTTTTACACCACCCCAAACAAGCACTTTATTTGATATTTCCGGAACTATTATTATATCTCCGTCTTTTAAAGTAAATTTTGCTGCTTCTGAGTTATCATCATAAATATTAGTAAAATTTATATCAACCTTGCTGTCTAATAGTCGTAATCTATTATCAAGATTGAAAAAAAGTGTGTCCCGAATTTGGAGTATCCCGGTCCTATACATTTCCAAAAATTCGAGTTGTTCAATTTGGTTCAAAAACGCAGCATCTAATTCTATATTCGGTAATTCTTGATATTGCTTTTTGAATATTTCTTTTTTTATCATAGAGTAAGAATCAAAATTTCTAAGAATTTCGGAGTAGATAAGAGAAGCGCTATTCGTAAACCCGCCAGCTTTATTAATAACTTCTTTAAGTGTTGTTGAATTTTTTGAAATCGGAATGTAGCCGGGCCTGTTTACTTCACCCAATACTAATACTTGATATTTTTGTTTATTAAATTCAGAATATAAAACACGGATTCTATCTCCCGGTTCAAGTGGGAATTTCTCGTTTAAATTTACTTCGAGCACTTTCTCTGTTTCGCCATTATTTTCTAAACGAGTAATTTCTGCTTTGGTAATATCTGTATATGCCGTATTAATACCATGCGAAAAAAATATTGCTGTTTGAAGGTTATCCCCTTCTACAAATTGAAATTCTGTAGGTTTGTTTACTGCTCCGTCAATCGAAACAAAATGCACTTTATCGTCATAAGCCGGAAAAACAATTACATCACCGTCTTTTAAGTATGGGTTGTGTTCAAAGTCGCCGGTTAATCGGAACATTGCTAAGTCAATAATTTGTTCCGCGCCATCTTTCCTTTTCAGTTTAATATTTCTCAGAGCATATTTCTCATAATTCTTCTTGAACTCTACCATGCCTTCTTCACTTCGAATTGCAGCAAGAAGTGTCGCTTTTGTTTCGTTGTAAATTCTTGTAACAAATTGATCTAATCTCTCAGTATTCAACGAAGGAAAGGAACCGTTTACTATAAAATCGCCGCCAATAGTTATCGATATAGAATTAAAGGCAATGGTATTTATACTGTTTTGTGAATTCTCTGAAGTCGAGAATTGAGCGTTAAGATTGTTGAAGAAAATAAAACTTAATACGAATAATATAGTTATGCGCTTAAACAATTTGCTCCCGGGAATTATATTGTTCATCATAATATTTTAAGTATTCCTTGTTTATAATTCTTTCCCACCAATTTTTGTTTTCCAGGTACCAATCTATTGTTTTGGAAATTGCTTCTTCGAAATCAAATTGTGGTTTCCAGTTTAATTCAGTTTTTATTTTTGATGCATCAATTGCATATCGTCTATCGTGTCCGGGTCTATCCTTTACGTATTCAATCAAGTCTTCCGATTTATTTAATTTTTCGAGAATCAATTTAACTATATCTATATTTTTCATTTCACGTTCTGCACCGATATTGTAAACCTCACCAATTTTTCCATTTTCGAGAACCATCTCTACCGCAAGATTATGATCTACAACATATATCCAATCGCGAACGTTTAATCCGTCTCCGTAAACGGGAAGTTTTTTATCGCTTAATGTATTTAATATCATTAACGGAATAAGTTTTTCGGGGAACTGATACGGACCGTAATTGTTTGAGCATCTTGTAATAAGTATTGGAAGTCCGTAAGTATGATGAAATGCCTGAGCCATTAAATCTGCCGCGGCTTTACTTGACGAATAAGGACTGTTTGGCGAAATCGGCGTCTGCTCAGAAAAAAAGCCTTCCGCTCCTAAACTTCCGTAAACCTCGTCAGTAGAAACTTGCAAAAATCTTTCGATCCCAAATCTTTTTGAAGCTTCCAGCAACACATTTGTACCGATAACATTTGTAGTATAAAATACTTCGGAACCCAGAATGCTTCTATCAACGTGAGATTCCGCCGCAAAATTGATTACATAATCGAACTTATATTTTTCGAAAAGTGAGTCGATCAATTCTTTATCGGTTATACTTCCTTTTACGAACTGATAATTAGAATTTTCCTCAGATTCTTTTAAGTTCTCTAGGTTTCCCGCATAAGTCAAAGAATCCAAGTTTACAATTTTCCAATCATCTCTCTTCTTAAGAATTGTGTTGATAAAATTACTTCCAATAAATCCGGCTCCGCCGGTAACTAAAACATTTTTCATTTTATACCTAATTAAAAAGCTAAGAACCCCAAATATACACCAGTTTGAACAAAAAATGAATTACCGGATAATTTATTAGGAACATTTTTCAATTCAATCTCGTTTGCGTATTTCCAATCCTCTCCCAGAGTAAATTGATAACCTCCGCCAGCTCTGAACGAGAGGAATCTATTGATCGGGACATCTAAATTTATTGTAGGGCTAATAGTATAATAATTATTTTCGATTAAATAAGTTTTTTTGCTCTGAGATGGTGAAGTCAAATAATCATTCCAAAGATCATCCCAATCAATTGAACCGCTGTTTTGAAAAACATTTATTTCAATGCTCCCCCTGCCGAGAATAGCTCCAACCGAGAGATTTACATTTTTAACAAACGGGAGAGTATATTCTAAACTAATGCCCCAGCCTCCAATCGAATACTCTGCTTCTCTACTCATAAAATCAAACACTTTTTCGACAGAGGAAGAACCGCCGAAACTCATTGCCCCGATTCGCAAATTTTCGATAAATAACACATAAGCATAACCGCTTACACCGAGAGCAAAGACTCCGCTATTACTCACTTCCCCCAATTCGAGAAGGTTCAGTTTTGAATTGAGTTCATCTACATTCGGGAACATCCAAACAGGAGAAAAACCGAATGCCGCACCAAATTTTCCTATCTGAGCACTTCTGCCTGCCTGTGCGTGAAGATTAAAACTGACCAAAAGTGTAATTATTACAACGCTTAAAGTATTTTTCATCATGAATCTATTTTGGGATAAAATTAGCTATGCGAATAATAATAATAATCAAATTTACTTATTTGAGAAAATTTTGGCAGGTCAATTTTTTATAACATTAGAATTTAAGAAGAGACCGGACAAATGCCATTCATTGTCACCACAACAAGGAGACATAAAATCCGGTCTCAACAGGAAAATTAATTAATCCATCATCATACTTAGGAAGGATGAACTGTCCTCATCTCTCCAATTCTTATCTTCTTTTTTCGGTTTAGGTTCTTCTTTACTGCTTTTAAGTTTATCGAACTTGAAACCTCCTTTTTCCAAGCCAGAAGAATCTTTCATATAGTTGCCGGTACCTCTTACACGATGAATTGTCGGAATATCAAGAACATCTCTATCCGCAAAATCATCTTCATTAAATTTATAACCTGTAAAAACCGGCTCCTCGAGTTGCTGTTCCTCTTCAACCTCAACTTTATTAGCGGCTCTTTTTGATTTAGCATCATAGGTACTAAATCCGGTTGCAATAACCGTATAGGAAACATATTCGTTCATATCCTCTTTGTTCACCCATCCGAATATAATATTAACCTCTTCTCCAGCTGCCTCATAAATGATTTTATTACCTTCTTGAATTTCCTGCATTGTAAGATCGTTTGATCCCGTTACGTTTAGAAGAATGTTCTTTGCACCTTTTATGTTAATTCCTTCAAGCAGAGGAGACGAAATTGCTTTTTGAGCCGCTTCGATTGCACGGTTCTCACCGGATGCAATTCCGCATCCCATTAGAGCTTCGCCGGATTCATTCATCACAGAGCGGACATCGGCAAAGTCAACATTGATGATTCCAGTAATCGTAATAATATCGGCAATCCCTCTCGTAGCCTCGTACAGAACCTCGTTAGGTTTATCGAAAGCAGCGGAAGCAGAAACTTGTTTATCCAGAATGTTAAGCAGTCTTTCGTTAGGAATAACTATTAGACTATCCACCGATCTCCTCAATTCATGAATTCCTTGCTCGGCATTTAACATTCTTTTTTTACCTTCCCACTTGAATGGTTTAGTAATGATTCCCACAACAAGTGAACCTAGGCTCTTTGCAATTCCCGCTACGAGCGGGGCTCCGCCGGTACCGGTTCCGCCGCCCATTCCGGCAGTAATGAAAACCATATCACTTCCCTTAAGAACCGATTCAATTTTTTCCCTATCTTCTTCCAAGGCTTTTCTGCCAACGTTGGGATCGGCTCCAGCACCCAAACCGCGGGTTATGTTTGTTCCAATTTGAATTTTGTGATGTGCGCTGCTGTTATGAAGGGCTTGTGAATCCGTATTTATTGCAACATATTCAACACCTTTTAAGCCCTTTTTCATCATGCTTTCGATTGCATTACAGCCGCCGCCGCCAACGCCAACGACTCGAAGTTTTGCAGAATCGATCTGATCGCGATCAAGTGTACAGAATTTTGGCATTTTACTCCTCCTTGTTGTGGTATTTATTATAATTCGTCAAATATCTCTTGTAATCTTCTGATAAAGTTCGTGAAAACATTTTTCTTCTTTTTTGAAGACTTATCTTTAATTATGGATTCAGATGCTGTTGAGCCGGGAATTCCCTTTATTAGACCGGCAACGGTCGCAAATTCCGGACTGCCAATTTCGTTTGATAACCCGCTTCCCAATTCCAATGGAACGCCAATCCTTGCAGGACAACCGAAAACTTCTTCTGCTAGTTCGGTGCAGCCTTTAAGAAGTGATCCTCCGCCGGTTAACACAACCCCAGCTTTTATTTTATTTTTTGCACCCGAATTTCTGATATCGTTTTCAATAATAGTGAACAATTCGCGCATCCTCACACTAATAATTTGAGTGAGCAGCGAGATCGGAATTTTAATGTTTCCTCTTGCGCCGACACCTTTGATATATATGTCTTCTTCTTTAATTATAGCACTTTCTGTCGCATAGCCGTATTCTTTTTTAAGCTTCTCAGCCTCTTCGGTCACAATTCCGAGAGTTTCACGAATATCTTTCGTAACTTGATTTCCTGCAACGCCAATTACTTTTGTATGAACGATACTTTTCTCACTATAGATTGCAACATCGGTTGTGCCTCCCCCGATATCTATAAGCACCACACCAAGATCTTTTTCGCTTTCATCGAGAACCGATAATGATGAAGCAATAGGTTGCAGAATGTATTCTCTAATTTTTAATCCGGCTCGCTCAACTGATTTTTTTATATTCTGAATTGCAGGAATTGATGCAAGTACCACATGATTCACAGCTTCAAGTCTTGATCCGCACATACCTATGGGATCTTCAATTCCGCCTTGATGATCAATAATATATTCTTCCGGAATAATGTGGAGAATCTGTCTATCCGATGGAATACGAATAGTTTTTACATCAGTTTTCAATCTCTCAAGATCGTCTGCTAGGATTTCATTATCCGGATTGCTGATGGTAACATAGTTTCTGTGCCGCAAACTTGTTATATGTTCGCCGGCAACTCCAACGTTCACTTCATCCACTTCAACGCCTGCTCTGTTTATAGCGATATCCAATGCTTCTCTAATAGCTTCCGCTGTTTTTGCAATGTTTGCTACAAGGCCTCTATTTAACCCTTCGGAAGGAGCAACTCCAAAACCAAGGATATCAATTAAGTCGCCGTTTTTTTCTGCTATTACCGCACCGACCTTCGTCGTACCTAAATCTAATCCGGCTACAATATTCTTTTTCATATACTATTTTCCTCTTCGGATTCGTTCTGCATAAAGCCCAAATACATCATTCCGTTATATCTAAGATCAACATAATCGAGAACAAAGTTCAAGTTTATTCCATCGGTTGTTTTCCAGAGGGTGTTGAAATAGATTACTTTTTCAATTTCGTTTTGCCTCCCGATCACAACCGGAAAATTTATATCGGAAAAAGTAAGAATAATATCGCCGCCGTTTCTCAAATCGATTTCCGATAATTGATCGTAAAGTTCGGGTCCAGCTAATTTTAGAGCTTCAATAATTTGGAATCCGGTAAATACATCATCATTATTTCTTAAAAAATTTCCCGCAACAATTTTTCTCGGCAGCATCGGATTTGTTAACACAGGGTAATCAATTTGTTTAGTAAAAGGAACGATTGGCAATAATTCAAAAGATTCGGTTATTAAGAATTGTTCTGTGCCATCGTAAACTATTGCTTCGATCGATTTTTCCTCAATTATCACCAATACTTTATTGTTCCCGTCATAACGTACTTCAGCTTTACTTATATAAGGGTGTTTTTCAATTCTGTCTTTTATTAGAGAAAGTGTCAGTTCATCTTCGTCGTTTTTATTTTTCAATTTTGCGAATCGAAAATACTGATCGCTGCTTAACATCAAGTTGCCTTCAAGTTCGATCACGTCTATCCGATAACCTTTATCGGATTCAAGAGTGAAAGTTAAGTAAACTAAAACTATCACGAAAAATCCAAAGATAAAGTATCGAAATATGTTTGCTCTTCTTTTCATTTTTTTAGTTCATCAACAAACTTTTCGCCGTATTTCCAAATGTCTCCTGCACCAAGAGTTACAATAATATCGCCTTGTTTACTCAACTTTTTCAACAATGCAGGAATTTTTGTTTTATCCGGCTCGAAATAGACATTTTTGTGTCCGTAACTTTTCGCTGTATCAGTAATAAGTTTTCCGGTAATTCCTTCAAGTGGTTTCTCTCTTGCAGGGTAAACATCAGTACATATAAATAAGTCCGAGTTAAGAAACGATCTTCCGAACTCTTGGTAAAAATCACGTGTTCTTGAATACAAATGCGGTTGAAAAACTGCAACCAATCTTCTTTTCCATCCGCCTCTAATTGCAGCGAGCGTCGCATTTATTTCAGTTGGATGATGAGCGTAATCATCAATTACCATCAATTCATTATCATACTTCATTTCAAATCTTCTGTAAACTCCGCTAAATGATTCCAATGCTTCTTTTATTATTTTAAAATCAATTCCAAGCTGCATTGCGATCGAAACTGCAACGAGTGAATTTTTTATCATATGAAGACCCGGAACATTCAATTTTATTTTACCAAGTTCTTCGCCAAAATAAATTACCGAATAAGTGTTTGAGTGTTCTGAATAACTTATATCAACGGCTCTTACATCCGCTTGATTAGTAATTCCGTAAGTCACTATTTTTCTTGGTATCTCGGGAATAATTTCCTGAAGTGACGGTTCATCTAGGCATAGCACTGCAAATCCGAAGAATGGCACCTTGTTTGCAAACTCTATGAAAGCAGATTTTATATCATCCAAATCGTTATAAATATCGAGATGTTCTTTTTCCAAATTAGTTATCACCGCGATGCTTGGTGTCAGTTTTAGGAATGATCTATCGAATTCATCTGCTTCAACAACAATATATTCGCCTTTCCCGAGCCGAGCGTTCGTTCCGCCGAGTCCGCTTAATTTTCCACCGACTATTATTGTCGGATCAATACCTGCTTTTGTCAAAACCAAACCAACCATAGATGTAGTAGTAGTTTTACCATGAGTTCCGGCAATTGCAATACCATATTTCATCCTCATCGTTTCAGCTAGCATCTCACTTCTTTTTATAACAGGAATTTTCAAATCAATTGCTGCTTTAACTTCCGGATTCTTCAAATTGACTGCCGATGAATAGACGAGCACATCAACATTTTTCAAATTATTCGGAGAATGCCCCTCATAGATTTCCATTCCAAGATCGCTTAATCGATTAGTCACTTCGGATAGAGAGATATCGCTGCCGGATACTTTGAAACCCCGGCTCCATAATATTTCGGCTAACCCGCTCATTCCGATTCCACCGATTCCAACAAAGTGAACTTTTTTAATAAATGTTTCAATCATAATTTAATTAATCGCCTCGGCTAATTTAATAACGTTATCAGCAATAATATTTACTGCATCCGAATGTGAGAACTCTTTTATTCTTGAAGAATAACTTTCAAGCATTTTTTCATCATTAATAGTCATTAAAACAACTCTCAGCAACTCATCATCGACTTTATAATCTTCAATCAGAACAGCGGCATCATTATCGCAAATTGCTTTTGCGTTCAAGTACTGGTGATTTGCGGCAACATTTTGTGAAGGCACAAATACCGAAGGAATTCCTAGTGACGCAATTTCGGCTATCGTCGTTGCACCTGCACGGCAAACTGCTAAATCACATGCTGAATAAGCCGTTGACATATCGTCAATAAAAGCTGAAACCTTTATCCTTCCGTTTGAAAACGATTTATATTTTTGATAATAATTAGAGCCGCATTGCCATATAATCTGAATTCCCTTACGCAAATACTCGTCAATGTTGTTTCCAACCGCTCTGTTAATCGAAGCCGAGCCGAGACTTCCCCCGAGAACAAGAAGTGTTTTTCTATCGACATCTAATTTAAGTTTTTTTCTTGCTTCAATTTTATCAATTAATTTAAGATTTATCCTAACCGGATTTCCGGTCAAATTTAATTTTGATTTTTCTCTAAAGTATTTTTCTGATTCTCTAAAACTTATGTGTATTTCATCCGCTTTCTTTTCAAGAAACCGATTTGTGATTCCCGGATAGCTGTTTTGTTCAAGTAGTACAATTTTACTACCCAGCAGAGAAGAAGCCCACACAACAGGTCCGCTTACATAAGCCCCTGTTCCCAATGCAACACTCGGTTTGAATTTTGCATTAATAAAAATCGACTGAATAACTGATACAATCACTTTAAGCGGAAGGAGAATATTTTTCATCGTAAGTTTTCTCGAAAATCCCGCAATCCATATTGATTTAAATTCAAATCCATTTTCAGGTACAACCCGCGATTCAATTTTGTTTTTAGTACCAACAAATAAAATTTCCGATTCCGGTTTTAAACTTTTCAATTTTTGCGCAACAGCAATTGCTGGATAAATGTGTCCTCCTGTTCCGCCACCCGCAAATAAAAATCGATATTTATTAAACTGTTTGTTCATTAACTCTGACCAGTGTTATATCTTTCCTCTTCTGATTTTCAATTCCGATGTTGATAATAATTCCCACAGATATAGCAAACAGTATAATGGAGGTTCCGCCAAAACTAATAAACGGAAGAGTTATTCCTGTCGTCGGGAACAATCCTGTAACAACCGCTGCATTAATAAAGGCGCTCAATACAATGTTCATTGAAAATGCAAACGCAAGCAGTTGACCAAACCTATCCTTTGCTTTCTTTGCAACAATTAGTCCAATTAGAAAGATTGATAAATAAGCAAACAAGACGAGGAAGGTTCCTATAAAACCTATTTCCTCACCAACTATTGAAAAAATAAAATCTCCGTAAGCTTCGGGAAGGAAAAAATCACTTTGTCTGCTTTGACCAATTCCTACACCTAATAAACCACCGCTTCCCAAACCTATTTTTGCCTGAAGCACTTGTAGATTTATTTCGCCTTCTTTTGTAAATCCTTTAACGAAATCAAAAATTCTTTCCCTCGAGTGCGAAAACATCATCATGACACTTCCGGCACCAATTATTCCTGTGAATGCAATTGATGATAAATGTTTGATTCTTGCTCCGCCCACAAAAAGTAGTATGAAAGAAAGTATAACTATTATAACACTTGTGCTTACATTTGGCTGCAGCATAACTAAAAATGCTACAAGACCGATCCAGATCAACAAATAAAAAAGCCCGTTTTTGAAATCTTGAATTTGCTCACCTTTTTTTTCAATTAGAACAGCCAAGTGAGTTAAAAGGACAAACTTTGCAAGTGAAGAGGGCTGAAATTGAAGGAAGCCTAAATCAATCCATCTTTTTGCACCTTTTATTTCGGGCGCTAAAAAGAATGTGAGAATGAGTATAAAAATAACCAACACCATCGCAATTTTACTGTAATCTCTGTAGTGTTTATAAGGAATCAACGAGAACAATATCATTGCTCCCACCGCAATAAGCACCTTCCAAATGTGGGATTGAAACATTGTATAAATACTGTCAGTCTTAGAAGCGCTGAATGTCCCGCTTGCGGAAAACACCATTGCCGCACCGATAATCATCAATACAACAACAATAACAGCCAATGATCTTACAATTATTTTCATACAATCATCTCGTTTACTGCTTCTTTAAATTTTCTTCCGCGGTCTTCATAATTTTCGAACATATCAAAACTTGCACAGGCAGGTGACAGAAGAACAACTTCGCCAGGTTGTGCTTCTTTCCGAGCAAGTTTAATTGCTTCTTTTAAACTTCTGACCTTTCTGACATTAACAATTGATTCAAAATGTTTTTTGATTTTATCGGAAGAGGATCCTATTGCAAAAATTTTCTTAACAATTCTCTTAACTTGGTCATCGATTTTTGTATAATCGTTTCCTTTATCTTTTCCACCCAATATCAAATAGATTGCTTCATCAAAACTTTCAAGTGCGTACCAAACGGCGTCGACATTTGTTGCTTTCGAATCATTGAAGTAATCGACTCCGTCAATTTCTGCTACAAATTCGAGTCTGTGCTCAACCGGCTTAAAAGTAGAGAGCGCATTTTTTATTGCTTCGTTAGGAAGATTAATCAGTTTGAAAACATTAAGAACAGAAAGAATGTTTGAAAGATTATGTTTACCTTTTAAACTCACATCGTTTGTTCCGCAGATTATTTCCTCACCGTCTTCATTTCTGAAGTACAAATCGTTTCCTCGCAAAAATGTTCCTCGTCCCACTTCACTATTTATTGAGAAAGAATATTTAGCTGGTGTGCCGTTTAATTCTTGCTCAACAATTAGCGGATCATCATAATTCAGGATTGCATAATCTATTTCATCCTGGTTTTTAAAAATTCTGTTTTTTGAAAGAACGTAATTCTCAAGTTTGTTATCATATCTATCTAGATGATCCGGCGTAATGTTAAGCAACACGGCAAAATTTGGTTTGAAGTTTTCTATAAAGTCCAATTGAAAACTTGAAACTTCAAGAACAACAAAATCCAATTCAGTAATTTCGAGAACAATATCAGAGAATGCCAGCCCGATATTTCCGGCTGCAAAGCTTTTTACACCGCAGCTTGCTAATGTATGAGCAGCTAATGATGTTGTGGTTGTTTTCCCGTTAGTCCCGGTAATTGCAATAATCTTTCCCTTACAGAAATTATATGCAAATTCAATTTCGCTTATAATTTTTTTATCCGCTTCCATCAACTTTTGAACAACCTTTGAGTCACCGGGCACACCAGGACTAAGCACGACAAAATCACAATTCAAGATTTCATCCGAGTGTAAACCTAACTCAAATTTTATTCCTTCTTGTTCAAGCAGCTTGCATCTATCTTTAATCTTATCATTTACTGAGAAATCACTCACGAAAGGAACGGCACCCATTTTTTTTGCAAGAAGAGCTGCAGCTATTCCGCTTCTTTCTGCCCCAATGATTGTGATATTTTTTCGTTTGATTTCCATTAACGTATTTTAAACGATGCCAAACTTATAATTGCGAATATTATTGTTAAGATATAAAACCTAATTACTATTTTCGGTTCGGCCCAACCTTTCATTTCAAAATGATGATGAAGAGGAGCCATCTTAAAAATTCTTTTCCCCTCTCCGTATTTTTTCTTTGTGTACTTGAAATAAAGTGTTTGAATAACAACTGATAAAATTTCTAAAAAATAAATTCCACCCAATATCGGTATAAGTAATTCCTTCTTAATTAAAATTGCCGTAATCCCAAACGCACCCCCGAGAGCAAGTGAACCAGTATCTCCCATAAAAATCTGTGCGGGATAGAAATTGTACCATAGGAACCCTAAGCCAGCGCCGATGATTGCGGCGATAAATACGGTCAATTCTCCCGCACCAGGTAAGTATATGATGTTGAGGTAATCGGAGTAAATCACGTTTCCGCTAACATAACTTATAACTGCTAATGCCAGCATTACGATAATGGTCGATCCGATAGCCAATCCGTCAAGACCATCGGTTATGTTAACGGCATTGGAAGTAGCGGTTATGATGAAAATTACAGCCGGGATATAAAAATAACTGAAATCGAAATTTAGATTTTTGAAAAATGGTAGTGTCGTTTCTGAATTGTACTGATTAAATTCAGGCAGGAAATAGATTATGCTTCCAACGATAAGTCCTACAAAAATCTGGCCCATCAATTTATATCTGGCAATTAATCCTTTTGATAATTTTTTAACTACTTTCAAATAATCATCTACAAAGCCAACTATTCCGAGAAAAATAGTTCCTATTAAAACAAGAATGATATAAGTGCTGCTAATATCGCTCCACAAAAGCACGGGAATTGAAATTGAGATTAAAATGATTATCCCTCCCATTGTTGGAGTTCCGGCTTTAAGCTGATGAGTCTGCGGTCCTTCTTTCCTAATTGTTTCTCCAATCTGTTTTTTTTGAAGAAGGCTGATAATTTTCGGTCCGAAGTATAGACTGATCAGTAAAGCAGTGATAGCCGCGAGCGCTGATCTGAAAGTTAGATACCGGAAGATATTAAATCCCGGAGGTCCAAACACTTCGTTTATATAATCAAACAAATAGTAAAACATCAGTTTAACCTATTTGTAAAAAGTTTAACATACTGTTCCATCTTCATTCCTCGTGAGCCTTTAACCAGCACAACTGATTCTTCGAATCCATCGTCTAGAATAAATTGCATCAGGTCATCGCTAGATTCAAAATGCTTTTTAATCAGAATCTGTTTTGCCAACTCTTTACTCAGAAATTTCATATTGCTGCCGATTGTATAAACTTCTTGGATATTACTTTTAACAATATATAGGACGAGACTTTGGTGTATCATTTTTGCTTTTCCACCGAGTTCAAATATATCGCCAAGAATTGCAGCTTTGCGATTATATGTTTTTATTCCGCTCAATAATTCCAATGCTGCTTTAATCGAAACGGGACTCGAATTATAAGAGTCATTTATTACAACTCTGTTCGATTGTTTTATAATCTCCATTCTGCCGTCAATAGCTTTCAGCTTTGAAGTGCCTGTCAATAGTTCTTTTTTCTTTAATCCCAGAGTAACTGCGACAGCCACAGATGCGAGGAAATTCTGTGCATTTGAAAATCCGGGAACCGGAAGTGCTGTAGAAAATTCTTTCTTTTTGTGTTTAATTTTTAGATTAAGATTGCCCTCATCAGAAACTGACTCAACTTTGCCTCGAACCTCGCAATTCCTATTGAATCCGTATGTAACCGCACTCTGATTATTTCCATAATATTTATTCAGATAAGGATCATCCACATTTACGAATAACTTTCCACCGGCATTTAGTGTTGATTTAAATAGTTCTTCTTTCTCTTTGAATACGCCGTCAATGTCTTTCAAAAATTCAATATGTGACTCACCGATATTTGTTATCAGAGCGAAATCGGGTTGAGCAATATCTGCTGTATATTTTATCTCGCCGAAATGATTTGTGCCATGTTCGATGATAATAAAATCCGTATCTCTCGCAGCAGAAAGAATAGTAAGTGGTACGCCAATATGGTTGTTGTTGTTTGCTTCAGATTTTACAACATTATACTTTTCTTTCAACAGTGACGACAAAAATTCTTTGGTGGTTGTTTTACCGTTACTCCCCGTTATTGAAATTATTTTCCAGTCATATTTTTTTCTGAGAATGTTCGCTAAATGTCCGAATGCCTTTGTCGTATCTTCGACAGTAACAAAAGGTTTGTTCAATCTTTTGAATTTCTCAAGCTTTGATTTATTTATAACAACAGCATTTGCTCCTTTTCTAAATGCGTCTTCAACAAAATTGTGACCATCAAATTTTTCACCTATAATTGCAAAATAAACGGCACTCTTCCTTATCGTTCTCGTATCAATCGAGACCGAGTGTGAAGTTTCAAGTTCATCGGGACAGAAAATTTCCGAACCCGGAATATTGAACAGATCTTCGATCGTGACGTTTAGTTTTGCCATTGCTTTAAGTATTTCTCCGCTTTTTCTCTGTCGGAAAAATGTGATTTAACTCCATTAACAATTTGATAAGTTTCATGCCCTTTACCAGCGATAAGAATTATACTTTCCTGTTTTGAGTTAAGGATTGCCGTTTTAATAGCTTCTTCACGGTCTTTCATAACTTTGTAATTGTTCTTCTCGACACCAACTAAAATGTCATTTATTATTGCCATTGGTTCTTCGTCACGTGGATTATCGCTCGTGATAAAAACAAAATCACTTAGTTCAGTTGCATATTTCCCCATCAACGGGCGTTTTGTTTTATCCCTGTTTCCACCGCATCCAAAAACTGTAATAATTTCCTTCTTAGGATTCAGTTTATTATTAATCTCGTTCACAGCAAGAAGTGCTTCTTTTAAACTGTCGGCAGTATGAGAAAAATCTATTATCACTTTCTTTGTAAAACCGGCGATAACTTCGAATCTTCCTTTGATGTGATTGAGACTTTCAATTCCTTGTGTTATTTGAGTAGAATTCAATCCTAAAATGCTGCAAACCGAAGCTGCGGCTGCCGCATTAGAAATGTTAAACTCACCGACCAAACTTGTGCGTAAGTTTATGGAATTGTTTTTAGTTGACAGTAAAAATTGCGATCCTTCAAAATCATATTTTGCATTGCTTATATTAAAGTCATAATCACCTTTTGCGCCGAATGATACCAGATGAGCTTTTGAATCTTTTATAAGTTCGGTATGATTTTCGTCGTCCGCATTAAAAACGACCCAAGCTTCTTCATCAAGATAATCAAACAGAATTTTTTTGGATTTAAGATAATGTTCCTTACTTTCATGAAAATCCATATGATCAGAAGCGAGGTTCGTAAAAACAGCAAAGTCGAAATGGAGATTATCGACACGGTGAAGTGCAAGCGAATGAGACGAAACTTCCATAACGCAATATTCGATACCTTTTTTAACCATTTCAGCAAGGTAGTGATTTATCTCATGCGACTCGGGCGTTGTTAACCGTGAAGTCATTTTTTCATCTCCGATAATATTTTCCACGGTTCCAATTAATCCGGAGTTATAGCCTGCGTTATCCAAAATATTTTTTATCAAATATGCTGTAGTCGTTTTCCCCTTTGTGCCGGTTATGCCTATCAACTTCAATCTTCTTGAAGGTTGATTAAAGAAAATATTCGAAATCTCAGCTAAAGTTTTTCGTGTATCATCGACTAGAATAAGAGTACATTCATTTAATCTAAAAAGATCATCAGGTAGAGTGCATTCTTTATCTGCAACAATTGCCTTTGTTCCTTTTGAAATCACTTCCGGAATAAAGTTATGACCGTCAACTTTAAATCCTTTTATAGCAAAAAAGAGTGTGTCTTCATCTGTATCACGGCTATCAATAGACAATTTTGAAATCTCTATCCTTTCTGGCGATCCCTTTATTTGTGCGTTACTCACTTTATTTAATATTTCTATAAGTTTCATCAATTTATTCTTAGATTTTCAATTTTGGAAGTGGGTTCGCATTTTATTAAAAGTACAACTCCTTCGGTTATTGCGCTTCCGGCTTCAATAGATTGCGAAACAACATTACCAGTTCCAATAACTTTGTACTTTAAATCAAGCGAGGAGAGCATAGCGATTGCATCTCTTTTACTTTTATTAATTAGATTAGGCATTGTTGTTCTGTTAATTAACGATTCGTCAATTTTATTTTTAGAATTTTCCTTTTCGTCAACATTAAGAAAAATCAGCTGGTCGTTTACCGGAGCGTTGTTGAGATCGGCAAACAATTTTTTATCTATATTTTTTCTTTCAATATCAATGCGCTGCGGAACGAGATTGAAATCCGCTTCCAGCAATCTTTCTGCAATTCCTTTGAAAATAGGAGCAGCGACTTCGCCACCGTAATATTTCTTCTTTGGATTTGTAAGAAGGACTAAACAAATCAATTGTGGATTTTCAACAGGGAAGAAACCCACAAAAGATGAGTTATAATTTCTCTTCTCATATTTACCGTCCAAGTAACGTTGGCTTGTTCCGGTTTTACCTCCTACATAAACGTTTTCCAGTCTGGCGGCAGTTCCTGTACCGTTTTCTACAACCCCTTTCATAAAATCGATAATCTTTTCCGAAGTCTTCGGTGAAATTATTTTTCTTATCTCTTCTTTCTCACCGATGAAAACAGTATTCTCCTGTTTATCAACAACTTTATGAATCAAATAGGGTTTAAGAAGTTTTCCGCCGTTTACTAAAGCCGAAAAAGCAGTTATTAGCTGCAGCGGAGTGACAGCAATTTCATAACCAAAAGAAAGATAAGGCATTGAGACTGCAGAATACTGATTTGGCTTTCTCAAAGAACCATCCGCTTCGCCCGGCAAACCCGATGAAGCAGATTGACCGAATCCGAAATCTCGTAAATATTTGTACAATTCATTTGGTTTTAGGCGAGTTACAAGCTTACTCATTCCTATGTTGCTTGAATGTTCAAATACTTCCCTAACTGTTAATTTGTCGTATTTGTGTGTATCCGAAATTTTTACATTACGAATAAAGTAACTTCCGTTTTCGGTATCTATAACTTCGTTTTCTTTAACAAGATTTTCTTCGAGCAAGATTGACATTATTATAGATTTAAGAGTAGAACCCGGTTCGTAGATGTCTGATACTGCTCTATTTCTTCTAAAGCTGTCAGAGAATTCTCCAGCTTTTGAAGGATCAAAATTCGGATAGTTTGCTAATGCAAGAACTTCGCCTGTATTTGGATTCATAATTATTCCGATTGCTGTTTCGGCATTAAAATCATCAAACCCTTTCTGAAGTTCTTCCTCTAAAATTCCTTGATAGGTTTTGCTAATTGTCAGATAAACATCTTTTCCATCAACAGCAGGAACCGAAAACTCTTCGTCAACCGAAACTATCGCGCCGTTTCCATCTTTCTCCAAAGAAAGTTTTCCATCAATTCCGGTTAAATATTCCTCACACTGGTTTTCAATTCCACTTACTCCGGCAGATTCAAAATTTGTAAATCCCAGAACATGAGATGCCAATCTTCCATATGGATAAATTCTTGTGAAATCCTCTTCTTTGAATATTGAAGCATTGACGTATTCATTTAATAATATTGCTTGCCTTCTGCTTGCTTTCTTTACGAGACAGACATTTCCCGAACCTTTTTCGATCAAATTTTTGTAATAACTTTTAGTATTGCTGAAAATTTTTGAAAATACCGATGAGATTGTATCGATATTTTCACGCGCGGCTTTCATTCTTGTATCAACATAGATCGAAATATCATCTTTGGAATATGCGAGTACGTTCCCTTCACGATCTTTAATTACACCGCGCTTAGCTTTAATAATTTGAGATTTGTTCTGTTGACGTTTTGCCTTGTCAACATACAATTGATGGTCATTAACTTGGATTACGAACAACTGTACACATAGTACCACAAAAAATGCTGATATTGTAAGTGTCACAAAAATTGTTCGCAAACTATTCATATTTTGATTTGATAATGTTTTTTATTTGATCAATCTGTTGTTTACTAACCCTAATCGAATCGAAGTTGCTCCTGCTTCTAACCAATCCTAAGCTCTCCTCCGCCATTGGAACGATTCTGTCCTCTCTGCTTTCAACTTGAACTGCCACCATCAAATCTTCAATCGATTGGTTCCTTATTTTAAGTTCCTGTTCAGCTTTAACGATTTCGTTATTAAGATTTTTAATTTCTTTTCGTACAAAAGCATTTAACAGAAAAAATGCAGCTAGCAATATAATTCCAAGAAAGAGATGTTTAATATTGAAGCTGTTTTTTTTCATATTTTTTCCGCTGCTCTCAGCTTTGCACTTCTTGAACGATTGTTATTTGAAATTTCAATTTGATCCGGAACAACAGCCTTTCTAGTTAGAATCTTCAATCTTGCTTCTTTATCGCATTGACATACGGGAAAATCCGAAGGACAAATGCAATCAAGACTTTCATACTTGAAAAAGTTCTTAACAATTCTATCTTCCAGCGAATGATAACTTATGAGCACGAGTCTGCCGTTTTGCTTCAAAAATTTAACTGCTTCTTCAAGGAAAATTTCAAGTTCGTTTAATTCATCATTAACATAAATTCTCACCGCTTGAAAAATTCGAGCCATGGTTTTTGCGACAAAATTTTGGGGAACAACTCCCTCTACTATCTTCTTTACGTGATCGCTTTCAGAAAATTTGATTTTTTTACGCGCTTCAACGATTCTTCGTGCTATCTGTCGAGATTTTTTTTCTTCCCCAAAACGCCAGAATATTTCAGACAATTTTTCTTCATCGAGCGAGTTTAGAACATCTGCAGCTGTCAGTGGATTATCCTTATTCATCCTCATATCCAGCGGGGTATTTTCTCTGAAAGCAAATCCCGAGATGTAATTATCCAACTGAAAAGAAGAAACTCCAAGATCAGCAAAAATTCCGTCGAACTTATCAATCGATTCAAGTTTTGAAAGAACGCCGATTTTGGTAAAGCTTGTGCGGTAGATACTAATTCTTTTCTCGTCTAAAAATCTTTGTTTGCAGAATCTTACCGCGTCAACATCTTTATCTGTGGCAATAACCCTGCCTTCAGAATTTAAACGAGAAACTATGCCCGATGTGTGCCCTCCAAAACCGAGAGTACCGTCGAAATAAATTCCAGAACTATTTGTAACTAAATACTCTAAAGACTTTTCTAATAGAACGGGTTCGTGAAGCTGCTCCATATCAAAGCTTCATAACTTCTTTCGCTATGTCTTCATAGGAATAGGGCGAGGCTTTGATATAATCATCATATACTTCAGGGTTCCACACTTCAATTTTGTTCATTGCTCCTAAGATGAAAACGTCTTTTTCAATCGACGCATATTCAATCAAACTTTTAGGAACCATTAAGCGCGATTGAGAATCAAGCTTATCTTCACTGGCTTCCTGAAGAAGCATTCTCACAAACCGCGATTCTTTCGGGTCGAATGTGTTTAATTTTGCAAGTTTATCGGCTACAACTGCTTTCCATAAATCCATCGGATAGATGTCTATGTTTTTCTCGGTTCCGCGGGTAAGGACAAACGAATCGTTTGATTCGGGATTTACATATTTCCGTAACTTTGCCGGAATGCTTATCCTTCCCTTGCTATCGATGGAATATTTAAAGTTGCCTATAAACATAATTTGACATTATTTGGGAAAATTCAACACAATTACCCACTGGATAGTAAAATAATGGTTTTTCTCTGCTAAAGTCAAGTATTTTTTAATAAATAATTATAAAGCAAGGGAGGTCTACAAAAAAAATCCCGCAGTTGAGGTTTCTGCGGGATTATGAGGGTACTATAAAAAAAGAGATTTTCGGTAACTATACTATCGGCAGAAACCTAAAAAAGTTTAGTGGAAAAATATTTTTTACAGCCATTTTTTTCGTTTGAAAAAAAACAGCAGAAAAATTCCCATCAAAGCCATAACTGCCAGAACGATAAAATATCCGTACTTCCAGCTAAGTTCTGGCATATTCGAAAAATTCATCCCGTAAATCCCGGCAATAAATGTAAGGGGAATAAAAATAGTTGCAATAAGCGTCAAAAATTTCATCACCTCATTCATTCTATTGCTTAGACTTGAAAGATATATATCTATCAAAGTCGTAATTGATTCTCGCTGAATTTCGATAGACTCGTAAAGCTGCATTATATGATCAAACGAATCTCTGAAGTAAATTAGATTCTTCTTAGAGATATAGTTTGATTCAAGCCTGATTATGTTCGAAATAGCCTCACGTGTCGGTCGAATAATTTGTTTAAGAGTATAAGCTTCTTTTTTCAAAATCTGAATTTGATGCAGATCCGATTGATCTGGTTTCTCGAGAAGTTTTTCCTGCATTGTTTCAATCCGTTCGCTAAGTTCTTCAAGCACAAGGAAATAATGATCAATTGTATAATCTACAAGCACATAAAACAGATAATCGCTTCGTGATTTACGAAAAACATTTTTCCCGGATTCAATTCTTTGAAGAATTTTTGGAAAGTCCTCTCCGACATCATCACGGAAAGTAAATAAAAAATTTGCCGTAAGAAGGATCGAAATTTGATCGTATGAAATATCTTTATTTTCCTCCCAATTTATTTTTTTCAAGACCAAAAATATATCCTCATCATAATAATCTATTTTCGGTTGATGATTACTATTGGCGATGTCCTCAAGAATTAAAGGATGAATCTCGAAAATTTCTCCGAATTTTTTGAGATTATCGATATCCCCAAAACCATTAAAATCAATCCATTGAACAGTCTTTTGATTGCCTCTTCCTTTTATTTTCATCAGTTCTTCATGGCTGTCAATCACATAATGGTTGAAAATATTTTCATCATATTCAATAAGTGTGATAACAGCTTGCTCGTTTTTCTTATCGCCAACATGAATAACGGTTCCTGGAGGTGCACCAATTTTTCTTTTAAGTTGTTCCTTTTTCTTAGGCGAGATAATCCTTTTTATTTTTTTAATGTTGTGCTTGATTTTCCGCATAGAATTTTGTCCGCTGTTTGTATCATAATTTTAACATAAGAAAATGAAAAGTACAGTGCAACGATTATTTTTTAGAGAATCTTAGAATACTATTCATCAAAAAGGTGTAGTCATTTAAAATAAAAAAAGCCTCTCCAATGAGGCTTAATTTTTCTTAACGAGCCGACTATCGGACTTGAACCGATGACCTGCTCATTACGAA
>CAZCLA010000020.1:0-2906 GCA_964499285.1 uncultured Melioribacteraceae bacterium
GCTAATTCTATTTCTTTTCTTCCCCACTCGGCTAAAGAAATATCTTTAACTTTATATGGGATATATTCAACATTTGATTTTGCTGCTACTTCACTCATTTTTACTCCTTTATTTTGCGTACTTCTTAAATGTATCTACTAAATCCAACTTTTCCCAAGAAAACTCTTTTCTTCCGAAGTGTCCGTAGGCTGCAGTTTTTTGATAGATCGGTTTTCTTAAGTCTAATCTTTTAATTATTCCTTTGGGTGTTAAATCAACTGTTTTTTCAATCATCTTTGCTAACTTATCGTCCGACATAACGCCCGTCCCTTTGGTATCAACATAAATAGAAACGGGTTTAGCAACACCGATAGCATAAGCAAGTTGAACCAAACATTCTTTTGCAAGTTTTGCTGCGACAATGTTTTTTGCAATGTGTCTTGCGGCATAAGTTGCGCTTCTGTCAACTTTGCTTGGGTCTTTTCCGGAAAAAGCACCGCCTCCGTGAGGTGCCCATCCGCCGTATGTATCCACAATAATTTTTCTTCCGGTTAAACCGCTATCTCCGTGAGGACCTCCTATCTCAAATCGTCCTGTCGGATTAACATAATACTTTGTTTTGTTATCTAGGTATTTAGCAGGAATAACTTTTGCTATAACATGTTTTTTTACATCCGATTCTATTTTTTTCTGTGAAACGTTTCCATCATGTTGAGTTGAAACAACAACAGCTTCAACTCTTTTCGGTTTTCCTTTTTCATCATATTCGATGGTCACTTGAGATTTTGAATCAGGTCTTAGGTAAGGCATTAATTTTGGATTTCTTTTACGAATATCCGAAAGTTTTTTAACAAGTTTGTGGGAATAAACAATTGGCATGGGCATAAGTTCGGGAGTTTGATCGCAAGCATATCCGAACATAATTCCTTGATCGCCGGCACCGCCTTTATCGACACCCATGGCAATGTCCGGTGATTGAGAATGAATCGAATTTAACACACCGCAGGATTCGGAATCAAATTTATATTCTGCCTTGGTATAACCAATTTCTCTAATTGTTTTTCTTACAACATCTTCAACATCTATGTATGCTTTTGTTGTTACTTCGCCTCCAACAACAACAAGCCCGGTTGTTACAAATGTTTCGCATGCAACTCTTGCGTTGGGATCTTGAGCAAATATTGCATCAAGAACACCGTCAGAAATTGCATCGCATACCTTATCCGGATGTCCTTCCGAAACGGATTCGGATGTAAAAAAGTATGACATTATTTTTCCTCTATAGTTAGTTTATAAAATCTATTTGAGACGAATCACCGGCGTTAAGAGTGTTCAGTCTTCCTTTAATCAACGCGCTGCTTCCGATTATCGAGTTCTGGAGCAGCGATCTTTTCACTACCGAATCCGCACCGATTATCGAGTTTTTAATTATGCAGTCCTCGACCTCACAATTTTCAGAAATCGTAGTGTTTGGTCCGATAACTGAGTTTTTTACAACGGCACTTTCCGCAATAAAAACCGGGGGATTGATTACAACGTTTTCAAATTTTTTTGACGATCCATTTTTAGATAATAAATACCTATTTGTTGAAAGAAGTGTTTCCGGTTTGCCGCAGTCATACCAGCCTTCAACCGAAAACGTAGTTATTCGTTCACCTTTTTCTATCATAAGCTGGAGTGCGTCGGTGAGCTGATATTCACCGTTTGTTTTAATTTCTTTTTCAAAGAGTTCGTTTAAGCAACCCTTTAATACATCCGGATTAGTGATGTAATACAAACCAACGAGCGCAAGGTTGGAAACCGGTTCTTGAGGTTTTTCAATCAATTTTTTTATGTAACCGTCTTCAACCACAGCTACGCCGAATCTTCTTGGATCATCAACTGTTTTTGTGCCTAATGAATTCATCTTTTTCTTGAACACGTGTTTTAGTTCAACATCAAAAATTGTATCGCCAAGAATTATAAATATTTCGTCATCATCAAAAGTAGGCGCCGCAACATGAATTGCGTGACCAAGCCCGAGCATTTCCTCCTGCTTAACAAAATCGGATTTCAATTGCGGGTATTTTTTCGTGACATAATCAATAACCTTGTCGCCCAGATAACCGATAATAAACGTCGCTTTGTTAACTCCTTCATCAAGAAGTTTTTCAATAATATGTGCGATGATCGGCTTACCGCCTACGTTCAACAAAACTTTAGGCAGTGAATATGTATGCGGCTGCAACCGCTTTCCTAATCCGGCAACCGGAATAATTGCACGCAATCAACAACTCCATTTTTTTTAAGATTTCAATTTAATTATTACCTTAAGTATTATCAAATAAACAAGTTAGCAAAATAACCAAGAGTCAAAGCGTAATGAAAATCAAAAACAGAATAACGGAACTGTTCAATATCGAATATCCTATCATTCAGGCAGGTATGGTATGGGTTAGCGGCTGGAAACTTGCCTCGGCAGTTTCTAACAGCGGGGGATTGGGAATTATAGGTGCAGGTTCTATGAAACCGGATTTACTGAGTGAACATATCCAAAAATGTAAAAATACTACAAGCAAACCTTTTGCAGTTAATCTTCCGATGCTCAGAAAAGATGCCGATGAATTAGTTGAGACAATTATTAAAGAAGAAGTAAAAATTGTTTTTTCATCCGCAGGTCATCCCGGAAAGTATATTGAAAAATTTAAGAATAATCGGATAACGGTTGTGCATGTTGTGTCTTCGGTTAAACAGGGGAAAAAATCTGAGGAAGTTGGCTGTGATGCAGTTGTTGGCGAAGGAGTTGAAGCAGGCGGACATAATGGGCTTGATGAAATAACGACATTTTGTTTAATACCTCAACTTGCTGATAGTTTGACGATACCCGTTATTGCAGCAGGAGGTATTTCGGATGGAAGAGGAATAGCCGCAGCGCTGGCTTTGGGGGC
>CAZCLA010000020.1:3006-39925 GCA_964499285.1 uncultured Melioribacteraceae bacterium
ATGATGGAAGCGGGTCAAGGAAGCGGTTTGATTAAAGATGTTCCTACTGTTAAAGATTTGTTCGGTGTCTTAATAAAACAGTATGATGATGTAATAGAAAAATTTTATCATTAGTTGCATAATGCACGTTTCAAGTAAAAGAATTGAATGGAGATGATGTAATTGGTTTTTAAATAAATATGACCTCTTATCAAATAGTTACGCATATATTCATTAAGTTTTTTCTGATCGATCTTTATTATATTTGACGAAAGATAATTTTACTTATTTAATGATTGAAATAAAGAATATTCACAAAAGCTTTGAGGACAATTTTGTCCTCGGCGGCGTTGACTTAAAAATCGAAACAGGCGAAGCAATTGCCGTCATAGGAAGAAGCGGCTGCGGAAAAAGTGTTCTGCTTAAATTAATTGTTGGATTGCTTTCCCCGGATAAAGGTGAAATTTACGTTGACGAAAAACTTGTATTTGGTCTAAAAGACAAGGAGCTTTATAATCTTCGCAGACGCTTCGGTTATCTTTTTCAAGGAGCCGCTTTGTTTGATTCTTTAACAGTTGAAGAAAATATTTCTCTACCGATTGTCGAAAACAACTCCGCTTATTCAGTCTCTGAACTCAAAAAAAATGTGGCTGAAAAATTGGAGTTAGTTGGCTTACCCGGAATTGAAAAACTTAAACCGAGCGAACTTTCGGGGGGAATGAAAAAACGTGTGGGACTCGCACGGGCATTGATAAATAATCCTGATTACATTTTGTATGACGAACCTACAACCGGACTCGATCCGATTTCATCCGATGTGATAGATGAATTGATAACAAACTTAAAAGAATCGTTAAACGCTACATCTATTGTTGTAACTCATGATATGTACACAGTCAAAAATGCCGTGGATAGAATTGCTATGCTTCACGACGGTATAATTTATTTTGATGGAACTGCAGATGAAATGCAGAAATCTGACGATAAAGTGATTAAAGAGTTTATAAAACGCACTGCATAAAATGTCAAAAACAAAAATTAAATACATTTGCTCAAATTGCGGTTATGAAACTTTGAAGTGGCTGGGCAAATGTCCTTCCTGCAATGAGTGGAATACTTTTTCTGAAGAACTTGTTGAGGAACGAAGAGGACGACGAATTAAGAAACACGAGACCGCTGTTTCGAAATTATCGGATATTTCTCATGAAGAGGATCAACGAATAAAAACCGGAATTGATGAGTTCGATAGAGTCCTCGGCGGCGGATTAATGCCGGGATCAGTTACTTTGTTGGGCGGTGACCCGGGAATCGGAAAATCTACTTTAGTCATTCAAGCTGCCGCCAAGATTAACAATACCGTGCTATATGTTACCGGAGAGGAGTCCGTAAAGCAGATCAACATAAGAGCAAAACGGCTCGGACTTGAATCGGAGGATCTGCTTCTTCTATCTGAAACTGATCTTACAATAATAAAAGATGCAATAAAAAAGAATGATCCTTTTGTTGTAATTATTGATTCCATCCAAACAGTTTACGATCCCGATCTTGAGAATTCGCCAGGGACAATAACCCAGATTAGAGAGTCAACAGCCGAGCTTCTGCAGCTTGCCAAAGGAACAAACTGCTCAATAATAATTATAGGGCATGTTACGAAAGATGGTTTTATTGCGGGACCTAAAGTGTTAGAACATATTGTTGATACTGTTCTGCAATTTGAAGGTGAAAAGAATTATTCCTATAGAATTTTAAGAGCGCAGAAAAATCGTTTCGGAAGCACAAACGAAATCGGTGTTTTTGATATGCGAGATGACGGGCTTCACGAAGTGAAAAATCCTTCGGAAATCTTTATAGGTGAAAGAGAAAAGGAAATAAGCGGTTCGATAATTACTTCGTCAATTGAGGGTACAAGACCTGTTCTTCTTGAAGTGCAGGCACTGGTTACCCCATCGCATTTTGGAAATCCACAAAGGGTTGCAACCGGATTTGATTACAGAAGATTATCAATTTTACTTGCAGTTCTCGAAAAGCGGGCAGCTCTGAGACTTTCGAGCAGCAACGTTTTTTTGAATATGGCGGGGGGAATTAAAATTGAAGAACCTGCGATAGATCTTGCCGTTTGCTGTGCGATTGCCTCTTCACTAAAAAATATAAGTGCTTCGTCGGGATTCGTTGTTGTTGGTGAAGTAGGACTAGGCGGAGAGGTGCGAAGCGTTAACCACATCGAAAAGAGGATTCAAGAGGCGGAAAAGCTTGGATTTGAACAGATCATATTACCGAAGAGCAATTTAAAATCCGTATCCAATAAGAATAGAATAAAGATACATCCTGTTGAAAATATTCTAGAAGCAATTCAATTGACTATAGGCGAATGATTTTATCTTGCAAGTATTTTATTGACCGCAATTTTTAACCGCCTCACAGCTTCTTCTAAGTTATCCATTGATGTGGCAAAACTCATTCTCAAATATCCTTCGGCTCCGAATGCACTGCCGGGCACAGTTGCTATCTTTGCTTCGTAAAGTAAATACATCGCGAAATCGAAAGAGGAATCTACTTTAAGCACATCCGTTGAATGATGAAACAATTTGCTTATATCGGGAAAGAGATAAAATGCGCCTTCCGGTTTATCGCAGCTAATTCCTTCTAGTTTGTTTAATTCCTCATGAAAAAAGTTGCGGCGCACTTCAAATTCCTTACGCATAAATTCGACAGCGTCTTGCGGGCCAGTAATAGCTTCAATTGCAGCTTGCTGTGCAATCGCATTTGCATGTGAGGTTGAATGACTCTGCAGTTTGTTTATTCCTTCGACAATGTTTTTCTGTGCCGCTGTATAACCGATTCTCCAGCCAGTCATCGCATACGCTTTTGAGACGCCGTTAATCAGAACGGTTCGCTTTTTGATTTCATCGCCCAAACTTGCGAAACTTACGAACTCAAAATCATCATAAGTGAGTTTTTCGTAAATCTCATCTGCTATAACAAAAATGTGATGCTTTAAAACTATCTCGGCTATTTGTTCAAGCTCTTTTTCTGTATAAGCCGAACCGGTCGGGTTGGAAGGGTTGCATAAAATCAAAGCTCTTGTGTACGGAGTTATAGCTTCGGTCAATTGTTTGGGAGTTATTTTAAATCCGGATTCTCTTGTTGTCGGAATTATAACTGCTTCGCCATGTGCAAGCGTTACCATTTGCGGATAAGAAACCCAGTAAGGTGCCGGGATAATAACTTCGTCATCTACGTGAACAGTTGACATTATTGTATTATAAACCGATTGTTTTGCTCCGTTTGATACAATTATCTCATCGATATCATAATTAAGATTATGATCTCTTTTCAAACTTTTCGAAATAGCTTTACGAAGTTCAATTGTGCCGGCGTTGATTGTGTACTTTGTATGATTATCGTCAATGGCTTTTTTTGCCGCATCCTTAATATTTTGGGGAGTCGGGAAATCGGGTTCGCCCACACTCAGATCAATTATGTTTTCGCCTCCGGCTCGCATCATTTTTGCTTCTGCGGCAATCCGCATAGTCGGCGAAACGCCTACTTTATCTATTCTCTTTCCTACGGAAAGTTCGCTTATTCTCATATTGGTTCTTTAATTAAGTGGTTGGAAAAATAAGTCGCAATATAATGTTTGCGAGTCTAACTCAAAACGATAAACTACTTTTTACTGAATTTATTTATTAGCATCAAAATAATTGATTGCATCATCACGACTGCCAAAAATTTTAAACACTTTATCCATATATGTAATCATAAATAAAGTTGAAGAGTGCTCCTCATCATAAATCAAAACAATTTCGCCTTCTTCATCTGACATACTTTTATGCGATTTTACAAGGACACCGAGAAAGGTCGAATCGATAATGCTGCAATTTGAAAGATCGACAACTATTTTTCTGCTGCCTTCTTTTATAGAATTCATCATGTAATTCAGGAAGGGTTTGGAGTGACTCAAAACTGCTTTTTTTAAGTTGACGCTTATTATAAGGATTCCGTTTACAGATTTATTTGTGAAGTTTTCAGTTGACTTAAGCGGTGACTGCAAAGCCGGTTGAGTTCCGTCGTTTTTTGACCTGTAAAGTTTATTTGATTTTGCTCCGAGATTTTCAAGTTTTGTTTCTACTATTTCTCGGGGTTTTTCGTGGAGAAAGATTTCCAACATTATACCCGGTTTTATGGAGATTGCTTTATAAATTCGTTTTGTGTCTGCTTGAACAGCATCGAGTCCGAAATAATTTTTTTCCTCGATTGTTTTAATTTCCTCTTTCCTTGTGAGAATTACTTCTCCTTCAACCACGAAAAATATAGAGTTCGCAACTTCTCCGGGGCGGAAAAGTATTTGATTTTTTTGAACGTGACGAAGATTTGTACGTACACCTTCAAGATCAAGTTTGGTGATATCGGTTTTCGATTTATCTATTGATCGTATATGTTGAATAAGTTCGTCTCGCGTCATTGTGTCTCATGGATTGTTTTTAATTCAATTTTTATGATTGAAAAATCATCATCAAAACTATTAGAATTACTAAGCGAGGAAAGATTGGAATGGATGTAATCAAGTGCTTCATCCTTCTTGTCCAAAGATGATTTCAGAATTGAGAGAAAGTTCTCGAATTCTAAGCTTGCCCCCGAATCGTTTTGAATCTCAAAACAGCCGTCGCTGAAAAGAAAAATTATTTCGTCTTCCGATAACTGATAAACCAAATTATTATATTCATAATCGGAGAATGCACCGATCATCATTTCTTTGTTTCCGAATTTGATTATATCCCCGTTTGATATTCCTATTGCCGGTGGATGGAATGCAGAAGCACAAGTCAGCTCAAGAGAAGAAAGATTAAGCACGCCGTACCATAATGCAAAATATTTGTTATCGTGATCTTCCATATTAAAATTCTTATTTAGATTGATCAATACCTCTGCGGGATTATAAAAATCTGTGTTCCTTAAGGATTTTGCTTTTATAATATTGTGAACAGTTGTGGATAAAAGCGCGGCACCGACCCCGTGCCCGCTTACGTCAATTAAATAGAACAAAAAATTATCTTCGTCGAGAAAGCCGTACCCGAAGGAATCGCCCCCGAGATGAGCGGAAGGAATAAACCTCCAATCGGTTGCAACTTTTTCATTTAACTTGGGCGGAAGAAGAGATTGAATATATCTTGCCGCCTGCGTGAGTTCGTCTTCAAGTTGATTGTTAAGTCTTTCTAATTCCTTACCGGTTTTTGATTTATATCTGTATCTATTGTATAAACCGACTGCAAGAATAAACGCGAAAACAAATGCTCCGATAAACGAATTACGCCAAAGTGTTTGAATCTCGTTTTCTTTTGCCAGCACTTCAATTTGAGTTTGCTTTTTTTCGTTCTGATATTTTTTTTCCAATTCATGAATTTTTTCAATATTAGCTATGTTAGACAAACTATCAAATAATGCATTATATTTTATTTGATTCTCATATGCGTCGGCAAAATGTCCTTCTGCAGAATCTACCTGGGCAAGTGTTTTGTAACTGAGGAGTCTAAATTTTTGATACGAGTTTTGAGAATTTTTAATAGCTTGATTGAGGTATTCTCTGGCTTTTGAAAATTCTTTTTGGATAAAGTAAAATTCACCAATCGAATTTAATGATGCAGATATTACTTCAAAATTATTTATGTGGTTTGCTAATTCAAGGGCTTTTTTGAGATAATATTCGGCCTCATCATAATTTTTGTATGCTTTATAAACATTGCCAATGTTGTAATATGAAACACATAATTCAAAATCATATTCGATGGATTCATAATATTCTATTGCTTTAATTTTATAAGCAATTGCTCCTTCATAGTCTTGATCTTTATCCAAAAGAATATCCCCGATCAAATCATTAAAAGCCGCTATTCTCTCAAGATCTTTTTGAGCTTGGGCTAAATTTAATCCTGATTGAGCATAACTTCTTGCTAGTTCAAACTCATTTCTATACAGATAAGTAATAGAGATACCATAGTAAGAATTAATAACTCCAGCAGTATCCAATAAATTCTCGTAGATTTTCAACGCATCAAATAAGTAGGTTAGGGAAGTTTCAAGATCACTTCTAAAAAAATAAGTGCGTGCTAAGTTTTTTAGAAATGAAGCCTCATATTGTGATTCATTCATTTCTTGCGCAAGTGCTATTCCAGCTTCAGCAAAATTCACTGCCGAATCAATATCGATGTTTAAATATAGATATGATAATTCAGCAAGAGCAGAAATTTTTTCTTCTCCGCTCTTCTCTTCAAATACTTTTTTTAAGGAGTCTAGTTCGTTATAATTTTGAGAACGTAGTTCTGTCTGGAAAAAGAAAATGAAAATGCAAATAAAATATGAAACAACTTTTAAATACATCACTACAACTCATATCACGGTTTGAATTATTTTGTAATATAAGAGTTGAAGAATAATAAGACAAGGGGTATAATTATTATAATAAAAGATTTATTTGATCTTCATAGTTTTTGTTGGAAAAAACAACAGAAGCTAATGTTATTTCTTAAAACAACAGATTAGTTGAAAAATAATTAGATGTTTCTCAACCCCGGCAACTTTGAATAAATTGTATAAAAAAATTTGTATTTAATTCGGGAAAAATTATTTTTAAACTATCTTATTAGAAATAATCTCAACAACTATAATTTTCGGTAGCGTATAGGATGCCAATAGACTTTAAATATCGCATCAAAGACGAAATTATTTTCTCGACTGCTTCAGGGAATGTTAAGGAACTGGACGAAGTCAAAGAGTACGGTAAATCTCTCATCGAATTGTGCAGGAAAAACAATCTTCACAAAGTTATTTCCGATGAAAGAAATGTAAAGTATTCTTTAAGTCAAATAGATCTTTATTCTCTCGCAAGTTATTACAGGGAGCTATTGGATACTGTAATAAAAAGTGCAATTGTTTGCAGAGAAGCCGAACTTGAAAACACACGATTTTGGGAAACAGTTTCGGTAAACAGGGGATTAAATGTTAAAGTATTTTCGGATATGAAAAAAGCGCGAACTTGGGTCGAAGAATAGAATTTCCGCTATTCTTGAAAAATCAAAATTATTTCTTCCATTTAATACTGCAGCCGATGCTCGGAATCTGGTTCTGATCAACTGGTTCACCGTTCAAAATCGACTCTAATGCATTTCTTAAATCTTTACCCGTTACTTGGATGTTATTTTTGGGGCGCGAATCATCAAATTGACCGTGGTAGATAAGCTTTAAATCTTTGTCAAAGACAAATATGTCCGGGGTACACTCAGCTCCGTAATTTTTTGCAACATCCTGTGATTCATCATATAAGTACGGGAATTTGAAATTTTTATCTAATGCAATTTCTTTCATTTTATCCGGTGAATCTTCCGGGTAATTTATTACATCGTTCGAACTAATTGCAGCGAAGGAAATGCCTTTGGCAATGAATTCATTTGTTAACCGTACAAGTCCGTCCAGTATATGAATTACATAAGGACAATGGTTGCAGATAAACATAATTACAGTTGCTTTATCCGACTTAATAACATCAAGCGAAAGTCTTTCTCCTGAAACAACGTTTATTAATTCAAAATTTTGTGCAGGTGTTCCTAATTCAATCATTTTACTTGTCGCAGCCATCTTTCTCCTTTCAATAGTTGTAACAAATATAAAACAAAAATATTTCTTCTTTTCCAAATATTCTTGAATGCTTGCAATTAGTTTCATTTAACCTTATCTTTATTCGGATATCACATCTTATATAGTGCCTGCTTAAATTTCAAATATGTGTGGAGATTAATATGAAACACCTATTTTGTATCTGTTTTCTGTTCGTGTTCACAACATTCGCTCAATCAAATCTAACACTAAATTACTGGGATCAGAATCCAGGTCCGGGAGACTCAAATCCCACTAATCTTATAGGGAACAGTTTTAAATTAAACGGAATAACTTATGGTCTTTCATATGCTGTTCAAAGAGACGCAAATGGAATTGTTGAGTTTTTTACATATATCTTCGGAGAAGAGGAGCCGCGTAAGGTGCAACTTACCCAGGCAAATGAAGTTTCTTTTTCCACGCCAAGGCGAAAATGGCAAGAAAAATATCTAAAAACTAAACCAAGAGGACCGGTTTATAGCGCAGCAACAACTTCGCTCGATATAACCTATGGCATAAGTGTCGACTTTAATAACGACAATTTTGAGGTTGAAGAGGAGCTATTAACTGACGAAGGCTTTGCTTCAACTTATATTCAACTTCCGGGGAGCCTGATTAAAGGATTGAAGAACAAAAAAAATGAAAACAAAAATCTATTCTATAGTATGAGTACAAACGGAACAGAAAACTTCGAATTGTGGAAAAGCACTGAGGCTGGAGTTGAATTAGTCAAAGAAATAAATCCGGACGGCAGTTCTTTTCCAATGGGATTCACACTTGTGCTGGAAGATATCTTTACTCCCGTCTATGATCAAGAATTTCCGATCGAAGGATTGGTTTTCTTTATGGCGGATGACGGCACGCATGGGTCAGAACTATGGGCTACCGACGGCAGCGAAGAAAACACTTATCTTGTAAAGGATATAAATCCGGGAGAAAACGGATCGCTTTACGGCGAGTTTACGGCAATGGGATCTAAAGTTTATTTTAAAGCATGGGATGGGATTAATGGTGATGAATTATGGGTGAGTGACGGCAGTGAGGAAGGCACCTATTTACTTAAGGATATTAACCTGAACGCAGGAAATTCTCAGATAAACGGGATGTCCTTGATAAATGATGATTTAATATTTTTTACTGCAACAAATGGTGAGGGTAGTATCGGACTTAACTATGAAGTTTGGAGAACTGATGGGACCGAAGAAGGCACTTATATGATTAAAGACATAAATCCAAACACCGAGGATATCGGTTCAAATCCTTCTGGGTTTACACAGTTAGGCGATTTTATTCTTTTCAGTGCTAATGATGGTACAACCGGTTATGAACTTTGGATTACAGACGGAACTGGAGAAGGTACTCATCTATTAAAAGATATTAATCCGGGAGAGGAATCATCATTTCCGGGTAACTTCATTGAATTTCAAAATCAGCTTTATTTTACGGCAATAGATGGAGTACATGGACGGGAATTGTGGCGGACTGACGGTACCGAAGCCGGCACCGAATTAGCATTCGATATTTACCAGGGGGCGGAAAGCGGATTGGGTTATGTCGAATTTGTTAGTTTGGATACCAGACTTTTCTTCCAGGCGGATAATGGTCAAACGGGGAACGAACTTTTTTATTTATCAACAGAACCATCTTCGGTGAATGACCAGGAGTTATTACCTGTAAAACTTTTCTTGAGTCAAAATTATCCCAACCCTTTTAATCCATCAACAGTTATAGAATATTCTATTGCAGGGAAGCAGGAATTTGTTACACTCAAAGTATTCGATATTCTTGGTCGCGAGATGGCTTCGCTCATAAGTAAAAAACAGTCTCCGGGAAATTATTCTGTTCCTTTTGATGCAGCGGAACTTTCGAACGGTGTTTATTTTTATCAATTAACTGCAGGTAAAGAACGGGAAACAAAGAAGATGATATTATTGCGCTAAATATTATCCACAATCTTCGACATTAAGCTAAAATCATTTTATATAATTTAATTATTTATTATTTAATAAACGCTTGATATCGGTTGAGAATATCTGTATTTTTGCATGCTTATAATAAATCAACTGAACCAATCTCAATTGAACCACATATTCCGATTTTGAAACATTTTGTGAGAGTTATTAAAATTTCGCAATAGTGTGGATTACGCCTTCTCGAATGAATGTGGAGTTAATTGAAAAATGTATATTTTGAATATTAACGAAAAACAATAGATGTACTTGAACTACGGAGGAAAGAATGTTAACAATTAAGAGAATTAATAACGAAAACGAGTTTGATGAGAATGTTGAAAGAGGAAAATTGGTCGACTTTTTATTCAAACATCTCGATCAGTTTGGCGATCCTAAAGAACAGATTAATAAATGTATCGATTATGCATTTTCAAATTCCGAAGGGAAAGGTGGATTTCTGCTTGCCGGTCTTTTAGATGATGAACTAGTCGGTGCAGTAATAATGAACAAAACCGGGATGATCGGGTACATACCCGAGAACATTTTGGTATATGTCGCGGTTGATGCTTCAAAACGAGGACAAGGAATAGGTAAGCAGCTGGTTGAAAAAGCTATTGAAGAAAGTAAGGGTAATGTTAAGCTTCACGTTGAATATGATAATCCGGCAAAACGACTTTATGAGAGAATCGGGTTTACTAACAAATATGCCGAAATGCGATATATAAAATAAACGGAACTTAAATGGGAACGCTTAGAATTAATGTAAAAAACATTATTGGCAACCTAAGGAAGCTTAACACATATTTTTCAGATCAAAATGTTGAATGGACATTAATAACAAAGATGTTTGGCGGAGATAAAGAAGTTCTCGAAAAAATTCTAGTTGACGATTCGATTAAAAATATTCATTCAATCGGCGATGCGAGAATTTCAAATCTTAGGACAATAAAAAAAATTAAGCCGGAACTTGTTACAATTTATATAAAACCTCCGGCTGTGAACCAAGTGCCGAATATAATTAAGTATGCCGATATTTCAATGAACTCGTCTTATGAAACAATTGCTGAGCTGAACAAGGAAGCAAAAAAACACGGAAAAGTTCACCGTGTAATTGTGATGATTGAAATGGGCGAACTTAGAGAGGGGATCCTTCGAGAAAATATTATCGATTTTTATCAGCGGATTTTCGACATGGATAATATAAGCGTAATAGGGTTGGGTACCAATTTAGGATGTATGTACGGAATAGAACCAACCTATGATAAGCTTATTCAGCTTAGCCTTTTCAGACTTCTTTTGGAAGAAAAGTTCAAACGGAAAATCGAACTTATTTCCGGCGGAAGTTCAATTACTCTTTCATTGTTAAAGCAGAACAGACTACCGAAAGGAATAAATCATCTGCGTATAGGTGAGACTGCATTTTTCGGCAAAGATTTGATTAATGGCAAGCAGTTTAAGAACCTTTCTCCGAACACTTTCGATTTTTCTGCTGAAATTTTAGAACTTGAGTGGAAATCAAATCAGCCGGATGGTGTGCAGAGCGATGCAAGCATAGGGCATACGGTTGATTATGAAAAGCTTCCTTTGGAAAGCTGGAGAGCAATAGTAGATTTCGGAGTTATGGATGTAGACGTAAATGATCTTACACCTAAAGATAAAGATGTTAAATTCTTCGGTACAACTTCGGATATGACGGTTTATACATTGGGAGAAAATAAAAAGAAATATAAAGTCGGAGGAAAAATACATTTTAATCCAAACTACATGGCAATAGCACGATTGATGAATTCAAGATACGTTACGAGAGAATTTGTTTAATAGTTAGGAGATTTTTTGGATAGTCCTCTTATCCAGTACGGAATAATAGCACTTTATTTTACCTTCATTTTAACCAAGGGAATAAGAAAATCTAAAGAGATAAAAGATCAAGAAGATTTTCTCGTTGCCGGCAGGAACATCGGCTGGCTGCTACTTCTTGCAACAATGAGCGCAACCGTCCTTGGCGGCGGCGCATCAATCGGTTCCATCGGAAAAACTTACGAGTGGGGAATCGTGATGCTGCTTGTTACGACGGGGTGGTATTTTCAGTTCATGTTTTCCGGTAAGTATATTGCGCCTTACTTTAGAAAAGCAAAGCTTTACACAGTTGCCGGATTTTTCGGTCACCGTTTCGATAAACGATCAAGATTTGTTTCATTCGTTCTTTCACTTCTGTTTTCGGTTGGAGTGCTTGGAGCGCAGCTAGTAGCTTTTGGCAAGATCATTAACTCAATGCTTCCTGAGTTCACCTATCTCTGGGCAGTTATTGCCGGAGCGCTGATAGTAATTATTTATAGTACTGCCGGCGGATTACTTGCCGTAATCTACACAGACGTCTATCAATTCTTCGTTCTAGTCTTCGGATTTCTCTTCACCGTAATTATGTGTATTCCTGAACTGATGGAACATCAAGCCGAAATTGCAAATACAATTCCTCCAGAATTTTTCGAAATAGACGGAGGAAAAGGATTGCTGTTTCTCGCTTCGACCTTTCTTGCATTTTTGGTGGGAGAAACTTTTGCTCCGGGTTATGCAACCCGCTTCTGCGTCGGTAAAGATATTAATGAAACAAAGAAGGGAATTTTTCGTGCAGGAGTTCTTCTGCTTTTCACATTTCCTGTAATATTGTTTTTTATTTCTTTGTATTCAAAATTCTTTTTCCCGGATATCGATCCCGAGCAGGCACTTCCTCAAACAATTCTGCGGCTTCACAATCCGTTTGTTTCAGGCTTGATAATAGCGGCGCTTATGAGTGCTGTTATGTCATCAGCAGATTCAATTCTAAATTCATCTACTGCAATCTTTATGAAAGATTTTTATGAAGAATATCTTGCTGAAAGAAAAATTTCCGCTTCACGCGGATTGTTGTATGCAAGAATAAGCACAGTAATTATAGGGCTTCTCGGAGTACTTCTTGCAATTCTTCTGCCTGATGTTATTGATCTTCTGCTGCTTACCTATTCTGTCTGGGCTCCCGGAATATTACTGCCGGTGATCATCGGAGTTTTTGTTAAGAAGAAAAACGATAGGCACAATCTTATCATTTTCCTTACAATGGTCGCTTCGGTTGTTCTTACTTTGATATACGTTCAAACTGACTATGCGGATTCAGTTCAGCCTGTTGTTGCTGGAGTTGGATTTTCGATATTTATCTATTTCTTTCTCAACCTTCTGTTCAAACGCCGCGATAAATAAAAGATAAAATCGAAAGTTTATTCTTATTTTTCATAGACAAATAAACTGTCGCAGGTAAATCATGTCAAAAGTAAAATTCAAATTAACCGGAATGTTATTAATATTTCTAGCCGGATGTGTCGGCATACCCGATAACGTTGATGCAATAAAAGATTTTGAACTTGAAAGATATTTGGGAAGATGGTATGAAATTGCCCGCCTCGACCATTCTTTTGAACGCGGACTTTCCAATGTTACCGCGGACTATTCGATGAGAGATGATGGTGGAGTAAAAGTTATTAACCGTGGCTTTAACGATGAAGAAAAAAAATGGGAGGAAGCCGAAGGGAAAGCATTCTTTGTTGAAACACCTGATGTGGGTAGATTAAAAGTTTCATTTTTCGGACCGTTTTATGGCGGTTACAACATAATTGAACTTGATAAAGAAAACTATTCCTACTCTATGGTGTGCGGTCCTGATACCGATTATTTGTGGATCCTTTCGCGGACTCCCAAAATGGATGAAAATGTTCTGCGGGAACTGGTTAACTATGCCAGCAAGCTTAGGTTCAACACTTCTGAACTGATATTTGTTGATCAATCGATGAACGAGTAATTCCTAATGAGATTGAGATTTGAATCAAAAGTTGATTCCTGGCTGAAAACCGTAATTTGGATTTCACAAATTATTCAAATTGCTATCTTGATTTTTTTATTTCTTGATGAACCGGAGAACGAAATAGCCGTAGTAATAACGGTGCTTATTTTGTTAGTGTCAATTTTATTCGTGTTTTGGATTTATTTCGGAACATTTTATGAGGTCGACCGGGAATATTTGTACGTAATTTCAGGTCCAATAACATGGAGAATTAAATTAATTGAGATAAATGAGATAAAAGAAACTAACGATGTTCTTTCAAGTCCTGCTCTTTCTTCGGACAGGCTGAAGATTAAATTCGGAAGAAAATCAATTATGATCTCGCCCGAAAATAAAGACGCATTCGTTGAAGCATTAGGTTTCGATCTCGATAAAGTGATAAGGAGAAAACAAAATAAATCTCGCCGATAATTATTATTTTAACGGGTAATAATTTCGGATGAATAAAATATTTGGGGGAAATATTTGTCACATCGAACGTCATCACATAGGATTTCTTATTTATTGACTTTCTTTTCCCCTGCCGAAACAATAATTTATTAATTGCAAACATTAAGTATAGGTACGCTATGCCTCAACAGACCGCAGAAAACCAGATGAAAAGATCATCCTTTACTGATTCGTTGAAAGAATATTCATCAAAAATCGATTCGTTAATTCACAACTCGCGGCTTCCTAAATTTCTCAAGAATAAATTTATTTTGGGCGCGATTATTATTCTGATAATTATTTTAATCATTTCTTCGCTAACAAGTTCTTCGGTGGACTTAACGAATATTCCCACATATAACGTTAAGCGCGGAAAATTTCTTGTATCGATAACCGAAAGCGGGGAGCTGCGCGCGAAAAAATCAATTACTGTTTCGGCTCCGAGAATAAGGGGAAATCTGAAAATAGTTGATATGGTTCCCGAAGGTACAATTGTTAACCCGGGAGATGTTATCGTTAAATTCGATCCCTCCGAAGCTCTTACAAAACTTGACGAAGCAAAATCACAGCTTGAAATTGCTGAATCGGATAAAAAGAAACTACTCGCTAATCATAAATCGGCAACCGCACAAATGGAGTCGCAATTAAAGAGTGCCGAGCTAAGTTATGAACTTTCGAAATTGAACTTGAGCCAGATGAAATTTGAAGCGGAAGTAAAACAGCAGGAAGCAAAACTTCAGCATCAAAAAAACGAATTGAGTTTTGAACAGACAAAACAAGAGTTCGAATCGATGAAGATAATTCAGCAGTCGGAACTCGATAAAATGGAAATCGAAATAAAACAGAAGAAGAATGAATTAAGCGAGGCGGAAAAAGAACTCGAACTTTTAACGCTCACCGCACCGGCAGAAGGACTTGTAGTCTATGCCCCAAACTGGGGAAATCAAGGACGAAAATATGCAATAGGCGATCAGCCCTGGCGAGGTGCCGGAATTATTGAGCTGCCCGATTTATCGGAGATGGAAAGCATAACCTATGTAAACGAAGTTGATGTGAGCAAGGTAAAATCCGATCAAGAAACTATCGTAAAACTTGACGCATTTCAGGACAGTAGTTTTTCTGGTAACGTTACAAGTGTTGCATCAATTGGGAAAAACAAAGAAAATAACGTGAACATAAAAGTTTTCGAAGTTGTGATAGATATTCTTCAAAAGTCGGAAGTACTTAAACCGGGAATGACTACGAGCAATCAAATTGTGATGAATGAAATTGACGATGTTATTTTCATACCGCAGGAAGCAGTTTTTGAAATTGAAGGTAAAAGAATTGCTTTCGTGAAGAACGGAAATGATTTCGACGAGGTCGAAATTACGCTGGGAGAAAAAAGTGAAGATTATGTGATTGTGTCTGCCGGACTAAAAGAAAACGATGTTGTCGCATTGCAGAACCCCGAAATAGTAGAAGAAGAAACAGCCACTGAAGAAGAAACGGTGCCGGTATCATGATGAAAGAACATGAAAATTTTAAGTTGGGATTGGTCGAACTGACATCGAACAAAATGAGAACAGGTCTCACGATGCTCGGTATAATTTTCGGAGTTGCATCTGTAATCGCAATGCTTTCAATAGGGGAAGGCGCACGGCAGGAAACACTTGAACAGATTGAAATTCTTGGAACAAATAATATTATCATAAACAAGAAAGCAGTTTCTGCCGAAGCAAAAAAGAAAACCGATGCATCGTTCTCCCCCGGGTTGACATTAAAAGATGCAGTATCGATAGAAGAAATAAATCCGTTTATAGAACACGTTACACCGCAGAAGGAAATGGAATTGACGGTGATCTATAAATCAAAAATCGTTGACGGCAGAATAATCGGAACCACCGAAACTTATCCCGATGCCTATAACTCACGGCTTAAGACAGGGAATTTCTTTACTGCACATCATAATGAAGTTTATGCAAATGTTTGCGTTATTGGATCTGGAATTAAACGCGAACTTTTCAGTTTTGAAGCAGCTGTCGGAAAGGAGATAAAAATCGGCGATCTCTGGTTTCGGGTTGTCGGTGTTATGAATCCTAAAAATATCTCATCCGAAGGAGCGGAAAGTTTCGGCTTGTCGGATTTTAACCTCGACATTTATATTCCGTATTCAACAATGGTCAATAAACTCGAACAACTAGATGAAGACGGAAATCAGTCCAGTATTGTAGGCGGGGGATTTATGATGGTGTTCGGATCCTCAACGGCTCAAGTTAACACAATAGACAGAACTTCAGTTGATAAGCTTACTGCAAAAATTAAAAAAGATGTTTCAATAACAAGCGCAGCGGAACTTATTGAGAGAACGCTTAATCGGAAACATTACGGCATGAAGGATTATGAAATCATCATTCCGGAAGAACTTCTTGAACAAAAACAACAGACTCAAAAAATATTCAACGTTGTTATGGGGGCAATTGCCGGCATTTCTTTGCTCGTTGGTGGAATAGGAATTATGAATATTATGCTTTCGAACATTCTCGAAAGAACCCGCGAAATAGGCATTAGACGTGCAGTCGGCGCAACACGACAGAATGTTTTAAGACAATTTATGTACGAAGCAGTCGTTATAAGTGTTGTAGGAGGAGTTCTTGGAATTTTTCTCGGATTTATTTTGACTTCTTTAATCACTAGTTATGCGGATTGGCGTACGAGCATTACTACATTTTCTGTTTTACTTGCTTTTATTGTATCGGTTTGTGTGGGTCTAATCTTCGGAATTTACCCCGCAAAAAAAGCTGCGGAAAAAGATCCAATTGAATCACTTCGATATGAATAAATGATAATAAAAAAATTATGGAAAATTTTATAGGAAAAACTATGAAATCAAGTCTATTCATTTTCCTTCTGCTTTCAACTTCCGTTTTTGCTCAAAGAGTTTTAACACTCGACGAAGCAATAAAAATCGGGCTTGGAGAAAGCTTTACAATTAAATCGGCTGATTATTCTCTTGAAAGTTCGTTAAAGAATTTGGAAGCTGTTAAACTCGGACTTCGATCATCGGTTAATCTTGAATTCGATATCCCCAGCTACAATCGCAGTCTCTCAAGCCAGTTCAATCCGACGCTTGGAAGCGAACAGTTTTATAAAGTTGAAACAACAAGATTGGAAAGCCGGTTGTTTGTTAATCAACCGCTTGTGTTTTCCAACGGAACTGTTTCGCTGGTCGGTTCGCTTTTTGGAAGAAAACAAAACAGTGAACTTTCAGGCAACTTAGAAGATTTCTATACAAACCTAAGCATACAACTCCGGCAGCCGTTGTTTACTTTCAATAACCAAAAAGCAAATTTGGAACGCGCGGAAATTAACCTAACAAAAAGTGAAAGAAACTATTCGCAAGCGGAACGAGACTTGATTTATGAAGTAAGCGCAAATTTTTATAATCTCCTAAAAGCAAAAAAGAGCGTCGAAATAACAAAAGAAAAAGTTGCACAAACAGACACATCATTTCAAACTGCGATGAATAAGTTTAGAGCAGGTTTGATTGCCGAAGTTGAAGCGCTTCAACTTGAGGTTGATCTTGCCGCAAGTAAAAATGAACTGTTGAATGCCGAAAGATCTTTCCACGAAGCAAAAAACAATTTTAAACTACTTATCGGTCTTCCGCTTGATGAGGATATCGATGTCGAGGGAGATATTGAATACGTTGATGTTGTTGTGGATAAAGACGAAGCTCTGCGAAATGCCTTGGAAAAAAGACCCGATCTGCTGAACAGAGAAGATGACATTTACCTTTCGGAACTTTCGATTGAAGAAACCGATGCAAGCAGTTCGATAAGAGCCGAACTCACGGCAAACTACGGTATAAATAAAAACGATGATATGTTCAAAAATCTTTTTAATAATTTTGACGACAACCGAAGCGTTGTGATGACTGTATCAATTCCTGTTTTCGATTGGGGACGTAATGCGCGCGAAGTTGAATCCGCCGAAGCAGATTACAAACTAACTCTTCTTAGATACGAAAATTTGAAAGAAAGAATCGAGAACGAAATTATTGAAGCGATCGGAAGATTGAATTCCGCAAAAGCAAGAGTTGAAGTACTCTCAAAATCTGTTCTAGTTGCCGAGAAAAGTTATTCAATATCGCTGGAAAGATTTAGAGCCGGAACAATTACAAGTTTTGATCTTACCCAGATGCAGCTAAAACTAACAGATGCGAAACTTAATAGTCTATCCGCTCTAATTGATTACCGAGTTGCACTTGCGGATCTGGAAAGAAAGACATTCAAGAAGTACAACTAAAAAATTGCAGAGGTGGCGGAGGTTAAGATAAAATACATTGTTTTGGCGGGAATAATGCAACAATTGTATTGTAATAGCGGGAGTAATGTTGATCACTATTGTATTTATAGATCTAGTGCAAATAAACCAAGAAATCTAACTCAAATAGGTTCTACCACAAATTTAAATTATACGGATAACTCACTTGATGTAATGAATCCAAAGTTTTCAGATAGTTATTACTACAGAGTAACATATGTCAACAATAACGGATATGAATCATTGTTTTCGGATCAAGTAGTTTGTGGCGGTATGATTGGGGTGCAAAAAAGTAATGCTGGATATAGTAAAAATTCTTTTAACCAGGCATTAAATCAAAACTACCCAAATCCATTTAATCCAGCAACTACTATCAAGTATAGTTTTACTTCAACATCACAAAGTGAGAAATTTGTTGTACTTAAAGTTTATGATTTACTCGGAAAAGAGATTCGAGAACTTGTAAGTGATTACAAATCCCCTGGTACTTATGAAGTTATCTTTGATGCATCAGGAATTGCAAGTGGTGTATATTTCTATCAACTTTTAATTGAAAACAATTATATTACAAGAAAATTGATTGTTCTCGAGTAATCACAACTCCTTACTTAGAGAGAACTCAAATATGTTTAATAAAGTATTCAGTGCTATATTTTTTTTGATATCTTCTGTGTGTTTTAGTCAGGAATATAGACTGTTGAGTCAATATTCGGGGTGGTTTACTGATTTAAAAATTCATCCTACTGAACCAGATCAATTTTTTATAACTGGTGAAGAAGGCATATTTAAAAGTGCGAATTCAGGAAGAAGTTTAACTCCTCTCTATTTTGATGTTTCTCATCAAATATATGATTATTGTCTCATCCCATATGACAGCAATATTGTCCTAGTTTATTTTAGTGGACAAATTTACAGGTCTATTGATGCCGGGAATTCGTGGGAGCTGGTTAAGATATTCGTCGATGGATTTATATTTGAGCAGATTATTAATATTCCATATGCACATAGTAGTTTACTGGCAATCGGCGATATAAATAAATTATTTAGAAGCGATGATAAAGGTGAAAATTGGTACCAGCTTAGTCAGTTCGATGATACCGTATATAGAATTGCTGTTTCACCTTCAGATTCAGCGACAATTTATTCAAGCACAGGATCAGGACTTTTCCGGAGCAGTAATAGTGGGAAAGAATGGCAAAAAATGTCTGATAATTTCTATGATTTCTATCCAATTGCTGCAGATGAAATAATTATTAATCCAAAAAATAGAAACTCATTTTATATGTTGAGTGAGGGCTATATACTTAAATCAAATGATGGTGGAAGTTCGTATGAGAACTTAAATAAAGGGATACTCGAACAAAAAGCAGTAAGCTCTATAGCTCAAAATCCTTCGGATTCTACTGAAATTTTTGCAACGGTAGGAGAGCTAATTTTTAATTTAGCCGGAGGAGTATATAAATCTACTAATGGTGGCATTAGCTGGAATGAGATTGAGAATGGACTTCCAGATAATATTTTAATTCCTGCTCTAAATATTGTTGTAAACCAACATTCTACAAATGAAGTTTTTTTAAGTGTAGGAGAGATCGGATCCTATAAATCAACTGATAGTGGCAACAATTGGTTTCGCTATCCCTTAACCTATGATGTGGTAAGAACAATAGAAATTGATAAAAATCAACCTGGAATGGTTTTTCTTGGACAAGATGGCTGGGGTGTTTTAAAGAGTAGCGATTATGGTAATTCGTGGAATATTCCTGAGTTTGTTGATGTATCATCTCAGATTCTTGAAACTCAATCAATTACTATAGACCCATTCAACTCAAATAAAATGTATCTCGCAGGGTTTAGAAACATATATAAAAGTACAGATGGAGGGGAAAGTTGGTTAACTGGGGGGGATTTTTATGGAGCAAAAGAGGTTTCTTATAGTCCATATTTACCAGATTTACTTTTTGTAACTGGTTGGGTTGATCCTGTGAGTTCACCGTTCGTTTATCGAAGTATTGACAGTGGAACAGATTGGCAACATATATCTGATAGTTTTTTGTCGATTGTCTACCATCCTCAAAATGATACTGTTTTATATGCCAACAGCCAAGATGCTATCTTAAAATCAACTGATCTGGGGGAGAGTTGGTCAAATAAAACATCAGGGTTACCAGGTTTTCCTTATCATCAAATATCAGCATTAGTTATTGATGAAAATGAGTCAGATGTTTTGTATTGCGGACAATCATTTGACTTGGGGCACTTAAGTAAAACAACAAATGGTGGGGAAACATGGTTTCAAATAGATTCTTCCTTGTTGCAATTGGACAGAAACTTAAATGTTACAAGCATACTCCTGGATAATAAAATTCAAGGGAGGTTATATGTATCAACAAAAGTATATAATGGTTCAGGGTATTCAAATGGAGGAGTGTATTTAACTGAAAATGATGGAAAAAGCTGGCGACAAATATTTGACCAGACAGTGTTTGAGATTAAAGCTGATAATGAGCAGCCGAGAAATATTTATTTCAACGGATATTTCGGTGTATATCACATTGTTGATACATTGCATGTTACAGAAATAAATGAAAATTTTGAAGAACAGGTGATTTCCAGAATTCATTTAGAACAGAACTACCCCAATCCGTTTAATCCAACTACAAAAATAAAATTCACAATACCGACCGTAGTGGACGCAAAATTTGCATCCACTAAAACAAAATTAGTTGTATATGACATCCTCGGCAGAGAAGTTGCAACACTGGTAAACAAACATTTCATCCCAGGCAATTACGAAGTCGAGTTTAATGCTGAAGGTTTATCTTCGGGAGTTTATTACTATCGCCTCGAAGTTGGAAGCTACAGTCAAACAAAAAAGATGATTTTATTGAGATAAAAAAACTGCGGAGTTCTGAATCCCAGGAACTCCGCATTGACCGAACTCCATTTATTGATTGACAAAAAAATATTTCCTTTTATTATTTATATCCTCTATGAGCCGAATATCTGTTGTTATTATCATTTGAATGAGATTTTTAAAATGGAAAGAGACATTGAAATATATTGACACTTAAATATGATTAATTTATTATGGAAATGTCATTAAAATGAATTTAATCGGGACTTCAACATTGTTTGAAAACCGAGATAGAACTTTCCCAAAACCCAAAATGCTTTGTCAAGCAAAGCACCAATTACAATCCGAAAGCTGCAGCAAAGAGACAATTAGAATCAAATTTAATATATACTTACTGGTTGAATATGCCACATATTTTAACGACAATGATTTATGTAAAAAGCCCGTTAGATAATTTGATATGAAATTATGCATGTTATACGAAAATAATATAGCAATATAAACGATAAAGTAAGTTTTAATGGGAATATATCACTCAAACTGTCTGGGTGTTATACGGAATTTTGGCAGTATAAGTAATAGTCAACTTTTCAAATAGAAAAGGATTGTGAAACCTTTAAGAAAAATAATAGCCGAAATAAAAGATAATGCGGAACAAAGCCGACATTGGATAAATAAAAATTTCAAAGTGGCAGAAGCTGGTAAATTTTCACTAATAACAATTGATGAAAAATATTTTAAATTATTTCCTGGGCCAGAGTTTTCATCTGAATTATATCGAGGTCAAACAACTTTTTATGAACAATGCACTCCAAGTTTATACAGAAATAAAAATCAAATAGAAAGATTTATTGCAAAATTAAGGACTGCTACATTTAACTTTCTACTTAAAAATCATCCTGCTGTAATGGATATAAAACAGCTAAGAATCGGCAATAGAAAACTTAAACTTGACTTTGAAGGAATGGCTCAACATTATGGCTTATCAACTGGATTATTAGATTTTACAAGTGATTTAGATATAGCTATATTTTTTGCAACAAATGATTTTATAGAAGATAAAAATATATTTAACCCTGTTCTTGATAAAAAAAGAGTTGGTATTATTTATAAATATAATTCTATATTTGATTCTATTGATGAAAATATTAATCCAAATTATGATACAATTGGTTTACAACCTCTACCACGCCCTGGGATTCAAAATGCCTACTCATATCGGTTGACAAAAAACAAAAACTTAAATAAACAAGCAAATATTGAAAAGATAAAATTTTACCACGATCCTGAAATATCTAGATATTATTCTGACAAATATTTAAATGGCCAAAAACTATTTCCTAAAGAAGTTATAGATGAGAAGCTTAATTATCTTAAAAGTACTAAATGTTTTTCTCAAAAATCCTTTAATATTGTTTACGAAAACAACCATAGTATTCCACGTCAGAAAATATTAGGAAAATTAGATAAACTCGGATATAAAATAGGAGAAAAATATGAATGCACTTTTTCAGATGAAGAATTATTAAAATTAAAGAAACAATGGAATTATGATAAGGACATATTTTTATCGAAAATTAGTCTGAGATTTTGTATATATCCGAAATGATGATAGTTGAAGACTAATAAGCGCATGTTAATGAACCACTAACTAAGTTGCGATTCATTCAAGCAGCGGGGAGTGTAAAGCCTTTATGATTAGTTTCGTCTTATCGTCAAAGGCGTTATGTAGCTATTAAAATATTCTGAGATAAATTATAGGATTTTTGTATGTCAATTGATCTTTTCCCGGAAAGTGTTCGAATTAACTATGAAATCCATGAGTGGAAACACGCTACTACTATATTACATGGAGATTTTCCAGATGAATGGGCAAACCTGATTGCAACGCTGACGGAATTCCGCTTGAAAAAAAGTTGGATTACTGTTGGAGGTGGAAGAAAGTCACTTGTTTCCGACTGGCTCGATTCAAAATTAGCTGAATTAGGTTGGGAAGAGAAATCATTTGATACAAAGATGGTTGTTGATGATGTTGAAAATTTATCACCAACACATAAAATTGATTGTTATAAAAACCGTGTTGCCTTAGAAATTGAATGGAATAATAAAGATCCCTTTTTTGATAGAGATTTAAATAATTTTCGATTATTATTTGACCTTCGAGCAATAAGTGTTGGTATAATAATTACGCGTTGTGATGAATTACAAGAGATTTTTAATGAACTGGGTCGAGGTTCGTCTTATGGCGCATCAACAACCCATATGGGCAAATTATTGCCAAGGATTCAAGGTGGAAGCGGTGGTGGTTGCCCTATTTTGGTATTAGGAATAAGAAGATCATTATTTGAAGAGGATATTTAGTTATGAGTGATATATCAACTGCAGCACAAGATTTTGTTAGGGAAATTGACGGTAAATTCAAAACGATACTTGCTGATCCTCCATGGCGTTTTCAAAATAGTACGGGTAAAGTAGCTCCAGAACATAAAAGGTTATCAAGATATCCAACTCTTTCTTTGCAGGAGATTTTAGATATACCAGTAAATAGCATTGCGGATGAAAATAGCCATCTTTATTTGTGGGTACCGAATGCCCTCCTGGCCGAAGGACTTGAAACAATGAAAAAATGGGGTTTTACTTATAAAACTAACATAATCTGGTATAAGATAAGGAAAGACGGCGGTCCTGATGGAAGAGGCGTTGGATTTTATTTTCGTAATGTAACCGAAGTAGTGTTATTTGGGGTTAAAGGTAGTATGCGTACCTTAAAACCTGGTCGTACTCAAGTCAACATTGTCAGAACTAGGAAAAGAGAGCACTCCAGAAAACCAGATGAACTTTATGATATTATTGAATCGTGTAGCCCTAGTCCTTATCTTGAATTATTTTCTAGAGGTAAAAGAGAGGGATGGTCAGTTTGGGGAAATCAAGTTGAAGATTATCAACCTGATTGGGCAACTTATAAATATAATTCTACAAATGGAAAAGAATCTTCCCAATTAAGACTTTTATCAAAACCAATTGATTATAAAGCCACAAAACCTCTTTAATAAGCAAAAAGTTCCCGCATAATAAAACTGCGGGATAAACAAGCGGTTAAAAATATTCATAACAAATAAATTTGTAAAGATGTTCTTTGTAAAAACGCCTTAATAATGTATTAACTGTCGTTAATTGATTTTTTCTCAAGGATGGCTTCGCAAAACAGCTTGTACCGATACTTCGGGATAACATGCCGTTATATGCTTTTTAGTAGTTAATATATTTGCCGATTATTTATGAGCAATCCAATGATGAGTGGAAAAGAAAAAATTCGTAATGTATTATTTGTTCTTCTAGGAGTCCTGGTTCTTGCTTAAAACATAATTATAACGGACCCTACCTCGAAATAGTAAAAAGCTATTCCGGAAATTTAGCAGTCTCATTTGCTATATACTTCTTAGTCGGTTTTTCTTCCAATAATTGGGGAAAAAATAAATTCATTACAGCAACTATTGCTCTAATAATAATTGAATTATTCGAGATCACTAATGGCTTTGGTATTATGTCAAACGTATTCGATACAATTGACTTATTTGCCAATCTAATAGGTATCATTTTAGCTTTAGTGTTAGACAAACTAATAAAAATTAATAATTCGATAAATCTAGAGAAATGAAATATTATGATCCAATTGTAACCTTTTTGGCTTTGTTGTTTGGCAATGTTTATAAACGAAATTTATCAGTAAATTGAAAATTATTTAATAAACATGGTATAGTTGTTAGGGCTGCACCTTATCAACCACGCCGTTAGGGCTATTAATTTATTGTAAGGAGATAAAGTGTCATACAAAAATATATTTCTTTTACTTTTTGTTCTTTTAATTAGTGCAAGCTTTGGTCAAGTCAAAGTAGAAATAGGCCAAAAGAAAGTTATTCACTCGAATATTCTAAATGCATACCGCACTTATCAAATTTACTTACCTCAGAGTTATCATTGGGCTCCAGATCGATACTATCCGGTACTATATCTACTTGACGGTGAGCATAACTTTTTGCATACAGTAGGTTCAGTAAGTTTTCTATCCTCACAAGGAGAAATTCCAGAATTAATTATTATTGCAATTACCAGTACCGTCAGAATAAGAGACTTTACACAAACCGACTGGTCAACTATGTGGATTGGAGGAGGAGGTGCTAAAAACTTTAAAAGTTTCCTTTCAGAAGAACTTATTCCAAAAATTGAAGAAGATTACCGTACAAATAATTTCCGAATTCTGTTTGGGCATTCCGCTTCCGGGCAGTTTGCTTTATATACCTTGACTTCCGAACCAACTCTTTTTAATGCATATTTTGCGATAAGTCCGAGTCTTGATTGGGATAATGAACTTCCTCAAAGATCGTTGGAAGAATCATTTAAAACTACAGATAGTTTAAAGACGTTTCTTTATTTCGCCTATTCAGATGACTTTGCAGAGGCATTGGATCAAGATTTGAAATTAGTTGAAACTCTTAATACACATTCTCCTATAGGATTTCGTTGGGTTGGCAAGGGTTTCCCGGATGAAACTCACGGCAGTGTTACGTTGCTAGCTCAGATTGACGCATTAAGACAACTATATACCGGTTATAGATTCCATAATGATCTTCTTGTGAAGGGTCTTGAGTTTGCTGAAAAACATTTTCAAGAAGTATCAAAAAGATTAGGATATGATATACCTATTCCCGAGGAAGTACTAAATAATTTTGGGTATGAAGCAGTTGATAATCGAAATATTCAAGAAGCAATTTTAATATTCAAACGTATTATTGAACAGAATCCAAATTCTGCAAATGCATACGATAGTATTGCTGATGCTTATGAGAAAGCCGAAATGTGGCAAGAGTCAATTGAGTCATCTGAAAAAGCAGTGGAATTAGCAAAAAAATATGATGATCCAAATCTTAGTTATTTTATTGAGCACGCAATAAAAATAAAAGATAGAAGTAATTTGAAATCTGAAGAACAAAATAAGCCTTAACAAACCAATGTTAATGAATCACTCAATAAGCAGTGAGTAATTCAAGCAGCCGGAAGTTACAGCCAGACAAAAAAGATGATTTTATTGAGATAAAAAAACTGCGGAGTTCTGAATCCCAGGAACTCCGCATAATATAAGTCTATTTTTTCTGAATACGGATACTTCCATTGCTGCTTTCTAAATAAATTTTCTTTCCCCCGCCGTTGATTTTTATAACAGATGATTTTTCGAGACGGGTGTTATTTTCTTCAATTACTGCCCCAGGAAAATCTGTGGTGATTTTATACTCGCCGGAATCATCACGTGCACTGCCTCTTAGTTTAATTTTTGCTTCAACCGTAACAGCAGCATCAGAAGGAAGCATTACTGAAATAAAACCCCCGTTTGTTAAAATTCGATTTGAGTTTTCGCCTTTCGGATCAATCTCTAAGTTTATATCTCCGCCGTTTGTTTTAACATCCGCCGAGCCCGTAATTTTCCCTCCGTAAATATCGCCGCCTGAGGTCAAAGCCATCACATTGCCTTTGCTCGGACCAAATTTTAAGTCGCCGCCCAATGTTTCAATTCTAAGAGAATTCCCCCCGAATTCTCCCACAACAACATCGCCGCCAGAAGAACGTGCGTTCAAATCACCGTTAGCTCTTTCGACTAAAATATCGCCGCCAAGTGTTTCTATGTTTAGCAAACTTCCACCGGATTTTATTTTAATATCTCCCCCCATTGTTGAGACAGAAGCGGATGTACTTTTTATGTTTCCTAAAGTAATATTCCCGCCCTGTGTTCTTACTGCAACGACTCCTACTATGCTGCCCGCTGTAATATCTCCTCCGGAAGATTGAATTTGTAAATCACCTTTTACATCTTTTACCGAAACATCGCCGCCCGAAGTAAAAAGATTAATCTTTCCCTCAATGTCATCTTTTATTTTAATGTCTCCGGCAGAGGTGTTCACTTTTATTATTAAATCATTCGGCACGGTGATCTTTAATGAAAGATCAGTAGAATGGCTCCACCTTGGGTTGAAGCTGACTGTCAGTTTGTCACCTGATTGTCTAATAGTTAGATTTTCATAATCATTCTCATCGATGCCGCTGGTGGTAATTTCAACTTCGTTTCTATTCCATACTGCGATTGTAATATCCCCGGGATTCGCATCGATATAAAGTTGATCTCCCGCGCTTACCTTATAAGTTTTTGATTTCTCATCGATTAAATCTTCACCACTTAAATATGAAGCAAAACTTAAAATTGTAAATACAATTAGATAGATTGTTCTTGTTTTCATTTTAATTCTCCCATCAAAAGATTTGATGCTTTTATTCTTATTAAATTATTATCATCGTTTCTACTGCTTTCATCGAGCTGTTTTAATGTTTTATCGTCGAACGACACTCCGCTCTGTTTAAAGTTTGTTAATGTGTTTATCGCCAAAATTTTTATACCTGCGTTCGAATCATTGTTTAGAGCAAAGAGGAGCGCTTCTTTAATATCATCGTCGTATTGAAAGTTTGCCAAACCTATCAATGCCTGTCTTCTTACTCCGTCATTTTCATCCTGCTTTAATGCGGTTATGAGAGCATTTTTTACTTTATCGTCAACAATCTGAGGGTTATCTATAACTTTTGTCAAAGTTTCAATTTTTACTCCCGGGTTTTTTGAATTCACAATTGATTGTGCAATCAGTTCTTTTATTAGTTTATCTTCGAGACTTCCTTTGTAAACAACAGGAGTTGAGGCTTCGAAGGCTACTTCAATTTCCCCAGTTTGATCGGTAATTGAAGGATAGGAGATTTTTTCCACCCGAATTTTTGATTTATCGAAATCATCAAGATCAATCTCGTTCGCAAAAAGTGAGTCTTTGTTTTCACTAACGGGTGAATAGAATATCGAATAGCCGAGAATGAATCCTAAAGCAAGCGTAAATGCGCTGCTTAAAGCAATTTTATAATTATTTGAGAAAAACTTTTTAACGATTTCGAACAATGAATGTTTCGATCTTTTTGTGTTGTTAATTGTTTGAAGTTCTCTATAAAGTTCGTTGCGTGCGTGATCCAAAAATTCATCCGGAACAGGCTCCGGTTTGCTTCCTCTTATTGCCGTATTCAGTTTTTTCATTTCATCAAAGTAAACGCTGCATTCGGTACATTCAAAAATGTGGTTTTCAAGTTCGGTCAATTCATCCGGATTTATTTCATCGATCATGTAATTGTTTATAAGTTCTTTAATTCTATCGTGATTCATTTTTGCTCCTCAGCCGTAGAGAGGCTGTAATTTTTCTCTCATTAAATTCGTAGCGTTGAAAAGATATCTTTTAATAGTACCTTCCTGACAGTTCATCATTTCTGCAATTTCTTTTATCTTTAAACCCTCGTAATACTTTAATGTAAACGCCATTCGTTGTCTTTCGGGTAAAATATTAATGACCTCGTTTATTTTAGATTTTAACTCATTGTTTATCACAAGATCGTCGCTTTTTTCTTCGCCTTCGAGCCGGTCCTTCAACGGTTCATTTTCCGATTCAAAATAATTTTTATCTAAAGATTCCATCTTACTTCTTTTTTCTTTTCTCTTAAAAGTGATGCAAACATTCGCTGTAATTCTGTAAAGCCAGGTAGAAAATTCGCTTCTGAACTCAAAATTTTTAATTCCCTTAAAAACCCGCAGAAATACTTCTTGATAAATATCTTTTGCATCGTCTTTGCTGTTTCTATAAGAATATGCAATATTGATAACATGACGGTCGTACCTCCTTATCAATTCCTCGAAGGCTCTTATGTCACCTTCCTTTGCCTTATTTATTAAGTGATTGTCGCTGTACATCAGAATTCCGTTAACTGTTTATTTAGACCGCCGTCTGCGGAAAAGGTTGTAATAATTGTAAATCTTCCGCATTGGAGGGGTTATTAATCTTGTTTATCTTTCCGATATGAAATTTCATGATAAAATAATGCTTCCCGGACTGGATAAACAAATTGAATTTTTGATTAAGCATCTTGATACTACTCCATCCAAAGTTCTTGTCTGTGGCTCGGAAAGTGTCGCTGCAGCGGTTATGATTAGAAATGTCTCAAAAGCAGAAGTTGACATTATAGTTGAAGATTTTGACTCTCTTATCAACACAAACTTAAAACTTGATGAAGAAGCGGGTATCAAATCATCGTTGATGGAATTTTCAACGACTGATTTTGAAGATAAAAATTTTGATCTTATCTACTCACAGGCTTCAATTACTAATCCAAATAGAAATAAGATAATCAAAGAGTATAAGAGATTACTTAGACCCGGCGGAAGAATCTGCGTGGGCGAGTTAGTCCTTCTCGATAAAAAAACACCGAGGTACATCGATAATCTTTTTGAGTACTCACAAATGCAGCCGTTGTTTGTCGATGATCTTGAAAAATTTTATATCGAAAGAGGATTTAAGATTATGGTAAGCAAAAATCTTTCTTCTACGCTGAGGGAATATTACATTATTGTAAGCTCGGAATTGGAAGATTCAATCAAGTTGCTGAGCGAAGATGAAAAATCGTATTACAAGAAATTGATCTCTAAAATAAATCACGAAAGCAATATCTATCTTCATCAAAACGGGCAAAAATATTATGGCTTCAAAACTTTGCTGTTGAAAAGAAATGACGACACAAGAACTTAAAAAAGGAAATACACTTAGACTTAATATTACCGATTACGCATTTGAGGGAAAAGGAATCAGCAAAGTTTCTTTGCAAGCCGAACAAGAAACACTCGGCAATTTTGTTGTCTTCGTTAAAGGCGCATACCCCGGCGATGTAGTAGATGCGAAGATAATTAAGAAGAAGAAAAATTTTGCGGAAGCTTTTACTGAAAAGGTGATCGAAAAATCCGAGGATCGCGCTGAAGCGAGATGCAGATATTTTGGTGTTTGCGGCGGATGCAAACAGCAGGATCTTAATTACCTAACACAGTTGAAGTATAAGCAGAATCAAGTTGTCGAAACTCTAAAACATATCGGCGGTCAATCTGATTTTGTTGTTGAACCGATAACAGCATGCGACAAAATTTTCAACTACCGCAACAAAATGGAGTTCTCTTTTTCTGATAAAAGATGGCTGACCCCAGAAGAACTGAACAGCGAAAACGGTATTGAAAATCGTAATTTTGCACTGGGACTTCACATTCCTCGTATCTTTGACAAAGTGCTGGACATCGAAGAATGTCATCTTCACCCGGAAACCGGAAACGAAATTTTGAACTTCACGCGGAAATTTTTCCGTTCGAGAAATTCCACAGTTTACTCAACTAAAACTCATCAAGGTTTTTTGCGAAATCTTGTTATTAAGTATTCACGTCACCACGAAAGTTTGATGGTAAATCTTGTTACATCGCAAGAAAACGATAAGTTGATGACCGAATACACAGAAAATCTGATTAAAACCATACCTCAAGTTACAACAGTTATTAACAACATAAATCTGCGTAAAGCTCAAGTTGCAAAAGGGGATTATGAAAAAGTTTATTATGGTGACGGATTTATTTTTGATTCTATAGGTGATTTCAAGTTTCGCATTAGCGCAAATTCTTTCTTTCAAACCAACACACTGCAGGCGCAAAAACTTTATAACGCCGTTGTTGATTTTGGAGAATTCAAGAGAGAAGATATTGTTTATGATCTTTACTGCGGTGCGGGAACTATATCTATTTATATTTCTGCATTCGTTAAAAGTGTTTTTGGACTCGAATACGTTGAAGAAGCAATTGACGATGCTAGGCTGAATACAGAGTTAAACTCTGTGGGTAACTGTAAATTTTTTGCTGCGAATTTGAATAAATCATTTCTTTACCTTATTGAGGAGAACAGCCTTCCCAAACCGGATATTGTCGTTGCCGATCCGCCGCGAAGCGGGATGAACCCGAAAACCGTTAAGGATATTATAAGTCTATCAACGGAAAAGATAGTTTATGTAAGCTGCAACCCGTCCACCCAAGCACGCGATATCAAAACTTTGTGCGAAGAGGGAGGGTATAAACTTATCAAAGTACGACCCGTTGATATGTTCCCTCATACCTATCACATTGAAAATGTGGTGCTCTTGATAAAATAAAACGATTAATTTATCAGCCCGAATGGGATAAAAGAACAAGAAAAACCTTGTATCAAGATTAAACAACATTTGACGTAAGGTAAATCAAACTCTTCAAAAAGCCCTTCTGTATGAACTAAAGTACGATCCTACAATCTAATAAGATGATAAATCATCGCAAAAATTCACGGATTGCTTAATAAATCGGACACTTGGTGGAATATTCCATGGTTTTTTGATTTGCTAATCGAATTTATGCTTGACTCAATTCTTTTCACGATATCATTTTGAGACACTAGCCCCGCCTAGATTTTCAATTTTATTGCGATTTCGGTCTGTTTTCAACTCTTTTTTATGGTATATGGTTTGACTTGCTAATACGGTATGAAAAAATACGAGCAAATTATATCACATATAAAGGAGGTAAAATTGAAGGTAAAGTCCACTAACAAACTTGTTTGGCTCATTACTTTTACTCTTTTTCTTGGTTTTTCTCTCAATACTTGGGCAAGCGTGGGAGATGGAAAAACTTCATCTCAAAAACTCCCGCAGAGTTTCTTTGACAATGTAGTTGTGCAAGGGGCCACAACTGCCAAAGTATTTAATACAGATAAAGGAGCAACGCAAAAATGGGAAAACCCCTACGACCCCGGTCAATATTTCAATAATTTTGCCGGTACATTTGATGGGGAAGTCGATGGTCAAAATGCAAAATTTTATTGTATTGACCTTCAGCACAATATAGCTTTTTGGAAGAATGAAAACGGAAAACGTCACGAATATACTGATGACGGACCTACTCCCGAAGAAATTACTTATATTTTGAATAATTACTATCCATTTATTCCTTACCCTTATACAGGAGCACTCGATACCAAAAATAAGGAAGCCTCTGCTGTTCAGCTTGCTATTTGGCATTTTGCTGATGGTGTTGACTTAAGCACGATCGAAAATAGCGAAATCCGCAGCAGAGTAATCGAAATAGTCGCTGATGCAAATGCAAAAGCCGCTACAATTGAACCTCTTGAAACATTGGTTATAATTCCAGCTTCTCAAAATGTACCGTACGGATCACCGGCTCAGTTCTATATAGCCACTTATGATATCGATGGTAATCCTTTAAGTGGAATTACTGTAAATTTAAGTGCTTCTACCGGAACATTGAGTTCAAATACTGCAGTGACGGATGCTTCAGGATATACAGGAATAATTACATTAACTAAAGGGGCATCTGACTACAGCGAGATAACCGCCAATGCAAGCGTTCAAGTTCCTATGGGAACCCGTTATGTTCATAAGAACGCACCGGACACATATCAAAAATTAGTGCTGGCAACTCCAGCAGGATTAAACAGAGAAAATTACGCTACGGTTCAATGGTATGAACCAATTGGCGAATGCGACCTTGAAGGATTTGCAACATATACTCAAGGCGGATGGGGAAGCCCAAGCAACAGCGGTCCTGGAACAATTAGAGATTTATATTTTGACGATGTTTTTCCCGCTGGTTTAACTGTTGGTGGAAATTTTACTCTCACTCTTACTTCTGCTCAGGCTGTTAAAGCATTTTTACCTCAAGGTAGTACACCATCTGCGTTAACACAGAACTATACTGATCCGGGAAATACGAACATTACAGTTTTTGCCGGACAAGTTGTGGCAATGACTCTTAACGTATATTTCAGTGCGGCAGGATATACCGGTTCTAATTCCTATCCTTTGGGTGATTTGATAATTACTTCCGGTCCTCTCGTTGGCAAAACAGTTTATGAATTATTAGCCTTTGCAAACACTGCTTTGGGCGGAGGTTCAACACCATATTCATTAAGTCAATTGAACGATGCCGCAACAGCAGTTAACGAAAACTTTAATGAAGGTGCGAATAAAGGGTTCTTAACTTGTGCTGAAGAAGAATGCGAAAATATTCTCGGTGACTTTGTATGGCACGATAAGAATGTAAACGGTATCCAAGATGCCGGCGAACCGGGTATCGAAGGAGTTGTAATTGAACTCAGTTTTGATAACACAACACTTACAACCACTACAGATGCTAACGGTTATTATCAATTTGCAAATCTACCCAACGGAACCTATGAAGTTAAAGTAGCCACCTCAAACTATGCTTCGGGAGGAGTTCTTGCAAACTCTGATCAAACAAAATGGTATGCGACAAAGAAAAATCAAGGCGACGATACAAAAGACAGTGATGCAAATAAAGATGAGGCTGTTACTGTAGTTTTGGATTGTGGTGATGATTATACTATCGATTTCGGATTCTACAAAACTTGTGTTACGTTGATCAAAGAAGCCGATAAATCAACCGCTACAATAGGCGATGTTATTACATATACTTTTACAATTGAGAACTGCGGCGATATTAAACTAAGCGGCGGAGTTGATGTATTTGATGACCTTCTCAAACCGGGAAATAGTCCTCTCTTTAACATCACACCTGTTCTTCCGGGTGAAACAAAAACAGTAACTGTTGACGGTAACGGAAATCCTTTTACCTACACAGTTAAAGAATCCGACTGCGGTACTGTACTTGTAAACCACGCAGTTGCAAAAGGTCATCCAGTTGACGGTTCGCCTATAGTTATCGACGAATCAGAATGGTCAACCACAATCGAATGCGAAGAAAAAGCATCACTCGGAGATAAAGTTTGGTACGATTCAAACGAAAATGGAATTCAAGACGACGGCGAAAACGGCGTTCCGGGAATTCTTGTTAATCTCTACGATTGTGATAACAATTTAATAGCTTCAACTACAACTGACACAAACGGAAATTACTTGTTCGATAACTTGGTTCCGGGTGATTATTACGTTCAGTTCACTATCCCGAACGGATATGAATTTACAACTCCGGATCAAGGCGGCGATGATGCAAAAGATTCCGATGCTGATGCAACTACAGGAAAAACAATCTGTACAACATTAGAACCGGGCGAAAACGATATGAGCTGGGATGCAGGAATTTACGAAGGCAAAGCTGCTCTCGGTGATTATGTTTGGTATGATACAGACCAAGATGGAATCCAGGATATTGGAGAAAACGGAATCGCAAATGTAACCGTAAATCTTTATAACTGCGATTTCACTCAGCTGCTTGCTACAACAACAACTGATGCAAATGGATTCTATCTGTTCGATAACTTAAATCCGGGCGATTATGCAGTTGAATTTGTTCTTCCCGCCGGATTTGAATTCAGCCCGCAGTATCAAGGCGGAAATACCGAATTTGATTCTAATGCAGACGAAACAACCGGAAGAACCGAATGTGTTACTTTGGAAGCCGGTGATTTCGATATGACAATAGATGCTGGAATCTTTGAACCTGCTCCTGAAGATGCAGACCTTAGATTAACAAAAACAGTCAGCGACGATAGTCCTGAAGACGGCGACATTATTACTTACACAATAACTGTATTTAATGACGGACCAGCAGATGCAAGTGGAATCGAAGTAACGGATCTACTTCCAACCGGTGTAATTTATCAGTCATCAACACCTTCACAAGGAAGTTATGATGAAAATACTGGTGTATGGATAGTAGGCAGTTTAGCAAACGGCGGCAGCGCAACCTTACAGATAAGTGCTGAGGTTGATGTTGACTTAATAGCCGGAGCATCTTTCGACCTAGGTCCAGCAATAGGATATAATGTATTTGTCATAAAAGATATTAACCAACCGTCTTCCGATACAGAAGGAAAGATGGCTGTTGGTAGAAATGCATACTTTGCAAACTACAGCCACGGTGCATTGCTTCCTCCAAATAGCGGCGATGTACTTATTGTCGGAAACAATTTAGAGTATGTAAGCGGTGCTGTTTATAACGGTAACGTGGTTTACGGTAACGCAACTAATCTGCCTCAATATTCTGTTAGTATCACAGGCGGAACGTTGCGTCAGGATAACCCGATAGATTTCGCTGCAGCACAATCTTATCTGACCTCACTTTCAAGTCAATTAGGAGCACAAGCAGCAAACGGAACTACTACATTCCAGTGGAGCGGATTGACATTAACGGGAACCGATCCTTATATGAATATCTTCCACGTTAACGGTGCGGATTTAACCTCTGCAACAAATATGTCGATCAACGTACCGAACGGTTCTGTTGCTCTGGTTAACGTTTATGGCAACAACATTACTTGGAGCGGCGGCTTAAGTCTTACTGGTGTTATTCCGGGTAATGTTCTCTATAACTTCCCGAATACTTATAATATGACGATTCAAAACATCGACATAAAAGGCTCTATACTTGCTCCGTTTGCAAAAATTAATTTTGTAAGCGGTGTTCAAAACGGTCAGATGATAGCAAAATTCATCGAAGGTATGGGTCAGTTTAACAACATACAGTTCATTGGAAACCTACCCCAAGCTGAATGCGTAATTAACGTTGCTGAAATTTCGGCTTCGCTTCAATTCGATGGTGATTCAACACCTGGCAACGGTGCGGTTAATGAAGACGATTATGACTTCGCTCAATTCTGTGTCGGTTTTGATACTGGAACAGGCGGCGGAACCGGTGGTGGTACCGGCGGCGGCACTGGTGGTGGCTCAGGCGACTGGGATTACCTCTGTGATATCGGAAACGGTGAGATAATCTGGTCGTTCACTTACGATAGCAACGGTTACCTCTATGCTGGAACTTACGGCGGACATATCTATATGTCAATCGACGGCGGAGAAAACTGGGAATGGATTAACGAAGGAATGCAAGTTGGATTCATTTGGTCTCTCCAAGTCCATGGAAACTATGTGTTCTGCGGAACCGAACAAGGTCTCTTTAGATATGATGGTTCAACCTGGGCATTGGTTGGACTGCAGCACAAAGATGTAAGAACAATTGTTGTAGATGCTAACGGGCACTTATTTGCCGGTACTTGGGGATTTGGTGTGTTCAAGTCTGTTGACTTCGGAGCTACTTGGACTGAAGTTAACTCAGGTCTCGGTTATATGCTCGTTGTCCATTCGATGACAACAACCTCTCAATATACATTCGTCGGAACAGTGGGCGGCGGTATTGCAAGATCAGATGACGGCGGTGCAAGCTGGGATAATCTTACCTGCGGTTATGATTACATCTGGACGTTAACAGCAACCAACGATGATGTTCTCTTTGCCGGAACTTACGGCTACGGTGTTATGATGTCGTTCGATTATGGAACGACTTGGGAACATTGCGACGGTCTCGAAGCTGAATATATTTATTCGGTAACAGTAGATGCAAATGATAATATTTATGCTGCATCTTATACAAGCGGTGTGTTTGTTTCTGAAGACGGCGGATATACTTGGGAATCATTAGGAATGGGCGGATTCGGTGTAAGCTCTATTCTTGTTAACTTAAGCGGTGCAAAAGTTGCGGACAGCAAAGTTATTTATGCCGGAACAAAGGATGGAAAGATATATGTTAAGAGTATCGATTCGGTAACAAGTACAGAAGAAGAAACAACTGTACCGACTGTATTCGAACTTAAGCAGAACTATCCTAATCCGTTCAACCCGACTACGCAGATTCAGTTCAGCGTACCGGAAGCCGGAGATTATAAGCTGTTTGTTTATAACATCATTGGCGAAAGAGTAGCAGAACTCGTAAGCGGTCAGATGAATGTAGGCACGTACAATGTAACTTTTGATGCATCAAATCTTGCATCCGGAATTTACATCTATCAACTGGTAGGCGGCAAAGTTAATCTGACAAAGAAAATGGTGCTGATGAAATAAGTAGGGTAATAGATAAAGTGATTGGTAGTGCCAAATTAAGGCGGTTCAAACGAACCGCCTTTTTTTTATTTCTTCAATTATTTTCGT
>CAZCLA010000020.1:40025-41537 GCA_964499285.1 uncultured Melioribacteraceae bacterium
TAAAGAAGTTGAAAATTATGGATTTCCTCTAATCCTTTGGAAACTTCGATAATTTCTTCCGCCAAATCGTTAAAATCCAAATGTGTATACATCGCAAGCCAAATTGATATAAGTTCTTGGGTTAAGCGGGCATCTGCAAGAAAACTTTTTTTTCGTGCGAGATTTAGTAATTCAGAACGAGCTTCTGCATACTGTTTTCCTGAGCGGTAAGTTAATCCCGGTTCGTAAAAATCAATGTTTTCGCTTTTTGCTTTTCTTTTGATAGCTTCCTCCATCGCATCAACACCGTAGAATTTATTCGAATGAGTGTAACTGCAAGCATCCCGCATACCGGATACAAATACATCATCATTTTCGGAAGTTAACCGTTTTACCAATTCTTCAAACTTAATATCAATCTTATACCCGCAGTTTTTGCAGATATAGAATTTCATTAAACTCCACTTCCCGCACTTGGGACACTTCATTTTTCCCTCCTCGAAGCGCTTATTTAATATAGTTGGATTTGTTTGTTTTCCACCAATTTTCCCAGCTTGATCTTGAGCCGAATGATTCACCTGTTATTTCATATAAGGAGTTTTCTGCAGCTTCTCGAACAGTTTTTTCTTTGTCATCAATTAAGGGAATCAACGGTTCGATAGCTCTAAAATCCTTTATCTTTCCGAGTGATTCGGCAGAATATGCACGTAGAAATAAAAAGTCGGAGTTAAGAGCATTAATTAAGTATTGAACCGAAGATGAGTCATTATAATTCCCCAGCGCTTTTGCTGCAAATGCTTGACACCCTTGACCGGAAGAATCATTTCTTAATGCTTCGATTAACGGGAGAAATGCTTTTTCGGATTTATAAATGCTTAGATACTCTGCTGAACGGTATCTCGATTCGTATGAATCGCTCTTCAATAGCTTAATTGATTGGTCAATAATTTTTTCATCATATCTCTTAAGCAGGTTAACCCAGGCAGTTTTTCTTACAATCTCAGAATTATCGTCAATAGCCTTAATACGTGCTTGTGTAGAGTTTGAGTCGCTGTATCCGGCAATTCTTTCAAGAGATGTCTTTCTTATAAAATCATATTTAGAATTGTTGTAAATACTATATAAGCCGGCTGTGCCGTATATTGAATCTATTAGCGTAATAATTATTTTCGAAAAAGAATATTCCTGCTGAGATTCAAAAGCTGTCTGATAAGGAGCGCTTACCGGATTATTATAATATCCATCCACTGAAGCTGGTGGTGATTTTTCAGATTCAAAATTCAGTTCGACGGACGGAAGACTTTCAAAAATTATTTTAATTGAGCCGTCAATTCTTGCCCCTGAATATTGTGTTTTCTTTTCTTTTGTATAAATGCTCTCATACTTCGAAGTTATCCAATGACCGTTTGCTTCTACTTGGATTTCAATTGAATTAGCCGCCCCATTATTTTCTTTTAAATCAACTCCCACACTTTTGAACACGTCTTTTGTAACCTCATAAATAGGGAGGATACTGTAGTTTTCTTTATTGTA
>CAZCLA010000020.1:41637-55974 GCA_964499285.1 uncultured Melioribacteraceae bacterium
AAAAGATATGATTGATAGAGATTTATTTAAATATGTTTAAATCTCACTAAGGAAAGCGAAAACGAATGTTAAAGGAGCATTTCGACAAGATTAACAGCGATCAAAATATATTATTCAAAATAAGTAAAAATAATCTCACAAGATATAAGGATAGACCGTAAAAGCAGCTCAATTTTTCCATCTATTCAAATTTACACTCAACAACCTTATTCCCGGCAGCAGCAAACTCAAGTCATTATAAAAAATAATTTCTTATTTAAAATCCCTGCTTAGCTGTAACTTAATCAATTTACTTCACAAGTGAGTACTCTTCCAAATCCGGCATGTTGTTCCAATCAATCGGACCTTTTTCAAATCTATACTTTAATCTTGCAAGTACAACCTTTCCCCATGCATTGATAAAATAATCATAACCCTTCTGCCATTCTTCGCCTTCGCCCCATCCGGTTTGAGTAAAAGTAAATATTGTTTTTCCGTCTTCAATTTCTATAAATCGAAGATTAACAACAGTCTTTTGATTTTCTCTTAAGTCCGGCAGATTTGGCGGAAATCCCCAAGTGAACGAAAACATCCTATCTTTTTCATATGAAATTATAAGCTCGTCTTCAGCTCCACGGCTTCCTTCGGGATATTCGGGGAAAAAGTAAATGTGATAATTACCGAATTTTTTTAATTCAACTTTTCCGTCGGGAGCAAAAAATGATTTGATTCCTTCCAAGGTCGTCCAAGCATTATATACTTCAGAAGGAGGTGCGTTCAATTCCATCTCAAAATGAATTGATTTATTTTGTGCGGTCAATGTAAATCCTCCAAAAATAATTATCAGTACTGCTAAATATCCAAATTTCATATCCATCCCATAGTCTTTTTTTGAAGTTGATTGTTTGCTGTTCTTACTGTGCGTTTGCCGCGGTATCTCCTCTATTGGTTCTTAACATTCTTGTGTAAAGCGAGTATTTTGATTTAAACAGAAAACTTAGCCAAAGCTTAAACCAGCTTTTATGATAATATAAATTATCGTAAAACTCCGGTGCTGTTGCTTTTACCTTTCTCAAATTACTCCAAGGAATTGATGGGAAATCATGATGTTCATTATGATAACCCACGTTAAGTGCCGGAACATTTAGAACACCGTAATAACTGTAGGTTTCCTGCGGAGGTTTTGTCAGAAAGTGTTCTTGTATCCATCTCGCTCCTAGAGGATGAAAACCTATTGAGAAGAAAAAAGAAAGAAAGAGATATAAAAAGGAGACAGGTCCTAAAAAGATTATTACTAATGCATCCGCGCCGAAAACAACAATCCAATTTATTATTGTCCATAGGTTCATAAACTTAATTTCTTTTAATCGCGGAGGACGAAGCGCTTGGAACACCGGGAAGAACAGTTCCCAGATGGCTTTCCCGATTATCGAATTACCGATAAGCTTTGCTTCCCACCTGCTTGCGAGATCGGCATCCAGATCATAATGACCTTGATACGAATGATGTTTTAAGTGATAACTTCTGAACGACACGGCACTTGGAAGCGTGTTCGGAATATCTGCTATGATGGATGCAGCAATGTTTAGAGTTTTTCCTTTGAAGATAAGGTTGTGACTGCATTCGTGTATCAACACAAACAATGCATGATTTGCAAATGCTCCAATAAAATAAGCGGCAATAAGCATTATCCACCAAGCTTGATCACGCAGCAGATATGCAGCTGTTAATTGAAATGCTACGATAAGAATTATTAGAAGCATGCTGATCGGATTGCGCCCGATCAGGTTTCTGATCTCCGGATGAGACTTTAAAATATCTTTCGTCCTTTGTTTGTGAGGCTCCGGATTATCGGAATAACTGAAATCAAGTTTGGATTTTGTCATCTATCTCTCCGTTTCATTTGTTCTTCTATCTTCCTTCACAATCAAGCTAGCAACATTATATCCGATCAGACCGAAAATGAATCAAAAATTAACATTTCTTTTCCGATTTAAGAACAAGAAAGTTTTCAATCGACTGTTTTTATAAAAAGATCAGAATCATGTTCACTTAGTCTGTATCCCACTTTTTCGAGATACTGTCTATGTGCTTTAACATTGCTGAAAGTTCTTAATTGTTTTATTCCTTTCTCCTTCAGAAAAGTATTTTCCGCATCATAAACAAATTTGCCGTTACTCAGGTCACGGTAAGCAGGAACAGCATAATCCAGAACTATCTCGGCTTCGTAATTTTCAAGACGCTTTATAACAAATAGTCCCGCCGGAACAAGGTTGCGAAGAATGAAATAGAATTCTTTTCCCGAAAGATCATCAAAGCTAAAGTTCGGAAAGAATTTTTTAATATCATACTTGTAGAAATCCAAAAACTTTTGGAGATACTCATGACTGGGGCTGAGTACAGGCACCAATGAAAAGTGATCTTTGTTCGAGTAAATTCTTATTAAGTGATAAATATCAATCATGGTTATCAATGAATTTAATGCTAGAACGGGATAAGCGCCCACAAGAAATCCGTAAGTTGCAAATGTTGATGCACCGAAAAGATTTATCCACCGCAATTTTATTATGTTTTTCATCGAAAGAGAGATCGCAATTACAACCGATCCCGCATATCCGATGAGATGAACTAATTCCACGATTTCTCCTTATATTTTTGTTCTACACTTCATGTAAATACTTCAATCAATAATTATCTTGAACATTAGTGAAAGATTATTTAATCTGCCCAAAATTTCAAATAATTTTATAATATAGTAAAGCTGCAAAATAAACTTCATTAATACGGAATACAATTGACAGATCTTTTAAAAAAATTAAAGAAAGCGGAAGCTGCTGAGAACATAGCCGAGCTTAGATCGTTGATCAATAAGATCAGTAATGAAATAACTTCACAAAACACACAGTTTATTGAATTTGTTATATCCGGACAGAAAATTGGAATAAAGACATCCTCGCTTCAAAAAGATCTGCAGCAGATAATCGATTCAAAAACAATCGAACGAGCAAAGTATTATTTGAAACGGCTGATAAATAGTTTTATCGAGTTTAAGTTCAGCGAGTTCAATGATATTAACCTTAATCGCTGGAGGGATTACGAAGATTTATTGACGGATAGTTTGTGGATATTCAACAAACGAGATTCCTCAGGTAAGCATACGGCACAGTACTGGGGAAACTTTATCCCGCAGATTCCGAATCAGCTCCTCCGGCGTTATACAAAGAAAGGCGAATGGGTTCTCGATCCGTTTTTAGGAAGCGGCACAACAATGCTTGAAGCACAGCGTCTCGAGCGAAACTGTGTGGGAATTGACCTTCAGAAGAAAGCTGCGGATGTTGCACGTAAACTTGTAAAAGAAGAAAGAGACGAATTTAATGTGTCGGAAAATGTAAAAAGTAAAATTTTTGTCGGCGACAGTTCAAATCCTGAAATTATAGGTAAGATTAAAAGTTCAGCTGCAGATAAAGTTCAATTTGTTATGATGCATCCGCCTTATTGGGATATTATAAAATTCAGCGAAGATGAAAACGATCTTTCAAATGCATCGAGCGAGAAAGCTTTTTTATCGATGTTCGAAAATGTTCTCAATAATACTTTGGATCTGCTCGATTCTGGGAGACATTTTGCGGTTGTAATTGGAGACAAATATTCAAAAGGAGAGTGGATTCCGCTCGGGTTTGATCTGATGAATATGATTAAAGCCAAGGGTCACAAACTTAAAAGTATTGTTGTTAAAAATTTTGAGGATACAACGGCAAAGCGAAACACGAAAGATCTTTGGCGTTATCGTGCAATCGCTGGCGGGTTTTATATATTTAAACACGAATACATTTTTATCTTTCAAAAATCAAAAAGGAAAAAGTAAATGAATTCTCTCGATCTAAAAGTAAGAGAGAATGAATTAAAAAAACGGCTGCGTTACGATTACATCTGGGGAAGAAAGCAGAACAACAAATTAGACCGGCTTACTAACTTCATATATGATGTTTTTTATTTCGATGAACTTCTCCAATCTGTTTCCAAACATTCAGCATCAAACGATTCCGAATTTGTAAATTATGCATTAAACCGGTGGTATAATTTCTGGTCGGCAAATGCAGTTGAAAAAATATTCTGTAGTTTTGATAAAATAAAACCAGCACTAAACCGTAAAGATCGTCTTGTTGATTTTGAAATTGAAGGAATTAAGTTCGATCATAAGACATCTATCTTTCCCGAAAATTATCCTTTCAGTTTGGAATATGCCCAAAGCAATAAAAAATCATTGATAGAATGGCTTTATAAAAATCAAAGTCAACAGCAGAGAAAACATCTTAAGAATAGGTTGTTTATAGTGCTGTACGATATGCGGTTAAAGCAGCATTGGAAATTAAAAAGTGAATTGCTCTGGCTCAGCGAAATAATTAGCGATTACGCGGAGAAATTTGACACAGGTAATTTAATTCGATTAGAATTAATAAAAGGAGAAACTACTCTTTCGGATATTATTTGGGGCATCCGAAGTTAAGGTCTTCCTGGCAGCGGATAGAACTCAGCTTTTAATCCTTCGATGTTTATCCCAATGAAATTTGCTCCGGGATCAGTCCAAGCCGATTCAACTTTAGCTGAACCGGATTTCACTTCAATTCTTAAAATCTTTTGACTTGATTCCGAGGAAAGCTGCCGCGATATTTTCAATTGGTAAAGAAGACTGTCTCCAGTTGCAGAAAACAAATCTTTAGTAATTCCTTTATCGTTTATAATAACACTGTCGCGCATTATTGTTTTATTTGTAACGGGATCAAGATATTCAATCCAACCTTTGAAGTAGTTAACTTTTTTCATCTTGTAATGAATGTTATCTGCTCGTCCGTAAATCAATTCATTTTCAAGATTAAAAGCATTTTCGAGATAGTGCAGTTCATCGTTTTGAAGCACATATTCCGTAAGCACTTTTAATGTTTGATTGTTTTTCGGATCAAACACTTCGCATTTTTTAACATCTGTTTTTCCGATAATCTTACCGCCGTCCTCTTTCCACTCAAACACACATGATTCATTTGAAATCATATTCTGCCCTTTCAAGTTTAGAAGCTTCTGTGGGTAAAGATGAGCATCGCGGAAAGCGGCTTTAAGAGGAAAATCGTAACTGGTCATCAACAGTTTGTTATTTTTAAAATCTATGTTGAAAGCAAGTAAATTCTGTTTAACAATATGTTCAGGATTGCTTGAATACTGCTGAAGATAATAGACATCACTTCCTAAATCCGGAAAATCAACTTTAGCTATTAGTGTATTAAAATGTATGTGAACATTTTCAATTCCGTAAAGTTTATCCTCAACAACCTGTTCGTAGTTATCGTATTCGCCGGGAAACACATTTGAAATTTTCTGAAGAAGGGTTCTTGTATCATCGGCTTTTATGTTCTCCTGAGCAGAAAGTATTATTGGAAATACGAAAACAAAAAGAAGCAAATATAATTTTCTCATTGTATCCTCAAAAAATTATTAAAGCAGATTACTTGCCAACTCGGCAAGCTCCGATCTCTCGCCTTTTTCAAGATTGATATGTGCGTAAAGCGATTGTCCCTTGAAGTGATCAATCAAGTAAGATAAACCGTTTGAAAGCGTATCCAAGTAAGGATGATCTATTTGGTAAATGTCCCCGGTTAAAACAACTTTTGCACCGGCTCCGGCTCTGGTAATTATTGTTTTTATTTCATGAGGTGTAAGGTTCTGCGCTTCATCGACAATAAAGAAGATTCTCTGCAGACTTCTTCCACGTATATAGCTTAGCGGTTCTATCACAAGTTTTTCTTCTTTCACCATATTGTTTATCAGCACATAGTTTTTATCCGATTCCCGATATTGATCTTGAATAACTTTTAAGTTATCCCACAATGGCTGCATATATGGACTGAGTTTGCTTTCTACATCACCGGGAAGATAGCCGATATCTTTGTTGCTCAACGGAACTATTGGTCTTGCGACATAAAGTTGTCGGTAATTTTTCTTTACACTGAGTGCGCTTGCAAGGGCAAGAAGAGTTTTTCCCGTTCCGGCTTTTCCGGTAAGACTTACCAATGGAATGTCAAAGTTGGTTAATGCATTAATTGCAAAAGTTTGCTCCGCATTTCTCGGTGATATTCCGAAAACATTATCTTTATCAACTCTTGAAACTATCTCCATCTGTTGGTCTATAACAGCAAGAGCCGATCTGTAACTATTGCGCAAAATGAAATACTTGTTGGGCACTAATTCGCACTTAGCTGCTCTTTCAAATTTGTTTGCCGGAATTTGGTAAGGCGATTCATAAAGTTTCTTGAGAAGGTCGTCGTTAAAATTTTCTATGATCTCTTTGCCGGGATAAAGTTCGTCAATGCTTCCCACTCTGTCCGTCGTGTAATCTTCCGCAAGCATTCCCAATGCTTTTGCTTTCATGCGGAGATTTACATCTTTGGTTACAAGAATCACTTTTTGTCCGTTCTTGTTTTTTGAAAAGAGCTCGTAAGCCGCGCTTAAAATTCGATGATCGGCATTATCTTCTCTAAATGATTCGAGTATTGTTTTGGTTGGCGTTTTTGTCAGAACAATTCTAACTCTTCCTTTACCTTTTCCTAGACTTACTCCCCCGTTGAAAATTGCATTCCCGGTTATTTTATCCAAGGTTCTTGCAAATTCTCTCGCATGTAGGTTTATTACTTGATTACCACGTTTGAAGTGATCGAGTTCTTCTATAACTGCTAATGGTATAACTATATCATTTTCTTGAAACTGGTGAATACAATTTGGGTCGTGAAGGAACACGTTTGTATCCAGCACAAAACATTTTGGGGCATTGGTTTTTGGCATATTTTCAAAGAATGTTTTTTAGAAAGAATAATATTCTTTAATTTTCATTTGAACATACAAAAAAAATCGGCGTATTTAAATCAATATTATCTTCTCAAATAGTTTTTGTGACTTAAATAATGCGATTCGAATTTGGAAAAAAAAGAAAGTAATTTCGTTTACTTGCAAGGTGATAAAATGGCAATTGAAACAGTTAATCCCGCGACAGGAAAACTTGTCAAAAAGTTTGATGAGATCGATGAAAAACAGATCGATGTGTTAATTGAAAAAGCACACAATACTTTTCTTGAATGGAACGAAACTAATTTCAGTTTCAGAAAAAAGTCAATGTTGAAAGCCGCGGAGATTCTTAGAACCAAGAAGAACGAATACGGAAGAACTTTGACACTCGAAATGGGCAAGACATTGAAGCAAGCCGAAGCAGAAGTGGAAAAGTGCGCTTGGGTTTGTGAATATTACGCCGAGAATGCCGAAATGATTTTAACTGACGAGATAATCAAAACAGACGCATCAGAAAGTTACGTTCGATTTGATCCGCTTGGTGTTATCCTTGCTGTTATGCCCTGGAACTTTCCGTTTTGGCAGGTGTTTAGGTTCGCCGCGCCTGCTTTAATGGCAGGCAATGTCTGTTTGCTCAAGCATGCTTCAAATGTTCCGATGAGTGCAGTTGCGATTGAAGAAATATTCAGAGATGCCGGTTTTCCGAAAGGAGCGTTCACAACATTACTGATCGGTTCTGATAAGGTCGAGAGTGTAATAAATAATAAATATGTTAAAGCAGTTACATTAACGGGCAGCGAACCTGCCGGGGCAAAGGTTGCTTCGGCGGCAGGTAAGAAACTGAAAAAATCCGTAATGGAACTCGGCGGAAGCGATCCTTTTATAATTTTAAGCGATGCGGATTTAAAAGAAGCAGTTGATGTCGGAGTTACTGCGAGATTAATAAATAACGGACAATCTTGTATTGCCGCAAAAAGATTTATAATGGTGGAAGATGTTGCCGATGAATATGAACATGCATTCGTTGAGAAAATGAAAGCAGTTAAAATCGGTGATCCGATGCTTGAAGACACAGAACTTGGTCCGATTGCTCGAGAAGATCTTCTAATAGAACTGGACACACAGATAAAAAATTCGGTTAAAGCCGGGGCAAAAATACTGACCGGCGGAGAGCGACTCGGCATGGAGGGATATTATTATCCCGCAACGGTTATAAGCAACGTTCAAAAAGGAATGCCGGCTTACGAGGAAGAACTTTTTGGTCCCGCCGCAATAATGATAAGAGCGAAGGACGAAGAAGATGCTGTAAATATTGCGAACGATACGGATTTTGGTTTGGGTGCGTCGCTTTGGACAAAGGATATAAAAAAAGCTAAAACCCTTGCTCGTAAAATAAACTCGGGTTCTGTATTTATAAATGGTATGGTAAAATCAGATCCGCGTCTTCCGTTCGGAGGAGTTAACATATCGGGCTACGGAAGAGAGTTGTCGCATTACGGAATTAAAGAGTTCGTAAATATTAAAACGGTTTGGATAAAATAAATTATCCTTTGCGAAGTAAACGTATGTTCTTCGGCTATAGAAAATACTGAACGGTATTAGTGTATCGTTTAAGCAAATCACAAATCGATTTTCAGAACGTTTAAACTAAAAATTACATTAAACCAAGATAAGCTAAAATATCTCTAGTCACTTTTTCCCTTGCATTAGAATCTTCATCCTTTTCGATTGTAATTTGAGTTGCAAAAAAATAAACATTCTCATCTCTTTCGAGATATCCCACAAACCAGCCTGTCTGCGGCTTAAATCTTACCGCCCATCCCGTTTTCCCGCGTAATGTATAATTTTCAGTTTTTTCTTTTATGAAGATATCTTTAACAATCTCAAATGTCCTATCGGAAAACGGAAGTGTTTCCTCATAGAAATTGACCAAGAATTCGATTTGCTGATATGGAGTTATTCTTATATCGCCGTCGAGCCAGAACCTGTCTATTCCGCCGCCGATATTTTTGTTGCCGTAATTGCAAGCATCTACATAAAACTGCATTTTTTCTTCACCGACTTTACGAGCGAGTTCTTGATAAACCCAAACTGCTGAGTACTTGAATGCTGATCTCAGAGTTTGATCTTGATTCCACATATTGTAAAACCGTTCAATTCCATCCCATTTAATTATCTCTTCGGCATCTTTAATAATATTTGTTTCTAAAAAAACGAGGGAGTTAATTATTTTGAAAGTCGAAGCCGGAAGAAACTCGGTGTTGTTTCTCTCGTCATTAAAGATATTGTAAATATTGTTTTTGTAATCATATACAACTATTGATCCCACAACACCAGCATCTTCGAAGAAATTTTCGAAATCAGGTATGGTCTCGTATGATTGAGCTTTCATCGTCGATGAAGTTATCAATATCAAAAAGATAATTATGATCTTCATTGTTATTTTCCTCTCACCGTTAAAACAGGACAGTGAGCAATAGCCGCTACTTTTTCGGCATTGCTTCCTATTAGCACCTGATCCCAAAATCCTAATCCGCGAGTTGCCATTACAATTAAACTTACCCCATTGTCTTTCGCATATTTTTTTATAACTCTATGTGCTTTTCCTTCTTTTATCACGAACTTAGCTTGATCTTTATTAACCCCGGTATATTTCATCATGTTAGCAAGTATATGATCTTTTATGTGAGGATTTTCTCTGAGTATCGAATCAAACGATGTAGCATAAAATTCAGGGTGCGCTTCCTGTTCAATTGAATGCAGGAAGATTAATTTTGCATCAAATCTTTTTGCGAGATCTTTTCCTACTTTGGCGGCGGTTACTGAATAATCCGAGAAGTCAAAAGGCACGAGTATTTTATTTAACTGATTTCTTCTATAATTACCGTGAATTGATAGCAGTGGAATAGGTGAATGTCTGATTAATCTTTCGGCAACGCTTCCGAAAAACCATTTGCTTACACCAGTTCTTCCGTGAGTTCCCATTACGATGAGGTCAAATTTATTTTCTTCAATAAAATTTAGAATTGATTCAGCCGCCGAAATTCCTCTGATTAATTTTGATGTAATTTTAACTCCTACTTTAGCTCCTTCTGCTTGATGAGCTTTCATTTTCTTGTTTCGGTTGCTTTCCTTTCGCTTAATTATTGCCTCGTAATTCTTTAGCTCGCCTTCGTCATCAACATCATCTTGAAACAAAACAACTGCGTGAAGCAAGGTTATTGATGCTTTGTGTTTTTCTGCAAGAAAAATTGCGTACTTAACTGCTCTATCAGAAACAGGACTGTAATCAACAGGAACTAATATTTTTTTTATTTTCATGGCTGCCTCTCGATGTAATAAATTAAAATTATTTTTCTTCCCAATCGGTTAAAATTCCGTCTCTAAAAAAATAAATAATATCGCCGTAGTACCATTGAGTAAAAACTCCCCACTTCTCGACATTTTTATCAATTTTATCGGGTTCTCCCCAACTGTCACGCATCATCTTTTCGGACATTCCTTTCCAAATTTGTCCCGATGCCACGCGCATCCCGTCTTCTTGTCCGTATTTTTTTATATATATCTTAACTTTTGTTTCTTCGATCTCTCGTTCGAGAAATATTATGTGCTCTTTTAGACTGTCAATTTCACTTTCTACCACTGCTTTCTCAGAAGTCAAAGAAGTACGCAATGCAAATAAACTATCGCGCTGACTTTTATATTGCTCCGGGTTAATCTGTGCTGTCAGCGAAAGACTAGTTATTAAAAACAAAAGAACTAAATTTATCTTGAATGTCATTATTTTCCTTTAAGATTTTTCCGCAACCGATTATCTAATAATATGCATAATGTTATTATAAATCTACTTAATACTTTATGCTTTGTCCCCGATTAGCAAAATTTCTTTTTAATATTTTTTCCTTAACTTAGTTTAAATATTATTTAAGCCATACTAAAAACTTTTTTATAATTCGTTGGAGATTAAGTGAAATCACGATGCGAATGGTGCGGGTCGGACGAACTTTATACAAGATATCACGATGAAGAGTGGGGAGTATCACTTCATGATGATCAAAAACTGTTTCAGTTACTCCTGCTGGAAGGTGCACAAGCCGGTTTAAGCTGGATAACAATTCTCAAAAAAAGAGAAAATTACATAAAAGCATTCGATGATTTTGATCCTGAAAAAATGGTGAAATATAACGAACAGAAAAAAATTGAGCTTCTTAATAATCCTGGTATTGTTCGAAACAAATTAAAAGTAAATGCATTTATTATTAACGCCGGACTTTACCTAAAAGTGAAGGAAGAATTCGGTTCCTTCGATAAATATATTTGGCAGTTTGTTGATCATAAACAAATAGTTAATGAGCGGAAATCATTAAAAGACCTTCCTGCAAAAACCCGGGAATCGGATTTAATGAGCAAGGACTTAAAAAAGCGGGGATTCAAATTTGTCGGTTCGACAATCTGTTATGCTTTTATGCAGGCTTCGGGTATGGTGAACGACCATGTTGTTGATTGTTTCAGATATAAAGAATGCATCGAATGAAAATAGGGTTGGTCCGCCATTTTAAGGTTGATATCCGTTCTCAGAATTTTCTGAACTCTTCCGGTTTCGATGAATCTATGAGGAATTACGATAAAGCGGAAATTATTGCGAAGAAAGTAGATCTTAAGAACATAGAATGGCAGCGCTGTTTTTCCAGCACGCTTCCAAGAGCAAAAGAAACCTCAGCAGCAATTTTTGACGGAGAAATACTATTTACTGATATGCTTGTGGAAGTCCCGATGAGATCGTTTTGGAATACGGATATAAAAATACCGTCATTTATTTGGCACATCGGAGCAAGAATTGCGTGGAAGAAAAATCATTCTTCGCAAATTGAAACCTACACTGATACTCAAATAAGAATTAATAAATTTTTAGAAAAGTTCATCCGCAGCGGTGACCAAAATTCACTCATAGTTACGCACGGTTTTTTTATGCGTCAATTATATAAGGCGCTTATAAAAGAAGGGTTTGATGGCACGATTGACGAGGTTCCTAAAAACGGAATTATTTATGTGCTCAGCAAGTGATTATTCTATTCCCCATTCAATCACTTCGATCATTACGTCTGCAAGCCCGATTTCCACCATATCAAGTTCAACAGCCGCTCCGAGAGAAAGATCAATTATTCTATCCGGGTAATAAGGCATCCTGTCATTAATTCTTAAAATTACGCTTCGATTGTTTAACAAGTTTGTAACACGAATCATCGTCTCCATCGGATATGTTGGGTGAGCGGCTGTTAATCCGTGCATGTCGTAAACTTCGCCGTTGTATGTAATTTTTCCATTAAACTCATCAGCATAATAAGATGCTGTTCCGGTTACTGTTTCCAACGGTTTGAAATCATCTCCGAAGACAGAATCGTTCACTTCTATTTCCGGTACATTTTTGTATCTGATTTTAGTTTCGGTATTATCATTTTTCTCTTCTGGCTTTTGTGATGCGGTAAACTTTGGCGATGGTCCGCAACCCGCAAAGATTATTGGCAATAGTAAGAGGAAGGCAATATATTTTAAGCCTTGATTCATATTGTTAAGCTTGATTGATTTTTTTAATATAGTAAGAAAAGAGACAAAAATAATCAGAATAATTTAGGACTTATGTGAAATTAAAAGCTCCCAATACCTTTGTAATAATTTCTTCACTGATGCTGCTTGTTGCAGTTTTAACATGGATTTTGCCCGCCGGAGAATTTAACAGATACGAAAAAGACGGAAGAAATTTGGTTCAACCGGATTCGTATCATGTAGTTGAATCCTCTGAACAGAATGTTGATGCTCTCTTAATGGCGCCGATAAGAGGTTTCAGCGAAGCCGCCTTAATTATTGGTTTTGTGCTGATTGTCGGAGGAGTTTTTTCAGTTATTCAAAAAACAAAGGTTGTGGATGCTTCAATAATAAAACTTGCAAGAGCACACAGCAAACATAAAATAATTAGAATATTGATAATCCCGATTTTTATGCTTGTTTTTTCGCTCGGCGGTGCCGTTTTCGGGATGAGCGAAGAGATAATTCCGTTTATTCTGATCTTTGTTCCTATGGCAATGATGCTCGGATACGATTCTGTGGTTGGCGTGGCAATTCCTTTTGTTGGTGCGGGAGTTGGATTTGCTGGGGCTTTCTTAAATCCATTTACTGTCGGGATCGCACAGGGAATTTCCGAGGTGCCGTTGTTTTCAGGAATGGAATATAGAATAGTTGTATGGTTTATTCTCACTGCGGTTGCTGTTACTTTTGTTCAGTTGTATGCTAATAAAATTAAAGCCGATCCTACAAAAAGTCCTACCTACAAACATGATTTACGAAAGCGCAGCGAGTTGAGTAACGGTAATTTTGATGAGAATCAAACCTTCACAAATAGGCACAAAATTGTAATGATTGTTTTTTCGATTGGTATGCTTCTTTTGGTTTTCGGGGTTTTGGAATACGGCTGGTTTATTGAGGAAATTTGTGCACTCTTTTTAGGATTGGGTTTGGTTGTTGGTGTTGTGGGCGGACTTTCAGCTAAAGAGATTTCCGACGCAATGGTTAAAGGCGCTAAAGATTTAATCGGAACTGCTTTAATAATTGCGCTAGCAAGAGGAATACTTGTTGTCGCTTCGGACGGGAAAATAATCGATACCATTTTATATTATCTCTCTTTGCCGATTGCAGATCTTCATCCCATTCTTTCAGCTCAAGCAATGTTTATCGTTCAATCCGCAATTAATTTTTTCGTACCTTCTGGAAGCGGACAGGCTGCTTTGACTATGCCGATTATGGCTCCGCTTGGGGATTTAGTTGGTGTTTCACGGCAGACGGCTGTTTTAGCATTCCAATTCGGGGACGGATTCACCAATTTGATTATTCCAACTTCTGCGGTTACGATGGGTGTTTTAACACTTGCCGAAATTCCATGGGAAAAATGGGCAAAATGGATGCTTCCCCTTCAATTGATTCTTATTGCGGCAGGATTAATTTTACTTGCTCCACCGTATTTTCTGGGCTGGTGAAGTCGTTTAATGTTGATTGTTTTCTCAATTTATATTTTATTGAGTTTGAATAAGTAAAAGGAGAAACCATGAAGAGAGTTCTTGCAGCGATCGATTTTTCAAAAGTTACCAAAGCTGTTTTAGAAGCAGCTATTAAAATTGTTAAGAACAATAGTGGAAGTCTTAGACTTCTGCATGTAGCCGAACCGCCGCCGGATTTTATCGGGCAGGAAGTTGGTCCGCAAGTTATCCGCGATCAAAAAGCAAAAGAGATAAAGGAAAGTCACAGAATGCTCTCAGATCTTGCGAAGCAGATTCGTGATGAAGGAATTGATGTTGAAGAATTCTTAATCCAGGGTCCTACCATAAACGTGATCCTTAATCAAGCGGAAAAATTTGAAGCGGATTTGATAGTGCTCGGCACTCACGGAAAGAACGCGCTAGAAAGAGTTTTAATGGGAAGTACTTCTGAAGGCGTTGTCCACAAGACAAAAATTCCGGTGTTAATAATTCCTTCAAA